>DAOLCO010000032.1:0-43288 GCA_035327825.1 Oligoflexia bacterium | reverse complement strand
TACAATAACGTAAGAAATCCAGGGTGCCTGTCAGATCATATAGTGCGCACTACAATTTAGTAGGTCTTCATCGAAATAATCTTCTATTACCTTAGATTCCCTATTTAAAAGTTTTGGAAGGGATAGTGTATATAAGTGTCCGCCGATAAAATGCCAATCTGGCATCGTAGTCTCAAAGTATTCAGTATCCTCCTGCTTGCAAACTAACTTTTTCAAATTTTCTTTGAATTTCTCTGATTCCGCATCAGAGTCTGTCAAAATTATGATAGGGCTATTTAATTTTGCGGAGTAGTTTTTTGCGTGTTCTCTATACAATTTAATGAATGGCATAAAAAAAGGAACTCCATTTTGACTAAAAGTATTACCTTTGGTCTTTTGAGAGTTATTTTTTTGAGCCTCTAAATATCCTAAAATGCTTTTAGTTCGTTCAGTTAAATCTAAATAGTCAATCTCATAGCGCAGAGTAAGAGAGTTCTTATCTTTTAAATTTTTAGCTGCGCACTTTAAGTAGATTTGATCAGTATAGCCTTCAGTAAGAATGAGAGTTTTGGCGTTAGCAATAAAATGCTTATAAAATAAGAACTTTGCGAATAGTTTATATTTCGCATTGAAGACACTATTTTCTTCGGAGGAATTTGATTTTCTTTGACTCTGCTCATTTTTTTTGGAGATATCGTATACATAGTTAAGCATTCCCTCTAGTTTTTTAAGAGAAGGCTTATTAGATCCTTTTCCGATCAATTCTGGGATTTCATACGTATGATATTTAAAAATGGAGTGGCACATTGACCTGAGATATTTGTAATATTGTCTAGGCACATTGGGTTTTTGATTTACTATTAGACCAGTAACTGATTGCCTAGAGTTCCTAACCTGCATCCTTGTCTTTCCCTCATGGATTTCAAATCCTGAGCGAATTATTATGTTCGATAACATGGAGCCAGCATTCCAGGTATAATTCCCTTCAGGCTCATCATGTTTTACGGCTATCTCATAGGGAAAGTTTTTGGCATTGCTCGAAAAAGTTATATCATCACTATAGCGAGTATATAAGCATTTACATTTGCGCGCCAAATGCAATAATCTGAAATCCAAACTTTCAGAAATCATATTAGAAATAAGTGGCGAAACTGGGCTTCCTTGAGGTAGTGTATTTTGAAAACAGATAATTTGAGCAAGTATCGTTGCGATAGTATCATTAAGTGAATAGTTTTTATTACTAATAAACAAACCTCTTACTCTGCCAAAATTAATCGTAGCAAAAAAGTCTTTTAAATCTATGTTAAACACAAACCTTCTATTTGTATGAAATGAGGCATTTGTGAATGTCCCGAAGTTAAATTTACGATTATATAAATTAAAACTCTTCTTGTATGCTTGACTACAGTATAAAGCTGAATATCTGTCTTGGGTGACTTTGCTTTCAGCAATTTCATGATTACATTTTTCAAGTAAACGTAATAGTTTTTTTTGAAGAACTCCTAGTCCTCTGGTTGGTGCACTGATCTCTCGCATGCCTGCTTTCTTTTTCAACCTAAAAACAGAATACTTTCGTTCGTCTTTTAAAACATATAGTATGTAGGAAAGTGATTTCGCTTGAGTATCAAGCAATGTCGCAAGGTCACTAATATCTTTGCACGATTTTAATTTTTGTAATGTGGACATCTAGTTAAAATAAAAAGCCTGCGGAAACTCTTACGCGGACGCTAACAGGTTCAATAGGCTCAAAGAACTTATGAAACATGGTCAAGGAAGCCGCTGACGGCTATACAAATCATACATTGAAATACACAATGACTATTCTGTCCGCAGGCTCTCCGTTAGACTACATTATATTCTGAAATTTTTCAATTTGAAGCAGGGATATAATCTCATATGGGGATTGCCTATAAACAAAAGAATTAGCTATTCAATGCTCTCTCCTTAGTGAGTAAGGCTTCATAATATCTAATAACTTATTTATTGAAAAATGAAGCTATGGGTTTAAGAGTAATACAATCTTAATTTGCCCTGATTATTTAAGCTGTCTATTTTGTAATCAAATACTAACAACTTGAAATTTTTAAATAATTTTGGCATATGATATGGATTAATTAAACAGAAAAGCAGAAAAAGAAGTTTTCTAAAATGCGACTAAATGACAATGAAATAAGAGATATTACAAAGTACCTTGAAGAAGGTAAGCCCTTGCCAGAGCATTATCGGTTTTTATTGTTTGAAGACAAAAGAGAAGTCGAACTTGTTTGGAATGGTAAGACCAATGAAGTTACAAATGTCGTTCTTCCTTTTCAAGTCATAGAGCATGTTGATGAGCCAAGAGCAGAAAAAGATACTAAGTTGCAGATGTCTCTTTTTGATGTTGATGATCGAGGTCGGCAGTTAAAGGGTTGGACTAATAAATTAATTTGGGGTGATAATAAATTAGTTCTTAGTAGTTTGAAGAATGGAGTGCTTCGGGAAGAGATTGAAAAGCAAGGTGGGATTAAGTTGATTTATATTGATCCGCCATTTGATGTTGGAGCTGACTTTTCTGTTAATATTGAGGTAGGTGATGAAGAGTTTACTAAGGCTCCTTCTGTTATTGAAGAGTTAGCCTATAGGGATACCTGGGGGAAAGGGCAAGATAGTTTTCTTGCAATGATTTACGAAAGATTAGTGATTATGAGGGACTTGTTATCTGACAACGGTTCAATTTATATTCACTGTGATTGGAGAGTCGTAGCGAGTATAAGAATTCTTCTTGGTGAAATATTTGGTGTCAGAAATCTAGTATCGGAGATTATTTGGCGCAGGTCATCGAGTACTGGTAGTAGTAAGGCAATTTCAAATAAGTTCCCATCTAACCATGATACTATTTTATTTTTTTCTAAAACTCGAGATAGTTATCTTTATAATCGACAGTATGTACCATATAGCGACGAATATTTGAAGCGATTCAAGCATGATGATGGTGATGGAAAAGGATTGTATCGAATTAGCGATTTGAATACCTATTCAGAAGCAACTTTAGCTCGGTTAAAATCTTCCAACGAATTAGTTGAACCTAAATCTATAGGTGCAAATTATAGTTATAAAAGATACCTGAAGGATACACAGGGGATTGTGATCGATGATGTGTGGAGCGACATTAATTTTGTGAATCCGATGGCGGACGAAAATGCTCAGTATGCAACTCAAAAACCGGAAGCACTGATCAATCGAATTTTAAAAGCCTCTTCAAATGAAGGCGACATCGTCGCAGACTTCTTCTGTGGTTCAGGAACAACTCTTGCAGTTGCAGAAAAGCTTAACCGCAAATGGATCGGCTCAGACCTAGGTAAATTTGCCATCCACACAACCAGAAAGCGAATGATAGGAGTTCAAAGAGACCTAAAAAACTCAGGCAAAGACTACCGTGCCTTTGAAATCCTAAATCTAGGCAAATACGAGCGTCAACACTTCATAGGAGTAAACCCGTCTCTTCGAGAAGAAGAAAAACAAAAACAGCTAGAACAAAAAGAAAAAGATTTTGTAGATCTAATCATCAGAGCCTATAGTGCCGCCCCAATAGAGAACTTTAAAACCTTCCACGCAAAAAAATCAAATCGCCTCGTAGCAGTTGGTCCAGTAAACCTACCAGTAACTAGACTTTTCATTGAAGAAATTCTTTCTGAATGTGTTGAAAAGCAAATTACTAAAGTCGACGTACTAGCATTTGAATTTGAAATGGGCCTATTTCCTAATATTCAAGAGGAAGCAAAATCTCGTGGGGTTGATCTAGCACTTAAATATATTCCGCCAGATGTCTTTGATAAGCGTGCTATTGAGAAAAATCAGGTCGTATTTCATGATGCTGCATACATTGAGGTAAAACCACATATCAAGAAAAGTTCGATCGCTATTGAACTAACAGACTTCTCAGTATTCTATAACCAAGATTCGGTAAAGAAAGCAGAGGAATCACTTGCTAATGGCAAGAGTAAAATAGTCGTTGATAATGGACAAATAGTAAAAGTTTTAAAAGATAAAAAAGGAATTACCACTCGGGAAGTTCTAACAAAAAAATGGTCTGATTGGGTAGATTACTGGGCGGTAGATTTTGATTTTGAGAGTAAGAAGGAACTTATTTCAATTAAGAATGATAACGGTGAAATTGAACAACGCTGGACTGGTGATTATGTATTTGAAAACGAGTGGCAATCATTTCGTACAAAGAAAGATAGAAAGCTAGAGTTCATGAGTATCTACCATGAAGTGAATAAGGGGCGGAGAAAAGTTGCTATTAAGGTCGTAGATATATTTGGGAATGATACGATGAAAGTTATTGAAATCACTATTTAAGGCAGATAATGGCACTACATCCAGATTTTCCTAAATCTCCATATGATGTTTTAATTCCAGAATATCGTTGGTTTCCTGCTGATGAAGCGTTAAGAGAAAAGGGATATGAGAAACTTTTACCTCCACTTGTTGCGGAATTAAGAAGGAAAGTTAAAGAATTTCGCGATTCAAATTATGAAGGCGCGACCAGTACAAGTAAGGCTCTTTTACGTTGGTGGTTTCAAACTGAGCATCTACTACCTACTGCTACTGGGGCAATGTGGTCATTCCAATATTATTTTGCACAGAGAGAAGCAATTGAAACAATTATTTACCTCCATGAAGTAGTAAATGTTAAAGACAAATACGATTTACTTCGTTTTGATGCATCTGGAACGGTTTCAGCAGGCATGTTCTTTGAAACATGGAGACGCTACGTTATTAAAATGGCGACAGGTAGCGGTAAGACTAAAGTTATAAGTTTAGTTCTTGCATGGAGTTATTTTCATAAACTTTATGAAGAAAACTCAACACTTTCAAGAAACTTCTTAGTTATAGCCCCTAATATCATTGTGCTTGATAGGTTAAGAGCAGATTTTGACGGACTAAAAATATTTTATCAAGATCCCATATTACCTGAAAATGGATTTGATGGACGTAATTGGAGAGATGATTTTCAATTAACCTTACATATTCAAGATGAGCTTGGTTTAGTTAGGAAAACAGGAAATTTCTTTTTAACGAATATTCATCGTGTTTATGAGGGTGATACTCATGTTTCATCTTTTGAAGATGATGATACTACTGATTATTTTCTTGGTAAACGTCCAACAGGAAAAACAACAGACTCTAAAGTTGATTTAGATGTTATAGTTCGTGATATTGAAGAGCTAGTTGTAATTAACGATGAAGCCCATCACGTTCATGATGAAAAGCTAGCATGGTTTAAGTGTATTGAGGATATTAATAATCGCTTAAAAATGAAAGGTAGTGAGCTTTCTCTCCAGATCGATGTTACTGCAACCCCAAAACATAACAATGGAGCTATTTTTGTTCAAACTGTAAGTGACTACCCATTAGTTGAAGCAATTGCTCAAAATGTAGTGAAGCGTCCAGTTCTTCCAGATCCTGCAAGTCGTGCTAAACTTCAAGAGCGTCAAAGTTCAAAATTTACAGAGAAATACCAAGATTACCTTCATCTAGGATACCTAGAGTGGAAAAATGGATTTGAAGAACATAAGAAGCTTGGGAAAAAAGCAGTTCTATTTGTAATGACAGATGACACCAAAAATTGTGATGAGGTGGCTGAATATTTAGAGACTACCTATCCAGAATTTAAGAATGCAGTACTTGTTATTCATACAAAGAATAATGGAGAGATTTCAGAAGCAAGCTCTGGGAAAAATCTGGAAGAATTAAAAAAATTAAGGGAAGCAGCAAATTCGATAGATGATGAAGCAAGCCCATATAAGGTAATTGTTTCCGTTCTAATGTTAAAGGAAGGATGGGACGTTCAAAACGTAACAACCATAGTTGGTCTTCGTGCTTATTCTTCAACTTCCAATATTTTACCAGAGCAAACTTTAGGTCGAGGCTTGAGACGGATGTACCGTGGTGCTGATGATGTTACTGAATATGTTAGTGTTGTCGGAACCGATGCTTTTATGGATTTTGTTGAGTCTATAAAAAGTGAAGGTGTCGAACTTGATAGGGTTAAGATGGGTGAAGGAAGCAAGCCCAAAACTCCAATTATTGTAGAGGTTGACCATGAGAACGTCAAAAAAGACATAGAAAGTCTTGATATAAAAATTCCAGTTTTAACACCTAGAATATACCGAGAATATAAAAATTTATCAGATCTGAAACCAAATGCTTTTACTAATAAAAGGGCCAAACTAACTCAATATAGCAAGGATGAACAGGAAAAGGATATTGTATTTAAGGATATTACGACCGATGAAATAACACATATTACAAAGTTTGATTCTACATTAAATCCTGATTTTAGAAGTGTTGTTGGCTTCTTCGCTCAAACAATCATGCGTGAACTTAGGTTAGTTAGTGGTTATGATGTTCTTTATGGACAAGTAAAAGAGTTTATTCAGAGCTACCTGTTTGAGTGTCAAGTTGAGATAGAAGATTTGAATGTGCTTAGAAATTTATCAGAGTTAGAAGCAAGAAAGACAATTGTTGAAACTTTTAAGAAAGAAATTAATAAACTTACTGTTAGAGATAAAGGGGAAGCTGAGATTAGAGAGTATTTAAAGATCAGTAAATGCCGACCTTTTATAGTTAAAGATCAGGGGTATATAATACCCAAGAAAAGTATTTTTAATAAGATTATTGGCGACAGTCATTTGGAGTTAGAGTTTGCAGGATTCCTTGAAGAATGCCCAGACATAGTTTCTTATGTAAAAAACTATTTAGCTGTAAACTTTAAAATTGATTATCAAGATGCTTCGGGTTTCATCTCAAATTATTACCCTGATTTTATAGTGAAAGTTTCCGAAAGAGATATCTACATCATCGAAACCAAAGGTCGTGAAGACGTAGATGATAAAAAGAAATTTGTTCGTCTGAAGCAATGGTGCGACGATATTAATAGGTTACAGAGCGATATTCACTATTCAGCCCTTTATGTTGGTCAAGAAGAGTTTGAGAAGTATAAAGCAAAGTCGTTTATGGAATTAGTTAGGGTAATTGGCTGATGGTATCAAAACCCCAAAAACAATTAAAGGGAGCAAATTCCAAATACTGGGATGACTATTCAAATTTACAAGATACAAAACAGAAATTAATTAAATATTATTTACAAGGATGGTTTCCAAAGTTAGCTTTTGGGCAGTTAAGTAGAGTACTGTATTTTGATACCCATGCTGGGAAGGGTACTTATGCACAAGGACAACTTGGGTCGCCTTTAACTGCACTTAATACGCTCATTGAACATAATTCAAGAGATAAGTTACTTAGCAATTGTGAAGTTGTATTCTATTTTATTGAGGAAACTAAAGAGAATTTCGACTCTCTCACCATACAACTTGATAAACTTAACTTACCTCCAAATATAAAGATTCATAAGTATTGTGGTAATTGTTTTCAAATAATGAATGAATGTGTCAAAAGCATGAAAGAAAAAAATGCTAAAATGGCACCCTCATTTATTTTCATTGATCCTTTTGGGTTCAAAATCCCAGGTGAACTTTTAAAGAATTTACTTTCTTTTAGGGGCGTGGAGCTATTTGTCAATATCATATGGAGAGAATTAGATATGGCAATGAGGGGTGAACATGGGGAAGCTATGGAACAGACTGTTTCAGAAATTTTTTGCGGAGAGGAATGGAGAAAGGTTGTCTGTTCGGATGATTTCAATGAAAGAGCAGAACAATCAGTCAACCTATTGAAAGAAAAGCTGGGAGCTAAGTGGGGTACATATATTCGTATGCGTGGAGATAACGGTGTTACTCGATATCTATTATTGCATTTAACGAATCATGATGCGGGGAGAGATCTAATGAAAGATTGTATTTGGAAAGTTTGTCCTGATGGTGGTTTTGATGCAAGAAAATCAGATAGTATATATCAGTATCAGCTTATAACCCCAGAACCTAATCTAAGAGAATTGGAATCTTGGGTCATAGATAAACTATCGAAACAACCAATGCGTTGGAAAGAATTAATTGAGGAATTAAGATTTGAACTTTGGAGGGTTCCTCATTTAACTAAGGTATTAGGAAGGATGAGGTCAGAGAAGACAATATCTGCTACTGATTATGGAGGAAGATTCTCTCAAAGCACTAATCCACTATTGACATTAATAGTATAGGTAATAGTTTTCAGTGTTGTGAAATTGGATGTTATGGTATCGTTGAGCATATGGCAAAATACTCTTCAATAGAATGGACTGAGGTTACGTGGAATCCAGTAACAGGCTGCAGTAAAGTCTCAGCTGGCTGTAAGTTTTGTTATGCTGAGCGAATGGCTAAACGACTTCAAGCTATGGGTGTCGAGCAGTACAAAGACGGATTTAAATTAAAGCTAGCTCCTAAAGTTTTAAAACACCCTTTCTCTTGGAAAACACCAAGAACTGTTTTTGTTAATTCCATGAGTGATCTCTTTCATAAAGATGTTCCTCTTTCTTATATTCAAGAAGTTTTTAAGGTAATGAACGAAACTCCTAGGCATACTTATCAAGTGCTTACTAAGCGGTCGGATCGCTTACAAGAAATAGCCCATAAATTAAACTGGTCTAGTAATATATGGATGGGTGTATCCGTAGAAGAAGAAAAGGTTAGCTATCGTATTCCAGAGTTACTAAGCACTCCTGCAAAGGTAAAGTTCTTATCAATAGAGCCTTTAATTGGATCTGTGCAGTCATTATATTTGGAAGGAATAGATTGGGTCATAGTAGGTGGCGAGAGTGGCCCAGGCGCACGTCCATTAAGAAAAGAATGGGTTCTGAATATTTTCCGTCAATGTCGCACCAATAAAGTTAAGTTCTTTTTTAAACAATGGGGTTCTCCTAATTTTAATGCTAATCCGCAAGATCCAACCATGAATAAGGATCATGAGAACTATGCCAAAGGCGGATGTCAATTAAATGGTAGAGTTTATAGAGAAATGCCAGCTACTGGCGCCTACTTCTAGTTTCTTATTCTATAGACTTTAATATTCTCGTTATTTATTTAAAGTATTTTGCTGTTACTATATCTTTAACATATACCAAAAGGCTTAACATAGAGATAGGTAGCGTAAGAGGTTAATTCGCCTAGAATATTAAGGATCAAATGTATGGAAGTAAAACTTTTAAAAATTTATTTTGAAGATAATTTCAAACGAAAGCATAAAGGGCAAAATAAGTCTATAATTTGCTCGTTAGTCGAGAGCGTTGCTGCGAATGAAACACAGCATAGTTCTATACTTTGTAATCTTTCCGAAGTTTTCGATGGTCTTGAAAATGCTATTTTAAAGATGTCTGAAAAAGAAAATATAAAAATTCAATATACAAACTTTTTCTTCTGGCTTTATTTAATCGTTGAAAATCTTAACACTATTTTAGATGTAGTTGGGATGCCTAAGGAATTACGTAAGTCAAAATTTCCTGTTTTTTACACTATTAAGAATTGGGCTAATTTTATCAAACATCCCAAAGCATTTTTGTTTACCCATCATACAGAGGTTACCGAAGAAAAAAATGTTAGCAAACTTGAGTTGCTGATTAAGTTAGATAGGGGTTTATTGATTGATCAACAATTTGTAAATAAATATTATGCCGGTAAAAAGAATGATAGTAATTTGTTTGATGAAATCAGCAACAAAAAGAAGGTTTTTGTATCGTTCCCTGATTGCCTCACTCTATTAAAGGAGTTTTCAACGAGCATAGCAGAATTCATAAAAATAATGTCAGAAAATCCTATTTATATTGAAACCCTGACCGACAGATCTATTATTGAAAATTACTTTAATTTACCATCCGATGAATGAGAATATTTCGCCTTGGACTGGTCTTAGCTTCACTATTTACAGATAGTGTATATATAAAAAAAATTTAAATTCATCCTTTTGCTAGTCAGTAAGAACATCTGAATTTGGGTTCTCAGTAAACCTATCCCATATGTCTTGAGCTATCTTTTCCCTGTTGCAGGGCTACTTTATTTCATTTCTAATCGTTTCTGATCCTATTTAAAAATACTTTCCTTACTATCCCTCCATAATCATTTATTTGACCCATCGTTTTAACTTGAAAACTAAGTTTAACTAATTGAAGTTAGAGTCAGTACAAGCTGTGAGGCAAAATAAAGAAGGGGTGCCACGGAAGGTTCATTGCATGAATCTACCAGATTTGTTTGAAAGCTTAATACAGAAAAAGCTACCCATCGGGAAGTATTTCTAGCTAAAAGAGTGGGAATACGCAGAGATGTGTTGATTGCTGAGAAATGGCTTTTGCTACTTTAGAGAATTTTTCTAATCGTGAGACAGTACCAGCTCGTTATGGTTATATCGGGAATGAGGCACCAAATGACATAGAAGAGCTGTACTTGGGGGAAAGTATTAGGAAACAAAAGCCATGGCAAGGTGCTGCAAATCCAATTCAGTATTCGTTTTCTTGATCTAAATTAAGTAAATGGTTTTGCAAGGAAGGTGCTCGAGACCAATGGATAGAATGAATATTCTATTACCAAGTGCATGCTAATTATAGCTAGTAGCTTCTATGCAACAGGTTTATTAACATATGGTGACATTCTATTGCCGTGGGGATAAAAATTAATATGATAGCAATTTGCAATAATGATCAAGAAACTTAATTATCTACTGCTAGACCAGAACGTCTATAACCCTCTTGTGCGCTTAACGGAGGATGATAGTTTAGTTAAAACTAATATTCAGCGAATAATGTTAGGGAATCTTTCCATGGATTTTGTTATCCCAATAACGACACTAGGAATTATCGAGAGGTTGGGAATGGCGAAAGAAATTTCTAAACTTGTACAATCTATACCAAACTCCACTACTTCTTTTAAATCCCCAATAGAGTATTTTTACTACACTCAAACTCGCTTTGCAGTAATTTCTCAGTGCCTACGAGATAATGATATTATGTGTATCTTAAAAGAAAGAGCACAAGAACAAATTAACCATATAGGTCAGAGCCTTTACTCTCTAAATCTGTATAATAAAATGGTTTTAGTCCCGGTTTCGTATATGAGCGAAGATAAAGTGATAAATGAAATAACACTTGACAGAATATTTTCCATTTTCCCCGATGGTCTAGATGCTAGAAAGCAGATAGAAGCGCTATGGATGCTATTAGGAAATTATTGCAGAAAGCCAGAAGTGCGTACTACAGATTTTAATTATTTACATAATAATTCGAGAACAAGAGCCTTTGGCATGCTGAAAAGAGCAATTGGAAATAATCCAGAATATTTCGCTGATAAAGATCAAACTTTTAGTGCTTATTTTAAATTAACTAAGTATAAGAATCAGAAGGATTTTTTGGATACTGAGTTGATACATCTTGCTACCTGGGGTTACTGGGATGAGAACTACAAGACAACAAATAAAATATTAATTTTCACAGCAGACCGTAAAGAAGAATTTATTCACAGGTTTATTGAATATTGGTATTTTTCAATGAAAATGAAAACTCATTTACAAGATTTTTATAATGTTGAACCAGTTTCTACAGTTGATAGTGAAATCTTGGGAAAAGTAATTTTTTTAGATTCTCAAAATTTGTTAAACGAGACAGAGGCAGTAGATTTAATAGAGATAATACAGGTAAGCGACACTTTAAAAACACCTTTAGAATAGGTAAAATTGTGGAAGTTATTGCAGTTGATATTTATTTTGCTACTTATGCAGTAATGAGGTTTGATATTTAGTGCGCAAAGCTTTTAGTACAAAAATATGTACAAACATAAGTACAAATTATATACTGAAAGTGTGTAAACCACTTAAAATTAGTGGTCTAATAAGTTAATAATATTAATTACTTATGGGCTTTTTGGGGTTGGTGTATAAATTCCCCCCACCTCCACACTACGCCCCGCTTACGCGGGTGCTTCGTATGGCACGCCACTACTCTATCTACCACCCCCAGGCGGGCGTAGTGTTGAGCCCCTCTTAGCACCCCACATGAAGCACCCTTTAGGACTTAAAAAAGGGGTACTTGACATCTTTTTGGTAAATTATCTATTCCATTGATACCTGAAATGATATAGTCATTTTTAAAATCCGCTCTTTAAAATATTTCTACTAGGGTAAAAACTGCAACAAGCTCTTAGTTGCTGAATTCTATTCTGCTCCAAATGGTTTTTAGGAAGGATTTAAAGGAAATGACAAATAATTATAAAAAATGGATGATCGGTTGCGGCGATAGTTTGATTGTTTTCTGGTCGATCCATGTAGTTGGATTCTCCTTGGCGTGGGCTCAGTACTTTATAACCGGAGTACGTTATTTTGAACTTGGGTCTTCTAATGACTTCCTCATGAATGCACAAAACTTCAGGCTAGGCTTCCTTTGCATTGCACTATTTTGCGCACCCATTCTAATGTACGAGGATAGTCATCGTAGATTTTTTCAAGCTTTTCCCACTATTGCGGGCAGCCTTAGCGGGGCTTTGGCTTTCAGTATTCTACCATTTTCTAAATCTAACAACTTTGCATTCTTGGCCCTTTTTCTAATTGCCTGCATTTGCCTATCCCTAGGGACACTAACTGCTGCTTTTAGAATTGCTTCGTATTTAACTCTGCGAAAAGTTTAACCACAGAATCTAAGGTTTCTTGCCGAACAGAAAGGATTCGGCACCTGATAGCTTGATTTTTAACCTTGCAATTTATACAGCCTAAAAGAAAATTCCCATTGAGCTATGCTGATCGAACTGACTTATACCACCTTACTATATACCCCTCGTGATTTGATTTTCCGTATGGAAAATCAAATTGGGGTATGTGAGCCGGAGGCGAATACGGAAAACGAAACTGCGTCCAGTATATATACAAACCAGATATCCAGAAACAACAGCTTTTATAATTTATTTTAAAATCTATTAAGGGATGTACTACCAAATGGCCTTTTAAAAAATCGCGCCTTTCAGTTTGAAGAAATAGGCATTAGGCAGACTTTAACCCGCATTAATCACCATAATCAAGACAGAAAGGGTATCGCAGTCGCAGAATAAAAATACTGCGCCAGGATACCCTCTTTTATAACCTGATCAAGACAAAATCCCACTCTCCAGTCTTTGCGATGCAAGAATGTCAATCGAAATATCCGTTATAGAAGCCGGATTTGCATAGAACCGGGACTCAACGGCAATATCAGTAGCAAAGGCTCCTTTTAAACTCCGATCAGCAAACCTCTCCCTGTATGAAAGAAGAAAGTATCTTCGTCTTGGAACTTTTACCAGATAAAACTGATTTCCAGATTTTACATAATCCAGAGTAATTGACACCCCAACACTACCCTCAGGAAACTGAACACCACGAATGGTATTCGTTCTGCCTCTAAATGAAGATGTACAACAAAATCGACCAAGATTAATTCCCCTGGGAGCAAGACACTGAAATGCCTGCCTTGAAAAATCAAGCAAATTACTTCCATTTCCCTGAAATAACTGAGCGGCATTTACAATATCAGTAAATGTCCAGGACTGAAGATAAGTATTTGGATCCTGACTCCTCAGTCTATCAACCAGCTTTAAATCCTCTGATCGATCATCAGCAGTATCAAAAAGACTGACTTCAAGTTTTATAGAAGGAGTAACCTTAACCCTCCATGATGTCTCATCAACAGATTCCAGTGAACCAATTCCTTTTAGTTTTCTTTCAATATTATAAACATTAAAAGATCGGCCTCCACCAAAATTATCAGAACCATCTCCAGATAAACAATCGAGTAACTTCACAAACGATCCATCAGGACACCTAACAACAGCTCCAGAACTGTTACCAAGTATCTTCACAAAACTGGAACCTTCGGGAAAGGTTATTACCCTTCCACTACCCTGAATATTGCGATGCAAAGATTTTGAAAGATCGAACCTTGGAAGAAAAGATGGGTTCTGATTCCCATCAAGTTCCGCTTGCTGAAATTCAAACACTCCCCCAATTCCTACACATGATGGCAAAGGATTTGTAGCAACAGCAAGATTAAAATCAAGTGGACAAAGCTGTGCAGGTCTGGATAACCTGTACTTTATTGACATAGTAAAACCTCCCCAGAAAACATACCTGTCTCGAAACACATACAACTATAAAGCTGACTGTGCCCCGATTAAAATACTCTTCCCTGAAAGTTGAACTATAGCAAAGAAAGGATTATTGCATATCTTATTATTAAAAATAATAAAAGAGCACTTTAAAAGAGTTCTTATGGGAAGAAATATTAATTAAATTAGAGGGAGTGGAAGGTAAAAATAAAAAACCTTTTGTCCGCCTCCCCTAGCTGTATTTACGATACGGGCCAGTGTGTGAGTTGGGACGATCTCAGGATTTCCCGGGATTTCTCGCTACCAGTGGTAGCAATGTTGATACTACTGGTAGCAAACTTGAAACCAGTCGTTACGGCGTCGTTACGGAGTCGTTACGGCGTCGTTACGGGGGTGAGCTTGCACAGAGTATCAAGATCCACATCACTCTCACAAAAACTTCCTTGCCCTCCTTTCGAAGGGCTCAAAACGGAAGGCGTAAAGATCAGAAATCCTCACGGAGTTTAAAAACTCTCTAGCTAAATACAGCACTAATCACAATTACATTACGGCTTGTAGCTAAGTGAGTAAACTCACCTGAGCGGCTCAAGCTCGGTCGGGTCATTACATGGAATCAAGGCGGTTTGGATAAGGAATCCAGGGTCTGGATATTGAATCCAAGAAAATTCCAGAAAATCCGGAATTTTCCGGTCAAATTCGAGACAATTCCGGAATCTCGGTCATTTCTCGGCAAACACTAGGCAAAACCCATTTCCATGATCCACATCGACCTAACAAAAACTTCCTTGCCCTTAGCAAAAAGGGCTCAAAACGGAACGCGTAAAGACGTATGTCATTACGGAGTTATACAACTCTCTAGCTAATTGTGATAGAAAACACACTCTCTCATGATTACATACGGCAAGTGCGGTCGTTATCCGCTCAATCTCTACCGCTCAAGCAAGGCTGGAAACCGGGCAGCAAATTGCCTCGGGAATACAGTGATTTTGCAGGGCAGCAAAAATTTTTCGGAATTTTCGGGAAGATGAGCACAAAACCGGCGTTTATGCGACTTTAGCAATAAAACCCGGCAAATTGCCCCAGATCCTTCCACATCGACCTCACGTAAACTTCCTTGCCCTTAAGTATTTAAGGACTCAAAACGGAAGGCGTAAAGACATAAAGTCTTCACGGAATCTTTGCAGACTCTCAAGCTAATCATGAAAATTCATCAAAAAAAACAAACCCGAACCAAGTCTACATTAGTACCTTTGAAAAGACTTTTTCAGCATCTGGGCAAGGGCTGAAATCATTTCCTCAATATTCTCTGAACCAAAAACAAATTGGTAATCATAAAAGTGACGAAGTGAACGAGCGCTTGCTTCACGATCCTGTTCAGACTCAATAAAAAGCTGAACAGTGATTACACCCATCTGTCTTAATCTTTTAAGCCTCTCCTTTAGAACAACTCTGTTATCAGGACCTCCATCATTAATAAAAAAGGCGATCATGACATCAGCAGAATTTTTCCGAAAATATTCTTGAACAACACTAACCATGGCGCAGTCTGCATTAGCTCCACTGGACAATGCCTTGCAAATACCGGATTCATCACTTACCGGACCACAATCAAATATTTCATGATTAAACATCCAGGAGTGAGCACGTGTATTTTGAAGACTGGAAAGTACCGCATTAAAAAGCACCCCTAGCCTTCTACCATAGTCAATCTTTGAAACTCCGGTAGAAGCCATATTAGATTCCATTGATCCGGAAATATCAAGACAGAGTGCAAAAGTACGATCAATCTGAATAATCTCTTCCTGATAATAGACAGAACTATCACCAGCAATCATCCTGGCAAGTAGTCCTGAATCAATCTCACCTTCCTCAAGTCCTCTGTGCTGTATTACCTGATTCTCATCAAGCACTTCCAGAGCACTCTTTAAAGGAGTTACCAAATGAGAAATACCATCCAGTATCGACTGAAAATGCGCCCGATCGGGTGCAATCTCATTAACGGCAGGAGACTCAATGATTTCAATATCATTATCAGGAGAGTTTCCTGTTCCTTCATCAGAATCAAGAAATGTATCAAGATCCTCTTCCTGTTCCAGGCGAGCAAGAATCATTTGTATAAATTCTATCTCATCCTGATTCAGATTTTCAGAATCACTTTCCTTCCCCGCTGACTTCACAAGAAGAAGGATCAGGTTCCTGATAACCTCATTTGCCTTTGGCACCTCTCCAAGAAGTTTAAGTACTGCTTTTCCAGTCTCAATGATCTGATCTTCGGTAGTAATACGAAAATCAGGAATCATTTTCTTTATAAGAGCCATTGCCTTTTTGGTCACCGGATTAACCGGCGTGGCAAACGCTTTGCATGCATAGAAAAAATCCGTATGCAGATTATGCATTCTTTGATATCTGCTTACATGAGGCATTACATAAGAGGCCCTTGAATCAAGATCAGCTTTAGCCCCAGGAAAATCTTGTCTTGATAACCAGTCATCCTTTCGGTCAAGAATCAGGTTAACTACTGTTCCAAGGGCTTCGCCGCCTTCTTTATGAGCACGAGCCATTACATCTGCCAGATGATAGCTGTAAATTATATGACCGGCTTCATGAGTACAAATACCCAGTGCAATATCAAACCTGCCCTCATCAAGAGGTCTAGGATTTAGACACACTGATCTTTTACAATCAGTTGCCGCAGTCTGAACCTCCCAGCGTGAAAGTCTAAGGTAGACTGGGCGACCAGTCATACCAATTATACGTTCACGAAGAAGCCTTACATTTTCAATAAATTCAGGAGATCTGACATTACTGTACATTTGAAGCTCCAGGCCGGAAAACAGGAAATTTAAGTGCTAACGCTGAGAACATGTCATTCTGTTCCCTGTCATTAAGCAGTCCCATAAACCCGGAGACAACACTTCTTCTAAGATCCAAACCATTTGCTCTAAGTACAAGCGTAGCCTCGATTCCACGAAAGCTTGGAGGAGCGTGCATTGAAGCGCGCGCTTCAAACTGTGCATGCAAAACGCGACTCGCGCTAACTATGATCTGAATATCAACATCAGGAATTTTACTGAATCGTTCATCCTGTTTAAGAACGTTCACAGTTTCAGATACAGGAGGATAGCCAACCGGAACTGCAACCATTCGATCCCTAAGTGCTGGATCAAGGGCTGATGTTCCTGTGTACTCTCGACCAAGGTTGGCATTTGCAATAACTGCAACACTCTTTGGAAGAAAGACCCGAAGAGTACCATCAATAGTCGGAATATCACACTGACGCCTGGGACCAAGCAAACCAAGAAGTGAGTTAGCAGCTTTACCCTGAGCCCTGTTTAACTCATCAAGGCATAAAAGATGCCTTACTCCGGTTTCATTTTCAGGAACCTGAGAAAGCCATTCAGTAAGACTTGACTTAACAAACCTGGTTGTTCCCTCAAGTGCAGAATCAGCACCAAAGAGATCCTTGGTAGTTAACATCTGCGCGCAGTCAACCTGGTGAAATCTCCAGTTTCTTGCGGCTGCAAGACGGGATGAAAGCATAGTCTTCCCTATGCCCGGAGGTCCGGACAATAGCACATGGATATTTCCTGACAATAATGTCTGAATCACTTTAAGGTTTTCAGGATCTACCCAGTGATCAGGCAAGCTGTCAACCAGTCCCTGCTCAAATCTATCAAGAAGAAGAACCTGTGTTAAACCCTTCTGTCCGGCAAGACGACCGCTTACTGCTCGCGCAGTCCACTGATCGCCTGTCTTCGCCAGCTCCTTTTCAGGGCTATCCTTGATTGAACACTTTATTCCATCGGTTGTGAGGGCACCAAGACGATTACCTGTCTTGTATATCCTCACTTTTAGAGAATCAGTAGTCATGATTATTTCTTTCTTTCAGTTAGAAATTAAACTTCAGGTCCGTACATATCAAGCATTTGTCTCTTTGATGCCGGGGCATCCTTGAAACCATGCTTTACTTTGACTTTGCCCCAGATTTTTCCAAAAGAAGACGGAAGTCTTCCATTGTAAACCCTGGTCATGTAAACAATTATGCCAATTGCTCGGTGACGATCACTATCTTCCAGTGATTCCTTTTGAAGGATATCATTAAGAAACGTACGGTAAATCTCTCTTCTCTCAGTTGGAACAGTTAGACGTCCATCTTCCTGAAGAAACAATCCCGTAATTTCCAGTGTATGACCTAAAGACCGACTGAAATGCTTTGTCTTTAGAGGATTCACTTTCCATCCCGCATTTGAAATGGTAGCAAAAATCCTTGGCTTCAAGGACAAAGGTATTGGGGCGACCTTGCTGCTGAATGTAATATCATCTGCATATCGCGTTACTGTAAGATCATGTTGATCCGCAAGTGCAGCTAGCTGTTGATCCAGATGCATACATACAAGATTCAAAAGTGCCGGAGAAGTTGGCGCTCCTTGCGGAAGACACCCTTCATGGCAGCAGACTTTCACAATCATGTGCAGAATATCTTCAATTTCTTCATCACTGATTCCTTTTCCGAACTGTTTTCGGAGAAAGGATTTCAGCGAACCTTGAAGATTTACCCGAACCCTGTGATCTCTTGTACTTGGAAATGCATCCTTGAGATCCAGGTTCAAAATAAAGCGAGCTCCAGTATGTGCCCGGGCATTCGTGAAAATATCCAGATTCTTCAAAAATCCATGTGCAATAAAATGCACCGGTATGAAGTACAAGATTCGCCTCAAAATAGCGGTCTGAACGTTTTTTACCTCCTTAACCGGGGCAGTAATTTTTCTTACACCGCCATTACCTTTGGGAATTTCCCAGCTTGCATAAGCGCTGCCAGCATTCAAAAGATCTCTTGCAATCAGTACCTCATCTGTCGTCACTTGAAGTACTCTTGCGAACTTCTTTAGAGCGGTCAAGCTAACTGATCTGCTCATAATTAACTTTCTATTAAAAAACCTTAACCTTCCACTTTCCCGTTTAAGAGCACACTAGCACTGATAAAAAATGAAAATTTACCAAAATGAGGCAGATGGAACTAAACAGTAAAATTAAAAAGTGCTTAAAAAAAGGAAAGTGGTTTTAGACATCTACACTAAACAGATTATAAAAAGAGCGATTTTTGAGTGTATCAAAAATAGTGTGAAAAAAACAATCATTTCTGGTTTCAGAATTGTTTATATTGTTTTTCAATGTTGTCAAAAAATCCAGATTTCTCAATTGTTTTCAAGATTTTTTGAGAACTTATGTAAAACAACAAAAAGGGGAGCGAGCTTTTCGCTCCCAAAATGAAAAACCTGAATTGAAGCGATGGAATCATGCCATTTAGGCAGTTTTTGTAGATTGTTGCAGAGATACAATCCTTTTTGCAACATCTTCCTTGTTTCTTGCAAAAGTGATTGCCACTTCTCTTGTAACAAGCTCTTCCCGATAGAGTTTTATCAAGTAGTCATCAAAAGTATGCATTCCCTTTGAAGCCCCTGTCTGAATCTTGGAAGGGATCTGCTCAATCTTGCCTTCACGAATGAGGTGTCCAATTGCAGGATCACTAAGCAGCAATTCATACGCCATGATTCGACCGCCACCAACTTTGGGCATTAGTTGCTGCGAAATCACGCCCTGCAAACAGCTACTTAGCATGCTAAGAATATTTGGCTTCATTATGTCTGGAGCCATTCCCAACATTCTCTGAATTGTTTCTGCGGCGCTACTTGTGTGAAGCGTTGTAAGAACAATGTGCCCAGTTGCAGCGGCATGAACTGCGACTTCAAGTGCCTTTGAATCCCGGATCTCTCCAACCATTATTACATCAGGCTTTTGCCTTAGAGTTGCCTCTAAGGCCAATTGAAATGACTTGGAGTGGATAGGAACCTCGGTCTGAGTAATCATACTCTTTCCATCAAGTGGAAAGTAAAACTCGATCGGAGATTCAATCGTTCTTACAATCCATCCATAATTGTAATTAATATGGTTTACAATGCTGGCAAGAGTGGTACTCTTGCCAGACCCGGTAGCACCGGTCACAAGATAAAGTCCTCCGTTACCTCTGCTACCGATGATTCTTGCCATTAGCTCTTTCTTTAACCCAAGTTCTTCTGGACTAAAGGCATCACCTGAGATGAGTCGAATGGTCATGAACCTCTGATTGGTTTCCGTTCCTATGTTGACTCGGAAACTTCTAAGTACAGAATCAATCGACATTCGAAAGCTGAAATCAGCTCCGCCAGTTTCCTGAAGCGCCGTTGCAAAATCATTTTGCGATGGCGAACAGGCTAGAAGCTCATTTACCAATGTGGTTATAAGAGCTTTATCTAACACATTCGTATCGTAAAACTTGAGCTCTCCTGAAACATGAATTCCAGGCCTCTTCCCTGCTTGCAAAAAAAGATCCGAACCATCCATTTTGACCATTGCGGTCAGATATTTAACCAGAATGCTCATTTAAGAGTCTCCTAGTAAAAAAACCTATTGAAATTAAAAAGAACACTATTTTTGTAGCATATATAAATCCTCCGATTTAGACAATTAATTGGCTAATTTCATTTTTACTTCATTATATGTCACTATAATCATTCACTATCAGCCTAATTACACCCTTTATTAAGAAACCCGGTACGTACACTCTTCATCGAAATCCTTACTTCTTTAATTCTCGAAATCAGCGGGGTGATCCAGTGCCGGTTTTAATATTATTTTTAATTTTCTTTTTTCTAGCCAGCTTTGTTCTTGTAGCAATGTCGTTTTTTACAGTTCAGCATCAAACTGCAGCAATTATTGAACGCTTTGGGGGCTTTCATAAAATTGTAAGCTCTGGCCTTCACATGAAAGTCCCTTTTATGGACAGGGTGGCAGGAAGAATTTCACTTCGCGTAAGGCAACTTGATGTACCAGTTCAAACCAAATCCGAAGATAATGTCTTTCTTACAGTAGTAGTTTCAGTTCAATACTATGTTCTTTCAGAAAGTGTTTATGAAGCATTTTATCGCCTGACAAATCCAAATGAACAAATTACCGCTTACCTGTTTGATGTTATTCGGGCTCGCGTACCTCAAATGAAGCTTGATGAGGTGTTTGAAAGAAAAGATGACATTGCTGTTGCCGTAAGTACAGAACTTGCTGAAACAATGAGTCAATTCGGTTATGGAATTATTAAGGCTCTTGTTACAGATATAGATCCAGATGAAAAAGTTAAATATGCAATGAACGAAATTAACGCCGCGCAGCGTCTTAGGGTTGCAGCAGTTGAAAAAGCAGAAGCGGAGAGGATTTTTAAAGTAAAAGCCGCTCAGGCCGATGCAGAATCAAAAGCCCTTCAAGGGAAAGGGATAGCTGATCAAAGAAAAGAAATTATCCACGGCCTTAGAGACTCAGTAGAAGATTTCCAAAAATGTATAAGCGGAATTCAGGCAGAAGATGTAATGAATCTGGTACTTCTTACTCAGTACTTTGACACCCTAAAGGAGATTGGCCACTCAGCAAATGGAACCGCCATATTCCTCCCCCACTCACCTAATCAGTTCTCTGAGATTTCAAACCAGATAAGAACTGCATTTCTTTCAAGTTCAGAAATGTCAAGAATGATGGATAAATCATGAACTGATTCTTATTGAAAACGGACTAATTCAACCCTTCTGTTCTTAGTCCTTCCTTCTTCTGTCTCATTTGAAGATACGGGTGAACTAAAAGAAGCTCCAAAAGGAATGAGCCTGGATTTATCAACTTTATGACGGCTAACCAGATAATTGACAACAGATTCCGATCTTTTTTGGGAAAGCTCTCTGTTAAACTCAAAATTGCCAACATTATCCGTATGGCCAGTGACAACCAATTTGGCAGTCTCATGTGTGCTTAAAAACTTTGCAACTTCAGATAAAGTTTCTTCAGACTCACTCTTAATCTCAGCCTTGTTGAAATCAAATAAAATACCATACAAAATTACCTTACCATCCTTTCCAAGGAGTCCCGGCATTTCCTCCGCTTTAACCAAAACAAGTCGCTTAATCATTGGTTTTGTTCGAATTACATCCAGTCTGGTAACTACCTCAAGGGGCTTTGCATACTTTGATCCCCAGACATCCCTGATCTTTGCAAACAAACCTGTAATATATGTAACAGAACCATCAGATTCATTTCTCTTAACGGCAAGATATCTAAAGTCATTGGATGCTGGAATATGATACTCCATTAGGGCAGCTCCTATCTTTACGCCATAAACTTCCTTCATAAACCGTCCATATCCATCATGAAGATCTTCATCCTTGCCCTTAAAAATCACCTCAAAACCATCGCCAAGAAATTCATCTTCGTAACTCTTTGCAACTTCAAGAGTTGATGCATCTTTGGGAAGTCGATAAAAAACTGTATCTCTTGAGCCTTCAATAGATAACTTGTCCCATTCTTTAAATTTCTGTGAATTATAATCGAATTCAATTCTGCTGGTTGGAATTACAAACTCATCATAAGCCTTACTCTCTCCTAGCACTAATATTGACCCCTCCATGCGCTTTATTCCATCTGGATCCTTAATTCCAGATACATCTGAAGAAAGAACTTCTTGAGCGTTCAGATTAAAGGAACAGAGAAGTACAAGAATAAAGAAATTAAAACGAATAAGAATATTATTCATAATCAGCCTTTTTAAAATATTCAGATAAATAACTTAATAATTAAAAATTACCTAAATCAACAAGAAGAACCTTATTACCACCTTCAGCAAAGCTTGCAGTAACAACAGCTTTATTCCTGTTATTCAGAAATAGCAATGAATAAACTGTAGTTTGATCATCGGGATCAATAAAATCACGAATATTTTTAAGTCCTGACTTTGGACTAAAAATATAGTTCTCAAAATTATGATTTATAACTACAAGATCGTTATCATTATAATCATAGACGAAAGAAGAAAGTGCAGGAAGATCAACTTCTTTCTTGAAAACAGAATTGTCTTTATATTGAATATAGACTTCGGCTTTTGATAATTCATCAGCGCTAATTGGAAAAGAATCAAATAACAAATTATCCTTGTTATTTATGCTATTAAGTTGATAAAACCTCTTTTCTTCGCTATCCACAGGTCTATTAAGAACTCTTTGCCCACCAACATTCCATACAAGATTATCCTCAATAACTCCTTTATCATTATACCCTGGGCCGTATTGGTTACCAGTATTTGTTAACCTGAATACAAGTTGAAAAGGGTATGTTCCGTCATTGGATTTAAGTTCAATTTCCCTGTCTCCATCAAGAAGAAGTTGTCTTGATGGACTGTCAAAATTTCCCTTGATCACGCTGAAAAACCGTCCATTGTCACTTGAAGCATTAATATATCCGTCAATTTTATCATATGATCTTCCATTCCAGATAAAATACTCCGGGGCAGAATAAGGCAGTGAGAGTTTATTCTTTCTTGGTTCTAAATTTACTGATTCAGTAAAATCGTCAATTATAAGTGAACTGACAAAAACAAAAAACTTTCCATTCTGCTTAATTGGATCAACATGAATAAATTTATTATTTGAAATTGCTACTGGAAGTGGATATTCTTTAAATTCACCATTCGGAGATAACCTGATAATTTTCTGAGTTTCGCTATTATCAGACTCATCAATTACCCCACAAACCAGGGTAACTTCGTCGTTATCGTTAAGTCCGTATTCTATGCAATAACCATTATTAACAATTTTTGAATAATAATCAGACAAAACTGTTATTCGATTTGATCCTGACCCACCTCCACAAGAAAGAAGGAATAAGAAACAGGGGATATAAATTAAATTTTTAATTCTTAACATTAAATTGTTCCTTGACAGAAATAATTTAGATTAAAAGTGCGTGCTGCTTGAACCAAATATATATCAAGGCAGGGAGAAGGAAAAGACTTCTCCCTGCCATCACAACCTTAACCCATACTCCTAGTTCCTTTTCTTACTGGATGATGGGTACATTTCTATCAGGGTACCCCACTTTGGAGGTGGGTAATTTCTTCTGTCTTTAATGCTCCATTTAGGAGACACTATCAGAATGACGACAGGCACTTCTGTAGGAGACTCCGCAGGCCAGTTTGTTTCACCATCAGTCATTACAATAACAACATCAGGTTTAACCTTAAGAGAATTTACAGCTTGAAGACCAATCGACATATCAGTACCGCCACCTCCAATCAGATCAAACTGCCTAGCAGTTTTCACAAATTGAACAGGCTTTGGTTTTGCATCACATGCCATTACCGAGGTTCCGGCAAGACCACAAACAGACTTTATCAGTCCATCAAGCTCACCTAAGGCATCCTTAAAGTACTCTGGTCTCATAGAACCAGATGTATCAATAATCACAAGTGGATTAACGCCCAAAGTCTGAGACCCAGGCAAAAGAAAATGACCACCCAGAATAACTTCCTTGGGGTTAAAGATATTATAGGAAAACCGGAGCCTTCCTGATCTCCCAACCGTAAAGGATTTAAGGAGCTTTGAGAGTTCAGACTTCCAGCTTAACCTCGATCTGCCTACCTGTGATTCAAGAAGAAGATGCTCGGGAATTTTTCCGGGCTTTTCTGAAGCAAACTTTCTCATCTCCTTTCTTGTATCCTCTCTCTGAATCATTTCAAAGATAGGATCAATTTCCAAGGTAGCAGAGTTATCTTCGTCCTCCCAGGATTCAATTCCTAGTGATTCAAGATAATTCTTGCTGTCTTCCCCAAGCAGTTCTGAACCTGCAAGAATAGGATCATCAGAATCGCCTTTAGGCTTGAATATAAACTTGGGCCCACCAAGAATCTCAAAGCCATCCTTGTCCTTCAGTGAAAATGGAAGAGGAATTTCATCCATATCCATTAGAAGGTTATAGTAAAGCTCCGCAGTAAGTCCTGCCTGAAAACTGTAAAACGCAGGAACAACAGCTTCCGGAGGAAGACCAATTGCCTGGCCTTCCTGATAATCACCACCTGATTCAAGTCCACAGGCAAGCATCCAAACAAATGGATCTCTTCCATTTCTCCTTTTACCCTGAGACAAAAAAACCTGATAAAGCTGACAAAGAATAATCGCTGCCAACTCCCTCACAGTTTTTCTATTAACGTAGTCAGGGTTAAAGTATAATCGAAGGCCAACACCCAGACTGATTGATGGTAGAGTTTTTCGACAGATAAGCTTCATACTTATCAAGTAAACTTCCCAAAAGGGAAATTGCCTGATTACTCTTCGTATAGCTTCATCCATTCGCTTCTTGGCATCAATTTCATCCATCCTAAGTCACCCTCCCCGCTTTCGGCTTCGAGTGTTATTTTGATCGACTTTCAGCATATCCTGATAATGCTTGACAACTGGCTCTGATTTGAACCTTGAACAATTATCAGACGTAAGCAACAGACGAGCGACTGCTAATGCGAAACTTGATTTACCTCCCTCTGTAAAGGTTGAAATAAGTCTCCAAACCCTTGTCCAGGAACTCTGATCAAGATCCCTTTGAATATGCCTGTAAACAATGCGAAGTATGAAGTACAAGCGATCAGGTCGCTTCTCAAGATCAAGCTCAGAAAAAATCCGGGCCGGATTTTTTAAAATATATTCGGGATCAGGAAGATCCTTTTCCCTAAGAAAAGTATGATATGCAGCAGCCGCAATTGTACCAATGGTACCTTCTGCAATTAACTTCTGCATCAGATTGTAATCGTTTCTATACGACTCACTCAGAGGCTCACCATTTATGGTGGAAGCATCAAGCGCACCCATCAGTTTATCCATATAATCGTATGTACGACCAGACGGAAACTGCTCACTTAGTTCAATATCACCAGCATCCGGATCCGGATTACTGAATCCGGGAGTATTCCTGAGAAAACTCGCTGTTTCCAGACTTCGCAGGCGATAGAAAGCTTTCCAGTCACCAACTTCAGGAAGAACCGGATCGGGGTAATGTTCTAAATCGCTATTAGCATGTGCGACTTTTCTATCGGCATACTCATCCATCGGAAATCTTGCAGGAAGCACAAAAAGTCGATTAGCAAGGGTACTAATAAAACCTAATGTACCGTCCTCAGGATTTGAAGTCGCCACCATGGAAGTCCGGGACAATGTATACGACCCAAATCTTCGGTCATACATTAATCCCATAATAACAGCCTGCATTTCAGGATTTGCAGAGTGCAAATCATCAAACATCAAGATGGAAGGTTCCGGATCATCATAAAGATCAACAACATAGTCGTAAGGTACGTACTCAACCTGATCCACAATCCTTCCAGACCTTGCAAGCTCTCGCTGAACAACTCTTGGAGCTCCAACAATATCTGCGAGCATATTTTTACCTGGAACAGTAACGACATGCACCCTTCTCTTAAGTGCACGACCAAGACTATTCATAATAGACGTTTTCCCGATTCCGGGAGTCCCAACCATTACGACTGGTATTTCTGTTATCACAGAAAAAAGCGATAGAGCCTCAATGACTCTATAAGAATAGGCTCTCTTTAGATCAACTGGCATCTTCGTTCTCCTTAAAAAAACCACAAAAAAAACAGCACGCCACTGTTTCTTCAATCAAGAAATTGAAATCATTTAATATTCAGAGTTTAATCTTGAATCTGCTAAGAAACTAAAATATGTTAATTACTTGAACCGAAAAATCAGTGACTTTCTTCTACCATTACCACATTATCAAAGGAACAGATTAGTTAAAATAAACTACCCACCTTGGAGTTGTCAAAAACGCCTACTTGAGCACCTTTTTTTACTCATGGCAAGCACCCGAAGAATCAGCTAGAAGCCTAACATCTTAAATTAACTAACTTCAAGAAAAGAATCATTATTAATAGATAAAACTTAATTCCTGTCAGGCCCGCAAAGCAAGCACTTCACAACATAGCCTATACAACCCTGAAAAGCATTACTTTATTTCAGAAAAATGAAAAGATTTTAACCTCAATTATTTAATTCCATATTTTGTTTTCACATAAAGTTGTATTAATAAGCTTCTAAGAAAAAAAGTATTTTAAACAGCATGTTTATATTATCATCACTCCTTGCCACTCTATTTTACTCTCTTAACAATATTTTCATGACACCACATGCGAGGTCACTTGATCCATTAAGCGTATCTTCCTACAGGGGCATAGCTATAGGAATTTTTATGTTGCCATTCTCTATAATGTATTTTGGTTCTGAACTTTTTCTAATGGATAAAAATGTTTTATTAATGATATTATGTGCATGTTTTACAACAGTAATTGGAAACTCCTCATTTTATATGTCAAGCAGGTATCTTCCTGTAGGAATCGCCTCTGGAGTCTGCCTTGGTTTTTCAACAATCTTTGTAATGATTTTAGACAAGATCATTAACAATCAGATAATTCATTCAAATCAATACCTGTTTGCTATGATGATTATTTTTATTGTTATAATGATAGGAGTCTCGTCTAATAAAAAATCATTTAAAGAACTAAATGTTACCAAAGGAATATTTTATTCCATGCTATTTGGCATATTTCTTGGAAGCGGATATTTCCTGGTAGGCTTGATATCAAGACAAATTAATCCTCTGATTGCCGGTTTTTATTGGGAAGGTGGAATAGGAATTATTGGTTTTGTTATTATATCTTTAAAAAGTTTAATTCAAAGAAACAGGTTTCATTTTGAGCCTCAAAAGCTTCTTGTCATAGGCAAAGCAGCTTCTCCAACAATTCTTGGAACTTCATTTTATGCATATGCAACTACCATTGGTCCAATCAGCATAGCAGCTGCAATACTTCCCCTGATTAGCGTTTTTACATCAATATTTGCAATTTTCTATCTAAAAGAAAAATTAATACTTCTTCAATGGATTCTTGTCGGAGTTCTTGTTTTTTGCATTGCAATGCTTAAATTGTAGTACAAGAAAAATTCTTACTTGATTTTACATTAGAAGTTTTCAGTAAATACTAAAAACTTCTATTAAATGAGATGCCAATCTCAAAAGTAGTCAATAAATTAAATTCTGAAATTGACATCTCATTTGAAAACAATAATAGCGCAGCCGTACAAAATATTGCAGGCTGCGCGTAAAAAACTATAAGCCAATATTATGCTTGCTCCTGAGGACCAGGCCGAACTGGATTAAACTGATTTGGGGCCTTGGCTGGATGAGGTGTTTTTGGCCTGTCGGTTCGAATTTGAACATCAGGTCGTTTCTCTTTGAAACGAGAAAGCCCATCTCTTGTCAAAATTGAATCATTATCGTCAGAAAAATTGACTCCCAAAATTTTGAGTTCTTTCAGGTCTGCCAAATTCAACAAACCATTGTCTCTAAGTTTTGTATCGTAGGCGTGAATTGCCTGAATTTTTGGACTTTTTACCAACGCCAAAGCTCCATCATCATCAAAATCAGAACTACTCAAATCAATTTCTACTAGCTCAGGAAAAGCTGGGAATGAAATCCAGTTATCGCTTTTCAGGTACTGAAGCCTCATGTTTTTCAAAGTCTTCACTTCACCAAGCGCAACTAAAGCCTCCTTATCCCAGTCAGACCCTGAAATATAAATTGTCTCAAGCGATTTCATTTCCTTTAATCTTGCAAGTTCTTTCTTGTCAAAACTTGCTCCTCCCAAATTCAAAAGCTTTAGCTGTGGCAAAGCATTAAGAAATGAAAGCGTATCTGAATGCTGTTCAGGAAAGCTCTGAAGATGCAATTCAAAAATTGGAATTGCCACTTGAGCATCTGATAATTTGGCAGCGAGCTTCTCACTTTCTTGGTCACCTCTTACGTTGGTAGCCAATAGCCGTATACAGGAACCACCGTAACTGTACTCTGACTCGTGAACAGCAACGGCTTGATATTCTTTCAAAGTACCCTTGATCTCTGACCAAGGTGCTTCTGAGAGAGCCTGTCCTGACAAAATACAGACTAGCCCAACTACATACATAAAACATCTCATTGCGATTCTCCTGCTTGAGATTACAGCCACTATGCCAGACCGCGAAGAACTTCACGTAAAATCCAGATATTTGGCTTTCCCCTGTTTCGTTGTTTACAAAACAGGGGAAGACCAAATATGAGCAGAATCAGGCTTATTAAAACCTCAATCAATATATCTTTTGTAACTTTTGAAACCGAATGGAGCCAAAAAGTTACACAAACTTTACTGGTATGATAATTTAAAAGATCGCTAGTTTAGAACCGACATTAAAATGCATAGAACATATTTCTGGATATTTTACAAATCTATATGTGCTGTAAAAGCAATAAGCCCTAATAGTTACCAGGTAAATCAATTAAATCTTTTGAAGGGTTAGGGAAAAGGGGGATGTGAACTAATTGACCCGGGTCATCAGATAGCCTTGGTTTAGTCAGGAATAAAGTAGATATAAAGAGTAGAGGTTAAATATATAGTATTTGCATGGGGTCAATACTGCACAATATGAAGTTTTTTCACATTGGCCATGGAGGAGTTTTAGTTAATCTTTCAGTAGAATATAGATGCTTATCCCTGAGCAATACTTTTAATGATTCCAGTAGGTCATTACTCATCTCAGGCTTTCTGGATAATATCCATAAATATTTCCTTTCTGGATGGCCAATTATCGCGAATTGGTAATCTGTATCAAGTTCAATAATCCAGTAATCACCAGAAAAAACCCCAAATTTTTGAAGTACAGGAACAAAGCTTACTTTAAGTTTTCCGTTTGAAGCTGAATCTGAAACAAATGCAGTGCCGTTTGCAGAATCAATTTCTCCATTTTTATTGATACATTCATTTAGAACATTAAGAGAACCGTTATCATTAATACTGTAGTTAGCTCTTGTAGCCAGACAGTTTTTTTGAAATGAGTTTTCATATTTTGCAACCTCATACCAAATTCCCTGATAAAGACCCAGATCAACACTTGATACAGTTTCCAAATCAGAGATAACTATTCTGGTGCATGATGCCTGAAAAAATGAACCTGTTACTAAAAGTAAAAACAAATATAACTTCATTTTTTCCAAAACAGAGGAACAATTCAAAAACTTTCTAAGTGTTTTAAAGTTAGTTAATCTTTTTATGATCCAGCTTTCCATGATACTTTACTTGGCATATAAATTTACCCTGGTTGCTAAAATAGGTATAAAATTTGGTCACATCTCTTTTCTTTTTTGAAGAAAAAAAATCCTTTACACTATATGCAAGCTCAACATAACCCAAACCATTCGACATTAGAAAAGTCTGTCTTGCTATGACCTCATTCTTTAATATTCCACCAGGGGACTGAGCACCGTTTTCAGTTATATCTCTTACAATAAAACTAACAAAACTATTCCATCTTACTCTTAACTTCTGATTAAAAGTGTTGGGGAAACCACTACAAGAATCGAAACTTTTAGTCATGTTACCGATCAGAGCTACCTTTCCCTTAATTGGTCCAGTCTGGCTAAGAGCTTGATTTGAAAAACAGAATAAAATTAAGAAAATGGAGAATAAAGACAATTTTAACTTCATGATTTAACTACCCTAATTAAAAAACTATAAAATCAGTGAAGACAAATTAAGCTATTGTTTAGTAAGAAAAAAGGGCGGGCTATGATAAAAACCCCCAGTAAAGAACTGTTAATTATTCTATTGCCCAATTTGGGACAGTATTAAGACTTTGGTGGTGTGGGGAGCATAATGTCGCCAAAAAAAATGAATCAATGTTTCCCTAAATCCCAAAATACATAACCTCACATACGATACAGTGGTCCGTGTAAATTGTATGGGTTGTTAGTTTAATTGGATTAAAGTATTTGTAAAAATAGAGGATTGAAACGAAAGTGATGTAATGAGTGTTGTGAAAGTATGTCCGAAATGAATCAAAAATGACGTTTTAGATAGAAGTGCAGAATTTTGTTTTACAAAATACAAAATCGAGCAAGATTGATAATTAGGAAGGTGCGGGATTGCGCCATGGTGGAAACATCCCATCCGGAAAGACAGTATCAAAAAACCCTTTTCTGAATTTTGTGGAAGCTTCTTTGTATTTGTAATAGCAATCGAAGTAGAAATCTAACCACTCTTTGCGTCTTAACTTACAGATAGATAAAACTCTTGGTCTAAAACTGAATAGTCAGCAAGATCCTGTGTGTGATTACCTTCAATTGCGAAAGCATATAGTTCAACGCTGTGAACTTCTAAGTACTTGGCAGTATATGCAAGAATTCTTTCTTCTAATTTTGGGTTATTTACAAACCATAGTTTTGAATTTCGGCACCTTATGGTGCTGAAAAATGATACTTCGTTCGACTCTATTCGGGGATGATAGCCCATTTGGATTAAAGATTTTTAGTTGATCTTAAGGGTTATCGTAAATAGTTTCTGATGTTTTCAATGAAAGTTTGTCGATCGGCTGGTGGGTGAGGATAACTTCCTTCCCTTCCCTTACCTTGGCTAACTTCCCTTGGGTTATCAAATTTAATTTATTTAGACCCACCTTCATTGACTACCATAAATATCCTGATAATATAACTCCGAAATGGTTTTTTACTGGCTCGTGCCAGTACCAGGTTCATTGCTTTTTGAAAGGACGGTGAAGCGATGTCCGAGGCCAAATCCAGGAAAGTTCCTCTTGGAGTTATCCTGATTCTGTTGAAGTTAGGACCAAAGTTTTTGTCAGTACTTGGAAAGTTTCTAAGTGTGGTGTTTAAGACAAAAGTAGGGCTTGCAACAGTTTCATATGGTTCCTATGCATGGTTGTTCACCTGGCAGTTTGCTGCTGTACTAATGCTTAGCATTGGAATTCACGAAGCTGGTCACGTATGGGCAATGCGACGAGTAGGTATTAAAACTCGAGGCTTTTACTTTTTACCATTTGTTGGTGGTGCTGCTGTTATGGACAGCTCTTTCAAAAGCCAAAGAGACCATATATTTGTTGCACTTATGGGCCCGATCTGGGGCACGGCGGTTGCTCTCGTGGCACTCGGAATGTTTTTAATGACAAATTCTCCGCTTTGGGCAGGACTCACAGCATGGATTGCAGCGTTAAACCTGATCAATCTATTACCAGTGCATCCGCTTGATGGTGGAAGAGTTCTTTCGGCAGTAATGCTTTCAGTTTCAGGCCATAGAGGCTGGTATGCTATTTGTGCAGTATCAGCAGCATTTATGCTTCTTTGTGGATACGCTGGAATTTGGCTCTTTGTCCTGATTGGTTTTTTTGGCTTTTTGGAAATTTCTGTATCTGCAAGGGCAGAACATTACAAAAGAATAACGTTACAGAGCATAGAATCATTTCTTGATGCTCTGAAAGCATTAAGAGTAAATGCAGAAAACCTTACAGATGAAAGTTTCAGAGAGTATCTCATATCTGAACTTTCCGAAGTAAGGGCCCGCAAAGTAGAGGGTTCGGGTGATTTGATGGGAGAAATGATCAAAAATCACGAGACTGTATTGCAAACTACAGAAACCATGTTAGTAGAAAAAGCTAATGAAATAAGATCAAAAATGGTAGCTCCTCTTAGCATCAGGCAAATGATTTATGGAGCGATCTGGTATTTTGCCCTAGTAGCTTTTCTGTTTAGCCTGGTATGGAGCATGTTCTCTGTTGATGGCGCTGGAGAAGCTCTTAAATTGTTTACAAGCTAGACTAGACATTTAGCAGGCAGGTTATAAAAATAATCCCGACTGATTATATCGGTCGGGATTTTCTTCCTTAAATATTGCAAAGAGTCATTTAATTGACTAGCATCTAAATCGTACTATTTAAAATGGATTTATCATGAAACCCTGTCACCTCTTTTTATTTTCCATTATTTTCTTCTCACATAACGTTATGGCACAGGGAAAAAGCATCAAATCAAATAAACTTATCCTGAGGTACACTGGAAACAGCATAGAACCTTCAAGACTTGAAATTAACAAACTTGATTCTTCAGTATTTTTTCTTAATGACTCTCCTAATAAAGACGTACAAATAGAAATTAATTTTAGCGGCAAAAAAATTCACTGCCATTCTGATAATTTAAAATTGACAAATGAAACCCTAAAGTCAGAAAAACCAGTTAAGCCAAGAGATTTCGAGATCTTGTGTTTTCCATCTTCAGGGACTTATGCTTTTCAAATAAAGGAAGAAATTCCCAAAGGCAGGATTTTAACTGGAGAAATTGTAGTCCATGAATAAAATATTATCGTTTCTTTTCCTTGCACTAACAGCTTGTGGACCTTCAATAACAAAATCTCCAAAACTCATAGAAGATAAAAATCCTTACATTGCTTTTATACCTGGTAAAGCTGTTGAAGGAATTTCCCGAGAAAGGCTTATTTATATTTCAGAGCTCGCCAGACTTGGCCTGGAATCAAGGGGATATATTCTTTTATCACCTGAAGTAATTGAACATGTGTGCATAAATCCTGACTGTTCTAACATTCGAGAAATTACTGGTAGATATAAAATTGCCAAAATTGCCTATCTTGATATTGAATCTTCATCCAATATAGATTTTTTGGCAGGGTACTACAGTTCGCTTACAGGTCAATTTAATTTAGAGAATACTGATAGCATCTCCTTGTATCACGCTACACATACTGAAAGAGATAGCGGTGGCTTAATCCTGGAATCTGGTCAAGTAATTCAAGCTATAATAAATCAGATCAGAAATGGCGATGAATCTTCAGTTGACAAGCTAAGCTATAGATTCGTTTCTTCTCTTTTAAAAGAGTTGCCTAATGGCGAAAAAAAGATTTTAAATTCAAAAGAAAAGCTTTCGATTGAGAAAACTGCCACAGAAAACCATTTAAAGGGCAACACAAAACTTTGTGCTTACGGCACACCTTTTCAAAGTGCCTGGCTTATTTCCTCTAAAAGAGAATCAGCTGAGCTTAGAGAAGTTGAGGAAGGAAAATATTGCGGTATCTTCAGGCTTGTAGGTCCTTGGGATACAGAAAGAGGCCTGCGGGTCGAGCTTAGATCTCCTTATGGTGAACTAGTTAGATCAGAGGTTTATAAATGAAAAAATTGACTTTATTTATACAATTTTTACTTGCTAGTTTCGCCTCATGTACCGGTCATTATAATCATGTTCTTGAATATTCACCTTATGAACCATTAAGAATTGCCGTGCTTCCTTTCAGACAGGTAAACTCTGAGGGCAAATTGATGGAAGAAGATGGAGAACTCCTGGTAGATGAACTGCCTCTCATATCAAGTGAGGTTAAGGACTCACCGGTAGCACTTGCAAGACAACTAGTTCTTGCTGAGCTTAAAAAAACACCACTTGATGTAATATCTTCCTCCCTTATAGATATTGAGTTACCTCATAGAAATCTAGCTTATTCAGATGGCAAATTTAACCTTGAAAGAATCTTTGAGGTACCAGCTAAAACTTATTGTGAAAACTTTTTAGATTGTGATGCGGTACTCTTTGGCACAATAAGAAAATGGGACAGAGACTACTATGGCATACAAAGTGTTAATGAAATAGAAATTGAACTAAAACTGGTCTCAGCAAGATCTGATAAGATATTGTTTCATTCCAGAGCAAAAGATTCAGAAAGCAGAGGATTAACCAAAGGACCAACTGGTTACAGTTCCTTGGTTCTTGAACCTATCAAGGGCCTGGATTCTGTTCTAGTTGAGGATCTTGCCAGAAGAATTATTTCTCAGATGCTTTCACCATTAAAAGTAAAACCTAAATCAGGTCTTGACACCACTCCTCCACCTGCAATTTTTGCTGTATCACATGATGCTATAGACGGGAAATTACAAAAGGATAGGCCATTAATTGTACTGGCCCTGGCAGATGCTGGAAATACAGCAAACTTTACTATAGGTAATTATCTAAGAAAAATTCCAATGCTCGAGCAAACACCTGGACACTATTTTGGAGAATACTGGCCACTCGATGGTGAAAAATTCGAAAACCAGACAGTGTTTGTAAGCATCAAGGATGAACAGGGAAGAGAAACCAGACTAGAAGTAGATCGTGGGCCAGTGAGTTTGAAGTAGCATTTTTTTTGTATAGACATTCCAGCATTATTAATCAGACTAGCTACTTCTACTAGCTATTGTATAATTTTCAGCACATTGTACACTTTTCTGAACTTGATATGCTTCACATTCTGTTCTAAAAAAAAGAAATATAAAGCGTCCCCTCCCCCCTGAAATACAATGTATCAAATTCTCACCAATCTCATAACAAAGTCTCATGAATAAGTCCGGCCAAACTCAGGTTTTAGCCAACAACTAAGAAAATATAATGCCCCAACAGCCAAAAAAAGACAACTAAATCCAAACTGCATACTCAGCAGTTGCAAACACGCACCAAAAAAGCTTCCTATTAGATTACTACCCAATGCTGTATGTGGATTCTTAACAGACTGGAAAACACTCGCAAAAAGTAACCCGGAAAAAAACATGGGCAGGGTAAAAAAAAGGCTGCCTAAAATAAATCTGTACAATATATCATTAGGTAGAAATTTTATTATTGGAAAATACAATATTATCAGAATCGAAAAGAGAACGCCTATTATACCTACAAGAAAGGCCCATTTTTTTAAATATGGTGTTGTCAGGTTCGCAAGAAAAATCAGGAACAGAATTGCAGATATAACACCAGCGTTCACAACCCAGGTAATGCCTAATATAAGACTTGCCTTTGTCACAATCAAAGTCTCATAAGTCATAAAGGCTGCACCAAGAACAAAGAAAAACCATTCTTCTTTTCCCCAACGCACTCTGATAATATCTGTCGAACCCATTGAAAGACTTACCCCAACAAGAAGTAAAACAGGAATTAAAATATAATAATAAATAACTGGTATCCCTTTTGATTCCAGATAAAAATATGGCCAGTCATCAGTAGTAACTATAGACTTATTATTACTATTCTCAGTTATTTCTGACAAGTTAGTTCCAATAAGCGAATTCAACAAATCCTTATCAAGTAATTTCAAATTGCCCGCAAAGAACATCTGACCACCACCCCACCCCTGATTAAAATTATCATATCTAAAGGCCCTTACCTTATCATTAAAAATTCCTTTAAGTAGTGCAAACAAACGATCCTTTTGAAAGTCGTTTGTAACTGCAAAACTTAGCGTCAGTAATCCAGACGGATTCAGCAATCTACTGGCTGAAGTTAAACTCTCAAGAGTATAAACAAAATGATCAAGTCTAACATTGGTCATACCAGCCAAAGTATGAGAATCCAGAAGCCCAAATATGATCAGATCAAACTTTTCCTGCGATCTTTCAAAATAAGATCGAGCATCATCAATCTCAACTTCAACCTGAGAAAAATCATAAGGTCTATTAGGATGGAATTTTCTACCAACTCTTACTATGCTTGAATCAATTTCAACAGCAACGATTCGCTTTATTCCATGCTTAACAGCCGCTGCAACATCATTCCCGCTACCTGCTCCGACTATCAATACAGATTTTGCTTCTGGGTTAGCAAGGTAAGGAATATCATAGTGAGATGAAATTCTGCCACTGACATCAAAAATTTTCTGGTATCCAACATTGTTAACATTGATTACAGGATATCCACCATCAGAATCTTCCAAAATTGCAAGCTTTTGATAAGGAGACCACCAAGTCACCCCAGAATGTCCTTGTCTTACAATTCCATAAATCGTCACTAGAATAGTTGCCGTCAAGGGAAAAAGTACTTTGAGGCTAATAATTTGCCTTAAAAAAAGAAGAATTAGCAAAATTGTAGCAGTTGCAATCCAGTATACTGGATCCAATTCGGCAATTGATAAAAGCGTAAAGAAAAGTACTCCACATAAACTTCCAGCAATATCATAAGAGTAAGCTCTTAGCCTTTTATCAAATTTTTGAAACTCCTGCCCAAGCAAAACTCCCAAAGGAAAGAATAAAAGCCACAACAAGCGAAGTAAAATTAGAGTTAAACATACTCCGACTAATAAAGAGTATATCTGATCGAAGAAAGAAATGATTGATGGATTCTGATACCATATCTGATACCCACTGGCATCACTTAGATAAATACTGATTGATGCAAACAATTGCACAAGCGTAGGGACCTTTAAACAGATTACAAGAAAACTGAATGGAATAAAAACATCCTCCGGTAAAAACTTTCTTCTTGCGCTAAAAATGCACCCACATCCAAGTGATAAAAAACAGACTATTAGTATAAAATTCTGCAAATAAGCGAATATACGTACTTCAGTATTTATAAGCCTTATAAATACAAGTTCGAGGAAAAGTATTACAAAACTAATTGATAAAATCTTCATCTGTTATGGATCTTATGATTGAAATGAAAATATGATTGACTTAAAATTATTTGAATTTTAAAATTCTGCTAAGGATCTTAAAATTTATCATTTAATACTAATCTTCATAAATATCTAATGCAACTTTTGATCGATCCTTAGGATCAATTGCTACCTGGATAATAGCTCCGGGCTGTATCTGGGAAATATGAAGCCTGGATATCAGGCCTTGAGTTTCAACCAAATAGCTTTCAGCATTATCAGGTCGGACATTAAGTTTAAAACCTACGATTGGATTATCATTCAAAGTCATTCCAGTATCCCAGATTTCAATAATCAAAGCCTCGGCCCTCTCTCCCTCCTTTCTGATTCTTCTAGCCTCTCCTTCACCTGTCATATAATCAATAGCAAAACATGAACTCAAAGAAAAAAGCAAAAAAATCAAATTCGGAAATATTTGTAACCTCCGAAATTGCATACTAAACATAATTACCTCTAAGAAATAGACTGATTTTTATTATTACCGAAACCCTTCCCTATTTTTGGCATTAACATAAGAAACAAGAGCAATGATTTTCACAGACTTGCAATTGAAGCCAGTTGATAATTAAAAACCGTGTTCATTCTTAACAATTTAAGGATGTTATTCCAAATTAACTCTTAATTATATACTCCACATGATTTGATTTTCCATATGGAAATTAAACTGGGATATGTGAGCCGTTAGGCGAACCCCTCTGCATATTTTGGAGGCGCATATACTTGACGCCTATGTGGATCTTCGCAAACACGGAGAACCATACTGCGTTCAGTATTTCCTCTCAGGTTTATTGGTTTAATTGTCGATACGCATTTTTACCATCAGATGCTCTTGCAGTGCAGGTTTGTATAATGAATCAGACTTCACACACATTTTTAAAGCTTTTTCTTCTTTTTATTTTATGTGCATTTCCCCAGTTTGTTAATGCTGAGGAGAATTTGACAGGCACACTAAAATTAAGAATTATAGATATGTCTGACGGAAGCCATCAAGTTTTGAGATTTATAATTTACAATAACAAGCAGATTAAATTAGCATTTCCTTTTCATAGCGAGCAAGAACTGAAAAGAGTTCTTTACAGATCTGGAATCAAAATCCAAATATCCGGATATTATAAATCAGAATCCGAATTTGAAGTTACTTCATTCAAAGTCTTTGGAGATGACCGCATTGATAGTCTGGCTGCTATCACAGGCAGTCGAAAAATGCTTATAATAATGATTAACTTTTCTGGCAAATCTCAAACATGCTCACCGGCTCAAATTGATTCAATAGTATATACTGGGGAAAAATCAGTTCAGAAACAACTTGAAGTTAGTTCAAAAAACCAGTTTACAATTATCAGAGATACTAATGGTGATGGGCATGCAGACATAGTTGGTCCATATCTTGTTAATGAATCTGCAGGATCATGTAATAACCCGGACGGATGGGCAACTGTTGCGAAAGCAGCCGCACAGGCAGCTGGTGTCAACCTTGCTCTGTACAAGCACATTTTTTATTCAATGCCATCTTATGAGCTATTAAATTGCTCTTATGCTGGATTGGCAGATTTGGGGTGTTCAGGATTATGCGAGGGTTGGATGCTTGATTGCACAACCAGAAATACCTGGTCACATGAATTTGGGCATAATCTTGGCATGGAACATGCCGCCACTGATACTAACAATGATGGAATCCTTGAAGAAGAATATGGCGACTATTCATGTCCTATGGGTAGCCCATATGAAGACATTCAGTTTAATGCTGTTCACCAGGATCAAATGGGATGGTTCGATGCATTTTCTGGAAAAAAGACCATTATCTCCACTTCAGGTGCCTTCAGCCTGGTTGCACTTGAAACTAATCCTGGTGACGCCTCACAGCCAATGACCATACTTATTCAGAAAGGAACCAATGATTACTACTACCTCTCATATCGCTCGTCTCTTGGTTTATTTAACCAGATTGATGACACATACCGTGGCAAAATCAATATTCACCGATATGCCCCTAACAGCTCCAGCAGTCACAAAACCAGATTTATAAAATCTTTAAGTACTGGAGAGAGTTGGACAGATTCAGCTATGAATATGAGAATATGTGCTGGTGCAACCTCCCAGACTCATGCAAACTTAGGTTTAGCATTTAATGGCGCAGCTTGCTCAGCCGATAATCCGGGAAATCCACCCGCACCTGATACCCCTACACCTACACCAACCCCTACACCACCACCTACTGCTCAACTACCTAATGATGAGTTTGGCCCCGATGATGACTCTATTACACCCTTGCCAGGAGATACCGATGGAGATGGAGTAAGCAACGTGCAAGAAGCACTTGATGGGACTTCTTCTAATGATCCAGGAAGTTATTTTTCAAGATTAACAAGTCCTACATACACTTTGTGGAATGGTTTTCTTTCAATGATAAATATTATGGAGCTTATAAATCCTGGCACTTCATCATCGATGACAGTACATTTAAGTTTATACAATATTAACGGAAACCTTGAATATTCACAGAACATTCCATTAAATCCGGGTGAGCAGCGGGATATTATTATCAACCAGTTACCGGGCTTTAGTGCTGATTCCTACGGCATAATCAAACTGGAGTATTCTAGTCCTCTTTCAGGTAGAATGTCATTTTACAAAGGTAGCGCAAATCAATATGAATTTGCTTACAGTGTTCCTCTGGATCGTAGCACTAAAGGCAATAGTATTTTAGGGTTTAATACTTATCAACCCAGCACAAAATCCACCGAAAGTTCTTACCAGGTTTTTAATTGGCTTACGCTAGTAAATCTGGAAAATTCTCCGAAGAATTTTACCGTACGAACCTACAACCAGCTTGGAACAAGGATTGCAAGTAGAATTATAAATATTCCTGCCTTTGGCAGAACTGACATAGATGGTGGTCATGGCCTACTTGGTCCAAATAATGTCGGTCTCCACCAGGTTCGACCTGAGGATCCTGACGGTAAATATATTGCCCAGATTATTAGATATGGGTCAAAAGCCAATCCTGGCCAGGCAGCATCGAGTTATGCTTTTGCCTTTCCCATAAGTTCACGTTCTGGAAATGGAGAAGTTCAGGTTATTCCCATTTCGCGTCAATTTAAGGAAGCAAACTGGCTTGAACTGCTTAATGCAAGAAATACGACAGTTCCAGTAACAGTGAACTTTTATTATGACAATGGTCTTTCAGCTCAAAAAAGTTATTCTTTACAACCATTTTCACAGACACACATTGCAATAGATGATACTATTTTATTTGAAAATGAAAGGGGCTATGCATCAATCAACCCATCCGGTAGCCATAGTATTGTGGCACAATCAATGAGCTACCATAGAGATTCAAGTGGCAGTATAGAAGGAATGTTTGGTATCACTTCACGGCAAGCTTTAGGAAATTCTTTTACAGGATCATTTAACTTATATCTTGGAATGGACAATTGGTTAGCCTTGTCTAATACATCTAATTCCTCTCTTTCTGTTGCAATTTCTTCATCAAGTATTAGCGGAAATGGATCAACAACAATTTCAATACCGGCTCAGGGTACAAGATCCATAAATGTAAAATCAACTTCCTCACTGCTTGCTAATGCAAATACTTATGGTTCATTAAGAATTTTACCAGAACGGCAAAATTCTCTCTCAGCAGATCTGGTCAGAATAAGACCTGAGGGAAATGGCGTTGATTTTGCTTTCCCAACAGAGGTACGAGGTGAGATTCCCTGACCTATTAATAACTCCCCAAGAGACTAGTATAGACTAAAGCGTCAATTTAAAACCAAGACTATTAAACAAGTTTAAATTGAATTAAAAAATCGTCAAGGCTCAATTATCTTATTGACATTTTTATATTTAATATCAAACATTCAATTATATTCATTAATAAAAATCCCTTAGGGCTCTTGATGCAGGATATAATAAATCCTGTGGAAGAAAAATTATTTAAAATGTTTCAATAATGCCACGCTTGAATTTGAAATAACATCTGCTTAAATATTAATCTATTATGAGCAAAGAAAATTTAAGAAAATTAACCCTTAGAAAACTAACAACCAGTGACCAAAATACCTTTCTAGAGGCCATACAGGAATTCAGGGAACATGAACCTGACTGGGAATTTGCATTCCATCTCGATAAAATATCAAATTTTTCAGAATACGTTGACCATGTTAATTCTTGGGCAATAGGTGAGAATCTGGATGAGGGTTTTGTCCCGAATTCATATCTGATTGCCGTTGTTGAAAATAAAATCATAGGAAGAAGCTCAATTCGCCATACTCTTAATGACTTCTTGTTTAATACCTATGGACATATTGGCTATGGAGTAATTCCTTCAGCAAGAAAAAAGGGGTATTCTAAAATCATTTTAAAAGAATCCCTTCTATATTTAAAAAAATATGGTGTTAAAAAAGCACTGGTAACTTGCGATGATACAAATACACCTTCAATTAAAACAATTGAAGCTAATGGAGGTATTTTGGAAAATAAAGTATTAATTAAAGGAGAAAATGTTCTTACTCGCAGGTATTGGATTGATATTGAACCCTAAAGTCTTTCAAAATACAAATCCAAATCATTAATTCCAAACTCAGAAAGAAGTCCCTTAAAGGCGATACAGTGAAGTTCGTTGATTTGTTTATCTTCTGTTGAAAATAAAAACTCCTCCCCTGTATTGTCATCGGGGTTCTGCCTTTCGAAATTACAGATATTTCTATAGTAATACTTTTTCCATATTTTAATCATGTCAATGTACTTTTTGACTTCTTCTTTGTAATCCTTTTTTTCACTTACTGACAAATCCTTGTAATAGTTTAAAAGCCATATCATGGATAACAGGTCCATATCACTTTTTGCAAGGCCAATGAAATTTTTAAGATACTCTTCCCTTTCATCCGGTTTTGAAGTTTTATAGGAAAGAAGGTTTTTTAGATAAGATGAATAAATATAAAATTCATAACTCTTTTCATAGTCATAGGAAAAATTATCCATGATTTTTTTAGCCTGAAGAATATCTTTTTCAAGATAAAGCCCAGTGTAATAAAAATATGAAAGGAGCGTAATCGCTTCAAGATCATTTGTGCTTATTGCTTTCTTAAGATATTCAATCCCTTTTGGGATATTCTTTTTTGAAGAATCAGGAGAAAGATACATCTTTGAAAGCCTGAGAGATGCTTCCACAGAGGCATTTTCCTTGTAAGAATTTTCTGCTTGGGCTGATACAAGCTCAAGAAGTAGACTCTCGCCAGAATCACTGTTCAATAATTCCGGGTCAGAAAAATAAATTGATGCAAGATAATTTTTAACCAGTGGATTTCCCTTCTTGGATAAATCCTTTAGCCAGAGAAGATAAATATTTCTTGCTTCCTTCATTGTTTTATCAAGATAAATCTCTTTGTTATTTAAGTCACGAAAGAGAATTTCCTTATTTAAATTATATGTATAGTCACCCATACGATTCCAGGATGCGCACGACTCTCTGTCTGCATATGGATAATCAATTTCATCTTCATACTTGGTAACATATTCAACATTTACCTGTTCTCTTAAATACTTTAATGTATTTTTATAGTCATTTTCCTCTTTATAAATATCGGCAAGGTCTTTATTTGCCACAGGATGGCCAAATGAAGCTGCCTTTTCAAGGTAACTTATGCGTTTCTCAGCTGACCGCTCAGTAAAGTTCTCAAATAAACCATCATAAAATTCTGAAAGTAAGTGAGCTGCAAAAAAATTCCTGTGCTCTACTGCCTTCTCAAGCCATTCAATTGAATTTTTATACTCTCTCCTAGAAAGATAAACCTCTCCTAGATGAAACATTGATGGAGAATCACCCTTTTCAGCCCCTTTTTTAAGCCAGAAAATCTTCTCCTCAAGATTTCCTTTATAATGGTAATGTTCCGAAACTAGTTTAATTGCCCCAAGATCACCTGACCTGGCAGATTCAAGAAGTTCTTTAAAACCAGGATCACTCTCCTCGGCGAATAAATCAGATAAACTTATAATTGGGAAAAGTAAAAATATAATTTTAATTAAAAAGATTCTCATATAACTATAATGATAACGGACAAGTTCCGGGAGTATTAATTTTTAATGTTATTATTTA
>DAOLCO010000031.1:0-46757 GCA_035327825.1 Oligoflexia bacterium | reverse complement strand
CTGATGGGCGGGGATAGATAGAATGGGAGTTTAAGACTTTTTGGGACAGCCTCTTCCGCAGGGATGACGACGACGGAGCAGGGGATGACGACGACGGAGCAGGGGATGACGACGATGGCGCAGGGATGACGACGACTGATTCCAAGAGCAAAGATGACGATTGGGAATTACTTTCCCATCGGAATAGATACGGTATTTACATATACTTTCAATGCTCCAACCCACTCTAATGGCGGAAGAGCCACCAAACCATGCCAAGGAACCTAAGAAGATTTGAGAAAGGCCGGGTTTATCTCATCACTAACAGAACTGCCGAAGGGCTTCCCTTTGTTGCTACCATTCTCATAAACCTGTTCATATACGGAATCATTGCAAGAGCAATCTCCCTTCACCCACAGGTCAAAGTCTGCCATTTCATCTTTATGGGAAACCACTACCATCTCCTTGTGGTACTAAAAGGAGATCCAGATGCCCTGAAAAGTTTCATGGAATACTTTGATGGAGAAACTGCAAAGTTAATAAACCGGTTCAGAGGCAGAACTGGTCATAATGTATGGGTAAAACCATATGACGCAGAGGCAATAATTACCTTTGAAGCAGCTCTGAACAAGATCATCTATATATATCTTAACCCTGTCACTGCCGGTCTGATCTTCCCCCGAGATAGAAATCTCGAAAAACATCAACTAAAACAAAAATCTGAATAAAGTTAAATAGGGATAAAACTTTTTGTAGTGGAAGTAAAGTGCTGGTACTTTGTTAGCACTTCCTCTTGATATATTTATTGATACCAGATTAAATCAATCTCTTTATGAAAAGAAAAAACAACTCATTCCAAAGAAAAAACGGAACAAGCGAGACCAAATTTGCCAAACTTCCCGAATTAGGCATTAAAAGGCTTCAATACTGGATAAAGAGCCTTGAAGATGGCGCTCGAATTGCAGCAACAGTAAACATTGACAAACAATCTACGATTGAAATCCCAACCGAAGCGCTCTTCGTAAAAGAAAGCCCTTACTCAAAATCCTGCAAAGATTTTTTTTTAAGGCACTATGAATCTATCGGCAAACAAGGTCTTCTCCCAATTTTAATATGCCCAATTAGAATAATGCCAAGAGGAGCATTTAAAGGCTCACAGAATGTTCATAATCTGCTCTATATTCCTGCCCTGATGACCGAAGATGCAGAACTCATGTCGCCCCAGGGAGATGCCCTCCCATGGATACCAAGAGAGTACATAGAACCAGGATCTGATTCCACAGGTTTCAGCATAACATCAATTGAAACTTCAGAACTATTCTTTCAAAAAAACTATCTTCCTCCAAGAAGTGACTTTTCTGAATACTGGCGATTTGCAATCCGTTTTTTTGAGCATTCCACTGAATGCAGATTTTCAGAGTTTCGCATTGATGGATATGAGAATGTTGCTCTTTCATCAATTGTTCCATTTGAAAACAACTTCAGAAATGTTCGCTCTCAGATAAAAGTACTTGAAGAAGTATTTTCAGGACGAAGAAAACCAGGTATTCTTTTCTCGTTTTGCAAAAAAGCTCCAAATTTGCCCACTGATTACGATAACTCCCGCTATCAGTATTATCAAACTGCAAAAAATCACCTCGCTCATCCCTCAAGGGTCTTTCCTCTCTCAGAAAGTCAAAGACAGGCAATTCACCGATTCATTGAAACTAATGACGGAGAAGTACTGTGCATAAGTGGTCCACCAGGAACCGGAAAAACAACCGTGCTGCAAAGCTTTATTACAACATCTTGGGTAAAAGCAGCGACACTTGATCAAAAAACTCCACCGGTAATGCTGGTTTGCGGAGCGACAAACCAGTCAGTCATGAATGTAATTGACTCCTTTAACGGACTGGCAAGCGAAGAGGACAATCCTCTTGCCTCAAGGTGGCTTCCTGAAATTGATAGCTACGGAACATTTCTTGCCTCAGCAGAAAAATTCGAAAGCCTTAGTGGATACCTTATGGAAAGCCGTCGTGGGCTTGGATTTTCATCCCGGGTTGAAAGTCAAGATTATCTTAGATCTGCAAAGAAATATTACCTTTCACGGTTTTCAAATATTTTTGGTAGGTGTGATGATCTCTCCGCAGCCATAAAAAAAATCAGGAGTGATCTAAAAAAAAGCACAACAGATCTTTCGAATGCTTTAACAACATCCCTTGAAATATCTATTATGGATATTGTAATGGGCAGATTTCGCATACACAATAAAACTTCTCTTCATATAGCCTCTGAGGCAAGTTCTGCTTTTGATACCAAAAGACGTTATCTGAATTTTCTCCTAGCTACACACTATTGGGAAGGAAAATGGCTGATTGAAATCGAAAAAGAACTCCACAGAAGATCCCTAACCAAGGATCTTAACCTGAGATTCAGAAATGACACTAAAGACTGGCAGAGACGATCAATGCTAACTCCTGTCTTTGTATCAACTACTTCAATGGCATGCACTTTTTTTATTAATGACTATAATCGGGATACACCCCCTGTTGATATTATTTTCTTTGATGAAGCCGGACAGATTCCTACCGAACAGGGAATGGGAGGACTTACACTTGCAAAGAAAGCCGTTGTAATTGGTGATATTGAACAGCTAGAACCATATTCTGTTATTCCTCCACATATGGATATTTTAAATCTTGAGTCCAGTGGACTACTTTCAACAAAAGGAACTTCAGGCGAAAACAAGATTGATGCTTTTGGCGAACTTGTTGCAAGTGGAATAACTGCTTCATCCAATAATCTTATGGAATTTTGTCTTTCATACTGCAGAAAGGACATATCTGAAACTATCGGTGTTTTTCTCTCTGAACATCGCAGATCAGTTCCCGAAATTATTTCTTATTGTAACAGATTATCCTATCAGGGTCGGTTAAAGCCAGAACGTCCCCCTATGAGAAAAAGAATCCTTCCACCGTTTGGCTTTATTCATGTAAGTGGTCCAAATTTTAAAATTGGATCAAGCAGATTTAATCGGGACGAAGCTAAAGCAATTTCTGCCTGGATCAATGATAACAATAAAAAAATTTGCGATTTCTATAATGTCGATTCAATCGAAAAATCCCTTGCTATCCTTACACCATTTACCGCTCAGGCAAGAGAAATAAGAAACCAGTTAAAAAACAAATACCCTGGACTTATAATAGGCACAGTAAATGCTCTTCAGGGAGCAGAAAGAAATATTATCCTGTTCTCTAGCGTCTATGACGAACAGTACAGAGGTGCCTATATTCTTGATCGAAACAAGAGAATTCTTAATGTTGCAGTTTCAAGAGCAAAGGACAGTTTTATTCTTTTTGGAAGCAAAAGACTACTAAGTCAGGAAGGCAAGATGAATTTTCCAACACAGATTCTTGGTGAATACATAATGAGCACGCCAGGAAGCAGGCTAAATTAAAACCGACCATATTAATAAGTTAATCTGACCCAATAGTTAAGATATGCGATTCTCCACTTCTAAAGTCGTCATCTGTTTGAGATAATACAATAAATTTAATTATACCGGCTTGGCGAAGTTAATGAATAAATTGAAAAAGGGTCTACAGCTTTTCCTCCATATTGTACCGCTTACAATTAGAGGAATTCTTGCACTGATTTTTTCTTCTCTGTTGATTTTCTACTTTGCTCGTGAGTATTCCGATCTGATAGCGGCAGTTCTTGGTGGAGCCTTGTTTTTTCTTCTTGTTTTTTGCCTTGTTACATTGCTTATCAGCGCCCCGCGTTTAAAAAATCGCCTTAAAGTCACAAACAACGACTCCAACAGCAATTTCATTTCACATTCCAGGAATAAAACCGGATTCTCATTGGAATCTTTTACAATCCCCTCCCTATTCCATATTTCAATTTCCAGAATTTTTGATAACAGCGAAATAATACATGACACCCATGTCCTCACAGGTAATTTTTCCCTTTTTGGGAATACTCAGACCTCTCGTAATATATTTATGGATACAATTAAATTTCCTCATCGTGGAGAATTTATTTCTGAAGGCTTCCTGATAAAATATGGAGATGTATTTGGCCTTACAAAGCGAACATGGATTACTTCTCCACCTTTTTCATACCGCGTAAGCCCTCCTTCTATTGATACAACTCCACTTAACATAATGGCAGCTAGTAGCCAGATAGGTGATACTGAAAGCTCCAATGACAACAAATCAGGTGATCTTTTCGATCTTCGAGCCTATAGACCCGGAGACAGTCTTAAGAGAGTGCTCTGGAAAGTTTTCGCAAGATCAGGCGAACTTATAGTTCGGGAACCAGAACCAGCAATAGTACCAGAAGGAGAAGTCTCTATCTACATTCCAGCACTTCTTCACGAGGACGAAGTGGCCTCAGCAGCTCTTACCTACATGAAATTTCTTGAGAGTCAAAACATCATTCTTTCGGCATCCTTCCCGGGAATGGAAGAAAAAACAGCTCGTTCCATAACTACTGCAGAAAATCTTTGTATAGACTCAGCTTCTTTACTTTGCAAATGCAAATCAAAAGAAGAAATGCTTCAAATGATAAACCTGAAATCATTTATCGAAACCTTTAAAAATAAAAATTCAAAACCCGAACGCATTGTTGTATTTTGCTCAGAAGCCGAATCCAGCACACTAATAACACAACTATGCAGTGTGGCCGACAAAGAAGGAATTAGCCTTGGCTTTGCACTTGTTCCCAAGCATGATTTTGAGGATAAAACCTTATCCAGTAGACTCAGATTATCGCTATTTCGTTTAAACAAACCTCAAATAAAACAGGGCTTAAATACCCTACCCCCCAACAGCTTGCATGAAATAGAAAAAGTACAAATACAATCAGGGTATATTTAAGGGTGAAAGAACAAACCATACATATTCTCAGATATATTCTCTTTGGGCTTCTGGGTCTGTTTCTTGCGCAGCTTGTAGAATTGTCAATTTCATTTGCTGCAATTATTGCTGCTCTATTTTCAGGTCTTTGCTTCTCAAACTACTTCCTGAAAACAGGAATACTAGGTTCAAAAATTGATGAAGCAAGTTTAATTGACAATTCGAACAGTCCTCCTCTCAAAAAAATAGCAATTATACATATTGCATTATATATCTTCATTGAAGCTATTTTTTATATCGTAAATGTTCTTTTTAATTACATCGATATTTCTCCCGAAATGGACCTCATGCCAGGAATAGCTCTTTCACAGACCCGCCTTGTTTTTACTTTATACCTATTTTCCTTTATTGAAAACCTGCTGTTCTGGACAATAAGAGGAATGTTGTATTTTGAAATACTATGCGCTGGACTTATTCTTCTCGTGCTCCTTAGTGGACACAGAAGCTATCAGATAGATATGCCAAATTCCATAAGCTCTCTGACATGGAAACTTCCTTTTCTACAAAGCAGAAGAATACAACCACACGAACTTTTGGTCAGCATTGCACTTTTCTTCAGTTTCACCAGTCTTGGCTATACTATTCTTGCCTCAACTCGCAGACTTAGAATCAATAGTTCGACTATAATTCAAAGAGGATCAAGTCGCTGGATGCAAATGCTTTTTCTTATTTTTTGTATTGGAATTGGTCTTATTGGCATATCAAAAATTATTATTTCCAGATACAACTCTGAGCTTTCACAGGTGATGAACGGAGTAGGAGCAAGTGACAACATTAAAGATGGCGAAAGCTCTCTTGGCTTTAATGAAGCTTCCAGTCCTTCAAGACAACCAGTAGCTCTACTTAGACTATTAAGTACCATGGATCCAAACCCCTGGGGGCAAATGCTCTATCTAAGGGAAAATGCGCTCTCACACTTTGGCGGAAGAGAGATGGTACAAGCTACTTCAAATTTTGATACTGACACGCCCCAAATTCCTATCAACCAACCCCTGTACCTCATACCCCCAGGAAATCCCGAAAACAGAACCCAAATAACACAAGCTGTTTACGTCCTTGCCGACAGGGTAACTCCATTTGCAATTGATGCGCTCAAAGTTTACAAACCGATCAAAAACCCCAATCCCAAACGATTTCTTTACGCCTACACAGCACTATCTACTGTTATTACAGAGACAATTCCCGAACTTGGAGAATTTGAAGTTGGAGAAGAAAACTGGTCTCAGGAAGTCTGGAAACATTATCTTCGCGCACCCGGAAGTAACGACAGCAATGAACTTATTGAACTTGAACAAAAAAGAAAATCAAGCGCAGAAAAAGATATTCCTCTTTTTGAAGAAAAATCAATAATTGAATCAAAAAATGGCGAAGATCTTCGCTATCTTTCCCTTTCCAGATTTCTTACATCTAATCTTACTGATTCGATGGAAAAAGCATTTACTATAATAGACTACCTTTCCAGAGAAAGCATCTATGTTCTTAAACCGGGACACACACCAAGTCCAAATGGCGACCCGATTGCACCTTACCTGTTCGGCGAAAAAAAGCGGGGATTCTGCACACATTATGCAACAGCTGCAACTTACCTCCTTCGCCTTGCAGGAATTCCTGCTCGAGTAGGAACCGGATTTCAAGTAGATCTGCAATATGCAAAGGGAGGAGATGTACTTGTTCAAATGGGTGATCGCCATGCATGGCCCGAAGTCTATGTCAGGGGTAGAGGATGGATTGCAATAGATGTCATACCAGCTCAGGCCGAAGATGACCAGGTTGCAGTTCCAGACGAATCACTTCTTGAACAGTTAATGAGCGAAATCGATCCAATAGAAGAACTTTCCCAAATGGATCCCAAGATTGAACAACTTGACAGTGAAAAAGAGAGCTTGATCGAAAAAATTATGGCTTCACCTCTCCTGAATCTATATGCAGGATATATCATGATTTTCTGCATCCTGATGTTCCTTATTTCTAAAATATTCATTAGATATGCATGGAGGCTTTCAGCTAACCCGGTAAAACGGGTTACGCTTGCATACATCTCCATAATTTCACTTCTTGAAGATCTTGGTCTGGGCCGAAATTATGGCGAAAGTCGTACCGAATTTGCAAATCGTCTTTCAAGAGATGGCATTTCTCAACTCAATCCGCTTACTAATGCATATCTAGCAAATCATTTTGGGCAAGCATCAAACACGTTCAACTACAAAGAACAGCTCGAACCAGCAACCAGACCATTATATCAGACAACCTTTAAAAAATTTCTGGCATTTATCAGCATTCTTAATCCCGCATCAGTGAACCTGATTATACTTACTATCAGATACAGTTTTAAAACCGTTTTGCCAAAAAAAGAAACCAAAATTCTCTCTTTTGTAGCCCTGCCATTTCTGTTTTTCCTGCCCGATGCCCATGCAATACCCGGTTTTGGAGCAGACGAGTTTTCTGATCCACAATATTTTCAGGAACTCTCAGATATTGACCACACCATGAGTAATGAAGAGCTACTTGAAGAAGCTGAACTTCTTCTCAGATCCGGAAGGGGAATTGATGCTCGCAGTAAATTCGAGCTACTTCTGACCAGAATGCCTAATGACCACAGACCGTATTTTTTTCTTGGTCAGTACTACCTAACTGACGTTGGACATTTTAAACTTGCATACAGGTATCTTAAAAAATCACGCGAAATCTTCGAAAATCGCTATCCAATTATGGGAAGAGATTTTTTGACAGACCCCTATTTGCAAAGTCAATATTCTTTCATTCTTTATCTTGTTGCTGAAGCTGCACTAAATCTGGACTTCTACGAAGAGAGCCTAGCCATACTTGATGAATACGAAAAACTATATGACAGTGAGTGGTATCCAGGACAAAGAGCCTGGGTGCTTATGAAGCTCAAGAGAATAGATGAAGCAATAGAAATCGCCAAGGCCGGGCTTCGCAAAGACGCCGAACCAAAACGTACATGGAACATACTTGGCATACTTCTATCAATAAGTGGACAAAGAGAACTTTCAATCCAATCCTTTGCTAGAGCCGTTGATCATGAATTTCAGACACGAATAGGGACTCCACAGGCATCAACACCGCTGAATAACGCTGGTGAGGTTTATAGGGAGCTTTTCAACGATGAGCTCGCGGAAAGTGCATGGAAAACAGCTCTTCAGTTTCCTGATGGCTGCGATCATATTCTTCCCAGTGTAAACTTAAGTATTCTCTATCTAGATCAGACAAGGATATTCGCCGCTGAAAGAGTTCTTGCTGACTTCGAGTCTTGCTTTGCAAAACGCCCCGAAAGAAAAGACACAGAGCATCGTACAATTCTTGCTCTCCAGCGCGGAAAACTCGCATTTTTCAGAAACCAGCTTGATACAGCTATTAATTTGATGGAACGAGCTGCCAATGACCAGCAATGGTTTGGAAAGATTGGAACCAACGAAGAAGACGTTAAACTTGCTGCCTGGATCAGCCTCGCTCAAGCCAAATCATTATACGCTGAATCGCTTCGAGACAAGATATCAGACTCATATACAGAAAACATCTCCAATTTTTTTAAGGCAAAAATGGCCGAAATTGAATCCTGGTGGCTTTATCGAAAATCCAGACTTCTTGCAGTAAAAGAACTTGATGATTTTGAAGATCTATCCATACGACACACGGATACAATGCTAAATTATCCCATGCTTGGTTCTTTCATGTCTACATTTGATGAATCATCGCTTAAGAGACGTCTAAAACGCCTTCTTAATAATGATTCCCGCGAAGGAGCAAAACTATACTATGAACTATATCTCGCTTATAGCGACTTCACTAAAGGAAGATACTCGTCAGTCGTGACGGCCCTTGAAAAACTCAAAGATAAAATTCCTGTTCATGAAAAAATGCTGCTTGCAGAAACTCTGGCTCTCGAAATTTCAGGCAAAGTCAATAATGAATTTTTCTGGGGAAGAGAAAGAACATTCCGTGAACTTTTTGAGTCGATTTATATACTTTTTAAAACCAGTCCGATTCATCTCAGATATTACAACATTCCACTGCCGGTATCGTTTGAAGTTTCAGAAGATATTCCTTCAAGCATTAAAAGTCGTATCAGTGAAGGACTTTTTAAACGAAGGTTTATTAAAGGCGACTCCACAAATAATTTGTACCGCCTTGTTCTAAGTAAAGAATCACAAGTAAGCTCAAGCTATTATATACAGCTTTATGAACCAAAATCAGGAAGACGCCTTGTTTCTGAAGAAATAAAAGACTCATTACCAGATGGCATTAATAATTTCATACTAAAGACATTTGCACACCGCGAAGATCCAGCAAGCCCATCCCTTCCTCCGGTTCCATTTATGAAAAAATATAATAAATAGCCAAAGACTTCCGAAAATATTATGAATATCAATAAATACTAAAACCAGGACAAACAAAGAAGCTTATGAGCGCAATTGAAACCATAGCAATTCTAAAGAATGCACTTACTCAGGTAATCAAGGGAAGAGAAGACACTATTTCACTTGTACTAACCGGGCTCATTGCCGATGGTCATGTACTTCTTGAGGATTATCCCGGATCGGGAAAAACAACCCTCGCCAAAACACTGGGTGGTCTTATTGATTGCTCTGATGAAATAAATAACGACTATTCATCAAAGTCCCATAGCAATGCTCATATCCTTCCTTTTAGACGTATTCAGTTCACACCCGACCTGCTGCCAAGCGATGTACTCGGTGTAAATATTTTCGAGCCACAAAGTGGCACCTTTCGCTTTCAGCATGGTCCGATATTCGCCCACGTTGTACTTGCAGATGAAATGAACAGAACAGGCCCCAAGGTCCAGGCCGCATTTCTTGAATGTATGGCAGAACGCCAGGTGACTATTGATAACGCAACTTACAGTCTTGATGAATTATTTTTCGTTATTGGCACCCAGAACCCTCTTGATCTTGCGGGGACATATCCTCTTCCTCTTGTGCAGCTGGATAGATTTCTTTTGAAAATCCCGATGAAATATGTGACGGCTGATGTTGAGCTTGATATTTTGAAAAAAGCTGAGGAAATCAGAAATATGGTAGGTAAAATTACTCCTGTTGTAAGCCGTAATGCAATTCTTGATGCGAGAAGAGAAGCTGCTTCGCTCGAAATTTCTGAAGAAATCAGAAAAACAATTGTTAACATTGTGCAGGAAACACGATCTAATCCAATGTTCCAGTATGGTGCATCAACCAGAGCAGCCTTGATGTTTCAGAAGAGCCTTGCGGCATTCGCACTTACTCAGGGAAGAAGTTTTGTCACAGAAGATGATCTCAAGTTTCTTGCACCCTTTGTGCTTCTTCATCGCCTTAAAATTGCAGGAAATGCAGGCCGTCCGGAGGAAGTCTTCAATGAATTTCTGAAACCTCATATAGAAGCACTTGTAAAGAGAACATTGTAGAGTTTTATCTAATAAATTTGCTGTGTGGGTCTCATTGAGTTATCAATGAAACCGGACTCACTTCTAATAGTAATATTTAAATGGCAAAAATTAGTCACAAGACTTCATTATTCTGGTTCAGAAGAGACCTGAGGGTAAAAGACAACGAAGCACTACATACCGCAGCAAATGAATCCGATTTTCTTATTTGTATATATATTCATTCTCCGAAGGAGGAAAGCCCCTGGCCTCCGGGAGGAGCTAGCAGGTGGTGGCTTCATCATGCTCTTTCAGATCTTGAGAAAAATCTCAAAAAACTTGGGTCACATCTTATCATAAAATCAGGTTCAAGCGCCGATATTATTAAATCAATTGCTGAGGAAAATTCTGTCTCCAAAGTATACTGGAACAGGCTTTATGATCCGACAACTATAAAACGAGACATTCAAATCAAGGAAGAGCTAACTTCTGCTAACATTAAGGTCTTTTCATTTCCTGGCTCACTTCTTAAAGAACCATGGGAAATTAAAAACTCAAGCGGGAATCCTTATCAGGTATTTACACCCTTCTGGAGAGCATTATCAGGACAAATTAGCGACCTGGAACCAGATTTAGAAATCAGGAAATTTCCACCATCAACCAAAACTGTTCACTCCGATGAACTATCAACCCTTAAACTTCTTCCAAAAATATCATGGGATAAGGAATTTTATCCCTTTTGGAAACCGACAGAAAAGGGGGCCTGGGATATTCTAGAAAATTTCATCATATCTAGCATTCAGGATTATAAAACTGAAAGAGATTTCCCATTCAAACAAGCGACATCTTTTCTCTCTCCCTATCTTCACTTTGGACAAATCACACCAAAATCTATATGGCGAACCATACATAATGCTTTTAATTCATCCAAAGTAAATTCTATTGAACCATTTCTAAGGCAACTTGGTTGGCGTGATTTTGCTCATCACCTGCTTTATCACTTTCCTCACACTGATTCTGAACCTCTTAAAAGTGATTTTAAGAATTTTCCATGGCAAAGAAATAAACCTGCTCTTTCTGCCTGGCAAAAAGGACAAACAGGAGTCCCAATTGTTGATGCAGGAATGCGAGAGCTCTGGGCTACTGGCATAATGCACAATAGGGTTCGAATGATAGCGGCCTCCTTTCTTGTAAAAAACCTTCGTATTCACTGGATTGAGGGAGCAAAGTGGTTTTGGGATACCTTAGTTGATGCTGATCTTGCAAATAACTCACTTGGCTGGCAATGGGTAGCAGGATCAGGTGCAGATGCCGCTCCTTACTTCAGGATTTTCAATCCCGTATCTCAAAGTGAAAAGTTTGATTCGGAAGGATTATATATAAGAAAATGGGTGCCCGAAATCTCCTCTCTTCCTGACAAATGGATCCACAAACCCTGGGAAGCTCCAAAAAATGTACTTGATGCTGCTAATGTTATCCTTGGAAAAACTTATCCAAAGCTTTTATGTGATCTGAAAGCGACAAGAGAAGAGGCACTTAATGCATATTATTCATTAAAAAAATAGTTCTTTATGCCTTATATCACATACCCATGTCCTGAATAGCACTCCTAACTCTTAGCCTTTCCGTCTCAATTAACTCTCTTTTTCTGCTCGAAACAGCAAGGGTATTTGAGTTGAATATCTGATTAAAAGGAAAAGTCAGGGGCGCTACAAACTGGACATCTACCAGCACCTCGCTACCTACCTCATCAATATTGACAGAAAGACAAGTAGCCTGGTTTGAATTTTCCTCCTCGCAGAAGCGAGCAGTTGGCAGAAGTCGTCTCACCTCGCCAAGAGCAATCTGCCTTGCGGCGTTCAGATTTACTTCTCTTTGAAAAGCCTGATTCGGAACAGAATTTACATACTGAGGATAACAATCAAGCATTCCTCCGTTTGTACACGCAACTGGAATTTCCGTCGATATTCCAAGATCTACCAAAGCACCTCTTCTTGCTGGTCCACCACATTGAGATCTAAACTGCGTACAAGCAGGAAATCCCCTTTGAACAGCATCTTCAAATGACATAGTAAAAGTTCCTGCAGGAGACTCCTGAAATTGAAATGCATACTTGTAGCTTCCTCCCACTTTTTGAGTTAAATTAACTGGCAAGGCAGAATTAGCCATAACTCGAAGAGCTTCTTCCAAGCTTCCATAGCTTGGTCCAGACCAGCATGAATCTGTAGGATTGCAATTGAGATTAAAATCAAAAGCACCACGGGTAAGCTCTGGATTAAGATATGGACGAGGCTGTGGAGTTGGCATAAATGGCCACACATTCTGAACCTCAGTTATTACTGGCTCATGATTAATTCGCTCATAAACGCTATATGGGTTAGCAATGTCGCGCAAATCAGGAGCACCAATCCCCTCCTGCATAATAACTTTTTGATATAATAATTCCTGTATAACGGAGTCAGGAACCCTTTCTACTTCACGGTATAATGTCAGTATGGAATCTTCACTTAGTTGCTTTGGGTTATATTGATTTCTATTCCTTACAGCACCCTGATTTACCAATGCCTGGCCTTGAAAAGTTAAATTACTCCAGGAAGGAATCCAATGAAGAGCTGCCATACCAGCCCATGATTCACTAATCAAATCACTAAAACCCTCATTAGGAAGAGGTGCAATATTTGCCCATCTTGGATTTTGATTTGATTCGAGAATATTTTCAACATTACGATGATACTCTCCCTCTTTAAGTGCTTTGATTGGTGCCCAACCTCCACAGCTCTGAAAAGAATCAAACTGGCCAGATATATTAGTGGTTGTACAGGTATTCTGAATTGTCTCTTCAGTTGCAGGATAACAGGAAGGTGCATCTACAAGAGTGTACTCAGGCAAATTTGCAAATTCTGCTCCAGAACTATATCCACGCCTTAGCAATGGATTATCAGCTGAGCCAACGGGAGCAAAATCTTCAGGATATCGCGTTGCGGCCTCTTCATAAGTCATCCAGTCACATACCTTTCTTGTAAGACTTCGCCGCCCAACAGCTTCTCTGTGCCACTCAAAATATGTCCAATTATACTCAGAAATATGGCTTGTTCCTCCAGGAGCGCCAGTATAGACAAATGCATTCTGAAATGCAGGATCAGAGTTTGCCTGATAATCATCAGATTCAAAGCCAGGTAGAGAAATTGATGAAAAATTTGTGAAATAATTTCGAAGATCAACATGATTTCTGATTTCGGTAGACAGCCTGTTTCTAAAAGAAGCCGGATCACAGGAAAAAACATTTATAACTACATATTGACGAGTGCCAGTAATTGGATAGGGACGATTGGTATCACCAGGACTACCTCCGCCTCCATAATAATTAATCAGCTCCTGTTCAGTGAGGGGCTCAGGAGGTGCACCACCCTCACCCGCACACATCGGATCACCTCCAAGAAGAAGCCATGGTTGTCCTCCATCTCCACGATTGGGAATTTGTAAATGACAAAAGCTTAGCCGCGTTGGATCATTAACATTGGTCGGACGCCAGGTAGCATCAAGATCATCACAACCTGGAGCGGATCTATAGTATAGAGGATCAGTACTTGGACACCAATTATTATTATAATACGTTGCCTCAATAAAATTCGTACCAAGTGGCAACTGAACATGGTTTCTTAATACACATCTTCTTACAACTCCTCCCCTTTCAAAACTTGCTTCAATATCAGCAAAAAGCCTTGCATAACTGTTTAATACACCAATAAATCTCGTTGGTCTGATACGTTTTTCCTGATATTGAAGCACAGGGTTACCTAACTCTACTTCATAAGAATTATACTGTGCACCATAACGATCTGCAGCAACACTGCCGGAATAATTAAACATCTCAACCTGCACCTGACCTGGCCCATTCTCGGGAACATAACCAAACCACCTTGCTTCTTCAGTTCTTGTAATGTTACCCAAGGCAGCTCTGCAATTACCTTCTGCGTCTGAGGTAGTTAGACACCTCGCTGCCCTCCTTGCAGCCTGATCTGCAGCAGATCTTGCAGCGGTAAACTGGGTTAAATTATAAAAAGTTAAAAGGAATACAACCCCCCCCATTGTTGAAAACATAAGCGGAAGTATGCCACTTGCACCTTTAATGTTCTGACTAATTGCTTTATTCATTATAGTACTACCTCTAATAATTGAATCAGTTTCGAACTCCATGAAGTTCATGAATTTGAAATGCCGATAAACCACCTAATACTGTTCTCATAAAAGCGGGATTAATTGATGGAGATACCGCTTCAACACTTACCAGTATAGCGACAGAAACCGGCAAGTATCTTTCACCAGGAGCATCGGGAACAGGTGAAAGAAGAGAAAATGGACTTGCATTTGAAGTTCTTGTAGCTAATTGTCCATCAAGATATTCCGTTTCGGAAATATAGGGCATTTCAGGAGAAACACTTCTTGCACTGAAACCAGGATTTCTTACCTGCTCAGAAAATATCTCATAGCTGGTTATAGCTCCACTTGTAGTATCTATATTTAACAATACAGGACTTACCTGAACTCTGTAATTAGAGCTCCCTGAAGCAAGAACCATACGTCTTCCTCCTGTACCAAGCTCAAGATTCAGTCGATCAGCAATTCTAGAAGAAAGAGCTTCAACAACTGCATTATTAATTTCAAGACCGGATCCTGAAACTTGATAAAGTGAGATTGCTCCCTCAATCAACTGATCATGCTGGGCTTCGCGAACAACATCAGTAACCATCGCCCGATCAAGCAAACCAAGACCAATGTCTGTACCAACAAATAACACCATGAGAGCAAAAGGCAAGAATAGCAGCATTTCAAGCATTCCATTTCCAAACTGAGATTCACTCAAAGTCTGATACTTGCCCTCCGAATCCTTGCAAGAAAAGCGAAGGGGCATTTTGTGTTCTATAAGCTTAACAATCATGAAGAAAGAACAACCCTCCTTTCAGCAATCAAAATCCCACGAATCAGTGCCTGCAAATTTGTCTCATCTGCCAATGAAAAAATTACTCCAGGAATACCTTCATACGTCGCTATACTAGCAGCAAGAAAATTTCTTGAAATCTGATTAAGGCCCTGATGATTATAGCCAATGATATATGCTTTCATTCTATTATCATTTGCAAGATATCCAAGGGCTTCTGACATAACTGGATCTGCAGAATCAGGGAGAGCATCACTAATAATAATTACGATTTTAACAGAATTTGCGGCAAGACTGCTTCGAAGATTGACCGAGCTCCCACGATCAATCCAGTCTTCCTCAAGAAGCGCCCCTACTGAAGCCCTAAAAGAACGTGCGATATTTGCTGCACCGATTTCATGTGCATGTTCGCGCACAGCGCGATAATAAATAAGCTCTCTTAGGAGAGCACCTCCATCTTGCCTAAAACATGAACTGAGGCGAGAATTAAGTGGAGACGGGTAGTGAAATGAACTCTCAGGAGGATTTTCAATGACAGTATCGCAGGCACTCTCGCTTAAGGCGCTTACTCCATGCCGAGGAATAGCATATGGATTATCAGCCGCATATCTTCTGCTTCCATAATATAAACAACCTTCATCACTATTTCCTGTCTGTGCTTCAAAATAATTAGACCAGAAAATACGGTCCCTTCCTCGAGGATCGCCAGGAAAAGCAAGGGAACGAATCTCACTATAACCTGGACTTTGTGGGCCACTTCTATCACCCGGACTTGCGTAAACTGCAAGCCTGTTTTCATTTGAAACTGAAAATGTATCCGCAACCATTAGAGCCGCGCTTTTTAGTGGTGTAATTGAAGGATTATAGCAGAGCTGGGTTAGCCAGCGCTGAAAAGCTGGAGTATTAAAATTTGCATCAAGCCACCATTCAGGCCATGAAAGAGGTGCTACTGGCGGTGGAAACAGTGAAAAGTCAATTCCTGGTGCGAGAGCAAAGTTAAAATATGGAGACAGGGGCCAATCTGTAGCCGCACCCCAATTTGATGAAGGTGGGTTTGCTATATCTACAAGAGGTCTAAGGCTTCTTGCATCCGAAAATATCAAGACAGCATCAACTGGAACCACTCTTGCTCTTGCCTCCTGGGCGACAGGAAATAGTACCCGCTCTCCGGTTTTTGCTGCCATTAAAAAATCAAGTGAAGATCTTTGTACTCCTTCAATTCTTAAACTAACCATAGACGGAGAAATGGATCTTCCAATCTGTTCAATTGGAATTGTCAGATTTCCATTTGGTGATGTGGCACGGGATTGATTAAATCTTTCGGCCTCTGCAAGAAGAGTTGCAGAAACATCCTCCGCATAAGGTAATTGCTGGGCAGCTTGAAGCACGATTCGATCAGCTTCTCTCTGGGCCTCCTCTCTTAGGTATTGCCATGAGCTGATCTCAATACTAACTATAAGTAAAACCATGGTTACAGGAAGAATAAAAGCAACATACAGGGCAATATTACCCTGCATAGAATCGACTTCCAGAACTTTTTCACACAAGCGCACCTTTTGCCGAAAAGCTGAGCGCTTTAACGTTAACGTATTGGACATTTATGGGCATCCTAAACTATTCCTATCCGTTATCGCATAGTTAGCGAATTGTTTTCAATTAAAGTGCAAAAATCGTGATTTTTTTGGCTGGCTTAACACAACCCAGATAACCCATTAGAATAACTTAATTTTTTACAACCAAAGCGAGTTATTAAATATAACTCAAAATCCTGTTTTTCTTTAAATACTTCCTGATATGAAAGATTACACATTTTCTCACCCACATTGCGAGACGAAAACTTAAGCGTTAGCTGATTATAACCGAATTTCAAAACGTGATTTTTTAATTCACCTGAATTCATTATCAAGCTAAATACTTTGAAACAGATGCTTAAAGCAGTTGGTGGTTTAGCTTTCTTATTGGTGCTCTTTAGCATTTTATTTTCATTTCTGGACAATTCAGAAAGCAACAAAATAACCAAAATCTCACTTATTTCTTCTTTTGATGAGGAATTGCAGCCTAAAGTACCAGACTTACATGAGAATAACATTTCCGATCAAGAGTCCAGTCCTGTTTATAACCAACAAAACGAAGAAAAACATACACACCAAGAGCACTCTACTTATGAAAAATTTCTTTCAGGAGAAGAACTTGTTAACCGTGACTGGCTAGGTCTGCACGAAAGCTCTTTGGTTCAATTTTCTAATTCCGGTTATCCGTTTGCAATTCTGCCGGAAGATTTTCTTAGCGTAAAAGAGCTTCCAAAAAAAGATGAGATAGTAAGCATTAAGCTTGCACCAGATCTTGTTATTGGGGGACTTATAATAATGAGCTACGAAAATAATTTTCGAAAAGCTCTTGGAGTAGAAATTCAGACTGAGCATCCTAAACGTACAGTCTTGCACCTTGATTATGAAGTTAATGGAAATCTTTCTCAAGGATATTTTATTTCAGATAAAGACAAACTGGCTTATATACTTAGCCGTCAGGAGGATGGCAGCATTCATCTTAAAGCAACAGAACCGGAAAATATTCTTCCAGACGAGAAATGGATAATTCCAGATAAGGACAAGTTACAGGAGCCAAAATCATCAGAAGAGATAGAAGAATCCAATATTGCCAATGTTCCTGAAAATTCACCACCAGTTCCACCCAATACTCCAGCACCACTCGCTGACACCTTTAAGCTTCATAGCCTTCCAGGAGCAAATCATACCATATATCTGGACTTTAATGGTCATACTACGTCTGGTACTATTTGGAATACACTTTATACAGGAGGTAACCCAATCATCACTCCAGCGTTTAATTTTGAAGGAGGCATAGATTCTTTCACTAACGACGAACTTTCCAGGATCCAATGGATATGGGCGAGAACGGCCGAAGACTACCTTCCATTTAATGTAAACGTAACCACTGAGGACCCTGGAATCGACAAATTACGACGACAAACAGGAGATACACAATGGGGAATTAGAGTTGTTATTGGTGGAAGTAGCAATGATTGGAGGGGCAGTGGATATGGTGGAGTAGCATTTATCGGATCCTTCAATGCAACTACTGATCTTCCAGTTTTTGTTTTTCCAGCAGAGCTTGGCAATGGAAATGAAAAATTTACATACGGTGCAACAAGCCATGAAGTTGGTCATTCATTAGGACTTAATCATCACGGTACGCATGCAATCGAGTACTATGGAGGCCATGGTAGTGGCAGTACAGGATGGGCTCCAATAATGGGATATCCATACGATAAAGAACTTAACCATTGGAGCCATGGAGAGTATCCAAATGCTAACAGACCTAATCAAAATGATGTAAATATTATAGCTACACAAAATGGTTTTACCTACCGCACAGATGATCACGGCAACACTCCGCAAGCAGCAACCCAACTTCAATTTACAAATAACCAGGCATCTGCAATCGGTATTATTGAAAGGCGAGATGATTTTGATATATTTTTGTTATCTACTAGTGGTGGCCAGTTAGATGTTTATGCTGAACCAGGTTGGCGAGGACCAAATGTGGATATTCTTTTAGAGCTTCTGGATTCCAACTCTAATGTTATAGAAAGTTCAAATCCCCTAAATACGCTAAATGCAAGCATTCTGCGAAATATACCAGCAGGACAATACTATCTTCGTATCAGTGGCACAGGGAAAGGTGATCTTACAAGTGGCTATAGTGACTATGGATGCCTTGGATCGTATCATTTTAATGTATTAACAGGTCCAACTCCAACCCCAACACCGACTCCAACTCCAACACCAACACCAACACCAACCCCAACACCAACTCCAACTCCAACCCCAACCCCAACTCCAACTCCAACCCCAACTCCAACTACAACTCCACCTCCTCCACCAACCAGCGTAGATATCAGCCAAGGTTTATTTTCGGATCGTATCGAAATAAACTGGTCCGAAATTCCCGAAGCAACTTCTTATATCGTATACCGCTCTCAGGCACTTGGTGGAACACCTGTAAAGATCGGAGAAACAACTCAGACCAACTATATTGACATTAATAATCTTCCAGAAGTCACTTACCTATACTACATTGCGTCCCGTAATTCTTTCAGCGAAGGAACCAAATCCACAGGAATCCTGGGCTGGAGATCTAATCCATTTGCCACTGACTCGGACAGGGACGGAATGTCTGATGGTGATGAACTCCTCAGGGGCTCAAATCCTTACGACAGAGGCAGCATTCAAAGACTTTTATCAAAAGAGGTATGTAGCGAGTGGAATGGTTTCCTCCAGCCAATGTTTCAGGTTAAGGAAATAGCAAATACCAGCCAGAACACCGTTCCAGGTAGTACCAAAATTTACTCCATTGAAGGAACATTAGAAAGTTCACTTACTGTACCATTACCCGCCGAAGGTAAATTTGATCTCCTTGTACATGACCTTGAAGGATTCAGGCATGACTCTTACGGAAGAATATGTGTAAGTGTTGATACATCAGGTATTGTTGATGGAGGAATGACCTTTTACAAATATCAATTGCCATTTACAGCATCAAGCAAACCATCTTTTGTCTATATGGCACCGTTTCTACCTGCAATCACAGGCAATCAGTTTGTTGGAATCAATATGTTTCAGCCAAGCCTTCGACTAGATCAAAGCAATAACTTTGTTGCAAACTGGATACAGCTCAGTAATGCATCAAAAGACAGAGTATTATCAGGCAACCTGCTGATTTACCTTTCCGGAAGCAGTACTCCGGTATGTAACCGTTCAGTTGTTCTTTTACCATCCCAGCGTCTGGATACTCCTGCTCATACACGACTACCTTCTGATTCTCAGGAAAGCTGTGAAGAGCTTGGACCGTATAAGGTTGGTTTCGTTGAATGGCAACCCGAAACTGGATTTGAGGATATACCGGCAACTATGCGTAATGTTCGATATATATACGACAATCCACAGGCCAGTCCTTCCTTTGTAACTGCTTTTCAATTACAAGGAGAGGTGGGCAATGGCGAACCAATGCATGTACCCGTTGACACACGAAGTGGAACCTCTGTACTTGAAGTAACAAATGTCTCTGATCTTTCGCAGGAAATTACAATAGAGGTTTTTAATCAAAACGGTGAATTGATTCATGATCTGTCTCAAATGTTTGAACATAAACAAAGCATTCACTTTGTGCTAGATAACATTCTGCCAAATGCGCTAGGAAACGCCAAGGTCAAGGGAACTCATAAAGAAGGTGTAATTGCAGTTGCAATGCAATATGGTCGAAAGCCTGATGCAAGTATTAGCTGGATGTACGGAATGCTTGCCACTCAGGCGTTTGGAGATAGTTTGACAGGTGGGTATAATACTTTCCTTGGGCAAAACTGCACTGTAACTCTGGTTAATTCCAAAATCACACAAGAAACATTCTCTATGCAAATGTTCGACTCCGAAGGAAGGCTAGTTCGTGACGAAGATGGCATAAATATCCCAGGAAGAGGGGTAAGAGAGCTATCATGTCACTCAGGTAACTCAAATGAGTACGGTGTCGTAAAAATTATCTCAAATAAAAATTCACTACTTGGTACCATCATCAGACACGGCAACAACAACTCATACAGGTTTCCTACAACTCTTAGAAATGTCAGATAAACAATTAATCTATACACATTTTTTACTGTCTTAAATGTTTATACTTGGCGTTTAACATATTCACTAGCCACAGAAATTACATGCTGGGCACCTAAAAACTGGTTATTTTGAGAGCAAATTGACAAGAAGCAGGTCAACCCATCTATATAACTTTCGTAACCTAAAAAATTTATATTATGGGTAGATGTGCCTAACTCCAATACCAAATCTCCTGGTATTGGTATCAATAGTTTTTTCGGAGGTTTAAAATGTCCAATAAAGCTCATAATGAACCGGGGTTATTCACATATCTAAAAATGATGTGGCTTGAAATCACTCTCAAGTGTAATGAAGGCTGCGGGCACTGCTATAATGCTTCCGGCAAGGAACATGCAAAAGATATTGAGCTTCCCAAAGAAAAGTGGTTTTCTATTCTTGAAGAAGGCCGGGATCTGGGAGCGAGCGAGGTGCAGTTCATTGGAGGAGAGCCTACTCTGGTCTCCTGGCTTAAAGAAGGCTTGAACAAAGCTGCATCTTTGGGCTATCAGAAAATAGAAATATACACTAATGGAACAAAGCTGGATTATGACTTGCTTGGCTCCATTGTAGATAACAACGTCCACGTTGCCGTTTCAGTTTACAGCTTTAACAGCAAGTCTCACGATCTTATAACCGGTCTTCACGGCAGTCACCAGCGTACCATGAAAAACATTGAGCGACTGAAGGAAGCCGGGGTTCCTCTTAGACTTTCTGTAGTTTCAATGCCCATTAACAGACCAGAAGTAGAGGAAACAGTGAAAAAACTTCGAGAGGATGGCTTTACTAATGTCGGGATCGACAATGTAAGGGCCTTTGGGCGGGCTCTCGCCATAACCAAAAGGAAGCCTCGATCACAAGACCTCTGTGGACATTGCTGGAACGGAACTTTCTGCATAAATCCACAAGGAGCAGTATATCCCTGCATTATGTCAAGACATTTGCAAATTGGCGACGTAGAGAAGCAATCTCTTCGAGAGATTCTTTCTTCTCGTGAATCAATTGCGGCAAAAAAGAGTGTTTTTGAGATGGTTTGGAAACCACGAAATCTCATTTCTGTCATGGACGTTTCTAACTTTCCTCCTTATATAGGGGACGTATCGTGTTGAGATCGGATTGTTTGGGAGACTTGCAGAAAGTTTTCGGAGCAAGTCAGTTTTTTGTGATGCCTGATCAGGATGATCACGATGACGGATCATGTTCACCTGGTAAGTCAGATTGTGCTCCAAGGCTTGCACCAGCTATGGCTGCAATTCATGGTAATAGCTGCTTGCCAAATGCTACATATCCACCAGCACCGTGTTTTCCATCTAGCACACCACAGAATCCTTGTGGACCTCAAACCTGCATGCCAGGTTCGCAGCCTTGCTTTCCACTTGGCTAATAATCAGAATCAAGTGCTAAAGATTGCTTAAGGTTTATGTAAATGGTTCTGAATGAAAATCATTCAGAACCATTTTTTTGATACCAATTCCTTTTTAAGATATCTCTTAATACAAACCCCCACTGTGACATTTTGCCACGTTGCATCCACCATATTAACTCTGTAGAAATACGCCTGAAAATTGGCTATTAAATCACAAAAACCTACAATGGCTTAGATATAATTATTAAAATTTCAAAATCTTCGGAGATTTAGAATGAGAAATAAAAAGAGTACTTTTATGCGAATTTCTTTAATTTTTATGATTTTATCCCTTGGCACTTTTGGGGGCTGCGGTGGTGGATCATCTTCTGGCGGAGATCTGCTTATAGAGGGAAGAATAAGCGAAGGTGGAGGTGATGATCATAAATCTTTAGATGGGCATAGCATTTTAAAACATGGGGCAGGAGAAAATATTGAAGAAGTCAAAATATGCGCCCTTGGAAAATGCTCGGTGAGTGACAGCCTTGGGCAATGGGGTTTTGGCGTGGATAAATCACATCTTTCAAAAGATGTGCTCTTTACAATTAATGGACACGGAATAAATACTGCTACTGCAGTAAAACTTCCTGACTCGGCAAAAGAAGTATTTATTCACTTTGAACATCATAACGGAAAAGTTATTGTTCATCACATGGAAGTTAATGGTGAAAGAGCACATGAATCAAACCATGGAGATCATTCTCATGTTGGCCATTCGCATAGCTAGGAATTTTCTAGCAACATTATGACACCTGCAATATTCATTTGCAGGTGTCTTCAAAATTTAACTACCTTTATTATTGCTTTCATTCATAATAAAAAATGAAAAAAATCCTTACCCATACTTTTACTTGTATAGTCTTTCTTACCTGCTTCATGCACGATGCCTTAGCCTGTGACCCATGCACACTTTATAACGTTAGTAGACTACTTGGACACGAAGAAAATAAATATACGATCTCTATTAATGAAAATTTCACCAAATTTAAATCAATTGACGAATCACTGATTCCAAGAGATGGGCAAGTTGGAACAAACTTCAGTAGCACTCAGGTTTCTCTTACCTACGACATTTTTAACAACGCAGGGGTTCAATTTGTACTGCCTGTAATATATAGGAATTATGATGTATACGAACGTTTTCAAGGCAAAAGTGATTCTGAATTTGGCCTTGGGGATATCATTCTAAATGCAAACTATTCTCCAATTAATTATAAAGCAGGCAATTGGACTGTCTTTAGTACAATTATTCTTGGCCTTAAACTTCCATCTGGAAACACTGGAAGCCTTCGAGAGATTAAGCCTGACAGTGATACAAACAATGAGCTAAAACATCACAATCTAAGTGGAGCTCAGGGAGGTCGAGCACTATCTTTAGGAACAGGATCAATTGATTACCTAGCTGGTATTACCAATTTGATTCTTTATGACCGATTTATTTTAATGTCGAATGCTCAATACAGCTACCGCACAGAAGGTTCTTTTGATTATGAATTTGGAGATGACTTTCTCTGGTCTGCAGGACCTGGATATTATGTACACCTTGGCGAAGATTATTCTGTTGCGCTAAGAGCTGTACTCTCTGGAGAGCACAAAAGAATGGATTACCTTGATAATTTGCCAGTATCAAGATCCAAAATCAGCAATCTTTATCTTGGCCCTGAGTTGATAATTATTTATGGTAAAAGGATGTTATTTGATCTTGGATTTGATTACCTGATTAACGATTACAAAGATTCACTTATAGTACCTGACTTCAGAATCAGATCAGGTATAGCTTATAGATTTTAACCTGCAAATTATTCCGAACCAGACCTTCCCCTGTTATAAAATCCATGAACAGTCAATAGAACAAGTGGGACAATAAAAACTATAAAAACTTCACTTAAATGTGGAACTGGGGTTAACGACTTGGAAACTAGTATAAGAAAAACCGTATAAACAATGTAACCCGCAAAAAAGAAAAAGCCATCAAGTCGTCCGACCATTCCATTAGAGTAAACAATGGGTAAAAATGCGAGTGCTGAAAAAAGCATTACCGGTATATCAAGCACCAGTGCAACATCCGGAACATTTAGAGGGGAAATCAGGGAACAAAATCCAAGAACACAAAAAATATTAAAAATATTACTTCCAACAACATTACCAACCGCAAGATCCCTTTCTCCACGAATAGTAGCAAGTACAGAAGTAACGACCTCTGGAAGAGATGTACCTAAAGCAACTATTGTTAAACCAATCACTAACTCACTAACACCAAACCACCTTGCAATTTCAGATGCACCATGAACAAATCCTTTTGATCCAAAATAAAGGAGGAAAAGTCCAAAGATCATTAGACCCATATCCATGAACAATGAACCACTTTGGGGTTCACTAATCTCATTCTCGGAACATGAGTCAATCTTGCCAGCATTATTGGATAAGCGCTCTTTTTCCTTATCTCGTCCGGCACTTTTAATACTAAAAACCAAAAAGCCAAAAAGACAAACAACAAATAGTAATCCATCAAGACGTCCAATAAACCCGTCAAGGGAGAGGACAAAACATACGACAGAGGCAAACACCATTAGCGGCACCTCGCGTCGTACAAGCTTAGAGGGGACAGAGAGTGGTGCTACCAAGGCACAAAGTCCAAGAATAAGAAGAGTATTACAGGTATTACTACCAATGACATTACCAAGGGCGATATCACCCTTATCATCAAGAGCCGACTGAACAGAAATAAATAACTCAGGAGCACTAGTACCAAAGGCAACAACCGTAAGACCAACAAGAAGAGAGCTCATTCCAAGCCTGAGAGCAAAACTGGAAGCCCCTCGCACCAGAAGCTCACCACCAACAAGAAGCGCAACGGCCCCACCGAGAAGTATAAATATTTCAATCACAACTGTGTATTTTAAGTTAAATTAATATGCGCCAAGATTATCGCTAATAGGGGTATTTCGACAACAGGGAATGTTGCACTAAAGCTGAATAACATTATGATCAATTAGTAAGATCTTGACCAGGCAATCTTAATGCAAGTTGATCTTGAGCCTGTTGCAAATCCAGCAATTCTTCAGCCGAAGGCAGATCTTCACTAACATACCGGGGAAGTACCGGCTCTCCATGCCCCTCAAACCCCCTTATCTCCTGATTCAAAATGGATAGCGCCTGGGAAATCTGTGGCTGAAGATTTTCAGAGAACTGGTTGGTAAATCTTACACTACTCGCTTCATCAAGACATATAACTCCAATTCCAGGGAAATGTTGTGCAAGAAGGTTCATAAACGGATCCCCCGAAGAAGGCCGGTCATAACGGCTTAAATTAGCAATATCGCTCTCAAACCTGACTACCTTGTTTTTCATCTCCTGATAATCAAGGACAATACCACCATGCCCCACGCCTCTATTACTTGAAGTAAATAGCAAACCAAAAGAAGAAACTTCTCCCTGATTATGCTGATATTTTCTTCTTATAGCTGACAAATATAATTCAGTAGTTTTATTTCTTGATTCCGCAAGAATTGCATTTAAATCACTCCTTAAAGTATCATTACCTCTAAAGGCATCTCCATATCCTACCCAAGTTTTAGGATTGAGATATCCCCTACCTTCAGAAGCAATCATCCAATTAAAAAGATCCCAGTTTTTTGGGTTTTGGGCAGCTTCGCGTCTTTCATTTTCATCAAAGTTACCTGAAGCAGAAACATTGAAACCCATTTTTTTAAGCTCTTCCTTTGTTTTAGTGCCGAAAATTCTTCCATAGGCCCGATCTTGAGCGAGAAGCTCCACTGTCTCTTTTTCATATGAATCAAGTGACCTGGAAGGTACTTCTTCTGGTGGGTGAATAAATCCCTTTTCAGCATCCTCAACAGCATTTTTTATTTCCATTCTTCGCACATTATTTTCAAATTCAGAATCAAGATGATAAAGCCCACGAACAACTCCTGCCCCCTCACCAAGAGCACCTAATCCTCCTCCAATAGCAGCACCAACTGGCCCCCCCAAAGCAAAACCAGTAATTGCTCCAGCTGATATGGGACTACCGATGCTTCCTGCAAGTTGCATATTATCCTGATCGCGAAACTGACCACTGGAAAATTGAGAATAACCATAATAGGCAGTACCAGCCCCTCCGAGAACTCTTCCCGTTCCTGCAATAATTTTCTGACCAGCAGTAGATCCGATTGCAGATGCAAGACCAGTCCTGTTAGCAATGGCAACTGACAAAGGCATTTGAAGCATTCTTTGCCCACCATACATCGCACCGGCAAATCCTCCAACAGTAAGGGCAGAGCTTGTCGCATCAGCAAAACGCGCAACTCCATGTCCATAATCTGCTGTTGTAAAACTTGTAAGCTCATATAAATCTTCGTTAAGAGCAGCAACCAAGCCTGGAAGAATATTATGTCGGGCTTCAGGGCTTACATCCGACTTAAGAACTGCTCCGAGAGATTCTGTAAGTGCAAAACTTCCAGCAAGAGCAAAACCAGGTCTTGATTCAATGTTAGCTGATCCCGGAAATCTAACTTTCATAACTCTGTCAAGAGTTAAAAAATCAGGTCTTATACGCCTAAGCCCCTGCTGTATTCTCTCGCTCCAAACCTTATTAAATGAAGATCTGGTTTCACTTATTGATTGACCAAGATTTTCTTTTTTGATTTTAAGATCGTCAATCTGTTTCTGCACAGCAATCTTAGCAGCGCCATCCTGCATTCCTATAATTTTTTGCTCAAGAGCACCAAGATCTTTTGAAGCCCTAAGCAAATCAAATTTATCCGAAGCTAATTTTTTGATTCCCTGATTGTACTCGTTTCTGGTGTTAAGCTCTCGCTGAGATAATTCAAGGGCCTTAATCTGCTTTTCTTTTAATAGACGATCACTATCACTAAGTGGTTTGGAAGGATTATTTATTTCACCACGAAGGCGAACCAGCTCATCATTTACAACACTCTGCTGAGTCTGAATTGCTTTTAACTGAGATTCTGCAAAATGCATTTCATGGCGTGCAATATTTAACTCAATATTTTTTGCTTTAATTTCAAGTTTAGACTTTGCAGATGCATCAGTTTCAGTCGATAATTGACCTTGAACTTTACCTAATTCAGCCCGCTGCGTTTCAAGCTGTTTTTCAATTATTGACGCAAGTTTTTCATGCGAATGTGATCCAGATAGTTGAAGCTCTTTTGTATAAGAGGCTTCAACCTTCACTAACCTTTGACTGAGCTTTGCTTTCTCGGCAACATCTACAGTTTCAGTAATTTTTTGATCAAGGTGCTGGTGAACATTCTCAACCAAACCAATTCGTTTAGATCTTAAAACATCAATCTCTTTATTTGCTGCAGCTTTTTCGGTAGCACTCGAAGCCGAATTTCCTTTAATTGCTTCTTGCTTTGCTACTTTTAAATCATGATCCGCTAGCGCTCTTTCGGCTTTTAAATACTCCGAATCTGGCGTTTTCTTTAAAGCCTGATCCCATCGGCCAAGAGCCTTCTCGGCTCTGGATACATCAAGATTTCTTAATAAGCGTGGCTTGCTTAATTCATCCGATCTTTTAGCTGCTTCATATTCGCTCGATTTTTTTGTATATTCGGCAAGCTCGGGCTTACCCTGGTATGCTTTCTCTAACCTTGGCTTCATCTCCTCGTAAAGGCTTTTTTCAAGGGAGCGAATCTGCTTTTGAGACATTCCCTCAGGATTATTCAGCTTGTGCCTTATAACCTCGGCTCTCTTTAATGTGATTTCCTGACGCTGGCTTCGAATTTCTTCAAGTTTTAAAGCATCTCCTTTCTTACCACTAGCTTCACCATTTTCAAGTCTGGCTTCTCGCCTGATATATCTATCTTCAAGCCTTTGAAGTTTTTTTAAGCCTTTTCTGTCTGATGCCATCTCATCAGCAGGAACATCTCTCATCCCCGCCCATGCTTTCTTGCTTTGTCTATCTCTTAGCGCAGAGATCGCATCGTTATGATCCCACTTTAAAACGCCGCTTATTTTACTTCGCAGCTTTCCTGACTCCTGTTTTAGTTCTTTTCCGGTATTATCCTTTACGGAATCAATAAAATTATTACGAGCACTTTTTAAACTATCTTTTGTTCCGCTATCGGTAGTAAAATCAGCTTTATGATTATAAGCATCAACTATTTTCTGACCGTTCTTTCTTAAAAATTTGCCTGCCTCTTTAGCTCTTGCGGTTTGTTGTCCAGATGCATCTTTTTCCTGGCAAATTATTTCTGCCATTTTTCCTTGAGCAATTAACCGATCTGTCCTTAGATCTCTAAGTTCTCTGAGATTATTTTGAATTTCAGCCAGTCTTGGACTAGTTGGATTTTTCTTTGCGAGCTTTTCGGATTCTCTTATTAGTGCCTTTTCTTCCTTTGAAACATTTCTGTGAAATTCTCTTTCATTTTCGGAAAGCTGTTTTAAATTATTTTCCGCCAAATCCGCTCCAGAAACACTCTTTGATGCACTAACTGCACTTTTGTATTCCTGAATTTTAGCCTGTCTTTCTGCTCTTGAAGCTCCTTGACTTGGGCCATTTCTTTGAGAAGTATCAATTAATTTTGCTATTCTGGCTGAAGCAAGCATTACCGCCTGTGGTGCTACGCTTCCGGAAGCACTTTCTGAAATTTGTTCCTGTCCCTTGGCAGTCGTATTTTGTGCAACGGGTGGCATGACTAAAGGCGAAGGTCGAGCATCCGATACAGGTGAAGGATTAGCAGGTGCTTGACTTGAAACAGGTTGGGATACCGAAGTTGCGACTTCATTAGGGACAACTCTCGCTGCAACAGGTTGTGGCTCACTATTACCCTTGGTGCTACTACTACTTCCTACCTTATCAAGCTCAATATAATAAACCTTTCCGCCAAGATTTATTTTAATAGCCTGAAGTGAATTATCCGGTTTTACCTTAATAGTTGTGGAACCATTATTTTCGTAAGAAACGTCTAGCTTATATGTCCCAGACTGAAAAATACTCACCAATCGGTCAAAGCCATTGTTCCTTCGAATTTGGGTATCACTTGACGGATTACTGTAACTACCATTTTTTCTTACATATCCGACTGAAACAGAATTTTCTCTGTTAGGAATTTCAATACTAATAGAACCATCATTATTTTTGAATGCACTGTAACCATTACTCTCAATTCGTCTTTCATCAATTCCAAGCTTTAACTTGGGATCAACTCCCGGAGATGCGGGAACGGCCGAACCTCTTCCCTGGTAATATCTTGGATCAACTGCTGGTTCCATAGAAAGTCAACCACCACATACAGACCTCTACCACCTTAGAATCAAGGCCTCAGAGGATAAATTTATACTATGTTACAATATGTTATGGCTTTAAGTACTTAACATGTGATAATAAAGACGAAAGTATCCCGGGGTGGGGAGATTTAACATAATTTATAGTCGCTTAGGTTCAGCTAGGATCACGGGACTAAGGGTCTTAGGTTCTTTTTTGGCGATCTTTGGTAAATCAAGTTTGGGCAAATCTTCCTCTGCAAGTTTATCAATAAACCAGGTTTCATCAGGAAAACCACTCATATTCCTGATCTCATCGGCTGATTCAAGGACAATACCTAGAAGTTCATGGAATTCAACCTGAATACCAGAAGCCTGCAAACTGAACATTGTTCTTTTTAAATCATTAACCAGCATAATTAATACCTGAAAATAAAGTTACTATTGAAAGAATTTCAACTGGTAATGAGAGGTTATAAGTATTTCGTTGCAATTAAAATTACGTATCGCAATTTACCATGAAAGCTCATAAAGTGATCTGGTAACAATATAACCCTATCTTTATATGCCAGATATATGGACATTTAACCCTGACAAAGTAAAAGCTGCCTTAGAAGTTTCAGGTGCAGCATGTGGAGTGGAACCAAGGGTATTAACAAACAGACCAAAGAGTTCAACCTGTCATATCAATCTTAAAGAACCCGATGAAAAGGGTCTGATCGGTTATGACATTTACGTTCATCATGTAAAAGACCTTGCCTACTCCAGCATCTTTGGCGCCTACCTGATCCTGGCACTGACTGGAGGTATTTTTATTGGAATATTATGGGGGAGAAGGTTTTCTGAGGGCCAGAAAAAATAAGCAATAGCCTCTCGCAGCACCATGTTCATGAATAATGCGGGTTAAGAGAGCTCGATCCATAGGCACTTTATCGTTATAATCCTATATCAAATTATAAAAACTTTAGATTATTGTCTATACTTCTTCTAGAATCAGAACAACCTATTTTAACTACTCAAAAATACTGGAATATAAAATGAGTTTTTGTATTTTGATCTTGTTGCTTTATCACTTCTTCAGTAAAGAAGGACAAAAGTCCCATAATGTGTCTGGTACATTGATTTCATAATTCACCATAGCTGACTTGATGTAGGGTAAATTTAACTCAACAGAAGACAGAAAAATTGATTTTAGATCATCGAGATCCTGAAATCGGTTAGGTTCGACATTCAGTGCAAATATTTTTGCTATAATAAGATCGTCAACGGTAATAACAGGAATTCCAGCAAAACCGTAGTCAATAACATGATTCTTGCCGTTACTGATTGCTTTCTCTACCCAGGGCAAATTGGGTAAAATTATATCAACTGTCGCATCGTAATTTTCAGAATCAAACTGTCCAATTACCAGCGCCATTGTTTTAATGTATTTTTCTTTCAGTTGCGGTATCCAGCCTAAAGATGCCCTGGCTCCAATGCTTTCAATTATTTCCTTTGCTATGGCCTTACTATCATCGTAGTTTTTATAAAAAATAGCTAAATCTACATCATTAGTTAGCCTTGGTTTGTCTCGATATAAACTCGCTGCGATTCCACCACATAGTATATAATCAACTTTTCTGTCCTCAAGTTGACCTATAACTTTTTTTAATAATTCAAGTTGTTGCATTATTTTTAGCTTTTCTGATTACCTTCAGCATCTCAGTGTTCCACCTTAAACAGTCTATGGCTTTATTAGTTAACGCTAAGGAAGATGCCAGATAAATTTTTTTTCGTTTCTGTTCTTCAAGTAGCTTGATAAGTTTTCTCTCTTCATCATTTAGATTGCAGGTAACGAAAATCTTATTACCATGTTTGGTTTTCGTAATTAGCCTATGCTCTTCGAGTAGTTTAAGAGTATCCGACACGGAGGAAGGCGAGAGATTTGCAAATGAAGCCAATTCTCGAACATGAAGACCATTTCTAAAAAAACTTAGAACTATTAGTATTCTTAATGGTCGAAAATTACCGAGCAATGCTATCAGGTTATCATTCATTAGACTAATATTGTACGAGAATTCGGACAATAGGTCAATCCAGCAAGGGTCCTGTCTTGAATATCAGATAATTAGAGAACTGATCTTCACCAACTTTCTTGGACAGTAAGTTACTAAAATGATTAAGATTGAATGTGCACTTGAAAGAGGGTAGCCCTAAATCAAATACACTCAGAGCATAGGGATAAAACAAAAATTTAACGCACTTAAAATTGTATCCTTATACTAATGATACCTGTGCGACCTATACCAGCAAGTTGCTTGAATCGTTAATGTTAAAGGTAGTACCAAGTACATCCCTCAAGCCCTCACCATGCACTACTTCTCTCAACCCTTCTTGTATCAACCGATGTAGACTCACACGGCAAATTCGTAAGAGTTGTACCGCCTTTCTGGGACATAAAACGGGTAAAAACTTCGTTAGAACGACTATAAGCACAAATGTTATAGTCCATTCCCTTTTCAAGCTTTTGAGTAGTGGTACATATAAACTGGGTAAATGTTTGCTGACACCAATAAACGGTTTCTGTGTAAGTTGACAACAAACAAATCGGCACATACCGGTCACCTTTTCTCTCCGCCTCAGCTCTTCTCCTCATACACTCCTGATAACCATACTCATCAATTTTTGTCTGCGGAATACAATCAAACGGTCTTCCGGGCAACTCAACTGAAAGATCAAAAACCCTGTCCCCAGGAAGCAATGTTATTCCACTTGATGTAAAACTGACTCCCTCAGAAGCAGCCCTTACCAAAACAAGGTTGCCATCACAATTAGTATAGTAAACAGTGGCTATCTCAGTTTTAGGAAGCTCGGGGCCGATGTAGCCCTGAACAGGAGAACATGAACTTGTAAATATAAATGATAAACAGGAAAGAAGCACAAGACACAATGACCTATTACCCGAAATATTTAATACCTCAAGTTTCATAATCCATTTTCCCCTTTCTTAGTCTTCCGTATTAATTAAATACCGGTCTAAACCGCTCCATCAATTTAGAAGTAGTGCCTATTGAGTTTTCCCAGGCAATTCTTACTCCCTTCTCTATTTTTTCCCTATGCAAAGGATCTAAATATAATCTCTTAATCTCTGAAACCATTTCCTCACTTGTTCTAGCCAGAAGAAATGCATCAGCATTCCTGAGTGCCTCCTCGGCAGGACGAACATTTACCGTGTAAGGACCCACAATCACCGGAACTGAAAACTCCGCAGGCTCCAGAATATTATGCCCACCAAGTGGAGCTAAAGTACCACCAACAAACGAAGCATCAGACAATGAGTATAAGTAACCAAGATCTCCCAAAGTATCAAGAAACATAACACGAACACCCTTGCCTAAAGCCAATTCTCCCCCAATTGCACTACTCCAAAGGGTATAATCTATATTTTCAAGCTTAAATCGTTCAGTGTATGGCTGAAATCGCCTTGGATGCCTTGGAGCAATAACCACAAAAACATCAGGTATTTCTTCAAGGAGGCGTTTTACGGAATCAAGAACTATCTCCTCTTCCTCCTCCCGCACACTGCCAAAGCTGAACAGAAATAATGAAGAAATTGAATTTCTGAATTTTTGCAAATTATCTTTTCTTTCGCTTTCTCCTGAATTGCTCCCCGAATCATACTTAGTAGAACCAAGAACCTCTACAGACTTGGGAGATGAGCCAAGATAAATGAAACGATCCCTGTCAACAGTACTTTGAGCGTAAATTTTACTTATTAACTTTAGTAGTGGTCTGAATAAAAAACCAAAAGTTCTGTATCTTGGCCATGAACTGTCAGATATTCGACCATTAACAATATAAACAGGAACATTTGTCCGGCTACATTCAATTAACATATTCGGCCAAATCTCTGTTTCATTAATTATGCATACTTTTGGCTTGAAATAATCAAGAAATCGCACAATATATCTAGAATTATCAAGAGGTGCCAAACAAACTGTGGCATCAGGGAATAATTCAGCTGCCGTAGCTCTGCCAGTCACAGAAGTAGTAGTGAGAAGTAAGGGAAAATCTGGATATTCCTTTTCAATCTGCCTTACCAAAGGTAAAATTCCACGTACTTCACCAACTGAAGCAGCATGTATCCATATATGAGAAGTGGTATTTTTACTTACAGACAACCTGGATAAAAAATCAGCTTTTCTTTCATGCAAAAAAGAACCCCAACTCTTATCAAGTAAACCCCGACCACTCGAATATAGAGCAGCGCCCTCACCGACAACACCACATAAAAACCTGAAAAATGAACTATACAGATTCATTTTGGACTATCCTATCTTCAAATCCAAACTGAATTGAATATAATCTTGCGTACTCACCATCCTTCGATAGCAGATCCTCATGAGAACCCTGCTCTACAATTAATCCATCCTTCATAACGAGAATTGAATCTGCAGCGCGTACCGTAGATAATCTGTGAGCAATAACAAAAGTAGTTCTTCCAACCATTAATTCATCAATGGCTCTCTGTACCTGATCCTCTGAATCGTTATCAAGACTGGCAGTGGCCTCATCAAGGATAAGAATCGGAGCATCTTTTAACAATGCTCGAGCAATAGATATCCTTGCCCTCTGTCCACCAGATAACCTAAGACCCTGCTCACCGATATTAGTTTGAAATCCATCCTGCATTGACTCAATAAATTCCAGGGCATTAGCACGCCTTGCAGCCTCTTTAACATCCACTTCGGTAGCACCTTCACTACCGTAAGATATGTTGTGGTAAACAGAATCGTTAAACAAAAACACATGCTGGCTGACCATTGATATTACGCTTCTCAAACTTGAAAGCCTGTACTCATCAATTGGAATACCATTTATTGAAATAACCCCACTTACTGGATCATAAAAACGGGGAATAAGATTAACAAGAGTTGACTTTCCTGCTCCAGACATTCCAACCAGGGCTATAGTTTTTCCCATTGATACTTCAAAGCTAATGCCTCGAAGCACAGGTGACTTTTTATCTCTTCCGTTCTTGTAAAAGAAATGTACATCCCTAAATTCTATTTTTGATATTGGAAGAGATATTTCCTTTATTCCAGAATCTTTAACTTCAATAGGAGTATCAATTAATTCAAAAATACGATCTGCGGCCGCAAGTCCTGTCTGAAGAGTTGCATTAATACGACTTAATTTTTTAAATGGTTCATAAAGAAGAAATACCGAGGTGATAAAAGCAATAAAATCACCCTGTGTCCTGACTCCACTTATAACACTTAGACCACCATAGACAATAACTGCAGCAATTGCCAGCGAAGCAAACACTTCGTTTGTCGGAGCAGAAAGTGCACCATACTTTTCAGCTTTCAGTACCAGCCGGGTAAAGGATGAGTTTTCGACTCCAAATCTCTCTCTCTCGAAATTTTCACGATTAAATACCCTGATGACTTTATGACCATTAATTATTTCACTAAGCCTTCCGGTTATATCACCAAATTGCTCCTGTCCACTTCTGCTAAATCGTTTGACTTTCTTTCCAAATCTTATAACTGGATAAATACACAGAGGAAAACCAAAAAAGGCAATCAAGGCAAGCGTAGAATCAAGATAAAAGGCAACACTTACAAGAGCGATAATACGAACTGTATCTCTTAAAAGTGAAGCGCCCGCATCCGTAAGGGCTGTTCGAACAAGAAGTGCATCATTAGTTACACGAGAAATCAAGCCACCAGATGCTGTTTTTTCAAAAAACGAAGGGGACAGAGTTAAGAGCTTGTCAAATATTTCATTTCTTAGATCACGAACAATGCTATGACCAACTTTGGCTGTAAGATATTTCTCCATAAATCCAAACAAACCACGAACAAAGGAAAATGCAACCAAAACCACAACAAGCACTTTAAGCATATCCTTATTGGAAGATCCAAATACATCATCAAGAATCATCTTTAGTAAATATGGTATAGCCCCATCAGTAGCACCAAAAATCGACATGGCAAGAATGGCCAAAAGAAAAACTGCAAGATAGGGACGAAGATACCCAAGTAAACGCCGGTAAGTGCGAATACCGCCGGGAGAAGATGAAGGTGTCAATAGATTATTGGAGCTCACAAGACCTCTTCAGTTTCTTTCCTGGAATATTTATGATCAATGGAAATTTGAAATGCTGAAAGTAGTTCATTCCCAACACGTTCAGCTACCGAATTTCGAGCACTGGAAATGTCTTCTTCGGAGCTATTAGCACTTCGCTCTATTTTCTTATCAAGCTTTTTCTTTACTTCCTTAAGACCTTCAAGAAGCTCAAGCCTCCTTGAAGAATCATACAAAAGGGCTCTTAGTTCCTCAGTAAGGTTTGATGAAGTGCAATCACCCTGAATAAATTCATGAACAAGAGGATATCCTATAATAAGGTTAGGCATTCCGACCGATGATACCCCTCTTATAAGAGCCTTACCAATTGCATAGGTGAGAAGTGATACACGATATACAATACAAAATGGAAGTCCTGCCAAAGCAGCCTCTACAGTAGCAGTTCCGGAGGCAACAATTGCAGCATCACTGATCATAAGTACTTCCCGGGCATGTCCGGGAATATAGGTGATTGACAAGGAGCTTGATAAGTAGTTTTCAAATAAACTCACTACTGAACCAGCCATAGGAACAATAAAATGCACAGCAGATTCAGGATACTTTAGTGTAAATTCTTCAGCAGCTTTAAGCATTACTGGAAATATCTTATTTACTTCTGCATGCCTACTTCCGGGTAACAAGGCAACAAGTCTTTTATCGGAAGGTATCAAAAATCTGCTTTTAAATTCAACAGGTGAAAAGGGTGATTGAGCTCTATCAAGAAAAGGATGCCCAACAAAAGAAGCTGATACATTTTCCTTCCTGTAAAACTCTTCCTCAAAAGGAAAAATCGGAAGCATTTTATCAACGTACTTTTTTACCTGCGAAACACGACCCTTTCTCCAAGCCCATAACTGAGGGCTTATAAAATAAAGAACAATAACTCCACGAGCTTTTAATTGACGGGCAAGTCTCAGGTTAAAATCCGGAAAATCAACAAGTAAGGCAACTTTTGTCTTTCGTTTATCAACTTCCTGTAAAATTTTTTTATACGCAGCAAAAAGGCTCTTGAGCTTTCCAAAGACCTCCGTAAAACCCATCACAGAAGCAGTTTCTCTGGCATCAACGAGCAGATCCATTCCAGCACTATTTAGTGCCTCGCCCCCCATACCATAAACTTTTATATTTGGCTTTTTGTCAGTAAGCCAGGAAATAACAGGAGCCGTATGTTCATCACTTGATGTCTCTCCACACACCACAAGTAGTGATATTTCTTCCCCATCTGCATTATTTTCATTTATATACCCAGACCCCTGAGATTCGCTAAAGTCTGTATGCGAAGCTAAACCTAATGAGGCATGAACACTATTGTCTCTCATAATGAGTCCTTGAAAATCCCCATAAAAATGACTGAATATGTGGAAATGAGTATTTGAAAAATCATTCTATATCTGGATTCCAAGAGCAGAAACTACTTCTGCAGTTGGTGCCTCTGTAAACCGAAGAGCTGATTCTCGCATTGATTCTTTAATTCTCTCAACAAGCTCAAGTGCTCTAAGGCCATCTTCACCAGAGACAAGAGGCTTTGTACGGTTTCTTGCAGCTTCAACAAATGAAGAAACCTGATCCTGCAATGCGTCTCTTTCATCTATATACTCTTCCTGCTGATCAATTTGCGGAAAACCCAAAAGAGTTAACCCCTCTCCTCTTGTTGCTACCTTGATACGCTTTTTCTCCAAATCAAGTGAAATATAACGATCAGGCTGAAAAACTCTTATAGTTCTTTCTGATTGAAATGCAGCCCTGCTTGCACTAACGTTAGCAACCGCTCCACCTTCAAACTCGAGTCTCGCATTTGCAATATCAATTGATCCAGTCAGAACGGGAATACCCATTGCCTCAACTTTAATAATACGTCTACCAGAAAGATAAAGAAGCAAATCAATGTCATGTATCATTAAATCAAGTACAACATCTACATCAGCGCCCCGGCCTTTAAAAGGCGCAATCCTTCGAACTTCAAAAAACCATGGACAATGTAGTTGCTCTTTTAGCTTGGCCAAAGCTGGATTAAAGCGTTCAAGATGACCTACCTGAAGAATTCTGTTATTTTGCCTTGCAATCTCGATTAATTCCCTGGCCTCATTTATAGTGGTTGTCATTGGCTTCTCAACGAGCACATCAATACCAGCATCAAGAAGGAATTTACTGATTTCATAGTGAGTACGTGTATCAGAAGCCACAGTTGCACAGTTTACACCAAGATCTGGTAACAGTCTGAAGTCAGAAACTGATTCAGTTTTAAGTTTTTTGGATAGCTTTCCAGCTTTTTGAACATCAAGATCGCATACTGCTACCAAATCGACCTGCGGCAACTTGCTGTATTTTTCTGCATGAAATGAACCAAGATAACCAGCGCCTATTACCGCAGCATTCATGTGGTTTATGCTCCTGCTTAACAAATTACAATACGACTAAAATCAGCTGCCCAATTAGCACAAAGGCCTAAAATGAGAAAACCAGGACGACTCAAACAAATAATTACGGGTGTTTTTAGTGTATTATTACTTTTTCTTCCTGTATCCTGTCCTAGTTTTTAGTTTTTAGCTATAAGAAGCCGCAAAAACTATCAACCAGTCCACACTCAACCATCAAAGTATGATTAAACTAACCGGTGTAAATCCTGCCGAAATCCAAAGTCCACTAATTGCCCGAATTTGCAAACTTGAAGGAGATTTTCCTGACTCCGAACGTAGCTCTAACAAGACCGCGATAATGCAGGTATTAGCGCATGGACTTTTTAGAAAAGCTTCATCTCAGTATCTTTTTGATACACCCGAACTACATCTTGTTTCTATTGTAAGAGAGGCTGGTAACTGTCTAAAAAATTTCATCGGGTCGTCCAGCGAAAGTTACCTTTCAGCATTCAACCCAGTTACAACACCAGAAGAAAAAAGAGATAACACAGGTTTCTTTATTATTCTTAACGACAGACCTTTTATTTTTGACACTATCCGCGAATACTTTAACTCAAAGGGCTTAACCCCTCGCTGTTTTTCACATCCCATATTCGAACTCGATGGAAACAGATTGATTTCTTTTAGCTATCTCGAACTTGAACTCCCTATTGGGCTAACTAAAGAAACCGTAATATCCGAACTTACTCTTAGACTGGGTCGCCTTAAACATATTACCAACGAGTTTAAAAATATGTTTGAGTTAACCAGAGAATCCGTTCAAATTATCCCCTCCCTAGAGAGCACTTCAAATGATTCTACCGGGCAATCTTTTAAACCTGAAACGGCTCAGTTACTAGAATGGATCATGAATGGCTCTTTCATCTTTCTTGGGGCTACTACATCAGAAAAATCCTTTGGCATTCTTGGAAACAATCAGGACATTCTGGAACCAGACTACGCATTGTTATTAAATAAATATATTACCGAAGATATTAATACCCTAATAAACAGCCCGGACTCATTTTTAGTTAGGAAACTGCCATTAAAAAGCCCGATTCATCGCCCTGACTATCTTGATTCTATACACTTCAAGATTGGCTCTGGAAAAATACTTTCCCTTGCTGGTCTTTTGACCTCAAAAACATTAAAACAGGAAATAAACACCATCCCCGTTCTAGCTTCTCGCCTAAAAAACATTTTAAAAGAAGAAGGTCTTGTTCCAAATTCCTACGATTACAAGGAACTTGTCAGCCTTGCTGATACCTTGCCCAAAGTTGACTTCCTCCAGTTTTCTGAAAAAAAACTGCAAACCTGGTTTAATGAAGCAACTCAGGCCCAACTTCAGGAAAGAACAGGTCTTTCACACCTTGTCGATCAAGCAGGGCGCTTTCACTATTTTACCCTGATAATGCCGAAAGAAAGATATTCTCAGGACGTTCTTAAAGCAATTGAGGAATCTATTCTAGAACTATGCCAACATGACAAAGACTCTCATGATAATGAAAACAAAATTGTTTCAAATAAAAAAAATAAACCTGAAAGGACCCATCAAACAGGGAACTCTAAAGATTTGTTGGTAGAAACTCACGCGGTGCTTAGTGATATTTCCCTTGTATTGATCCGTGCACTTATTCCAATTTCTCAGGGAATAAAAAAGGAACTCAAGGCTGACATACTCGATAAACTGCGAAACAATATAGAAGTTCGCACTACTAGCTGGGATGTTCAACTTAGAACATTACTTAGAAACCTATACGATGAAGATAAGGCAGGTAAAATATTTTCATATTATTCAAAAGCTCTAAGCGAAGCCTATAAAGCAAATCATTCCCCAGAGGAAAGTATTTGCGATATTGAAATGCTTGAAAGACTTACAGTTGAATTCCCTCTTGAAATATCCCTGGAAGAGCATCCAAACTTTAGCGAGAAATCCGAATATCGACTGCGTATTTACAAGCGCGGAGAAAATCTTACACTTAGTGGCATCGTACCATTTCTCGAAAATGCAGGGCTTGAGGTTATCAGCGAAATCGTAAGTCCAGTCGCAACTGAAGGAGCAGTATGGGCTTCTATTTACGATATTTTTGTAACTCCCAAGCTCGCTCAAAAACTGAACCTTGATCAAGCTTCCGAAATACTCTTACCTGCTGTTAAAAAAATACTGCAACGCAAAATCGACAATGATTACCTTAATCATCTGCTCACCAAACCCGGTATAGTCGCCCGCGACATCTCAATGCTTCGGGCTCTGGTTCGCTACCTAGTTCAAATACAGGTAGTAACTACTCCGATAAGCGCCATGGAGGCTCTTGTCGAAAATGCCAATCTTTCAGAGTTACTGGTAAAATACTTTCACACAAAGTTCTCTACTAAAATATTTGCCCCCGTATCTTCCCAAGATACCAATACCAGCATTCCCACCGATGAAAGAAAAAAAGAACTTGCCACTCTGGACAGCTTTATTGAGGAAAACCTGAAAAAAGTTCCTTCACTTGCTCACGACAGATATCTCCGAGCAATGCATAATCTGCTACAGTCAATACTTAGGACTAATTTCTTCAAAAATACAGAAAAAGAAAGAATTGCGCTTAAAATTGACTGTTCAAAAATACTAAAAATGCCAGAACCCCGGCCATTTATGGAGATTTTTGTAAGCGCTCCCGATTTTCAGGGCGTGCACCTCAGAGGTGGCAAAGTTGCACGTGGAGGTCTTCGATGGAGCTCAAGAAAGGATGATTTCAGGACAGAAGTCCTCGGTCTGATGAAAACCCAAAAAGTAAAAAACTCCATCATTGTACCAGTAGGAGCAAAAGGTGGTTTCGTTCTTCACGAAGAACCCACTGATCGGAGCGAACTCTTAAGCGCGGTAGAAAATACGTATAAGGAATTTATCAGATCTCTTCTTGAAATATCAGACAACAGAGTACATGATAAAATTTTAAGGCCACAAGATTGCATTTGCTATGATGAGGAAGACCCCTATCTGGTTGTTGCTGCCGACAAGGGAACCGCAACATTTAGCAATATTGCTAATGAAATTGCCATTAATGAATTTTCGTTCTGGCTTGGCGATGCCTTTGCATCTGGGGGAAGTGCTGGGTACGATCACAAAGCCCTTGGGATTACCGCACGAGGTGCATGGGAATGTGCTACTCGTCATTTTCGGGAAATTGGAGTAGACGTAGAGACTCAGGACTTTACCGTTATCGGCATAGGAGACATGTCAGGGGATGTTTTTGGAAATGGTCTTTTATTAAGTAAACATGCCAAACTGATTGCCGCATTTGATCACAGACATATTTTTATTGACCCCGATCCTGATCCATTAAGGTCGTTTTCAGAAAGAGAACGTCTCTTTTCTCTTCCAAGATCAAGCTGGGCGGACTATGACTTAAGCCTAATGAGTGCAGGAGGGATGGTTATCTCGCGTGAAGAGAAATCTATTCAACTTAATGCCGAATGCAAAAAGGCCCTTGGTACCGAAGATGACATTGTTTCCGCAAATGAACTAATACAGATAATTCTTACAGCCCCGGCTGATCTTCTCTGGAATGGGGGAATTGGCACATATGTCAAAGCAAGTTTTGAAACTCATCTGGACGCATCCGACAGAACTAACGATGAAGTCAGAGTCAATGCAAGAGACCTCAGGGTCAGGGTGGTTGCCGAAGGAGGAAATCTTGGGTTTACACAGCTTGCAAGAGTTGAATACGCACGAATTGGGGGACACATTAATACAGATGCCGTTGACAATTCTGGCGGTGTAGATACCAGCGACCTTGAAGTAAACCTCAAGCTTCTGTTTCTAAAGCCAATTATAGATGGCAAAATGACTATAGAGGACAGAAATAAAATTCTAAAGGAATGCGAGGAAGAAGCCTGCATAAGGGTCCTTGGTCGGAATCGATCTCAAAGCCTTGCAATTAGCCTTGCTGCCAAACGCAGCAGAGGATACCTCCATTACTATCAGGATTTAATTTCATACCTTGAAAAAACTGCTGGCCTGTCTCGACGTGGAGAGAATCTTCCCGACGATGAAACTTTTGAAAAACGAAAAATAAGCAAAGCCGGCCTTTGCAGACCTGAGCTTGCAGTACTTCTTGCATATGCAAAAATGCTTACATTTGAAGAAGTGCTTCATTCACCTTTTGTAAAAGATCCATTCCTTAAGCAATTCCTCATCAGGTACTTTCCAAAAAGTATAGTTGATCGGTTTCCGGAACTGCTTGATAGCCATCCACTAAAAGATGAAATTATCGCAACACAAATTGCAAATGTGGTTATAGAGCGCATGGGACCTGCTTATCTTTACAGATTAAGCACAGAAACCTCGGTCACCAATCTCGCGGTGATCAAGGCCTTCATATCCGCCGATGCAATATTTGGAGGAAGAGAACTGGTAATTCATGCGGCAGTGCTTGATCGGGCTACGACCTCTCGCTTTTATCATACGGCGCTTACTCGAATAAGAGGAGCTTTAAGTGAAATGGCTCGCTGGATCATTACCGAAGAATCTGACAACTCTAACCTCAATGAAATAATTTCTAAATATCAGAAACCATTTCAGGATCTAATCGCACAAACTGAAAACATACTAAGTCCGGGAGAACTTGGACGATTCCAGGAAAACATCAGAGATCTCCTTATGCACGGTGTTCCAAAGGATCTGGCAAGAACAATTGCAGCATCTCAGTATGCCACTATTTACCTTGACATAGTAAAAGTTGCAGAAAAAATGGGGAAAAGCGCCAGTCAAATTGCAAGACTATATGAACATCTTGCTTCCGAACTTCAAGTAGGAAACCTTATAGAAATTTGTGGGGGAATTGGCTCAGACGACAAATGGGAGCATTTAGCTGCACAAACCCTGGCAGAAAATCTAAGACAAGCAGTGGCAAAATTATGCGAATCCATACTAGGATATGGCAACGTTAGTAAAAAGACTGATATAATCGACACGAGCCTGGTTAATAAATACTTCACACCAAGAAAGGAACTACTGGACAGATATCGCCTTGCCATATCTGAAATAAATAAACAGGCGCCTAATTTTTCTGTGCTATTTATTATGCTCTCGCTTCTGGATAAAATGGCAAAGCCATGAACGAACATGTTAGAAAAAAACTCACTTCAAGTGAGGCCTTTTGCAGCAAGCTGGAACCATCCCTTGAATCAGAAATCAACAACCCCGTTAAATTCCTTGCCCCACTTTCACTGCTAATCCTGTATCTAGCAATTATCCTTGGCTTTCTTGTAACCGCAACTGGCCTATATAAAAATCCCCATGTTTTCGTTGAGGGTGCCTGGAGTGATTATAATTCAAAAAAACAGCTAATTTTATTTATCGCCTGCTTTTCGTTAATTCAATACTTTTTCTCAAGCATTCTTGTTTTCTATCGAAAATTTTCTCCCGCCTTATCTCTTCTAACTTTCCCCATTATTTTTATATCTGCTTCATGCGGTATTCACTCATGGATTATTCCCGCCTTGATACTCTATGGCTCATTCTGCCTTGGATATCTCATTCTTGAAGGTAACTCCTTTGACAATCCTAATCAAATCAAACTTTTATCAAACTTCTCCTCTAAAGATATCCTGGTTCAGGTTATTTCGTGTCTCCTTCTTGGAATTTCTTCATATATGCTAATTATTGGTCTACTCGTTCATTTTCCTGTAAATTATTCATTTACATATCTTATACTTCTTATTGTGCCAATTATTGTCGCTGGCAAGCAGGGATTAAAAACCCTCAGCGCCCTGTTTATCAACGACTCTTTTTTTGTCAAACCTGAAAAAACAGCACTTGTCTGTTACACACTTCTCTCTTCTCTTTTAATGATTCATACAGTTCAGGTATGTCGACCAGAAATGATGATGGATGCCCTTGGAATACACCTGCTTGTTCCTGAATTTATCAAAAATAATCATTATTGGTCATTTGATGTTTCTCAATTTGTTTTTGCAGTAATGCCAATGGGCGCTGACTGGGTTTATGCCATGGCTAATATGCTTGGAGATGAGTACTCGGTAAGAACTTTGAACATGAGCTTTATGCTTATAACTGCATTAGTTATAAATTCCTGGTTTATTAACATCAAACAATCATATACCCCACTCCTTGCATCCGCACTTTATCTTTCAAGTCCACTTGTCTTTACTGAAACAGGGTCACTTTTTGTTGATAATCTCTGGGCACTTTTATTAATCGGTGCTTTTCATGCAACTTATCGTTTCATTACTACAAATCACTACAAATCCCTCATAATTGCAGGAGCACTATCAGGTGCTGCAATGTCAATTAAGGTGACTAGTATATTTTTTATTTTCTTTACCGCACTAACGGCCTTACCATTAATCATGCTTCGACTTATTAAACCACTGCCATATAAAAATATTGCCCCATACATACTTGCATCAATATCTACCTTGCTACTTTATGGCGCCTACCCTTACATTTATGCGTGGACCACCACTCAAAACCCCGTATTCCCTTTTTATAATGCTTTCTTTAAATCTCCTTATTATGACTCCACCCAGTCCTTTTCCCAACCAACCTATATGCTTCCACTTAGTATTAAGGCTCTTTATGACATGACCTTTAAGAGCAGTAAATTTCTTGAAGCCATTGACGGAGCTCTTGGTTTGCAGTTTTTGCTTTTCTTTCCACTTGTATTTTTAGCTGGAGTTTTTGGAAGGAGTCGATTTTTCTTAATGACCTTTACTATTGCCTGGGGATATTTTTTACTTGTCTATCCTTTTCAGGCATATCTTCGCTATCTTTTCCCATCATTTGTTATGCAGTCTTTATTGATTGCTTATGCTTTATGGTTAATTGAAATTCACGGAAAAAAGTATCTTGCACTTCTTTCTCCAGTTATACTTTTTATAATTGCAATTAATATCTGGTGTGCACCAGCCGGACTCTGGCTTTATCGTAATTTCCCGATAACAGAGACACTGCGTGGAAAACAGGAAGAAGAATTAAGATTCAAGGTTCCGCAAAGATTACTAATTGAATCGCTTAACTCAACTTACGGAAATAATTCAAGAGTATTATCCCTTGATCAGAACTCCGCCATTGCAGCTGGAATTCGTGGAGAGGCTTTCGTAAATGCCTGGTATAACGACCGGATTTATCGGCTTATGCAAAGGATTTTGTCGCCAAATGATCTTTTGGCCATCATAAAAGAATATAACATTAGTCATCTGATGAGTGGACATGAAGCAGGTCTTTCATTGCCTGTTAGAGAGTTCCTTTCTTCATACGGAACTGAGGAATCAAGAATTGGATCTTCTGTCCTTTATCGAATTAATCAAAAGCTGTTACCTCGCGTTGAATTACTTACCAATCCGAATCTTCTTCATCCGCTTTCAGATGGATGGACTGTGGAAGGTGATCCGAAGTTAATAGAGCAAAATAACAGTGGCGCATTAATTGGTGAAAACAGTAGAATACATCAAGCTGTTTCAGTCGATCCCGGGGCTGAGTATGAGCTTAAGATTACGGCACGTTCTGACACAGCATCTACTCTTTTAAGGCTTCAAACAAACTGGATATCTGAGACTGGAGAGCTTTTAAGTTTCAACATTGAACCAGTAGAGTGCGAAAATGTTTTTACAGATCATGTAGCCATAATGAAGGCCCCGCCTAATGCTTCTATCGGGATTATATACGTCCTGCCACATAGGCCAGAAGACGATAATATATGGATTAAAGCGGTTCGGTTTCAGAGGTAGTGTAGAGCTGAATTAAGACGCTGGCTGCGAACAAAGGTCAAGTTGCTAACAAAATCACTGCAGAAGAAAACACAGATGTGTATAGGCCCTGAGGATAAGTTATTGGATAACGCCTAAGAAAAGTAAATTGCTCTATTTGTACTGCTCAGGTATAATATACACATGAAACGTACAAATCTAATACTTGACGAGAACCTGCTAAATACTGCTTCTCGTCTTTTCGGCGAGAAAACATATTCTGATACAGTAAATAGAGCACTTGATGAGGCGATCAAGGCTGTAAAAATAAGGGGGATTTTGGATTTCCGGGGCTCTGGGCTCTGGGAGGGCGCGCTGTCTGAGATGCGAGATGATAAACCCAAAAGAAAGACTACTAAAAAATAGTTCAATAAGACTTTGATACTTATAGATACTTCAATCTGGATTGATTTCCTAAGGCCGAAAACAAAGCTCGAAATTAGCTCTACCGTTTTTGGTCAAGCAGTGACGACTCCAATAATAATTCAGGAGATATTTCAAGGACTAAAGGACAATCAAACGTCAGCAAAGTTTAAAGACTCGTTCATGGAAATCCCGAGAGCTTCGGATCCTACTCCACTGGAGGATTATATTACTGCCAGCGAGATTTTTTCATTAGCCCGCCGAAAAGGTCTGACAATACGGTCATCAGCCGATTGTTTGATTTCAGCAATAGCAATTAAACACAAACTAAGAGTCTGGCATCGCGACCGCGATTATAAATCTATTGCCAAAATAACAGATCTGAGAATTTATGGATCATGATTCTACCATGCACTCATTACAGCATGCGATGCCTTATAATATCTACTGCTAATCAATTGGTATGGTAATTTGGGGCCTGTTTGGCAACGGGCCCTATGAGCCTAAGACCATTATGATGCTCGGACTAAGCCGTTGAAATTATCATATTTAAATGTGTCACGGAAAGAGGGTGGTACCTAATCGGGAGTTTCGTCATATCTCCACCATTTTCTAAAAATAGCTAATAAGACTAGAGA
>DAOLCO010000030.1:0-46871 GCA_035327825.1 Oligoflexia bacterium | reverse complement strand
TTTTCTGATGGTCGTCTTCATCCTGTTTTAAAGGTCAAGAGACCTCATCATGGTGTCGACTTCGCCGCTCCTACGGGAACTCCTGTTAGAACCGTAGGGGATGGAGTGGTTACTTTTGCCGGCAGAAAGGGTGGCCATGGTATTATAGTAGAAATACGCCATAATGATCGCTATACGACTGGATATTCGCATCTTTCTGAGATAGCTACTGGTATAAGTCGTGGCAGGAGAGTTGGTCGCGGGGACCTGATTGGAAAGGTGGGAATGACTGGCCTTGCAACCGGGCCTCATCTTCATTTCAGTCTTTATGATAAGGGAGTATATACCGACCCGCTTCAGGCGAAGCTCCCGACTCTGGACGATCTTAGGCCAGGCATAAAGGTAAGCCAGCAGTATCTGGAGAGAGTAATTTTTACTCTTAACCATTATCAGACAGTAAAAACAGACGAAAGTGTTAAGGAGTCATTGCCATTTTTAAGAGTTGAGTGAAGATTGCAAGATGCCGGTTAAGAGATAATATCTTCCGGATTTGATTTTTTTTGTCCTGCAAATTTGCTAAGACCAGCATCTGAGAGTTAATAGTGAGATAAATACAAATGTCAGCAGATGTTGTAAGTGTTCATATCAGGGGTATTGCAGTAGGCGGTGAGGCCGTTGGTGAAGTTACGGAAGTTCATTCTGGATCCGGGTCTGATAGTGATCTACTTGGTATAACGACATTTGTGCCTTTTGCAAATCCAGGTGAGATAGTTCTTGCGCAGGTTACCGAAAAAAAAGACAAATACCTCCGTGCTTCTTTGCTTGAAGTTGTAAGGTCATCACCGGAAAGGGTAACTCCAAGGTGTCCATATTTTACTGATTGTGGGGGTTGCGAGCTTCAGCAGTTGTCTCTGGAAGGACAGCTTTCGGCAAAGTTTCAAATGATTCAGGGAGCACTTCGTGCCGGACGATTACCCGCAAATGTAGTTGATATGCTTTCTCCTGTTGTTCCAGGACTTGATTATGGATTTAGAAGACGAATCCAGCTTCATATCAGCTCATCTGGAAGTCTCGGTTTTTATCGCGCTGGGACTCGCTCTGTTGTCAGCATTAATTCTTGCCCTGTGGCAGTCCCGGAAATAAACACTCTTATACCATCTGCAAAAGATATACTTCCAAAGGCAAAGGGATTGATAAATTCTCTTACTTTTGAATCAGACGGCAAAAAAGTTATTGCCATTCTTACAAGTCCATATGCTCTTTCTCCAAAGGACATAAAAGAAATTGAGAGCGTAGCGAGGGGCGTGTTCAAGGATTTTATTATTGTTTGCGAGGGTAAGGAAGTTTTAACGCATGGACAATCCTATCTTGATATGCCGCTTAACAAGGCGGGGACCTTGCATGTCAGTATTCCAGGCGGGGCCTTTTCTCAGGTAAACTGGCCTGTGAACCTTTTGCTGATTGAAAAAATCCTTGAGTTTGCCGGAACTGGTGCCGGAAAAAGTGTTTTTGATTTATTTTCTGGCGCTGGAAATTTTTCTCTACCACTTGCCAGAGCTGGTTTCAGTGTTACGGCGGTAGAAACTGACAAGAGACTTATAGTTTATGGACGAGATAGTGCACGAAAATCAGGACTTGAAGAGCGGATACAGTATGTAGAAAGCTCGGTTGAGAAGTATCTGAAAAAGCATCCGGAAATACTTAATGGTGAGTACGTTATTGCTGATCCGCCCAGAAGTGGTTTAGGGGCTTCTCTTGTTGATTTTCTGTCAAATCCAGAGAAGATTTTTTTGGTCTCGTGCCACCTGCCCAGTTTTGTGAGAGACCTTAAAGCTCTTTCAGAAAAAGGATTTGGAGTTGAGCTGATTCAGCCTTTTGATATGTTTTCGCAGACAAGTTATGTTGAGATTCTTGCTGTGCTTGAGAAAAACCAAACCTGATTTGGGAATTTTTTTATAATGTGCTTTTTTTATTTGCTTGAATACAAATAGGAAAAGCATTTACTTGTAAATTTTCCAAGAAATTCCATGTTTTCAGCCGATATCTGATCTTTTTTTCCTTCAAGATAAAGCACTCCAATCGGATTTTTATCAGGTATTGGGGCTAATATGTAAACTGAATCATCTCCATCAAGTGAAATGCCTTCACCTAACCAGCAATTTTTTTGATAAAAAACTTCTCTGATAATATGTCTCTGTTCTCGCTGATTGTTAATAGAAGAATTAATCAGTGTAACGGGACTTGCTTTTATAAATGATGTTGTGCCTTTTTTAAATACTGGCGTAAGGGATGCTTCAAGCGGATTTTCAACAAAGACAAGGCTCGATATTATGCCCTGGGCGGGAAGCATTTGATAGAATATATCTCTTATGACTTCCTTTGTTGTGTTTCTGTCAAGTGTTTCACGAATTATAGTATGAGCTGTTTCTTCTGGTAAATTTGCGAGCTTTGCCAGTCTTATTAGCTCGACGCGATTTGTTATTTTGTTTTTTTCTGAAACAAGCTCTTTTACTGCTGAGCCACTTGTCAGAAAACTGTTTGTTTCCTCTTTTTCTTTAAGTAATGAAGCTGTTTTTTTGTAAATTGTGTTCAGGGCATTTTTTCCAAGTTGATCTTCTATTAATTTTATAACCTGAGTAATATCCTGTTCCTCTACCGGATGCTGAATAGTGCTGTGGGCCATCGCCAGGGCTTCTCCAAGTTTGCATATCTTTCCAAGCTTATCCAGTGATTTTCTATTTGGAGAAGTGCTGATTTTAGAAGTATCCCCACCTGAAGGTGATCCAATAAACTCACACACTTCCTTTTCTAATCCTATTTCGAGGGCTACTTTTGCTGCAAGGGTAGAAGGAGAAAATCCGAATATATTTGAGAGTATGGTATCAAGAGAAGCTTCTATGCTTTTGGTTTTCATTATATGAAGAGCCTGGGAGAATTCCTTAGGGTAGTTCCACGCCAGAAGTGTACGACCCAGGTACTTCAATGATGCAAGAAGATAACCTAGCTCGGATTTAATTCCGCATTTTTCCGAGAGACATGATACTATCTCGGCGCTGAGAACGGCCTCTTTTAGCAGCTCACTTTGAAATTTTGTATCATGCAGGGATTTTTTGTCGGAGAACCTCTTTTTAGCTTGATGTAGCAGGTGAGTGATTTCGGGAAGTTTTGTCTGAAACCTCTTATGCCCCGTTTTTCTGTAGTCATTTAAATCCGAAAAGCATTCAGTGTTTATTGCCGGATAAATGAAGAGATAGAGGGCCATGTCTTTTTTAAGATCCTGAGTAAAGAGAGAAAATGAGTCTTCATAGAATCCGGCATAAATTTTTGCGAGGATTTCATCTACGACAACTTTTTGGGTTGGGATCCATGATTCCCGTACTTTTTCGAAAATCTGACTTGGATGAGCAAGTGATGTAACATCAAGTGCTACTTTACAAAGTGTATTTCCTGCTGTCATTTCCATAATTCAGGACAGGGGCAAACTATGTGCCAAATCTGATTAATGCAAATTTAAACAGATTTGAGCAGCAATGAGATAAAAGACGCCTTGCCCATCTATACCGTAGAGCAATTGGGGCTACATATTATTTCATAGTAAAATTTCGCATGAAGAAGAGTTTGTACCTGATGGGCCTGTTGCGAAACAGGCCTGAACGCCTGGATGGCGTTCACATTTTCGGAACGGCGATCCGAAAATGCGATGTGTTTCCAGGGCCAAGGATGGCCCTGGAAACACCAGATACAAGGAGTAAAACAAAAAAGTCTACCTAAGGCCTCTTTCTTCGATCTTGAAGGCCCGATTTTTAAAAAAGCCATTTCGCAACACTCCCCTGATAAGGTTATCTGGGGAGAGCAGGAAGCAGTTCTTTATAAAGATTTTTTAGTCTGTGCATAAATTATTTGAAAAAGAATTAACCGTATGATTTTTTTGAATAAAATTTGGTTTAAAATTGCTCCGACCTGTGGATAACCTGTGTTCAACTGATCTATTTTTGACCTATTTACCGAATATGTCCTGTATCTGATCAATTCGATTGGCAAATGGATCAAGAGAGGGTTGATACTCGGGCAGAGACTCTTCTGTGCCAGAGGAGTCTCTTACGACATGTCCCCCTGTGATTGCACCGTGTTCGGCAAGAGATTTGAAGCGTTCCCATCGTGGTTTTGCAGGAGCTGGAGGTGGCGTCTCCCCATCCTCCGAGTAAAAAAATGAGTGAAAAAGTACGCTAGGCTGTTCAGTGATTACAGCTTCGCCAGTTTCCCATGCTTCATACATCGCTCCACGATCAGCCAGGAGAACGGACGGAAATAATGCACTCTGAAAAAGAAATGTGATTAAAAATAACGGTAAAATTTTCATGCAACAAATTACCCCCTCACACCTTCAGTTATGTTGTTTTTGAGAGAAAGTGTAGCTTTATATCTTTTTATTTTTTGGAAAAAACCAAACCATTCTTCGATAACTGAAGGCCCGCTTTGTATAAAACGTGGAAATTTTAGGAGATAAATTGGGATGAGACGCGTAAAAGTATATTTAGAGGTCCCCTTTACTGAAAAGAACGAGGCAAAATCTCTTGGTGCATGGTGGGACCCCGGGGTAAGGAAGTGGTTTGTTCCTGAGGGGGTTGATATTAGTGGATTTGAAAAATGGATTCAGGGAGAAAATAATCAAGCTGATAATAGCTCCCCTGATAGCATTCCCAGGGCGATATTTGAGCCCTGATATCATATGTTACCAGAATAGGGCGGGACAGGTTTTTAATCGGGAGTGAGGTACGGTCCTCCCGATTGTTCCTTCGTGCAGTCCAGACAGGTGTTTTTATTAATATGAAACAGCAGCTAGCCATGATATAGTTCTCTTCGTTAATGTGATTGCCAAACGAAACAGGAGAATTAGTCAAGTGAAAAGCTCTTATCAGTTAATATCAAACGGTCCTGTATTCAGCAGAATTTTACTTGGTGTTTTTTTTATTCTCGCCTCATGCGCCAATCCTTCAGGCTATGCAATCTCTGATCAAGGACAGGATTGTAGTGTAAGTTTGGTAAAGAAAGCCAGAATATCAGTTACTGAGGTATTTCTGGATCAAAAAAAGCTTTTAAGTGAGGGGCGCACTGTTTTGGAAGCAGAAAGATTTACTGCCCCTTCTGAAACAAAAGAAATAAAAATAGCATTTTCATTTTTGGATCGAATGTGCAGGCGAGATCCTTCCAGTACTAAAGGCGGTTGTATCTCTGGATATAGCTGTAACATTCCTGTTGGACTTAAACCAGGTACTTCTTATGAGTTGCATATTGGAGGAAATCTCGCGGAACTTTATCCGCTTCCCAAATCTGACCTGCCAATTGTTCTTACGGATTGTGAAGCCATTTACTAGTTTTGCCTTAAGGAAGTTGTGCCCCCTTGCTTCATTCAGTGAGCAGGTTATCTGGTATAGAAATGAAAGAATATATAGCCTTTGATTTTGACGGCACTCTTGTAGAGTTTCATACTGATTATATGTTCTCTGAAACTCATAGAATCCTGTCAAAGTTGAACCATCCGGCCGTTTCACAGGATGTACTGGAAGAGTGTTTTTCTGATTTTGATTTTTTCAGGTTTTTAAGAGTTCCTGATACTAGTGCAAATTGGGGGCCTGAGTGGGAAATTAATTTTAAAGAAAAGTTCTGGGCCGAATATAACTGGATTGATTTTCCCGTTCCCAGGCTTTTTCCTGAAACAATTGAGACACTGGAGCGCCTTCAAGAGATGAATTATGAGCTTTGCATAGCGACCGCAAGGGCTTTGCCTGTTAATGAGTTTCGGGAAGTTCTTGAGCGATGTGGCCTCCTCTCTTATTTTACAATTATTGAAACAAGAGCATCTCATCGTGATGATTGGCAGGATAAAACTCCCCAGCTTAAGCGCCTTGTCGCAAGGGCAGGGGTAGGGCCTGAGTGTTTTACTATGGTGGGAGATATACCTTGTGATATTGATTCGGCAAGAGAGGCAAAGTTTAATCGTTCAATAGCAGTCCAAAGTGGTGGAATTAAGAAGCACATTCTAGAGGCATCTTCTCCAGATGTTGTTTTGCTGCATTTGGGAGATTTGCCAAATTTTCTATTGTCTGAGCAAGCATGAAATTACTATTGCAAAGAGTTAGTCAGGCTTCGGTCCTGGTTGAAGGACAGGAAATTGCGAAGACCATAGAAGGCAAACAAGGGCTAATGGTTCTTGTTGGTATCGGTCTGAATGATACCGAAAGTTGTATAAAGCCAGCTCTGCTTAAGCTAGTAGATCTTAGAGTTTTTTCTGATGACAAGGGGCGATTCGACCGCTCACTTCGGGACATTGGTGGAAGTCTACTTCTTGTTCCGCAGTTTACTTTGTATGCGGATACAAAAAAGGGCAGGAGGCCCGATTTTTTTTCGGCGAAACCACCCGTGGAAGCGAGCATGTTTTTTGATCTGATCGTCAAGGAAGCAGTGAATATCCTTGGGGAAGATAAGGTTTCATCGGGCAAGTTTGGTGCTGATATGAAAGTTAGTCTGGTAAATGACGGGCCAGTTACAATAATGCTTGAGTTTTCCTGATCGTCCAATTTTTATACAATCAAGTCTCTCAACGGCATCTTAAAAACGTCCTTTTATTAAACAACAAAAACCACAAAAACGCCCGGCATATTTAAGTTATGATGTAAGTTGTTGTTTTCATCACGTAATTTTTTACCTGCCAAAACCAATATAAATGGCAGGAAATTTGCTTTTAGGAATGGATCTGTAGAGAATTTTCTACAGTAAAAAAGTACGAGTCAGGCCAAGATGTGGCCATGATTTTCCTCACGGACGGAAGCTCGGAAGTGATGTGTGCATTCTGGTTCTTGTATGCTATGGTCCTCTGCCCATTTACTGGACCAGCGTAATACATTGATAGCAATGTACATATTACTTGTAGTTTTTCCTTTGTCTTACGGTGTGTCTACTGGTTATCCATTTCAGGATAATGGGCGAGGAAGCGGAGCGGGGTTTGAAGGGAGTAGCAACTGGATAGAAAAAGGACGTAGTCTTGAGATGTCCGGTGCCTGAGAGCATGCCCTTCTGTATTTTGTTTCCTCTTAGCGGACTTCTCAAATTAAAAAATGCTGTTTCGTTTAATTCCGTGTCTCAAATCGTAAGGGGAAAATCATCGTGAAAACAACAATTATAAAAAAACTATTTCAGTCAATCGGTGAACTTGAAGGCGCTATTCTAAAAGCCAAAAGCTCCTTTCAGGGAAAGGGAGAAGCAGCGGATGAGGTGCTGGAAAGAATAAGCTACTATGAAAGCATTCTTCATAAGCAAAAAGATCTGACAACAGATCTTTGCCACTATGCAATTAAAGGTAACTGGATCGAGGTAAACAGGCACGTAAAGCTGATTAACGCGCTTTCTCTTATGATACGTGATGATGCAAGAGAATTGCTCTCACCGGTCCCTTTAAGAAGTGTTACCACGGAAGTTGAGGTTGAATATATTTCCTGAAAAATATTATGGCAAATATTTGCCAAAGATTATGACGCGACCTATGGGAGAGCTTGCCGATAGTGATATCACCCTGATATCACTATCGGGCATTTTTTTAAGGGCCATATTAAACAAGATTTGCCGTATTAAATAATATTTTCAGTGGCAAGTCTCTTTGCTTCCGCTATTTGAGCCAGGGAAAGGCCAAGTGACTTTCCTATTTGTGCGGCAGCTTTGGTTTCTCTGGAATAAATAATTCCATCTGCTAGCATTACCTTCCAGATCATGGCACCAATAATTACCAGTTGATCTGCGCTGAATTTTTCTTTGACAGTGCTAATAAACTGAGACACCTTGTCCGAGTCTCGTACTATTATGCGGGCAATATCAATTACTTTTGCTGCTTCGGATGCGCTAAGCTTGAAGTGAAGTTCCAGCATTCCCAGGATTTCATTGACCTCTTTCCATGAACTAAAGTCGTCAGCCTGCGAAATTTTCACAAGAATTATGGCTGTTGATATTTGCAGATCTCTTGAAGTTGGTTTACCTTCGGCTTCTACCTCAAGCGATCCACCAGAGCTTGCAAATTGGTCAATATTTTTTAACATGAAGATATCAAGTCCGTTTTATTTATTCAATCATAGTACAGGCACCATTAAAAATACCACCTTCTTCAACGGCGAATCTTCGAGTTACAAGATCTCCATCAAGAAGTCCGGTTGATCTTACTTCTATAAGATCCTCAGCCTCCACTTCTCCTTGCACCGAACCAAGTACTATCAGGGTGCCGACCTTTATTCGGGCATTTACATGCGCATCAGGCCCAACTATTAGAGCGCTAGTTGATCGAACTTCACCCTTGAGTGATCCGTCTATTTTAACAGGATCTTCAAAGCTGAACATGCCCTCAATTACTGTGCCATGCCCGAGCGCTGATTTGAGATTTGAGCCAAAGCGATTTCTGATGTCATCTTCTACATTTGAAGAAAAATCACCAACAGGAGTTTTTTCTCTTGGTGGCGGTGGGGTTTCTGTTTGTATGGAGGATTCCATATGGTGATATAACTGATCTTCAGTGACATCTTCATTATCGGTAGAATCAGTACTGGCATTCCTGAATCTATCTTCCTGCTCTTCTGTCTCTCGAGTTTGATAGTTTATGTAGGGACTAAAATCACTTTCGAGATCTTTTATATTATTCTCAAAGCCCTGATTATATCCGCCAAGGTTGAATTCTTCTCTAGCCGAGTCCTCGCGGTCTTCGCTCTGGTATTCCCCGCTATACTCTTCCATGGATTCTTCTATGGCGTGATGAAGATTTATCAGTGGAATCTCCTCTTTTATAAAGGAACCGGTCTCCTCGCGCTCTTGCTGCCACTCTGTTCTCATTTCTTCCATTTTCCAGGGTGTACTTTTTTGCAATTTTTGTGTGTCGCTGAGCTCGTCTTTTGAGTGAATGTCAATTAATCTTTCATCATGTGTGCTTTCATCAGGGGAAGGTTCTTGTTCTCCTGAAGTCTCGTTCAGGGTTCGCCACCTTCCAAGGGCAGCAGCTTCAAGTGGCCTGGACAGGGGATTTATAATCGGGCTTTTTTTATCTTTACCAAAAAGCATATTTATAGTGGCCTTTTTATGATGTTTTCTACCGGGTGCTAATATTTTTCTATTGTCATGCGATTTTTACCTTGAGTCAATTTGAATCTTTTATTTGTAGAATAAAAAAACCTTGTCCCAGGCAAAAAAAATCGGCAATCTGGCAATTATAACAATTATTTATTAACTCACCAGATAATTTAAGAACTGCAAGGATTTAACCCCTGTGGTCTTGGTGAAAAGCAAGAATTATATATGCTTGACACTTATCACTTGGAAGACAAGTATCGGGAAGAAGTGCTAAGAGGATTCGCTGGTCGGGTCAGAAACAGTTCATTTCGGGTGCCTCTTAGCTTCATCCTTGAAAGCCATGTTCCCGCGTTTACCATTATATATTCAATTTTTCTGGTTGCAGAACCTTTTATTTCTCCATTTGTTTCGTCCGATGTTTCACTGGCGTTCAAACTTCTTAATGAAGCTCCCGAGATGAGAGACTGGTTTCTGGATGAAATCAGTTCTCCTCCCCCGTGTGAAAATTTATTAACCACTTCTTCTGAAGATATCAGTGGATAAAATGGAGGGGGGATAAAATGGAGCACGCAACACCCGGAATAATCATTTTGATAATAATGTTTGTCGGCCCAGTGCTTTATTATATTTACAGAGCTCGAAGAGGGGCGACTTTCTTTTTAAGGCGAATTCGTGGAATTGATGAAATTGATGCTGCAATAGGGCGATCCGTGGAAGAGGGGCGTCCTGTCTGTTTTTCTACCGGTATGACTGATGTCTCTCCCCTTCTTTATGCCTGTCTTGGAATTCTTCATCATATTACCGAAAAGATAGCCCAATTAAGAAGTCGTGTTATTGTACCGGCAAGAGACCCGGAAGCTATAGCACTTTTTGATTCAACATTACGCAGTTCTTACCAGAAAAAGGGACGTCTTTCCGCCTATGATCCTGGACAAATAAGATTTTTATCATCTGATCAGTTGGCCTATGCTTCGGGGTATCAGGGAATTGCTCATCGTGAGAATATTGGTGCTGCATTTTTATTTGGAAGTTTTGCTGCTGAGTCACTAATACTAGCAGAAGCAGGTCAGCAGGTAGGAGCTATGCAAATTGCAGGAACTACATCTAATGAGCAGATTCCGTTCTTTGTCACATCCTGTGATTATACTCTTCTCGGAGAAGAGCTTTATGCGGCAGGAGCTTATCTGTCAAAAGATTCTACTCAATTGGGTAGTATCAGGGGGCAGGATATGGCAAAACTTGTTATTTTAATTTTAATTCTTGTGGGCGTTTTGCTGGAGAGTTTTACTTTTGATGTTTTGAAGAAGGATCAGGGTAAAAAGAATATAATTTCATCCAGCATCAAGGCCACATGGTCTGAAATGTCATCCTTTGCGGGTTTATCAATTTCAGGTGAAGAATCTGCTGTTATACCTGAAAATGATAGCGTTTCTGATAAGGGTTTAATTGAGGATTCAGATGCTCGGGAAAATTTAGAACAGGATTTGGAAGAGGGGGATGAAGGATGAAGCGAATTCTTGGCCCCCTACTTACTTTTATAGGTGGGCTTTACTTTTTTCTTGAGTTTCTGCTCCCTGAAAAGGTTGGAGATTATACTTTTGGAAAATATCATCAGGAACTCAGCCTTTCTCTTGCCCTGATTTCTTCCATGGCAGTTGGTCTTGGGGTTATTAATCTGGGAATGGTACATGGAAGAACCATAGTTAGAAAGAGTAAGGGGTTTATCGTTTCTCTCTTTCTGATTTTAAGTTTTATCCTTACCCTTTCTGTACTTGGAATGCAGTGGTATGGGAACGAATCAAGGCAGGAAAGCTGGAATTCGACACTTGCCCTTATATCCTTTATTCGCCCTGTTCTTGAGAAAGAGGATGTTTCAGCCGCAGAAATATATTCATCGGCAGGTGTTTTTCATAAAAATATCTCAATTCTCAAAGCTCTGAATAAGCTTCCTGCCGGAACTGAGGAAGCTGAGTTCAGAAAAGAGATTGGGTTAATAGAAAGCGAAATTGGCAGGACGATTGAAGCAGGATTACCTGATAACGAAGATTATGTTCTAAACGAATTGAAACCAGTCCTGGTTAATTTGCTTGAAAGTCTGTCTGTTCATCGTCTGTCAAGTCTTGCAAGAGCAAAGAAAGAATCAGAAAAAAGCTCTCTATATAAGGTTGAGAGACTTATTATCCATGGACTATTTTATCCCCTTGGGCTTTCCATGTTCTCGCTTCTTGCATTTTATATAGCATATGCAGCTTATAGATCATTTCGTGTCAGGTCACTTGAAGCGGCTATCATGATGTGTTCGGCTTTTATAGTTTTACTTGGTCAGGTGCCACAGGGAGTTATGTATTTATCTGAGGATTTGCCGTACTATCGGCTATGGATAATGGAATATCTTTCTACTCCTGCTTTTCGAGCTATATATTTCAGCTCAGCAATAGCCGGATTAAGCCTTGCGGTCCGAATGTGGCTTTCTCTCGATAAAAACCCATTTTCTTCAAGTTAGGAGCTGGAAGTGAAGAATAGGAATTTTGAAAGAAGAATAATATATTTCCTTCTTGTTTTGGTTATTCTGGTTCCCATAGTGTCAGGTGTTCGCCTAAAACCTGCCCCTATGAAAACTGCTAATGTAACTTTTGAATATATAGATTCTCTGGGTGTTAAGGTTAGTGATACAAACCCTGAAATCAAACGCTCTGAAACAAAACCCGGAGCGGTTGTTCTTGCGCTTGATTTTGGGCCAGGAACCGCAGCGGAAAACAAGCCTCAGGCTAAGCTTGTGATTGAGCATTTAATGAGAAAGAGAATTCCTTTTGTATTAACCAGTATATATGTACTTGCGGCTCCTTTTCTTCAGCAACTTCCGCTAGAGATTGCAGAGGCTCTTGAGGCTGAAATGCCTGGAGAAAAGTGGGTGTATGGTAAGGACTGGGTAAATATAGGATTTATGCCAAATGGAATTATTTCCATTCAAAGTCTTGCAAAGTCAAAAGACTGGTGGGGATATCTTAAATTTGATGTGGAGGGAAGATCGATTTCAGAGCTTCCAATAATGCAAAATATAAAATCCATTCATGACATAAGCACGCTGGTTCAGATTACTGGACTTCAGGGGGTGTTTTCTGCATGGCTTCAGTTTTTTCAGATAGATGGCGCCGTTCCGGTTCTGATTCATGGTTGTACATCAATTACAATTCCTGAGGCATATAACTTCTTCACTTCCGGTCAATTGAGAGGCTTCTTTGAGGGAATAGCTGGAGCTGCCTGGTATGAACAGCGTCTGTATCAGGAATATCCTGATCGCAAAATTGATGCAGCAATGGTTGTTAATACAGGAACATCATTTGCCCAGTTATTTGTTTTCGGAATGGTGATTTTTGGAAATTTGTTACTTTTGATTTCTGTGGTGAAGCGTCCATGAGTGATAATCATGTTTTTGAAATATTGCTTGCCGGACTTGCCACTCTTGGCATTTATACCTTTCTTTATAAAGAAAATATTATATATCGGGTTTTTGAGCATTTGTTTATTGGTATAGCAACAGCATGGGGGCTTGTTGCTGTATGCAAGGAGTTTCTCTGGCCACGAATATTTAAAACAATGCTAGGTCTTGATCGGCTTTATTTGCCGGATGGAACTCCTGTGGGAGAGTATCAGTCGTCTTATCTCTGGTATATTCTACCGATGCTTTTTTCTTTGCTCTATTATGCAATCTACTCAAAAAAATATCGTCATCTGGCCCAGCTAGTAATCTCTTTTCAGCTTGGGTGCGCAGGAGGGCTTGCCTTTAAAGGTTTTTTTGTTGAAGTGTTGCCCCTGATTTTTGATTCATTCAGGCCCATTGTTTTCTTTGTTGAAATGGATAACGACTTACTGAAAGCGTCAATTTCTAACCTGTTTTTTCTTGTAACTTTCTTTAGTGCGTTTTTATATTTCTTTTTTACCTTTAAAACTACTGAATCTGTTGCTGCTGAAAAAATCAGTACACTTGGAAGACTGCTTATGATGGCTTGTTTTGGAGCATTTTTTGGATCAACAATGATGGCAAGAATGGCCCTTTTGGTTGATCGTCTTGATTTTCTTGCAAACTCCTGGGTGCCTGTAGTTATGAAATTTTCAGGTGTTTTTCTATGAGCAAGTCAAAAGAGAAACAGGAAATTTCTTCTGAAATGTCGTCGGTAGTTGTAACTGATTGTGGATCAACGACCTCTAAAGCCGTTTGGTTTGAGAAAACAGAAAATGGATGGCGGCAGACTTTTCGCGCAGAGGCACCTACTACTGTTGAAAAGCCTGTGGCAGATGTAACAATAGGTGTTAAAAATGCCCTTTCTGCGCTTGAGCTTGTTAGTGGAAGAGACTCTGTACTTACGGGATCATCCCTTTCGGGTTCGGAGAGGGGGATGAAGTCAAAAAAAGAGGGTGGCCCTGACTATTATTTTTCCACCAGTTCTGCTGGTGGAGGGCTGCAAATGGTAGTTCTTGGTATCGTCCAGAGAATAACAGGAAAAACAGCAGAGCGGGCAGCTCTTGGAGCTGGAGCGATAGTTTTGGCTCGAATTTGTCTTGACGATGAGGTTCCAGTCTATCTTCAGGCGGAAAGAATACGAGAGCTAAGACCTGATATAATTTTATTATCAGGTGGCACGGATGGAGGAGCAACAGATCAGGTGCGAGAATTAGCCGAAATGCTTCTTCTGGCGGAGCCCAGACCTCGCTTCGGAGAAGGGACAAGGGTTCCTGTTATTTATGCTGGAAACAATGCTCTTCAAGATGAAATGTGTCGTCTTCTTGGAGCTTCGTTCGATTTTAAGGCTGTATCGAACCTCAGACCAATTGTAGATGTTGAGTCACTTGAGCCTGCAAGAGAAAGTGTGCATGATGTATTTCTTGAGCATGTAATGAGCCAGGCGCCTGGTTATCGTACTTTAAGCAATTGGGTAGATGGTGAAATCATGCCTACTCCTGTTGCTGTGTCGCAGATGATTGAGGTTGCGGCAAGGCATTTGGGAACATCTATTCTTGCTGTGGATATTGGCGGAGCAACTACTGATATTTTTTCAATTAGAAAAGAAGGCCATGAATTTTCTTCTGTACACCGAACTGTTAGTGCAAATCTGGGAATGAGTTATTCCATCGGTAATGTGATTGATCTTTCAGGAGTCGATAAGGTTTCTCGCTGGCTTTCTTTCCCTATGACAGAAGATCAGCTAACTGATGCGCTATGGAATAAAATGTTCAGGCCTACAACGATTCCTCAGACACTTGAAGAATTGGAAATTGAACATGCTGTATCGCGAGAAGCTCTCAGATTATCTTTTGAGCATCATAAATCGCTTAGTGATACCGTTGAAGGTTCAAGATCAGAAAATGATATTTCAAAAATGTTCAGGGTTGAAAAAGATTCAGGATTTAATATTGCTGATATTGAATTTATTCTTGGGTCAGGTGGAGTTCTTAGTCATGCGCCAAATCGGGCAAGTGCTGCCCTTATGCTAATTGACAGTTTTCAGCCAAAGGGAATTACCTTTTTGGGTGTAGATTCTATTTTTATGCTTCCTCACCTTGGTGTGTTCTCAAGGTATAATGAGTCTGCTGCGCTGGAAGTTTTGCTTTCGAGCTGTATTGTGGAGCTTGGTACACATATTGCTCCTGTTAAAATTAGAAAAAGGACAAGAATGGGAGAGGTTCTTGCTGATATAACTTTTCAGGATCATACTCTGGAACTTGTTGCTGGCTCAGTTTTTGTCATTGCTCTTTCTTCCGAAAAGGAAGTTTCTGTAAGCTGTAAGCCAAGACGAAGGGATATTGATTTTGGTGCTGGTCCGGGGGAAGTTGTGATCAGAAAAATTCGTGGGGGTGAGGTCGGTCTTGTTCTGGATGGAAGAAACGCTCTTGGTGAATCATTCTACGAAAAGCTTTCGGGATCTGAACGCGCAAGTCTTCAGGCAGAGTGGAGTAATGCGTTTGGAATTCTTTCTGTGGGAGGTTCAAGTGTATACTCCTAAGCTATTAATTCATCCGAATGTAAGACTTAAAAGGGAAAGAGCTCTTCCGGTAAAAGGAAGTGCTTTGTTTAAGGTTGGAGACTTTGTTGGAGCCCATGAAGATGTACTTGTTACTGAGCTAAAGGGTGACCTGTCGATTGTAAAAATTGCCGAAAGGCTTGGAATCTCTCCAGATGAAGCCATGAGTGGAGTTCTTGTTAAAGAAGGACAGGAGCTCTATGAAGGAGATCTGATTTTCAGAAAAAAGGGATTATTCGGATTTTTTGAGGAAAGTGTTTTTTCCCCTGTAAGTGGAGTGGTCGAGTTTATTTCAAAAGAGAGTTCTCATATTGGTATTCGTTCAAAACCGGAACGGCTTTCGGTCAGTGCTTATTTGCCTGGCACTGTTTCTTCTGTAACTTCTGACAGAGTGGTAGAAATTTCATCCCGGGTAGGTGTTCTTCAGGGAGTTTTTGGAAAGGGAGCTGAAGGATTTGGAGTTATATGTTTTCTCCCTGTGAAGCGGGATCAAATTATAGAAAAGAGTGATCTTGTTGATATTGATAATGATCTTGATGGGGTAATTGTTGCCGGAGGGGCGAGTATAAGTGAAGAGGCATTTTCTGTTCTATGTGAGAGAAGGACGTTAGGAATTGTTACCGCGTCTCTTTCCTCCAGGTTTGTAAGAGGTGTTTTAGGCGGCCTTGGAGAAGCTAAAAGGGGGGGGAGCACACCTGTAGTAATGATAACTGAGGGTTTTGGTTTTCTCCCCATGTCCGAGAAGGCATTTGCTATACTTAAGAATAATGATGGAAAAAAGGCATCCATCAGTGGCAAAACCCAGGTTCGGGCTGGAGCGATAAGACCAGAATTAATATTTCATGATCCTGATTTAAGTGTATCTGAAATTTCTGAAGACAGAACTTCGCAGCTTTTACCTGGTGATATGGTGCGCGTTGTGAGGGGTAAAAATTTTGGAAAAATTGGCAAAATAATAGATGCTCCACGGCAGATGCAGGTGCTTGAGTCTGGAGTAAATGCAAGATGTCTTTTGCTTCAGCTTGAAAAGGGTGAAAAAGAGATGGTTGCTCTGGCTAATCTTGAGAGTGTTTAGATATTTGTACAAGTTAGCAATTCAATAATACAGGTCTGGTTTAAATGAATTCCGTTCCACACATTAAAAAGGGTTCAGTTGATCTCTGTTATGTTTTTGAGATTGGTGAAGCTGTAAACCTTAACAAGGCAGGAGCTTTAATTGAAGAGGATACAAGACGGCAGCTTTCAGGAAAGAGAGGTGCTCATGAGAGATATTTTGGTTATGATCCTGCGCCTCTCATTTCCAGTGAGGTTTCGGACCCATTTATATTCAACAATGTTTCAACTGACAGATCCTTTGAGTTAACAATTTTTGATATTGGGGTTGTCTTTGCCCGTTACAAGATCCACCTTCCCGAGGGAATGCCGCTAAGAGATCTGGTTCAGCTTGGTATCTTGCTTGGTGAAGATGTGCGGTTGCCACTTGACGCGTGTAGCAGGGTTGATGCGATGCTTAATCGCATAAAGTCGGCAGTTATAAATCCATCACTTGAAGATATTAATCATTCTTACTTTCTTTTTGGAATTGAGTCGCTGGAGGAAGCGGCGATTGATAATTTGCCCCATTTTATAAATCAGAATGGCGGAGTAATAGCCCAGATTCTAAGGCAGGATTCGCAGGAGTTGTCACAGGATATTATTTCTGATGCCCTTAAATACAGAATAAGCTACGCACCAACTGACATTACAATCATAGATTGGGACGGTGCTATTCGTTTTGGAAAAGAAAGCAGAGACATTTTTGGAGTAATTGAATTTTCTCTAGTTCAGCTTCTTGAAATGTTATATCTTGATGAGAAAATTGACGACCATAACGACGATGCTTATGAAGCTTTTTCTTCATACCAGAGAAAGGGCGCTTTGATGAAGTTTGCATCATATTTGTCAAATACTCTTACTGGCAAATTTAAAACAACTGAAGCCGAGCTTGCTCAGCTTGCTGTTGATTCTACAAATCTTGCAATAAGTGTTTCTTCCGCTATTAATCTAATAGGTGATCCGACTCTTGTAAAAATCTACGAACTTGCATCAGAGAGATTCAGATTGCTTGATCTTGAGCGAGCGATTGATAGAAAGATAGGGGTTCTTGAGGGGATTTACCAGAAGTATACAGACAGGGCGAATGCAAGAAGAAGTACCATACTTGAACTTGTTATTATAATATTAATTGCTATAGAAGTTTACCAGAGTTTGTCGGGCTAATCTGGATTTCTCTCTTTTATTTCGAAATTTATAATCTGACTTTTTTCTATGTACCTGAGTGTTATTATTCCGTCATTTAATGGATCTCATGTACTGGAAAAAAATCTGCCATATTTACTTTCAGGCTTGAACTCGATCAATAAGCCATATGAAGTAATTGTCGTAGATGATGGCTCTCAGGATGGAGGGGGTACGGAGAATATTGCCAAGCATTTTAATTGTCTCTTTTTCAGGCATGATAAAAATACCGGAAAGGGTGCGGCGGTTAAAACAGGAATGCTTCAGGCCCGTGGCCAGTTCAGAATTTTTACTGACGTAGATATACCTTTTGAGTTTGATAGTATTTTAACATTTTTATCTGCACTTGAGGGTGGGGAATGTGATGTTGTTGTTGGTGACAGAAATCATCCTGATTCCTCTTATTTTCATGAAGTGACTTTGACAAGACGCATTGGAAGCATCCTTTTTTCTGGTCTGGTTAGCGCATTATTTTTTAAAAATATTAGTGATACCCAGTGTGGCTTGAAAGGATTCAAAAGTGCTGTAGCAGATGAATTATTTAGTCTTTCCAGAATAAACCGTTTTTCATTTGATGTTGAAATCTTGTATCTAGCGATTCTTAAGGGGTATAAAATCAGAAAATTTCCAGTTCAGCTAAGATGCCAGGAGAGCGAAAGTGTTAATGTTGTAAGGGATGGGTTTGAAATGTTGACTAGTATAGCAAGAGTAAAGTTAAGAAGTATGCTTGGTGGATATTAATCGAAATTTAGACTCCCTTAAAGCTAATACTGATATATAAAAAAGCCAGATAACAGACAAAATGCTAAGCGAGCTTAGAATGAAGTTTTCCTGCTTTATATCTGGAATTGCAATATCAAGGTAAAAAAATAGAACAATCAAAACCCCCAGGTTCAGGGATGAATATCTTTTGTTATTATATAAACTGGTAAGTGAGGCTATGAAAGGCACAATAAGCATGCAAAGATCATAGTCTATAATGTGAATAGATAGAGCGATTGAGGTGCTCATCAGAAATGAATAGAATATTTTTTCCTCATGTTTGTCCTTTATGTTCCTGATAAATACACTTTTTTTATTTGCAAGATAAAGAAAAACAAGGAACAGGGAACCAAGAATTATTCTTGAATAAGTTATTGGCTCAGGAACGAAGGTGACTAAAAGAGCATATAGGCCGGCCCCCTTGTGTGGTACTGATTTAACAGCGCCACCCCCCCTTTCGGCTCCATAGGTGTATTCAAGAGATGCGTTAATATAATCGGTAAGGGTTTCTCCTGGAACAAGGATTATAGTCAAGATAATTATTGGTATTCCGCCAGCAAGAAATCCGAGGGTAAATTTTTTTGATCTTGTAATAATAAGGGACAGAAGCAGAAAAAGAAAAACAGGAGGCTTGTAGTAAAATAGGGATGCTACAAGTCCCGAGGCAAATTCTTTCTTTTTAATCAGAAGAACAAACAGAACAGCAAGAAGAAATGTGCCAATGCTTCCGGTTTGTCCGGCCCCAAGTGTTCTTAAAAAGAAAGGGGTAAAGCCAAGACTGGTTAAAATTAAGAATAATGCCTCAGTGCGTTTTAGTTCGCATACTTTGATCGTTATCAGCACTGAGGTCGTATAGAGGATCAGGGAAATGGTTATCCAGAGAAAATAGGCCATAGAAAAAGAGAGATTGCTTAGAGGTGAGATGGTAAAAGCAAATAGAGGTGGGTATGCAAATGAGAGAAAATTTGAATCAGAGGGAATGTTTTCGTACAGCTTACTTTGAATTTCTTTTTGCTTGTCGTATTTGTATAAAGAAAGTTTATCATTATTAAATAGAAGGCTTGCCGTGTAAAAAGCAATAAAGTCTCCTCCAAGAGTTTGTTTGTTTTGAAGAACGATACCGTTTTTGTTTTTATAATTAGTATAGAATTCGCAACTAACAAGATAAATGTTTGCTAGAGAGATAGCCAGGATCGATGAAAGTAAAAGTTTTGTTATTAACCTGTTATCTGGCATTTGAATAGAATTTTAAAAGTTTAGATCATCTAAGCAGAATTCGGGAGTTTTTTAAAGGCGTTTGGCATTTTTGTGCATTTAGTCAAGATATTATTATGATTTGATTTTCCGTGCACCTGTTGTGTTTATTGTTTAAGATAATATAGAATTTTCTCGGGTAGAAGTTTGTTTTTCCTTTGTAGGCCCGGGTAGTAAGATTGTTCTTTATGCCTGGTTTTTACTGGTAGGAGGTTTTATGCCAAATGTATTATGGACAGCCAAAGAGATTGAGATGCTCGTAGCTCTTCGTCAGGAGGGGTGCTCGATTATGGATATAGCCGAAAATCTTGGCAGATCCAGGGATTCTGTTTCCCAGTTAATTCGAAGACATGGTCTGAGCGATCCTGTAAAATCCAGTTTGTGCAAGTCGGCGGTGCGTCTGACCGATGAGCAGCACGCGATGTTTATTCGATTTATCAAAAAAAACAGCGATAAACCATTGGAGCAGTTGTCCGAAAGCTGGAATGCATCAGCAGCCCCTCTTGGATGGCCAAGGCTTTCTACCTCATATATCTATCACTGGATAGCCAAGCTTGGTCTTCCTCATTCGTGGAGCGAGTCTTTCAAGTCTGACTGGACTAAGGCCAAGATGAAGCGCCTGAAAGACGGGATATTCATAAGGCGAATGGAGGAATTTCTTGTTTGGCATGATGAAGAGCAAAAACGTCTGCAGCTTAAGGCTGAGAAAGTATTTTCTTCAAGCAAAAAGACTCCACGCCACAGCTGTTTGTGTTGCAAAAACGAATGGCCACTGAGCAAGGATTTTTACTCTGGTCTTCCCAGAAGTTTTTTTCTTGCTAACCAAAGGCTTCAGGGTTTTCAAAGAGGATTTTGCAGATTTTGTGACAAAAAATTCGTAAAAGAACTGGCTATTCTTAGATCTCACGATAGAGACGTATCCCATCTTATTGAGAGGAGAAAGTACTTTCGCAGAATGGGATTTGATCTTGCTTTTGAAGAGCTTCTCGTTTCAAAAAGAAATGAGAGAGATGAAATGCTAGGTTCGGGCATGCTTTCTTCTGAAGAATGTCGCTCCTGTGTTCGTTGTGAAGAATTGTGGCCACTTACGCGAGATTATTTTCGACAAAATCGGGGACTAAGTGACGGAACTCCAACTTATCGAGGGTTATGTTACTTTTGTGACAAGTATTATCTCCGGGAAATTGACAGAAGAAAGAGAGATGGCCGTTTGGATTCTGATTTAAAACTTGAACGGTCAAATTATCTTCGTAAATTTCGGAGACAGAATGCGCAAACTTACAAAAGCCATCAGTTTTAATCTTCTTGGAGAAGGTTTTCTATTGGGAAGAGAATAACTCTTCCCGATTTTTAAATTATTCAGTGCCCACATTTGAAAAATAGCTTTGCTTGATTTATTTGCTAATTTATTTTTGGGAGATTTGCCATGAAGTATTTTTTAATTATTTTTCCTGTTCTTGCAATAATTGCTTGTCGTGGAATTTCCACCCTTCATGATTATCCTGAAGGGCGGGGTCTTAAGTCTCTTGCTAGCTCAGAAGAGGTTTACCTTACGAGTGCCAAGGACACAGGAGGCTGCAAAATAACCAGAATTGCTGATGTTCGCGTCTCCAGTAAAACATATGGTGGCGCTTCTCGGGTTAATGCAGCTTTAAGAAAACTTGCTAGACAAAAGGGTGGAAATGCAGTCCTTGATTATAGTTTTTGGGTTGCTCCAAATGGCGGTGCCTGGGCTGCTCCTCATTGTAAGGGTATGGTTGTTTCGGCTGATCTTAACTGCTTGAAAATGCATACAGAGCCGGTTCCTGGTTCGGAGTGAGTTTTTCCTAATATTATTACTTAATCGCCAAAATAGTTGCCCCAAATAATACATCAAGAATAAATCCATCCCTGACGATAGCTCGTGATAGTAATGCGGATTTTGGATGCTATTTAGCGTACTATATATTATGCAGGTTTAAGAACGAGAAAGCTGATACATGAAGCCGGAAAGTCAGGAAATTGCGATAAATTTAAGTAAGTTTAAACCGGGTCTTATATTTGATGCTGATGGGGTTTGTCTCTTTGGAAAGTATCATGACGAATTGTCAGCCTGGCGTGCCAAAAAGCAATGGATCAATGTTCTTCATGACTACTTTCTTCTTGAAATTGAAAGAGATTATGAAATCGGAGTTGTATCTGAAATCGGTACTCTGACCTTTTGCCTTAGTTGTAGCTTTAAATCAGCATGCGGCAGATACGCATTCTGGAGACTAATTAATCATCAGGCACCAGAAGCAGAAAAAAAGCTTGGCGGTACAATTAGCTACCCACTTAGCTCAATTGATCACTGTGATTTTCCCGATGAAAAAATGGGAAATGAAACATGGATCCTTAGCGCTTTAAATGAGAGTGCCGAAAAAAATACTGAAACAGCAAAGATTCTTCGCCGATTACTCAAAATGTTCCAATAATATTACTTTTTAGCCCGCTCGCTTTTTTTCTCGGTTCCCTGTACTCTGGGAAGTATGGAGATTTCACCCGTAACATTAGTCGTTTCTGCCCTTAAAGAGGATCGTCCTGTTATTATAGTAGATGATCTTGGTGATTCTCTTTGTGGTTATCTGGCCATGGCTTCGGCCAGAATAACTGGAGAGAAGGTTTCTCTTTTTGTTAACCTTGGTCGAGGAGTGCTTCTTTCTGCAATTGAAGAAAAAAGAGCATCTCGTATGGGAATTGCTCCGCTTGGAGATTTGTCCAGGGATCCATTTCCGCTAGGCGTAGGTGTTGAGTCCAGATTAAATATTACTACCGGAATATCCGCCATTGAGAGAGCCGAAACACTAAGGGCAATTGCGCGCGAGGCGCTGGCCAATAAGACATCCCAGAGCAGGGCTATTATTGCTCCAGGTCATGTTTTTCCTCTGATAGGAAAAGATGGAGGCCTTCTTGTTAAGACAGGAATTGCAGAAGCCATACTTGATCTATTAACTATCACCGGTGAAGAGCCTGTTGGTGCGGTCATGCATATACTTGGAAGAAAAGGGGAGTATTCTTCTCTGGATGAACTGAGGCAATTATCTGAAGCAGGCAAGTTTCCAATGATTTTTATTTCCCAGATCATTAATCATCGTCTAGGTCATGAGCCCTTGATTCATAGGGTTGCAACAGCAAAGCTACCTACTGAGCATTTTGGTGAATTTGAGGCGCACTGCTATGTTTCAAAACACGATCAGGGAGAGCATCTTGTGCTATCAAAAAACATAATTAAAAATGAAGATGTTCAAAAACCAACACTTGTCAGGATGCATTCCGAGAGAAGAACGGGGGATCTGTTTTTTGATGAGGCCGTGCCTGGGAGATTAAACTTACTTCGCTCAATGAGGCGAATAGAGGAAGAGGGACGTGGGGCATTAGTGTATATAAGAAAAAATAAATCTGGATTTTCTAAAGGTTCTTTGGATGGGCCGGGTAGTTCTGTTAGTATGCCAGAAAGTATTGTCGCCTTAAAAGAGCTTGGAGTTGGTGCTCAAATATTAATTGATCTTGGAATTACAAATCTGAGATTGTTAACCTCGACTATCAAATCTACGCCGGATCTGTCTGCTTTTTCGCTAAATATTCACGAACAGATACTTTTGTGAAATTCATAAAGGAGTAAATTCAAATGAATTATGCAACATCGGATACTCTTCAAGGATCAAGGACTGTAAATTTTGCCGATGTTGCTCATGGTACTTTGATCTTTGATCGCAAGCATCCTGTGGATGCCCTGGTGTTAAAATTAATTGATACTGCATGGGTTCAAAGGCTTAGAAGAATCAGTCAAACAGGAAATACAAGGCTTGTGTATATGTTCGCAGAGCATTCCCGCTTTGGTCACAGTCTTGGAGTTGGTTATCTTGCATCTCTTCTAATGAAGCATCTTTCTCAGCAAGTTCCGGATCAGATAGAAAAATATCAGCTCGCAATAGGCGCTGCAGCAATTCTTCATGACATTGGACATTTAGCACCGGGATCACATCTTGCTGAAAATGTCTGGAGCAGGGACCGATCTTCGTTCTTATCTCATGAGGCGCTTAGCCGAAAAATCATCTCAGAGGATCATGAGATTAGGGGTATTCTTGATGAGGAATCAACAGGTCTTGCGGATCTTGTCCTTCGCATTCTGGATGAAGACAGGACATTGCCTTCGTGGACAACGGCACTTATATCTGGCGGGGGCTGGAATGTTGATCGGGGTAACTGGTCTATAGTTGATAGCGTGATGTGTGCAGTTAGTTATGGAAGGTATAATGTTACTGCACTTATTGATGCGTTTCGGATAAGTAATGAGGGAGAGCTTGTCATACAAGAAAGCAGACTTGACGCGCTCACCCACTTTTTTGTTGCTAGAAATTCGATGTACAGACAGGTCTATCAGCATCGGGTTTTGCAGTCGGCGGATGCATTAAGTCGTCTTATCGTCAGGCGCTTAAGGGAGCTTGGAAATGAAGCTAGCACAAGCATTTTTATGGATAGTGTAATGAAGAAAATGCTCTTTTCGGATAATTACCAGGAGGAGCTTGGTCTTTCAGAGCTGTATCAGGTTTGTGAAAGCTGGTGGGAGTATCATCTCCTTTATTGGCGCTCAAGTTCGGACAAGGTTTTGGCAGACCTATCTTCTCGCCTGATTGACCGGAAGTTATTCAAGACAATTCATCTGCCTTTGGATGCTAAAGGGGAGCTTAATGAGAGGAGCAGGGAAATTGTTAGACTCGCCAGTGAAACTGCGATTTCTTTGGGTTATCCCCCAGAGTATTATACAATTTTGATAGGCGAAAAGGATAGGCATCGAGCAAAGCAGGAGCAGTTACCAAGGGTTCTTGAGGAGTCCGGAAAAATAACTCCCGTGGACAAGGTTGAGCCTTTGCTTGAGCTTTTGACTGAAAAGTCAAAAACTCCAAGAGCCTGGATTGCTGTTCCTGCGGAAGTCAAGAATGCACTTGGATTAATCAGGTAAAGGTCAAGGATGCGTTCCAAGGCAGCAAAAATAAAGATATCAGCGGGGTTTGTTGTTAATCAGCATTAACAGCAGTTGTATCAGCAGCGTTTCCCATATCTTCCTGCTCATAGCCCTCACGAGCTTGCTGGATACGAGCTGCCTTACCACTTCTGTCGCGAAGATAGTAAATTTTCGCTCTTCTAACACGACCCCTTTGCTTTACCTCGATCTTGGTAATACGAGGAGAATGAAGAGGGAAGATTCTTTCTACGCCAACCTTATAAGAAACTTTTCTTACGGTAAATGTTTCGGCAATTCCACCACCACTTCTTGATATAACAACTCCTTCGAAGACCTGAGCTGATTGTCTGCTTCCTTCTACGATTTTTTGAAAAACGCGGATAGTGTCCCCTGGTGCAAATTGAGGGATGTCGGTTCTTAGTTGATGTTCGGTTAAAAAATCTAACTTGTTCATGATATGTAACCAGTTCGTGAGGTCTTAAACTGCCTCACGGTATATAAGTATTAATTAAATAATTTTCAAAACTAGTATTTGTTTATTAAAGGGTAGTTGACTCTCCCCAAATAAACAATCAAGGTTGGCATCTGTAAGATATAGGGATAAAATTGTCAATAATTCAGCGGATTCTGAAAGTTAATACCAAAAAATCTATAAAAACAACGAGTTAAATGTCTTCACTGAACTATGTATCCTTAATCCTGGTTGGCAATGAACTTCTTTCAGGAGAAATTGCCGATACAAATGGTCGTTATTTGCTGGAGAAAATTCGCTCTACAAATCTTAGGGCTAAATCAATTAGAGTTGTTGCTGACATACCGGAGCAAATTAAACAGGCCGTAAGGCAGGAACTTGAAGAAAGTGACTTTGTAATTACAAGCGGAGGGCTGGGGCCAACAAGTGATGATCTTACTGTTGCCTCTGTAGCAGACTCTCTTTCATTAGACTTGGTAGAGGATAGTGATTCTCTCAGGCGTTTAAAGGAGAAGTATCAATCAAGAGGGCGGCCGCTTAATGAAAACAGCTTTAAGCAAACCTTGTTTCCAGATGGGGCACGTGTACTCCCAAATGCAGTTGGGACTGCTGATGCCTGCGTAGTTGTTACGAAAATAAATGGTAAGGAAAAAGCGATCGCATGTCTTCCTGGTGTTCCAATGGAGTTCAGAAACTTTGTTGATACATCCCTTTGGGAATGGATGACAGATTTTTTTAAAGTTGAGGAAACTTTTAACTCCGTATTTTTTCGAATATTCGGATTAAGTGAGTCATATGTTGGATCGGTTATAGATAGTAACAAACTTATTCCAGAAGAAGTAACTATTGCCTACCGACCACAATTTCCGGAACTTCTGCTTTCCTTAAAAAGCTCTAAAGTGACTACTGCTGAGCTTCATAGAATAAGACAATCAATAATTGATAATTTAGGGCCTTCTTTCGTTGTTGGTCTGGAAGAAAGTGAAAAGCTTCCGGTTTGTCTTTCAAGGCTTTTATTGGAGAGAAACCTCAAGATTTCTTTTGCTGAATCGTGTACTGGCGGAAGATTGTCCAGTGAGATTACCAAAATTCCCGGAAGTTCAAATTATTTTTGTGGTTCTGTTGTTTCGTATTCGAATGAAATGAAGACTGATTATCTGGAGGTACCCAGGGAGCTGATAGAGCGAGTAGGTGCCGTAAGTGAAGAGTGTGCGCTTTTCATGGCCGAAGGTATAAGCTCTCGTACCGGAGTTGATATCGCTCTTTCAATAACGGGAATTGCCGGACCTGGTGGGGGATCTGAGAATAAAGAAACAGGTTTGGTATATATTGGCCTGGTAACCGAGAACATGCAGAGAGTGTTTAAATTTAATTTGCCATGGGACAGGGAGAGAAATCAGGTTTATGCAAGCTGGCTCGCTCTTGATGTTGCAAGAAGAGCGATTCTCCTTCTTCCCATGGAGTGGCCAGTGCGCTAGAGTGTAAAATATTATGACCTCTCTTAACAAAACAGGAGTGCTTACAAATATGGCATGTCGTTTTGCAATTAATACATTTTTTATCCAATGGTCATTCTTTTTGGCAATTATGTTTTCCCCCATGATTTTGATTGCTGATTTGCGGGCCGATGAACCTGAAAAAGAATCTGTTAATACAAACTCAAATATTGATGTTATGAATATGGATGCCATCAATAAGATTAAACTGAGTAGTATAACAGGCGAGGAAAGTTTTCTTGAATTAACTGGCGAGGAGACGCTGGTGATAGAGTGGTTTAATCAAGAGTGCCCATTTGTGAAAAAGATTTACAGGAATAACTTTATTAATGATTTGAAAAAAAGTTATCAGGCAAAAGGGGTGCGTTGGGTAATAATCAACTCTACAAGTCCGGAACATGCTGATTTTGTGGCAGTTAAGAACAGGTCAAAGCTTGCTTCTGAGCTGCAGGCTGATAATTCCTCCTTGTATTTCGATGAAAGTGGTGCTCTTGGAAAAGCCCTGGGGGCCAAAACTACTCCTCACATGTTTGTGATAAGTAAAGGCAACATTGTATATCAGGGAGCCTTTGATAATGCGGCAGATACAGATTCTGACCCCCGGGAAGCCATAAACTATGTAAAGCTGGCTCTCGAAGCTGTTCTTATGGGCAAGAGTCCCGAGACAGCGAAAACCCGTCCTTATGGTTGCAGCATCAAATACCATAAGTAGAGAGCTTTAAACTTAGGGAGCCATGTAGTGTCAAAGAATCCATCCGATATTTTGCTTCTCCTTGTGGATGATGATTTGAGCATCAGAAAGCTTATTAAAACCATTTGCATGAGTTTCGGGATTAAAAAAATAATAGAAGCTGCTGATGGAAGAGACGCCGTGCAGCTGCTTAAAAACCCCCCTGCATCCAGACCCGGAGAGTCACTGTCAAAAAGAAAATTTGATTGTATTGTCAGTGACTGGATGATGCCCGATATGACAGGGATTGAGCTCCTCAGGCATGTGAGAAAAGACCCCAAGTATATTGAGACACCTTTTATATTACTTACTGCGGAGCGGGATCAGGATAATGTGAGGCAGGCCATAGAGGCCGGTTGTGATGATTATATTATAAAGCCTTTTACGAGTGATGACCTGGAAAAAAAATTAAGAAGATTATTGTTCTAGTTTTTGTTATTCTTTAATTTACTCCGTGAAATCTTTCCCTGTCAATTATATCCCTGTCAGTTCTCATTTTGTCTTGGCTTTAATAGTTTCGAAACAAGAGCTGTCCATCCAGTCTGATGCGATGCTCCAGCGCCTCGTCCTGTGTCACCATGAAAATATTCATAGAACAGAATATAGTCTTTGAAATGCGGGTCTTCCTGAAATGTTGGATTATTACCAAATACTGGCCTTTTTCCCTCTTCATTTCTAAGAAACAGATTTCCCAGTCGACTGCTTAGTTCGTTTGCTACTTCAAGAATCGATAGAAATTTGCCAGAGCCGGTAGGGCATTCAACTTTAAACTCATCCCCATAGTAGTGATGGAACTTTTGAAGAGATTCGATTATTAAATAGTTAACAGGGAACCATACCGGCCCTCTCCAATTTGAATTTCCTCCGAACATAAGAGTATTGGATTCGGCAGGTTGATAGTTTACCGAAACCTTGGTGTCGCCATAATCGAACACAAACGGATCTGATTCATAGACTTTGGACATTGCACGGATTCCGTGTGGAGACAGGAATTCAGTTTCATCCAGCATTCTGGACAAAATCTTCTTCATTCTGTGTCCTCTAAGTAGAGACAAAAGCCTGCGCTGGCCCTTGCCTGGAACTTCCCAGTGGGAAACGAGATTGGCAAGTTCAGGCCTGTTTTCAAAAACCCACTTTAGCCTTCTGTGAAAATTCGGTAGTCGCTCGAGAAGTTCAGGCTCCAGAGCCTCAACTGCAAATAACGGGATTAATCCAACCATTGATCTCAGGCGTAGTACTTCGCTTTTGCCTTCAGGAAGCTGCAGTACGTCATAAAAAAACCCATCCTTTTCATCCCAAAGTCCAATGCCTTCTTCTGCCATATTAGTCATTGCCTGGGCAATAAAAAGAAAGTGCTCAAAGAATTTTGAAGCTATATCTTCATAAATTGAATTATGTTTTGCAAGCTCCAAGGATATTCTCATTAGGTTGAGGCAATACATTGCCATCCAGCTTGTACCATCGGCCTGATTGATATATCCACCAGTAGGCAGCGGTGCGCTCCTGTCAAATACTCCAATATTGTCAAGTCCAAGGAAGCCACCCTGGAAAATATTTCTTCCACCTTCGTCTTTTCTGTTTACCCACCAGGTAAAATTGATCATGAGCTTATGAAGTATGCGCTCAAGAAATCTTATATCTCCAGTTCCACCAGAGTGTTTTCTGTCAATTTGAAAAACTCGCCATGATGCCCATGCGTGAACGGGAGGATTGACATCACCAAACGCCCACTCGTAAGCAGGAATTTGTCCATTTGGATGCATGTACCACTCGCGAGTCATTAAAACGAGCTGACGTTTTGCAAAATCAGAGTCAATAAGGGCAAATGGCACGCAATGAAATGCGAGATCCCATGCTGCGTACCATGGATACTCCCACTTATCTGGCATTGATATTACATCTTCGTTAAACAAGTGCTTCCACTGATTGTTTCGTCCACGCTTTCTTTCTGGTGGAGGTGGTGGGTGGCTTGGGTCCCCCTCTAGCCAGCGTCTTACGTCAAAGTAGTAGAACTGCTTTGTCCAGAGTAGTCCCGCAAATGCCTGTCTTTGTATGTCAAGTGTGTCTTTGGACGTAGTTGTGTTACCTTGATCCGATTCAGATGGATTAATATCTTTCTGTTTTTCCCGGTAAAATTCATCTGCTTCATCAATTCTTGCACTAAAGGTTGAAGCAAATTCTGCTTCATCAAGTATTCCCGGAGTTCTTCCTAGACGACATGTTATTGTTATACTTTCGCCGGGTAAAACAATTTCGCTAAACTGAACGCCTGCCTTGGTTCCTTGCAGTTCCGGATTTACAGATCCTTCGTAACCTGAGACAACATAGTCATTTATTCCATCTTTAAAGTAACGACCTTTGCCGGGAAGTCCGTAAAGTTTGGTACCATTTCTTTCATTGTCACAAAAAAGAGGCGTGCCACCTGACTGATAAGAAAAATAAAAATCACCATAGTTTTCATGTGAGCACTTAAGTACACCATCTTCTACGAGAAAAATTGATGGGACATGTGATTCTATCCCCCATGCCCAGGTATTTCTAAACCAGACTTGTGGAACAATATCAAGTGGTGCTTTATGTTTTGAGCGATTAAAGGCCGTGATTCGAATAAGTATATCTTCGGGGTCCTTTTTTGCGTATTCAATGAAGATGTCAAAATAATTTCCATCATTAAAAACCCCCGTGTCAATAATCTCAAATTCAGGCTTGTCCTTGCCTCTTTCCCTGTTTTCCCTGTAGAGTTCTTCATAGGGAAATTTTGAAATTGGATATTTGTAGAGCATCTTCATGTAGGCATGAGAGGGTATGTTGTCGAGATAATAATAAATCTCTTTAACATCTTCGCCGTGATTACCTTCGTGCCCGGTCAGACCAAAAAGACGCTCCTTTAGAAACGGGTCACGATGATTCCAGAATGCGGGAGCAAAACACAAGATTTGTTTTTCATCGCATATTCCACCTATTCCATCTTCTCCCCAGCGGTACGCGTAGCTTCTTGACATGTCAAAGCTTACAAAATCCCATGCAGTGCCGTAGCCGCTGTAATCTTCCCTTACCGTTCCCCACTGTCTGTCAGATACATATGGTCCCCATTCCCTCCAGGGTCTGGAGCGATTCTGCATTTCCTGGATACGAATATATTCAACAGACATTAAAGCACTCCCAAATCTCTAAAATATAATATTGTTCTCTGGAATTATCCTTTACCGATCCCTCCAAGACAAGTCAGAAGAGCCGCAATGCTCCATGCCTGGGAAGCTGCCCCGCCTGGCAAATATGGTTCTTCGGCATCAAATACTTCAGATACCGAACCTATACAAGTGTTGTTAAGGTGAGCAAGAAAATCACTGATAATTTTTTCAAATTCGTCTCGAAGGTCGGTTTCCGCGAATTTCTTCAGAGCTTCCCAATATGGAATAAATAGCCAGGGCCAGACAGTTCCCTGATGGTAAGAGCTATCTCTGCTTTCCGGGTTCCCCTGATAGTGGGATCTGTAAGCAGGTGAATCATTAGATAAGGTTCTTAGGCCATTAGGGGTCAGAAGCTTGTCTCTGACATTAAACAGCAGAGCCCTTGCCTCTTTTGTTGTAAGAAGTGAATGAGGTAGTGAGATTGCAAATAGCTGGTTAGGTCGAAAGGACAAGTCCTGTGAAAAGCTATGGTTTTTTGATGATTCATTGCCTAAGGAAAACGTCTTTACATTGTCAGCTAGATAATCATGTCCCTTAATAAAAAATCTGTGTCTAAACCCCTTATAAGTAATTTCGGCGCTCTTTTCATATTCGGAGGCTTTATCAATAAAGCCTAACTCGTGTGAAAATTCGGCAAGAATTTTTTTTGCGTTATACCACGCGGCACAGATTTCTACTGATGCGCCATAGCGAGGGGTGACGGGAAAGCCATTAACCCGGGCATCCATCCAGGTGAGTTGTGTTTTCTCGTTCCCTGCAAATAGCAGACCTGATTCGTCCTCTTTTATGTTGTAATCTGTTCCCTGTGAATAGGATTCCAGGCATGAAGCAAGGTGAGAATATATTGATCGAAGAAATTGGGTATCGTTATACTCAAGATAAACTTTTCTTGCGGCTACTATGAGCCATAGCAGGGCATCTACGCTATTGTATTCGGCGTTTACTTCTTTTGTGTTTGAAGCTTCACCGTTTGCGCCAAAAAAACGATTAGGTATAAGACCATTTCTTTGTGATTCAAGGAAATCAAAAAATACCTGATATACTTCTTCACGAGAGGGAAATTCGGACAAAAAATGAGGCAGGCTCAAAAATGTATCCCTGCCCCATTCTTCAAACCAATGATAACCGGCTACTATGCCAGTTCTTCCGCGTGGTGTTTTAATGATGCATTGGCGGGCACTTCTTGAAAGTTGCCAGAGAGGGGTTCTGAAATTATAAGGAATTTTACGCAGACGCTTTTCGTTTTCGCTTTTGATGCGATGAGATAGTGAGCTTGCGGATTCTCTTGTTTGGTCTCTTGAAATTATGAAAAAAGCTTCTTTTCCTGGTTTAATGGAAAAGCGAAAGCGAAGCATGCTGAAAAGATCTTCTTCGTAATCAAGACCACGCTTTTTTTCTTCAGGGTAGTTAAGTCTGTAAAACCAGTCATAACAGTCTGAAACTTCTCCCTCAGAGCAGTAAAAGTTAAGAGAAGGAAGATCCATGAAAGGTTTAACTATATATCCGTCTTCGTGCTTTTTTATGTCATGATTGATATGTGTGTTAGATGATTGAAGCGAGTGAAAGCCCCGATAGGAAAACTGCGGAGTTATGATCAGATCAATGGGTTTGGTTCCGCTCCATGAGTAAATGATAATTGTTCTTGGGGAGTATTTTTGTTTGATTATTTCACGAGACAGTATTCCGTCTCCAATATGAAACTGTGATAAAAATCCCGGCCCGATTCCTACTTGAAATAATCTTGAGTATCCGTCGGGGTGTATGACGTCCTTGTAAATATTGCTTGATAGTGGAATTGTTTCATCTTGAAGCTGGACAAGCTCTTCCAGTTGAGAAACGTAATTCATTCTTCCCCAGGTTTCGTTTACCATGAGGATGCTGTGATATCTTCTTGTTGGAGCCGAGCCTAAAGAAGCACTACTCCAGCCACCAAGGTAATCGGTTTCTATCCATTCTGCAGTTTTCCAGCGATCATCGATCATTTTGCCGGATGAATCAGTTAATTTGTGGCAGTGGTATTGTTTGCTTATGTCAAAATCCATATTAACCCGCATTATTCATGATTCACCTACTGCAAGAGGCGATAGCTTAATTTTTCTGACATATTACGGTTTTTTTGACCTGGATGCAATTTAACCCGCATTATTCATTGTCCTACTTCTGCGAGTGGCGATTGTCTAAAGCATATCAATCGGATCAATATCAACGGTAAGTCTGAAATCCTTTAAATCTTTCTGGTGCCTTTTCCATTGATTCAGGTGTCTGGCAATGGTTGAGAGGGTTTTTGCGGACTCGCTCTTGATAAGGATATGCCATCTGTAACGACCTCTAAGCTTTTCAATCGGAGCTATAGATGGGCCAAGTATTTTCCATGGAGCAAGTGAATTCTGGTTTTCATTGCTTGAAATTGATCCCAGGTATTCTGCAGTTCTTTTGGAGCCAAGAAACGCTTCTTCCCTGTTTTGACTTGAAATTATAAGTCTCGCAAGTCTTCCGAAGGGGGGATATGAAAGGCTTTTTCTGAATTCCAGTTCGTATCTTGCAAATGCCTTAAACCTGTTCGTGGTCGCTGCTACAATAGTTGGGTGGTGAGGTTCCCTTGTTTGAATTATTACCTGACCCGGAATATTTCCCCTTCCGGCCCTGCCAGCGGCCTGAACAATGAGCTGAAAAATTCTTTCACTTGCTCTAAAGTCGGGAAAATGTAGCCCAACATCGGCATCAATAAAACCAACAAGAGTTACATTGGGAAGATCATGACCTTTTGCAATCATTTGTGTGCCAACAAGAATTCTTGCCGTTCCATCATGCATTGTTTTAAGTATCTCCTCCATGGCCATTTTTTGGGTTGTGGATTCACGATCAAGGCGAACGACGGGAATATCAGGAAAAAGCTTTTCAATTTCCTCATGGATTTTTTCAGTACCAGAACCCCTTGGGATTAGGTTTCCTTTTTGTTTTTTAGTCTTTGATCCTGTTTTATCTTCCTGATCAATCAGAACAAGTTTTGTATCATGGCATTTGTTACACAGTTCTGGGGCGTCCATGGTATAGCCACAGTAGTGGCAAGAAAGCCTTTTTTTATAATCGTAATAAGTAAGGGTAACTGAGCATTGTGGGCAGCCAAGTGTATTTCCGCAAGTATCGCATTGAAGAAAACTTGCAAAACCTCGTTTGTTGTAAAAAATGATAATTTGTTCCCCTTTTTCAAGAGTGCTCTTTATCGCATTATAAAGAGGTGGGGAAATTCGCTCAGAGGGCATTTCCGAGCGTTTGAAATTTTTCATGTCAATCAGTGAAATCTCAGGAAGTACAGCATTTCCTGCCCTCTCTTTTAGTTCAAGAAGGCTTGTGTTTTTTTTAATTACATTTTGAAGGGTTTCAAAGGATGGAGTAGCTGATCCAAGCAGAACTGTGCATTTATGAAATTTGGCCTTCATTATTGCAAGATCTCTTCCGTGATACCTTAATCCTTCGCCCTGTTTAAAAGAGCCTTCATGTTCTTCGTCGACTATGATAAGAGACAGATTCCTGATGGGAGCAAAAATTGCAGATCGAGCCCCTATGGCAAGAGATACCTTATTATCAATTATGTCCTGCCATGCCTGCCACTTTGCGCTGTTTCCAATCTTGCTGTGAAGAACAGAAACCGGGACACCAAGCCGTTCCTGAAAACGACCAAGAATTTGCGGGGTAAGTGCTATTTCCGGGACTATAAGGAGTGCGCGCCCGCCATTGGCAAGAACCTCTGAAATGGTTCTAAGGTAAACTTCGGTTTTGCCGCTTCCTGTTATTCCCATAAGAAGATATGAAGAAAACTCTTCTTTTGTTGTGGCGTTAACAAGAGTTTCTACGGCATTTTGTTGATCAGGGTTCAGTGTTGGACCTGGAACTGGTTCTGATGCTTTTGGCTCTGAAACAAATTCAGTGATGCTAATTATTCCTTTTGATTCAAGTGACTTTGCAGATCTTCTTAACCTTTCATCCGGAAGTGAGTCATGATAAATGGGGTTTTTGCATTCCATTATCATTGATATTAGTTCAAATTGGGCTTTCGCTTTTGTTTTTGTTTTCTCCAGAAACGCCTTTATTTCAGATTCGGGTATCTGATTGATTTTTAGAATTTTTCTGTTCCTTGCTTCAAGTCGTTTTGGGACGGCATTTTCAAATACTTCAGAAAGAGAAGTTCCGTAATAATCAGAGATCCATTTGAAAAATGGTAAATCATCGGGATTAAATGCTGGATGAGAAGCAAGAATAGGTTTTATAACAGATTTGTTTTTTATTTGGGATTCTGAGAACAGGTTCCCCTGGTTTATAATGTTTTTATCAGGTGCTGGAGTTTTGTTTCCTGAATTAGCTTCTTCTTCGGTTAAAATATCAATAACCCATCCGCGTTCTATCCTGTTACGGACTTCTACGTTTACTTCGTATCCAGTTTTAGTATCGGAAAGATTTTCAGGTGCCCTGTAAGTGAGGGGGTCTGGTAGTCCTTTTACTAAAACGGATAGATAATTAGCAGACATTCGTGAAGGCAGTTTATTAAGAAGGGTTAATTTGCTTCTGACATTTGTTTAAGTTTATCCAGCAAGTCTTTAGTGCCATGATCTGGCTCCTTGTATCTTTTTAGTGCAAATTCAATAATTCTGATCATCTGCTCAATTTCTCCTTTTTTTGCTTTGCGTTCAAGAAGTGTTGCGGCAAGTTGATATTCAAAAAATGAGCCTTTCCAGTTTGAACTGGCAGGATTTTCTCCAATTGGGTTTATGATTTCTTCCAGAACCATTTCGTGGTTTTTCTGTGACTCCTTCTTTATGGATAAGGGTTTGTCGGAGGCACTTTTCTTTAATGTAAAAATATATGGAATTAGTTTTTTTTTGTGATCAACCGGATCAAATGAGGGTTTGTATTCCCTTGTGTGGTAAGGGATGAAGCCTAGTTCAGCAAAAGCAGAAAGGAGTGCTTCTTTTGAGTACGCTCTTGGTTGAATTGTGTCCTCGGCAATTAAATCAGTAGTAGTTCCGGTATAAAATTGCACAATCAGGTAACCATTTTCCTTTATGACCCTTGTCAGTTCAAAAAGAATCCTGGAAAGCGCACTAAGGGGAATATGACTCAGGCAGGATATTGAAAAAGCCATATCAAATGTTTCATCTTTAAAATCACCAAGGTCTAATCCATTAACTGGAGAGAGCGTTATGTTGGCTCTGTCACTTAGTAGTTCTTTTCCCTTAAGAATAGCAGTATCGGAAACGTCTACACCGGTAACTTTTTCAAATATGTATGATGCAGCTCTTAGTACTCTTCCTGTGCCTGATCCGTATTCAAGAACGGACCAGTTTTTGATTTTGTCGGGATGGAGATTTTCGATCAGCAAGTTTATATCTGCTTTGCCGCTTTCCCACATTTCTTCGTCTGTCTCGATATTTTCTGCCATCCAGAAGTGGTAGTCGAGACTTGTCCTTGAGTTCCAGTCTTCTTTCATTCGTTTTGAAATATTTAATAAATCAGACATAGCAAGCGATCTTATTACCCGGTGCGGTATTTTTTGAAATAAATAACAATTATTTTCTTCTGGTGTAGAGCTCTAAATCAATGTAACATCCTAAAATCGCGTAGAAAAATATATATCCTGGATTCTGTTGTTACTTTGCCGTGTTACTTTCCTGGGGTGGTAATTTATTCGAAACAATTCAGGTTCTTCTGATACCTGCCGATTAATTTTGAGCTTATGAAATTCTTTGAAGAAATTTTTGGGGCCCAGTCTAAAAAACCGGTAGTCGGTGTGGATATTGGCTCGCACAGCATTAAGGTTGCCGAGCTGAAAAAACCCTCTCTGGATAAGGGTAAAACGGCTGAAATCAAGCCAAAACCTGAAATTACTGCTATTGGAACTGCCAAATTACCTGCTAATGCTTTCCAGGGCGCAATGCCCTCAAAAAAAGAAGTTATTGGAGATGTCTTGATTGAGCTTCTCGAATCAAAGAAGATTGACACTAAAAGAGTTGCCTTTTCGCTTCCAAGTTCTGCGGTTTTTACCAAAAAGATTTCCCTTTCCAAAACTGCGGCAGAAAATCTTGAGGCCAATATTACCTTTGAGGCAAGTAACTATATTCCACATCGAATTGATGCAATTAATCTGGACTATTATGTTCTTGATGATTCGGGGTCAAGCACAACTGATGTTCTGCTTGTCGCGGTAAAGCACGAGATCCTTGATACGTACAGGAGTATATTTGAGCTTGCCGGACTTGAGCCGGTAATTGCTGATGTAGAGTCTTTTGCCGCTTATAATTGTTTTGAGCTTTCACTAAGTGATGCATTAAGCGCTTCCAGGGAAAAAACAATAGCTTTGGTTGATTTTGGTTTTCGTCACAGCACAATAACTCTTATTCATAAGGGGCTTTATCTTATGTCGGGAGATCTTGCTGTGGGTTGTAAGAATTATCTGGAAGCAATAAAAAGTGGTCTTGATGTTAATCAGGAACAATCTGAGATTTTACTTTCTGGTGGGGTTGTACCAGGTACCGATACTTCTATTGTGGGAGAAACAATTGATAAGACTACCGCCCATGTTGTCTCTGAGCTTCAGCGTCAGATTGGATTTTTCTGGAATGGGGCAGGTATTGATTCAATGGTTGAAGAGGTGTGGCTTCTTGGAGGTGGAGTTAAGGTTCCAAGGCTAAAAGAAGAGATCAACTCGAACCTGGGCATGGCTTGTCAAACACCTGATATTATTTCTGCTTTCAATATTACTGAAGCTGCAAACAGGGCACTGGATGCAAGCGATGTTCCTGTTTATGCTGTGGCGTTAGGTCTTGGGCTCAGGCGCTCATCAGATAAAACACTTAAAGATATTTAATTAAAGAGTTTGATTTTAAAAATTAGCGATTTGATATGATTAAGATAAACCTCATTGGGGAGCAAATTGACCGATCAGCAGCTTATGCTGTGCATGCAATTGTAGCTGCTAGCACGGTTTTTGTAATTTTAATCTCCTCTACCTGGTATTTTTCCTGGTTATCAGAGAATGAAACTAATCTTGAAAACCAGATTGCAATAAAGGAATCTCAACTTGCAAAATTAAAAGATCGAACTCAAAAAGTTGAAAACATGGAGCGAAATCAGAAGCTCCTTATTGAAAAGCTCGAAATTATCGCAAAGCTTAAAACCCGAAAACAAGGGCCGGTCAGATTACTTGATGATTTAAGTAGCTCAATTCCTGATCGTGCATGGGTTACGCAGATATCTCAAAAGGATGAAATTCTTGATGTTACCGGTGTTGCGCTAGATGGTCAGACCGTGTCTGACTTTATGGGAAAATTGAGAGAATCAAAATTTATTGCCGAAACGGATGCTGTAAAAACCGAAATGATAAACCGGGATGGAGCAAAGCTTCAGAAATTTACTTTTCCTGCGAGGCTATCAGAGTTGTTGTCTTTGGTTAAGCCTGCAGAAGATGAAACTGGGGGTAAAAAGAAATCTAAAAAGAAGAGGAGCAGGGAATGATTATTCCTGAATAGTTCTGATGCTAAAGGATAAAATAGATTCTTTTCTTGACTTGCCGGTTTTATACAGGGTTGGAAGTGCCCTTGGTCTTTTTGCCCTTACTGTGGGGGCCTTATATTTTTTTCTATTTGAACCAATGCAGATTTCAGTGTCTTCGATGCAGGATAAGGGGGAGCAGCTGGATCGTGAAATCCAGGCCCTTCGTTTAAAAGCAAACAGATTACCTGAATACGAAGCTGAAGTTCAGCGCCTGGATATTGAGCTTTCCAAGGCTCTTAAGGAACTACCTGACAGAAAGGAAATAGATACTTTACTTGCCAGAATTTCGGATAAGGCAAAAGATGTCGGACTTGATGTTGTGTTATTCAAGCCAGAGGCAGAGATAAAGAGGGACTTTTATGCTGAGGTTCCTGTTAGTCTCGAGGTTCGAGGTGGTTTTCATCAGGTTGCAAGTTTTTTTGATGAAGTTTCTCACCTTGAGAGGATTGTAAATATGACACAATTCAGGATTCAATCTGATTCATCTGAGGATATGGAATCTCTTCGCACAAATGTTACTGCAACCTCTTTCAGATTTCTTGATGAATCTGAGCGTCCGAAGGAAGAGGAAAAAAAAGGAAAGAGAAGAAAAAAGAAGTGATTTCCTATTAGCTAAAATTGCTGATTTAAATTCATCTTCCTTAAAGTTATTCGTATCTATCTGCTGATTCACTACATCTAACAATTTGAAATTCCCGAATTACTTACTTTAACAAATAAAAAATTAGCCTCATATTCAATAGATAGCTTTACGTTATCTGTCATCCCTGAGAGATTCATACTAGCCTCTATAAGGCTTGTTAATAAACTACGTTACCCAATAGTTTTTTTAGCTCGAATTAATTTTGTTGAATCCGATTATTAACTTCTGATCATCTATCTATCGAAAGAATCAGAATCAATATTCGGGCGCAATATTTGCTCGGATTTTAATCTGAATTTTGTAGTTGAGTTTTCAGCATGCGGTTCCTTGATAATTTGTGCGGGTGAATCCGGTTGATTTGTCTAAGGGGCATGTATGCAGGGAGGAAATAGTATTATTTTAGTAAAGTGCGGGAATTGGGTGCAAGTAGGGTGCTCACCAGCAATAGAATGCGGAGCTAGTTCAAAATGAGAACAGGTTCTTTATCATCAAGGCCGATCTTTTTTAATCAATCTATCAAAGTAATAACCTGCTTTGGAATCTCATTGGTTGGGATGTCATGCGCGGGTCATGGTGGTGCTCCTCTTTGGAAAGCATCAGGTGACACCTCTTCCATCTCGCGCGATGCCATCTCGAGCGATGCCATTTCCGGCGAAGTGGCCTCTAAAGAGATTGAAGCTGGTTTAATTGACCTTGAGCTTTCCGAAGCCGGGACTTCTGCCACTCAGAGTACAATTTTGCTAAGTGACTCCTCTGGCGGTATTTCAATTCTTCAGGAAAGTCGGGTTGGTGAGGACAGGTTTGAAATAAAAACTTCCGGGTCAGATCCTGTCGTTACCCCAATGGTTTTAAGTGAGCCTCCAAGAATTGTGCTTGATATTCTTGGTGTTCGTGGTGGCGCTACCAGAGAGTTGTCGGCTACAAGTGATTCCTCCGTGTCAGGAATAAGAGTTGGCGCTCATAGCAATAAGGTAAGAGTGGTTTTTGATCTCAAGACCGAGGAAGCAAAGTCCGCTCACTCAATTGATTCTTCTACTGGTGTAGTTGTTGTAACGGTTCCTGTTTCAGAGCAAATAAGAACTGCGAGGCTTTCTGCCTTATCAGATACTCTTCGTGAAGCTGGAGGACGGCGAGAAGAGGGACGTGAAAAAGCACTTGCCCAGCTTGGAGCCGACGAGGCTTCTAACGAGTCATCTTTTGAGGAAGTAATTCAGCCTTCATCCGCTGATATTGCTGCTAAAAATTCAGTTTCAGAAACAAGCGAAGCCGGAGTAAGCGACTTTTCAATTGCTGAAAGCAGTCTAGACAAAAGGGATGAAAGTCCGCTTGCTAGACGGCCTGAAATAAAAAAATCAGCCTCATCAAATATCCCCGAGCTTTCAGTGATTGATTTCAAGAAATCATCAACTTCAACAGGCGAAGTAACTCTTACCATGTCCGAAGAGGCGGCGTTTGATTTAACCCAAACATCACAAAGTGAATATGTTCTTAACCTGCCAGGTGTAAGTGCTAATGAAGCAGTTAAAAATCCCCTTGTTTCTCTTAAGGGAAAAGACGGAATCAGAAGTGTCAGGGTTTCTGAGGTGGGTGGTTCCACTCAGGTTCGAATGTTTGTTGATCCAGGTATTACTCTTTCGGCCCTTCCTCGTGGCACTACTATTTATGTAAAAGCAACTGAAGGCATGTTTGCTGGTAAGGCAGGTGCAAGAGCGCAGCTTGGTGCGGGCGGTTCTGAAGGAAGAAAAATTGATGATACAGCAGCGCAAGCTAATCCTACGGGACTTAAAAGTTCAGATGGCTCAAAGATGTACACCGGAAGACTTATTTCTCTGGATCTTCAGGATACTGATATTGATAATGCGCTAAGAATTATAGCTGAGGTATCAAACCTGAATATTATCGCAAGTGATGATGTTGCTGGTAAAGTTACATTGCGACTGATCGACGTTCCCTGGGATCAGGCCCTGGATGTGATTCTTAAAACGAATGGTCTTGATCAGGTTACAGAAGGAAACGTTATAAGAATTGCCCCGATGGAAAAGCTTAGAAGGGAGCGGGAAGCGCTAAGAGAATCAAAGCTCGCCGCGCAAAATCTTGAAGACCTTTCCGTTCGCTATATACGGGTAAGTTATGCAAGAGCCGAGGACATAAGATCAAAGATTGAACCGGTTCTTACAGAAAGAGGAACAGTTACGTCAGATGAGCGTACTAATCAGTTAATAATTAAAGATATCAAGATGGGTCAGGAAGCTGCAGCCGAGCTTCTTAAAAAGCTAGACCTTAGAACCCCCCAGGTACTTCTTGAAACACAGATAGTTGAAGGTTCAAGGACTATCCTTAGGGATCTTGGTTTTCAGTGGAACTTTTCTTATATACAAAGCCCACAAACAGGAAATGCAACCGGGCTTAATTTTCCTAATACTGTGACTACTGGAGGGGCTGCCAGTGATGATGGAGGAAATCCATGGGCGGTTAACTTTCCAGCTATCATTTCAGGTACTGAAGGAAGTGCGATAAGTGCAATTCTTGATTCGGCCGATGGAAGCAGGCTTCTTGGGGCAAGGCTTTCTGCCCTTGAAGGTGAAGGAAGAATTAATGTTATAAGTCGTCCGCAGGTTGCAACATTAAATAACAAGCAGGCAGTAATTAGAAGTGAGACAACAATTCGTGTCAGGATGCCAGCGGCTGGAACTACTGTTGCTACCGGTGCTGGTGCTCAGGCAGGTCTTGGTGGTGGGCTTGCTTTTCAGGAGTTTAACGTTGGAATTTCACTTGAGGTTACACCTCAGGCCTCACCTGATTATTATGTTCTGCTTGATGTAAATGCGAAATCCAGTACTTTTACCGGAAATGAAACGGATGGAATTCCAGATACTCGAGAGCGAGAGGCAACGTCGACAATACTTGTTAAGAGTGGTCAAACCTTTGCTCTTGGTGGAGTTTACAGAATTGAAGACCGAGATAATGTTATAGGTGTTCCATTTATAAAGGATATTCCAGTACTTGGGCATATATTCAGAAGATCTTCGGTGGAGAAGTCTGACGAAGAACTAATCTTCTTCATCACTCCTCACATAGTTGAAGGAAGTTTTGATAGCGGAGCAATGTAGGATTTAAAAATCAGAAGAAGTGCCGGAAGATATTTTTGAGAGATTGATTTTAAGTTACGGAGAAATGTTATGAAACGGTGTGTATACGCAATTACGATTACGGCAGTGAGTTTCCTTAGTATTCTCACAATATCGTGCGGAAGCAGTGGCACTAATAATGATCAGGGGACTTCTTTACTGGCATATGGCTTTTTTGTCCTGGTTAACGACCAGCCGGTTCCTTCGAGTTTTGCTACGGTAAGTTTATTCAGCGATCTGCCTGTAGATGGCATTGAGGGAAGGCAACTTGTTCGTCTTATTGGTGTTGAAAATAGAATGACGCGCCAATTTGTAAGACTTTTAAGGGCAGATTGCTCTTATAATATTGCAGGAAGTTTTATCAGGATTCCAAATGATTCAATAACATTATCAAGGGTGCTCGGTCCTGCTCCTGATCCAAATAATCCACAGCCAAATCCTGGCGGTGGTGGAGCCGGTGGCGATATTGATCCCGGGGCAAATGTATTTCTAAGCAATATAGCTCTAATGTCGCCAGATTTATTTTCCTTTCTAAACAATAATAGAAATCTTTTACCAGAGCTTCCATTTCGTATGTCTATTACTTGTGCGGTAACTGGGGTTACACAGTCTGGAACTACCATGAAAACTAATGATGTAAATTACTTTATTCAGTTCTCTGATGAGCCTGAGTGCTGTACTGGAGATCCAGGTTTTCAGCAGGGCCCTGGAACAGGTGGTGATCTGGTGACAACTCCAAGTCAGCCAACTTTTGCAAGAGAGCTTTTAGAGGATGAGGAAGGTGAAAATGAATTACTGGAAGAGTTATTCCTTGAAGAGGAAGAATATCTGGATTAAGCCTTTCAGTAGGGGATTTATCTTAATGGTTTTAGAATAAAATACTTCGAGGAATATATGAAGAGTACAATATTTCAACGCACCTTGAGTAGGGTAGGACTGATTGGTTTTAGTTCTGCGGTTCTTCTTCTTGGTTACGCAGCTTGTGGTGGCAGGGGAGATACTGCAAATAGCGGCGACCCAAACGTTAACCTTGGTAATCCAATAGTTTCTAATGGTGGATCAGGCAGCACCATGACTATTGAACTGGAAGGTGGTGGTAATGAAATCGGAGTTGCCAGACAAGTTCATTTCAAGGTTACAGCCCTTGATCCTTCTGGTTTGCCACTGGTTAACATTCGTTTATTCTGCGAGTCTGAAAAGGGCTTGGCTATAATCGATCCCTCAAGTGGCGGAACTGCTTTTGCTCATACAAACTCAAATGGTATTATGAGCGGTATTCTTGGAGGAGTTACTCCCGGAAGTTTCTTGCTTGAGTGTAGAGCCCCTGTAGGATTTAATCTCGTCGCAAGAAAGAGTTTTAGAATTACCGGAACTATTCCTGAGGGATTTGATGGTTTCCCTGGCGCGGCGGGTGGTAACCTTGGTGGTGGTGTTCTTGTCGATCCGCCTCGTGGAGAAGATGTGGCCCTGGTTGAAGTTCTTTTTTCCAGTGTTACAAACACAACTCCTAGCAGAGTAGCAGATATTGATCTTGTTCAGGATCAGTGTAATCCGGCATTTCCAAATGACCCTGCGGCGCTACCAGTTGCCGAAGTGTTTGGACCTGATAATTTTCATATAACAATCACTAATAATCTCGATCAGCGAATATCTGTTACTGCGGTCGATATTCAGGCACCTTCATCTCTTCCTAATGGAAGCATTGGGCAGGTTGTATCAGTGGAGCAGCAGTTGGGTGGTTTGGTAATACTACCGAATTCACAGATTGAATTTACCGGACCATTCACAAATGCGTTCTTCTCGGGAGGGTTTACTTCTGAAAAACGTTATGCCGGAAGTTCTTCCCATGTTCCTTTTGGTACCTTTAACGTAACCTTTACTGTAACTTTTACCACGGCTAATGGTCAGCGACTTAGAGGAACCCAGAATGCAACTATTAGGGCTTTAAATTTCGATAATTGCGGAAACTAAAACAAGTCCTTAATTTTATCTGCAATTTTTAAAATGACCTCGCAGGAAGAAGCCCTAAAAAAAATAATCGACCTTCAGGCAAAGCCTGAAGGTCGATATCAGGCAAGAGAGCTTTGTTTTTCACACTTGTCGGATAATCCTTCTGCGCACCGGGTCAGGCTTGCATTATCAAGATTGTATTACCTTGATGGTTATTATGATTTTGCCCGTCGTGAGCTTGTTTTTCTTAGAGGGAAGATTAAAAATCCTATACTTGATAAATTACTCGAGGCACTGGGGGAAGGAAGGGAGACCGTGGAAGGAGGGGAGGTTACATTGGCTGAAATTACCTTAACTGGAAGTCAAGATAGATAAATATTGATAGCTGAAGGAGCTTCCATGGCAATGTCTTGTATTCCTGGGTCTTGTATTCTTGTACTTCAGGGGCCAAACCTGAACATGCTTGGAGCTAGGGAGCCTGATAAGTACGGATTAAAAACGCTTGAGGAAGTTCATGGTGATCTGAAAGAGTACTTCTCTGTAAAGAATAAAAACAACAATGTTGATATTTGTTTTTTCCAGTCAAATAGTGAAGCCGCTTTAATAGAAAAACTTCACGAGTCTATAGACAACTGCGTAGGGCTTATTATTAACCCTGCTGGATTAACACACTCTAGTGTGTCTTTAAGAGATGCTGCTAGCATGGTTTCCTGTCCAAAAGTTGAAGTTCATATCAGTAATATCTATAAAAGAGAGCATTTCAGGCAGCACTCATATTTTCATGATGTGGTGGATTGTATAATTGCCGGAGCAGGTACCGAAGGATATTTGCTTGGACTTGATTATCTTTTAAAAAAGATTTCCTGATATTGACAACCTTCTCTATTTCTTATATAAGAGCCGCGAAATTAGATTTCTTTCAAATGTAATTTCGTAATGCATTGATTTATTTGTAATTGTGTTGCGAGTGTTTGGAAATTCGGGATTGATAACGGCTTGTAGATAATAGCTGTTAGCCTTGTTTCGTTTTCCCTTTTTGAAATCTTCTTGTGACTTGTCGGGCTAAAATTTCCGGCAATTCTTGAAGATAGTTTAAATAATCTGTTCAGTTTATCTGTTTAAATTTTTCTGTTTAAATTTTTAAGTAGATATTTCCTTGTAACAGTTGATTTAGTCTGGAGAGAAATCTTCTCTGCGTGAATAGTATTTTATATTGTTGGCCGATTTTTTTGATGGCCTTATTCTCGCATTTTACTAAATCGATTGTTAATTTGGGGGAGTCCTGTGTCTACATCTGCATCTAATATTACTGAAGCTATTAATTCTAAAGAAGTTTCTGAACTTGAAGTTCCTTTGGCGTGTGGCCTTGAAAAAGTAAAAAGTGAAATATCAAGTAACGGATTTAAAGATCTTTTGCTTCCAGAATCTATACTTAAAGCGCTTCAAGAGGCTGGTTACAGTAAGCCTTCTCCAATTCAGGCCGAGACAATTCCACTTCTCTTAAAGGGGCATGATGTTGTTGGTCAGGCGCAGACTGGTACTGGTAAAACTGCAGCATTTGCGCTGCCTTTACTTTCAAAACTTTCCAAAAAAATTGGACTTCCTCAGGTTCTTGTTCTTGCGCCAACCAGAGAGCTTTCAATTCAGGTTGCAGATTCTTTCAGGGGATATGCAAAACATATAGGTGGTGTAAAGGTAGTGCCGATTTATGGCGGGCAGGACTATCGAAGGCAATTCGCTCTTTTAGAGCAAAACCCGCAGATAATAGTCGGCACTCCGGGTCGAATAATGGATCATTTGCAAAAAGGAACTCTTGATATATCTGAAATCAGGGCCGTTGTTCTTGATGAAGCGGACGAAATGTTGAGAATGGGTTTTGCAGAAGATGTTGAGTGGATTCTAAAGAAAACACCTGTTAAAAAGCAAACAATTCTATTTTCTGCAACCATGCCTCCCCAGATAAGAAAAATTGCTTCTACCTATCTTAATAACCCAAAAGAGGTGACTGTTGCCGCGCTTACCTCGGAAAATACCACAATAACCCAGCAGTACTGGATTGTTCGTGACACTAATAAGCTTGATGGTCTTAGTCGAATTCTTGAAGCGGTAGATTATGATGCGGTAATAGTGTTTGTTAAAACGAAAGGCCAAACTACTGAGCTAAGTGACCAATTAAGGAAGAGAGGTTTTGCTGCTTCTGCACTTAATGGTGACATCGCACAAAAAGACAGAGAACGTGTAATTAGTCAGATTAAAAGAAAAGAGTGTGATATTCTTGTAGCAACAGATGTTGCAGCTAGGGGTCTTGATATTGATCGCATTAACTATGTCATAAACTATGATGTGCCCTATGATGCTGAGACTTATACTCACAGGATTGGAAGAACGGGTCGTGCTGGAAATAAAGGCACTGCGATACTTTTTTTATCACCTGGAGAAAAGAAAGCTCTTTTAAATATTGAGCACAGCACCAGAAAAAAAGTGGAACCCTTTCAGCTACCAAGTCGAAAAGAGGTAAATGAAAGAAGAATAAGATCGTTTTATGAAAATCTTGGTGCGGCAAGAGAATCACTTGCTACTCAGGATAAAAAGCTGCTTAGGTTCGCAGAGATCATAAATAACTACAGAACAGAAAATAATTTAAGAGAGGAGGATGTTATTCTTTCTTTGATGCAAATGCTGTTTTCTGAAAACCCCCTTCTGTTAAATGAAGATTCATCGGAGCGGATTCCAGATGCAACATTTGAATACAATGCGCCCGGAAAAGGTAGAAAGTCGAGGGGGCAGGGTGGTGGCTACGGAAGTCGGAGTAATTCCGGAAAAAGATATGGCTCTGACGATGGACGAAGACGTGGAGGATCAAGGGAAGGTTCGAGTTCCTTCAGGGGTAGAGGCGGGGGGGAGAGGAAAAAGTCATACTCGTCTTCTGGTTCAAGACTGAGGCCCTGACTGGTACCCTGATCCTTGATGTAGACTGTTTTAAGAATCTTGGTAACCGTTCACTACGAAAGCCAAATTTACCTCAATACTAATGATTATCGTTAATAACTTAGCCCGCGTACGGAGCGAGCGACGTCCGTCTTGATTGCTTCGCCGTGCACCGGTTATCTTGCGGAACTATTCATGAACCATCCACCTTGTCCACCATTGCCGCCCCTCATGAATATTTCCTCCAGATAACTCCCCACAGCCCCATCCCCACGCACAAAAGGCTACGCAATCAAGACGGACGTCACTCGCTCCTGGATCTTCCCGGGTCGTTCTCTTTATTTTGTTCTTAATGTGCTTTGCCGTTCTAAGATGTCCTGGACAATAAAACAGGTATAGGAGAGCCA
>DAOLCO010000029.1:0-47030 GCA_035327825.1 Oligoflexia bacterium | reverse complement strand
AGCAAATTATAAAAAGTACACTTCTGGTTTAAAAGAAGGGGTATCGGCCTTGAGGATAAAAGACGCTTCAGACTTAGTAGGTCACTTTTACAATGTTAGTTTTCCTTTAATCTCGTTTGATTATTCTATTCAGAAATTTCATAACAGCCTCACAGGAAAATTTTAAAAAATAAATAAGCCTTTTATGCTTCTTCATATAAATCCTTTGACTCTTGTAAATTCCTGAGTGACCTGAACAGTAATAGGCAGTATAGCATGCTACTAAAGCATAAGGCGCAATTCCAAATCCAAAAAGCTCAATTGCCATAATTGTACAAGTCAGAGGGGTGTTGGAAGCTGCGCCAAATACTGCAGCAAATCCAAGAGCAGCAAGTAAACTGAAATGATCCGGAAAAAACAAACCCATCGAACTTCCAAGCGTAACACCAATAAATACAAGCGGCGTAAACTCTCCCCCCTTAAAACCAAAACCAAGCGAAAGAGCAGTAAAAAAAATCTTTAACACCGGATCATTAAAACTGGACTGCTCAGATAAAGAAGCCTCAATATACGGAAGACCCAAACCAACATATCGATAACTACCTTCAAGATAGTAAAAAATTACAATAATGACTCCCCCCACAAAAGCCCTGATCGCGGCATCTAAAAAAAATTTCTGGCTTAAAAAATCAATAATATGCGTAAGCCTCGAAAAAAATTGTGCCGAAAGACCAAAAATAACTCCTGATAGAAGAACATATAATAAAATCTCAAGTCTAAATCCTGGAAAAACTATATCCGGATACATCATGTGAGGCGCATCCAGAAGGTTAACCACAAAATAACCAGTAAATGAAGCAATAAAGCACTGAACAAGAGCAAAAAACCTCAGACGACCAACCGCTAAAAATTCCATTCCAAAAATCATGCCAGCAAAAGGCACACCAATTGAAGCACCAAAACCTGCACCCGCACCAGCAGTTAGGAGAATTCTTCTTTCATCACTATTTAGACTGAAATACTTTGCAATCTGATCAGAAAGAGTAGCCCCAAGCTGAACAGCAGCACCTTCTCGACCGGTAGAGCCACCAAAAAAATGAGTAACTATAGTTCCCAAAAAGACAAGAGGCGCAATTCTTAAATTTACAATTTTCCTGGGCTCATGAATCTCCTCTATAATGAGATTATTACCCTTGGATGACTCATTTCCATATCGACTGTACACATACCCAATACAAAGCCCCGCAAAAGGAAGAAGCCAGATTATATCCTGATTAATATCCCTAACCCTCGTAGCAATATCCAAAAAAATTAAAAAGATACCAGAAATAAAGCCGGCAAGCACTCCAACTAACAGACTAAGTAAAAGCCAACTAAGATATTTATTTTTTATCGCAGTATAAATAGTAACAGACAAACATCACCTCACAACAACCTGCCCTGAAAATCTAAGATCAATTTCACTTGCCTTTTCCCCTCGTTCATCAATATCCCTTAAAACATTCTCAAGCTGCAACAACATTGATGATGCTTCGTCTAGGGAATGTACTCTGAAATAAACCCTCTCAGCAGGCTTTCCGGAGTCAGGCTCAACCATTATAGCACCAAGTGGAAGAAGATGTATCGAATTCCACGAAAAGGGCAAACCTCCAGATAAATCAACAAAATCAAGCATGCGACTTGCATACCTTAAACGCTCATTAACGGAAGATAAATATGTCTGTTCATTCTCAGGTGGATCAATACCATATAAGCGCGGCAATAAACCTGCTTCTCTTATTAAATCAGGATTATCCAGGGAGGTTAATGGTTCAAGCAATTCCCCCTTTGTAGAAACAAGCCAACTCCTTCCCTGATACTCTACAACGAGCCATGGCTCGGATTCCTTGACATTAATAGAGATTCTCTGGGGTAGCATTTTATGTTCAACTTTAAAGTGATCAATCCAGGCGTAAGAAGAAAGATGAGAAAGAAGAGACCTGATCTGATCAGCAGACAATTCCATTCCTTCTTTGATAGCTAGAGGAGCAAGTATTTGAGATGAAGATATTCTCTTAAGTCCGCCTATTCGCAAAAGTTGACACTTGGCAGTATTAACTTCCATTTGCTCTTTAATACTTTCAGCTTCATCAACAATAACACTTAAAAAACCAGAAATAGCTTCTATTGAATACAATGAATCCGCTCTTATTGATTTTCTAAAATCAGCAGAACTTGCACGAGAAATAATACTGGATCCGCTTCTAAAAAAAAGACTTCCCCCAAACATAAAAAGAAGAAACAAGGCAAATAATATAAACTGAACAAGTTTTGATAACATTTATCAAGAATCCCAAAATAATACCTCAGGTGTCAAGGAAATTTGCTCACGTTTGATAATTAATTCCCTGGCATATTCAACAAGGGCACAAATATCTGATGATGAAGCAAGATCAGGATCGTGTACAATTATCCAGTTAGCATGCAAGTGGGAGAAGCTAACCCCTCTTAATGCATAGCCCTTTAAACCATTCCTTTCAAGAAGGGCACCTGCAGAAATTGTTGGAGAATCAGTAGAGGAGGAAATTATTGATTTTTGATCTACTTCAGGATTTCTAAAAACAGATCCTGCAGAAGGAAATTGTAATGGCTGAGTTTTCTTACGATAACTAAGAGCGCTCTTTCGCTTAAACTCGGTAGATTCCCTGTCACTAAAGGCAAGAACAATATCTGCTGCCAGAATAACATCATCCGGAGGAATACTGGATTTTCTATACGACCATACCAGATCATCTTTTTCATAAATTTTAAGAGAACCTTTATTATCAAGAGTAAATACCCTCAGAATAATTTTTTCAAGTTCTTCTCCATGAGCGCCAGCATTCATTCTGATACCACCGCCAAGGCTTCCTGGAATACCTGCAGCAAACTCAAGTCCACTTAACCCACCTCCAGAAAAAACACGACTCATCCCCATTAAGGGACTACCACCATGAACACGAAAAATAATTGAACCAGAACTGGAATATAAATCCTTATCACTGAAACTGTTTTTATTAAGGGAAAAGGCATGATCCAGAGAATCAACTGTAGTATTTTCAATTTTTAGATTATCAGTTAGTAGTCCAAACTTTAAAGAACCTCCCCCTAACCTTATAACCGGACTGCTGTATATGCCAGCATCGGGAATAACAAGATTTGAACCATTTCCAAGAAAACGTGGCAAAATCCCTTTATGTCGAAAAAAACTTATAACTTGAGAAAGTACCTTGAAGGATCCAACTTCAGAAACAAGAAATGACACATTACCACCAACCCCAAAGGTTGTAAGTCGCCGGGAAGTAGCATCTTCAGTTATAATCAGTTTATCTGAATCAGCCTTTTCAATTCGACTACGAAGTTCAGCTGTGAGTAATGACAGCTTCTCTTTCATATTTATCTGCTGAGTTTATATTCCTGTTTTCAACATCTTGGGACGCTTCTAACGTTGAGGACAATTTTTCATTGCCAATTCTCGCTGTTGAGGAATTAGAAGATAATGAGGAATCATTTTCTTTAGAAGTGCCACAAAGAATTCTGGAGTATTTACCTACACTCCCTGCCCCCATTGTTACAATGATATCGTTACCATGAGCTTCTCCTTCAAGAAGTAAAGGCAAATCATCAAATGAAGAGACATAACGACAGGCAGGATGAATAAGTGCCTGAGCAAGCCCCTCACCAGTAATACCTTCAATTTCAGTTTCACCAGCAGCATAAATAGGAAGAATAAAAACCAGATCAGCATCCTCAAATGCAGTAATAAATTCTGAAAAAAGTTCTCTTGTACGGGTGTATCTATGAGGTTGAAAAATGACTATCAAGCGGGATGGGAATTCCTGTTTTGGCAATATTCCACCTTTGATAGCGCGAAGTGTTGCTTTAATCTCGGCAGGATGATGGCCATAGTCATCAATGAACAGACAACTTCTACCAGGACTAAAAGACCTTTCGCCAATCCTTTCTGTTCTTCTGGCAACTCCGGGATAATTTCTTAAAGACTGGATACATTCATCCGGATAAGCACCAAGCTCAAGAGAAACAGCAATCGCAGCAAGAGCATTTGATACCATATGTTTTCCAGGCACAGGAATAATAACCCTTCCACAATTTGCCCCTTTTACCATTAAATCAAATTCAGAATTCCATCCATCAAATGTCATATTTAGGGCTGCTACATCGTGCAGTGGATCAAGTCCGTATGAAAGTGATTTCCTTCCGACTCGTTCAATAAGGCGCTTGAGTATAGGATCATCTCCACAGTAAACAACGAGCCCATAGAAAGGAACACTATTCATAAAGCTGAGAAAAGCCTCTTCCAGAGCACCAAAAGAGTGATAGTGACTCATATGTTCACGATCAATATTTGTTACAATGGCTATAGCAGGTCTTAGAAGACAAAAACTACCATCACTTTCATCCGCTTCCGCTATTAGATATTGACCAGAACCAAGACTTGCACCTGTGTCCTGAGAAAGTACACGACCTCCGATTATCACAGTAGGATCAAATCCAAGCTCCTTAAGAATTTTTGCAGTCATGGAAGTTGTACTCGTTTTCCCATGCGAACCAGCCACTGCAATTCCATACTTCATCCTCATTAACTCAGCTAACATCTCGGCCCTTGGAATAATAGGTATATTTTGAAGGCGAGCCTCAATAAGTTCTGGATTGTCATCAAGAATAGCACTTGACTTGACCAGAACATGAGTCTCATTCGGAATATTATCAGGAGAATGACCGAATACAATCTCGGCACCAAGCTTCTGAAGGTGCTCTGTTAGCTGAGAAGGCCTTACATCTGATCCTGAAATTCGGTAACCCAGAGTGAGCAAAACCTCAGCAATACCTGCCATGCCTACACCACCAATACCGACAAAATGCACTTTCTGATTCTGATTATACATCCAAATTCCCTCTCATCTGATTATTGAAGCTGCTCAAAATAACCTGAAAACAATGCTCTTGAAAAAATTGCTATACTCTTTGCATCCGTAATCATGCAATTGGTTATCATTTTTTTTACTTCACTGACAGTAAAATACGCAGTTTCGATAATCTCACCTGGATCAGGAGTACCTTTCTCCGGGATCAAATCAGTAGCCAAAAACAAGAACTGCTGTTCATTACAAAAACCAGGTGCAGGATGAATAATTCCCAAGGAAATCATGCTTTGAGCCCGGAAGTGAGCCTCTTCAGTTAATTCTCTATGCGCACAAACATCTGGTTTCTCACCATGTTCTAAAGTACCGGCTGGAAATTCAAACATCATTCTTCCAAGTGGGTGCCTAAACTGATTCACCATAAGAAGTTGGCCATCTGAGAACACGGGCAGTATAACAACAGCCCCCGGATGTTCAACTACTTCTCGCAAAACAGGATCTTTCAAACCACAATCTACATAGTCCTTTCGAACAGCGAGCCTCACACCTTTATACATTACCTCGGAATTAATTACCGGAGGTGGTATTAGAGGTGAATTTTTATTTGTGCTGTTCATTATTGAGAAAATAAAAAAAGAAAGAAATACATCAAAAAGCGATCCTAAGTCAGCAAGCTCCCCTGATCTGACCCGGTCTTTAGATCTGGTACAGTAGAAGCAAGTAATCTTAATACTGCTACATTGTCCGCATGTCCGGTCATACGGGCATACACATTTGCCGATAGTGGTCTGCCAAGCAGGAACAAATCTCCAATTGCATCAAGAACCTTGTGACGGGCAAGTTCATCCGGAAATCTCAGGTCAGTATTGATTATACCGTTAGGTCCAATCAGAATAAAATTATTAAGACGACCACCTGCGGCTAGACCCATTCTGTGCATATTTTGAACATCTTTCATAAAACCAAAAGTTCTGGCAGGAGCAATTTCCCTGCAAAAAGATTCTGGACCACTAAATGTAAACTCTACAACCTGTGTACCGACTGGATCAGGATAGCATAACTCATAATTTAGATATAAACCGCCTTCACTCCTTGGCTCAAGACGAATTTCATCACTAGTTCCTTCTACATTATAAACAATTGGTTTTGCAGGACAGACTTCAAACCAATCACCTCCTTGCTCTTCAATTCCTACTCCTTCAATTGCAGCACAGAATTCGTTTGATGATCCATCAAAAATCGGAACCTCGCCGTTACATTTAATTAACAAATTGGAAATTCCATAGGCAAATAAACTCGCCATTAAATGTTCTATAGTTGAGGCAGCAACATGTCCTGTCCTTAGAGTAGTTGCTAAAACGGTTGATTCTACATTTGATACAAAGGCAGGAACTGAATAAATCGAACCAAGATGAGAAAAGTGAATTCCAGAATTAAGTGGAAGTGGCTCCAGAACAAGTCCGCTTTTAGCACCTGAGTGAAGGCATTGTCCGTATAATACAATACTTTCCTTTATTGTTCGCTGACCAAGGTTTCTACCCGAACAACCCCGAGAAAGGACACCAGGATGAACCTGTCGATTAATCGGAGAGGTTCTGGCTTTTTTCAGGGTTTCACCTATCAGCGAATCTCCAATATTAGAGTTCTCATCATGTGATTCGCTCTCCCGGTCAATATTCAAATCAGGTGTTGAAATAAGTAGATCTTCATTTTTCTGATTTGACTCAAGCAATCGATACCTATCAAGAGCGTGCTCAAGTGTAGTTGTAATGGCAGTTATGGTAAAAGGTTTTTCGACAAAATCAAAAGCTCCGCATTTCATTGCTTCAAGTGCATTGGTAATCGTTGCATGACCAGAGATCATAATAACCTGAGTAGAAGGAGATATCTCCTTTATTTCTCTCAGGGTTTGAATCCCATCTTTACCAGGCATCCACATATCAAGAAAAACAACAGGTGGCATGATTTTGTTGAAAATCTGTATGCCTAACTCACCTGAACCCGCTACCTCAGGTGCATACCCTTCGTCCCGCAAGACACCTGCCAGGACGTCAGTGATAGAGCTTTCATCATCAATAACAAGCACAGATACACGCCCGCTATTCATGTTATTAACAGGTACTCCATCTTCAACTTTCTGTGATTCAAGAACTCGCGCCAAGGAACTATTCATAATTCCAATTACATCCAGCTTGGTTACTTTTATAATGTCTCGCCACGAACTAAATTTTCCTTCAAATTTTTAAGGATAAATCACCCGCTAAAATAGACTTCTCACTGAATCGCTAGTTATAACAGCCTGACTTCTGTCAGGACCTACTGAAAAAGCTCCAATTTCAACCCCAACAAGCTCCTCTATCCTTTTTAAAAATCTGCTGGCCGCTTGGGGCAAATCATCAAGAGATTTAACTCCTGTAATATCCTCATCCCATCCTGACATTTCCTCATAAAAAACTTCCAGTGCACTTACGTTTTCTGATGCATGAGGAAGATCCTCAACCGGCTGTCCATCAAACAGATAATGAGTGCCAAGACGTATCGTCTTGAAACCAGTTAATATATCCATTTTAGTAATAATAAGTGAGGTAATACCATTAATTCGGATTGCTTTCTTTAAAGCTACGATATCCAGCCATCCACATCTTCTAGGTCTGCCTGTAGTTGTTCCAAATTCGTGTCCAAGCTCCCTCATTCTACTACCATCTGGACCAGTATCCTCAGTGGGAAAGGGACCTTCTCCAACACGCGTTGTATAAGCCTTACAAACCCCAAGAATATGATCTATATGCTTTGGGCTAAAACCGGCACTTGCACAAGCAAACCCGGCAACAGTAGAAGAAGAAGTAACATAGGGATAAGTGCCGTGGTATATATCAAGCAGGGTTCCCTGAGCACCTTCAAACATTACATACTTGCCTTCAATATGAGCACGAGCAAGTTCAGCACTTATGTTACTGATAAAAGGAACAATATTATCAGCTTGAGACATCAATGTTTGAAATACCTCATCAGCACTAAACTGAACTGTTGAATTAAGCACGCCAGCAAGATATTTGTTCTTTTCCTTAACATTTCTTTCAACCAGATAACGAAGTCTTGATGGATTTGCCAGATCAGATACCCTGATGCCGTTTCTTGATACAGCATCTTCATAACACGGGCCAATTCCCTTTCCTGTTGTACCAATTTTAGAGCCATCCTGCTCACGTCCTTTCTCGCGCTCAACATCTATAGCACGATGATAAGGCATGATTAAGGCAACTTCACCAGAAATACCAAGGCGCTCAGGCGTAACTACAATACCTGAAACTTCTAGACCCTCAAGCTCCTTAATAAAAACTTCGGGATCAAGCACAACCCCAGAAGCAAGAAGACACCGATTGGACTCTCGAAGTATTCCCGACGGTATGATATGAAGAGCAGTTTTTTTGCCATCTATAATTATTGTATGCCCAGCATTGTTACCACCCTGAAAACGCACAACAATATCAGAACGCTCACAGAGATAATCGACTATCTTGCCCTTGCCCTCATCTCCCCACTGCGCACCTACAATTACTGATACAGGCATAATAAATTCCTCAAATTACTTTGCAGTCACTCGATTCTTGTCAAGCTCTTCCGGAGAGAAGCCCTCTGAAATCCTGGAGTTAAGACTAACATACTCAGACCATTTGTCAGGAACATCATCATCCTCATATATTGCTTCTACCGGACACTCAGGCTCGCAAGCCCCACAGTGGATACATTCATCCGGATGAATCACAAGCATTCCAACATCTCCAGAAGATGAAGGTTTTCCAACCTTATCGTTTAATTCAGGACTACTGAAATTATAAAAACAATCAACTGGACAAACCTCAACACAAGATCTGTCTTTTGTACCAATACAAGGTTCCGTAACCACATATGCCATAGAAAATATACACTCCTGATAGATTTATGGGCACAAATTAATCTTAAACTTTATTTGATCGAAATCTACCTTATCAGTAGATGTATTACAAGACAGATGATGAATTAGTGGGGCCGGAACCAGACTTGCCTGGCAAGAGGAAATCTAAATGGAAATATAATAGGCCCGGGCCGGATTCGAACCGGCGCATAGAGATTTTGCAGACCTCTGCCTTACCACTTGGCTACCGGGCCATTCGGGTGAGTAGTACTTCAGGGCCCGGAAAAGGTCAAGCTCAGTAAATATATATAATAATTGACTTAAAAAGTAAAACCTTCACCCAGGTAATACCTTCTTGCAATTTCAGAATTTGCCACTTCATCAGAAGTACCAGAAACAAGCACCTTGCCATTACTTAATATATAACTTCTATCACAAATACCAAGCGTCTCTCTTACGTTGTGGTCTGTAATCAAAATACCAATACCCTGATTTTTTAAAGCCCGAACAATCTGCTGAAGCTCTGCAACAACAAGAGGATCTATTCCGGCAAACGGCTCGTCAAGCAACATGAACTTTGGAGAAGTGGCTAGCGCACGAGCAATCTCGACTCTTCGTCTTTCTCCTCCTGAAAGAGAATAAGCTCTGGAATTTTCCACTTTTTCAAGTTGCAATTCTGCAATTAATTCATCTGTCCGCTCTAATTGCTTTGAACGTTTACCAACATAAGATGGTAATATTTCAAGAACAGAAAGTATATTTTCCCTTACTGTAAGTTTTCTGAATACAGATGCCTCCTGAGGCAAATAAGAAACTCCACTTAATGCTCTTGCATACATAGGCTTTGGTGTAATATCGATGTCACCAAGAAATACAGAACCCCCATCAGGTTTAACCAAACCTACCACCATATAAAAAGTTGTTGTTTTACCAGCTCCATTTGGACCAAGTAAACCAACGACTTCGCCACTGCGAACAATTAAATCGACACCATCAACAACCCTCCGACCAGAATAGGACTTTAAAAGTCCCCTGGCTTCCAGTGACAAAGCCCCTAAGGATCCCCCCCCTGACTCACTTCGCAAAACTTCCTGCATGCTTTTATCTACCATACTTATGATTATTCAGACTCTGTGACTGGTTGTTTTTTGACAATACCACGCATGCGCTCACCGCCAGAACCAGTCTCATCAGCTTTTATAACTTTAACTCGAACGTTTCCTTCAGCTTCGCTTCGGTCTTCATCCACGAAAATAGTGATTTTATCTGCAGCAAGTAAATTACCATCACGAGCAATTTTAGCGCTCTTTAAATTATAGAAAGCACGATTTGAGGTTGCGCGCATGCTCTCACCGCGAGTAATAACTACATTGCTCTGACATAAAATACTTTCCAATTCCTGATTTTCACCATATCGACCGATCATAATGTCTGTTGTAATCTCAAGATCATCTCTTACTACCCGAACATTTCCTTTGTAGGTGAATAACCTGTCTTTGGAATCAAGCATCAGGGAATCACTTTTAATAAAAACTGGCCCCTTGGAATCTCCTCCGCCACCTAGTGCCTTTTTCAACCCACTTCCAGAATCATTTGACTTCTCAACTTTTGAGGACACATCACCAGTCTGGGCAAAAGCCATACTGGAATTAACAGAAAAAACAATAATCAATGAAAATAATGAGCCAAGCAAGACCTCTGGAACTTTAATTGTTATCATATTATTTTTATCTGACTCATCTAAAAACATTAAGTTGTTCGCTAGTGAATACAACATTGATAAATTACATTACTATTCTATATACTAGCGAGATTCTGTATCTCCACCATTAGACGTTTTAACAGGAATTTTAAAGCTTGAAATTCCAGGGATCAGCTTATCTTTCTTTCTGTTGCCAGTCTTTCTATGTCCTTTTCCATTTTTTGCATCTTGACTAGACTTACCTGAATCAAATCTGGACTCAACTTTTTCGTATATACTCACAAATCCCCTTTCCACTGCAAGATCCATGCGCTCTCCGGAAATTTCGTAAGCAGGGCCCTTTATATACACTCTATCAGGAGTTATCAATCTGCCATCAGATTGGCGGTATTCAGCCACGGCGGTAAATATAGATAAATCAGGTGATGGAGCAATTTTAACATCTCCCTGAAGCAGAGCACTTATTACCTGACCATCAACTACATGAAGACGGGCAGACTTTGCGTTAACGGTTGTTGGCGGTTCATTTTTATCTCTGAAAATTGTCATATTAGGTGTGTCAAGCAGGATCACATTCTCACTTGAAAGATAGCGGGCAGTTTTAGCGTCAACATTCCAGCTTCTCTTTCCTTCCTTGAACTCACTTCGGTTAAATAAATTAATAACCACTTGCGCTCTATCCATAGACTCAAATTCGGACTCGCTGATACTTGCTGCATTATGAGATAAGGATAGCCCACGACCAGAGGAATAAAAAAAAAGATGAAACAGAAAAAATACAAGATATAATGATCCCAACCACAAACCTGCACGCTGCAAAGGCTGCATATTTTGAATAAATCGAAAGCTATCAGCTAACCTGTCAGCAGTTTTGCTACTCATTATAATTCTAAAATCAATCTACATTAACAAAAAATTGTACGGCAAGAATTAGTACTCCTGCCTAATTTTCTTTCCCATCTCCCAGTACCCTGACAAATCTGATACAAGAGTACTCATAAGATCAATTGGAATCATATTTGGTCCATCAGATGGAGCATGATCAGGATCTTCGTGACACTCCAGGAAAAGTGCATCGACACCAAAGGAAATCGCAGCTCTTGACAAAGCAGGGACATACTTTCTTGCTCCTGATGAAGTCCCCTTTCCGCTACCTCCAATTGACTGAACGCTGTGAGTTGCGTCAAATACAACGGGATATTCAAGTTCACGCATTACCGCAAAACTTCGAAAATCTACGACAAGCTCCCTATAACCAAAGGAAGATCCTCTTTCACACAAGAGCAACTGATTGCTTCCCGCTTCCGAAACTTTACCAGCCGCAAAAGCCATATCAGAGGGATGAAGAAATTGCCCTTTTTTTATGAGTACCGGTTTTTTTCTTGATCCGGCAGACATTAGTAAATCAGTTTGTCTGCAAAGAAATGCTGGTATCTGAAGAACATCAACAACGTCACCGGCTGCTCTGGCTTCGTCCGGCGAATGAACATCAGTAATAACTGGCAAATTAAACTCCCTACGTACCTCAGCCAGAATTTCAAGTCCTTCATGAAGACCAGGGCCACGAAATGAACTGCCACTTGTCCTGTTCGCCTTGTCATAAGAACTTTTGAAAATTATACCGAGAGATTTACCAGATTTTAACAGGGCCTGAATTTTTTCAGCATGCCTGAATACACTTTCGCGGGACTCAATTACGCAAGGCCCAAGTATTAACGGAAGACAGGACTGATTTCCAATCACAAATGAAGATAAACAATCGGGAAGAAAAATTTCAGTCTGATTTGATACATGCATATATTAAAATTTCTGCCCGAGAATAAACACAAAAAACAAATTAATTAACTATACACAATTACGTGTGGCCATTGAAGCCTTTATAAAGTCTGCGAACAAGGGATGCGGATTGAGGGGTTTGGACTGAAATTCGGGATGGAATTGAACCCCTATAAACCATGGATGATCCTGAATTTCTATTACTTCAACAAGGTGTTCATCCGGAGAAGTTCCTGAAATGGTAAGTCCGCCCTCTTCGAGTCGGCTGCGATACTCATTGTTGACCTCCCACCTGTGACGATGCCGTTCAGAAATTTCCTTCGCTCCATAAATCATATGAGCCCTTGTGCCCTTCTTGAGAACACAAGGATATGATCCAAGTCTCATTGTTCCGCCTTTTGTCTCAACACCACGTTGATGATCCATCAAATCAATTACAGGATCTTTGGTATCTGGAATAAATTCGGTACTGGCAGCTTCAGTAAGACCAATTTTATTTCTTGCAAACTCGATAACAGCCATTTGAAGACCAAGACAGATACCCAAAAATGGCTTTCCGGTACTTCTTGCAAATTCGATCGCCCTGATTTTACCTTCACTGCCCCGCTTTCCAAATCCACCCGGAACTAGAATACCATCTGCTGATTTTAACAAGTCAGAAATTCCATTTTTTTCTATCTCTTCAGAATCAAAGTACTGAATATTAACCCGACATTTGTTTCTGAAACCTCCATGCATGAGAGCTTCATTAAGACTTTTATAGGATTCAGTAAGATCTACATACTTGCCCACCATGGCAATATTTACTTCTCCAGCTTCAGGATTTTTTAGTACATTTGAAATGTCCTTCCAGGCTTGGAGCTGTACAGCACCTGTCCATATGTTAAGTTTTTCACATACACGAGCGTCCAGCCCCTCTTCGTGTAAAACAACCGGAAGTTCATAAATATTCGAAACATCAGGAGCAGTAACCACACACTCAAGATCAACGTTGCAGAAAAGAGATATTTTCTCCCTTGCCTTTCGATCGACAGGAGCCTCACTTCTTAAAACAATTATATCAGGCTGAATTCCTACGTTTGTTAATTCCTTGACGCTGTGCTGAGTGGGTTTTGTTTTAAGTTCATGAGCAGTTTTCAAATATGGCATTAAGGTTAAATGAACATATATTACATTTTCCTTTCCAGCCTGAGAACGAAACTGTCTTATAGCTTCAAGAAAGGGCAGGCTCTCAATATCACCAACTGTTCCACCAATTTCACCAATACAAATATCAAACCCCTGACCCACTTCGAGGATTCTGCGTTTGATTTCATCAGTCACATGAGGAATAACCTGAACTGTTCCGCCTAAATAATCTCCACGCCGTTCATTTTTAATAACTGAATCGTAAACCTGCCCTGTAGTAAAGTTATTACCCTTTGACATGCTGGCAGAAAGAAAACGTTCATAATGCCCTAGGTCAAGGTCAGTTTCAGCTCCATCTTTGGTAACAAAAACTTCACCATGCTGAAATGGGCTCATGGTTCCGGGGTCTACATTCAGATACGGATCAAGTTTGCAAATAGTAACTTTGAGACCACGACTTTCCAAAAGAGCTCCAAGTGAAGCACAGGTCAGGCCCTTACCCAGTGATGAAACAACTCCTCCTGTAACAAATATATACTTGGTTGGTCTGGATTTCATAAAATCAAAAAACACTTTAATTAACGAAAAGATGATAATACAGAAGGACAGGACATTAACAATTAAAAATTAATAGTCAATTAAATTTATCGCCAATAAGTTTAACACCAATAAGTTTAACGGCCTTCCTGTTCTGCTGCAAGTGCCTGAGCTGCTTTGAGGTCAGATTCGGTATCAACTTCTATTGAGCGCACCATTAATTCGCGGGGAACAATGCAAACTCCTATCTTGTATCCCCTATCCAGCAATTTAAGCTGCTCAAGCTTTTCAACTTTCTCAAGAGGAGTGACACTCCAGTCATCCAGCTCTTTTAGAGCCTCAGGCCGAAACAGATAAAGCCCGATATGTTTAAGCCCATAAAAAGCCTGATCATCTTCAGGCAAGACTTCCCAACGATCTCCGTCCCTGGGGTGTGGAATTGGAGCTCTACTAAAATAAAGTGCCTGTCCCTCTTCCCCAATTACTACCTTTACTGCATCAGGCTTAAGAAACTCCCCTAGATCCCTAATAGGAATTGCAATAGTTACAACATGAAATTTATCATAGTTTTCTTTAAAAAATGAAATTGCGCTCTCCACTACTCGTGGTTCAATAAATGGCATATCACCCTGAATATTTATAGCTATATCAACAGGAACGCCAAGTATTCTGATTGCGGCTGAAACACGGGCACTTCCAGAAGGAATTTCAGGTGATGTCATTAGAACTTCTGCACCAAAGTTTCTGGAAATTGAGGCTATTTCATCATCATCTGTGGCAATATACACCGCGGACAGACCTTTAACTTTTGTTGATTGCTCCCAGACTCTTTGTATAAGAGTCTTTCCATTTATGTCCCGAAGCGGTTTCTCAATAAGCCGGGTAGAGGCCCTCCTTCCCGGAATAACTGCCACTATGTTCATTTCTTCACTGTTCATTATTAAATTTTTAATATTATGAATTAATAAAATACAGCTATCAGCTGCTCATTTTGTCCCGATAAAGTCGATTACGTCTGCCTGTTAGTAGACTTTGAAAAAGCACTCCCCGAAATATCATCAAGAAAAACATAATGTATAATACCAGTACAAGGATAAATATAAAGGCAGGTGAAAGTAATCCCTGACTCAAGTAAAAAAAAGCATATTTAAGATTAGTAACCGGACTAAATGATAGAACCTGAAACAGAATATCAGGTGAAGGGCCAACAAAAATAAGAAACGGAATCAATGTCGGAATAAACCATTCTACCCCATTCTCCCGAATAAACTGAAAAGAATCACTAAGCATATCCAGCAGGCTGCTACTTCTTGCATAAAGGACTTCAGGTAAAGGATTAAGAAAAACTGCCATTAAAATTCCTATTACTGCCTTAAAAAAACTACTCCCAAGGAAACCAAAAGTAAAATTAACAACGAACACAAAAAACATTACTGAAATGGCAGGAGAAAAAAGCTGATTTGTTTCTGAAATAAGACTTTCCTTGTCTATCTTTTCACCCTCAAGTCCGTGTCGAATAAGCACAAGATAGTAAGATAAATAATAAGTAAGAGAAAGTCCCAAAATAACTGACGCAACAAGTCCGCCAACAGGTTTAAGTAAAAATGGCAAAACAGCTAGTGGCAGTAGCCCAAGAGCCTGCAGTAAAATTATTTTCCACGACTTTAATGTCTGCCTGAATGCAACAACTAAAGCTTTTAGATAAAGTCTGAATGTAATTCTTGCTATTGCTGAAATTTGCACTATTATCTATTCCTCGATCTTCTGGAGTGCCGCCTGGGTCCAGAGAAAATACTTCTTAAACCCCTTGGCACATCGGAATTAAAGATTTCCATAAGATATTTCAGATTCATCAGCTCTTCTTCGTGAATAGACTTTAATAACTCTGATACTGAGCTTATATCACCACTGGTAGCAGTTAATACCCTGTGCCTGATAACAAGAAGTCGTTCAAGTGCTATTTTTTCTCTTTTTGTGAGAGTTAAAGGCAGAAACCAAAGACCAAGGTCCTTTGCAAGACCTGAAACCCTGTCCCGATTGTTCCTGTCTGGACGAACGGGTTTAAGCTTAAACAAGGGAACTTTTATTTGCCTCCCGCCAGAAGAGTTTAAAAAATCAGATTGTTCGCTGTTTTCAGTTAAACCTGCTCCGTTTGAACTATCATCTGAATCTTCATTTGACGAATTTTCAAAACCTTCACTGCAAAGAATTTCCATCCCTGAATCCTCAGAACTATCAGAAGTGGAGGGGTTAATTGATAATTTATAATTACCAATTAAAAGTACTGCAAAAAATAATTCTGATAGTGGATCTTTTCCAGAAAGAATAAGGTTATCGAGATAATCAAGTCTTGTCAGAAATTTATCGAGTTCAATTTCAGATTTGTCTTTAAGTGCTCTTTCAAGTGAGGGAACAACCTGCTTGATTATTCCATATGACCTGTACCTTACAAATGTCTTTCTTAAAGCTCCTGAATAAAAGTCTTTCAGAAACTCCTCATATAATCTGGCAGAGGGCACAAGTTCAATTAAATGAGTATTACGCCTCATTGAACCCGATGTGCGACTTTCAACGCTGAAATCTGCGCGAGCAGCATGACGAGCAGCCCGAAGTATCCTGACAGGGTCTTCGGTAAATCTGGTATCCGGATCACCAATTATGCGAACAACTTTCTTCTCAAGGTCAGATAAACCACCAACATAGTCAATAACACTGAAATTTTCTGCATTATAGAACAGTCCATTAATAGTTAGATCTCGTCTGAGAGCATCACTTTCAGCATCTCCATACGTATTATCATGAGCCAGAGTTTCCGGGTCATCAGGGCTTGCACTGGAACGAAATGTTGCGACTTCAATTATTTTGCCACCTTTAAAGTAGACATGAACCAGCTTGAAACGTCGTCCGATTATTCTGGAATTCCTGAAAAGTTCCCTTATTTCTTCAGGTTTGGCATTTGTTCCAATATCAAAATCTTTGGGTCCCTTTCCTAAAAGCAGATCTCTGACTCCTCCACCAACAAGAAAGGCCTGATAACCATAGCCATTTAGACGTTTTAGAACCTTAAGAGCATCCTGATCAATATTTCTTCGGGAGATAACGTGATGATCACGGGTAATTATTCCAGGTTTTCCGGGTAAGTCCTCAGGCACTCGTTGAGATGTCCCAGTCGAATTTTGGGACGTAGAATCGGGAGTCGAGGTGACAGTTTTTTTTTTAAAATCCAGATTACCTTTCCCACCAGATTTTGCCGGATTAGGCATTACTGATTGGATACTTTTTCTGTTCGTCATTCCAATTAAACTCTAAAAAAATGCCTCAAAACCATAACCGCATAATATTGATGGTTATTGAGGATCAAATAAATTAATTAAGTGGGGTTGTATCATGGTAAAGGTGCAAACGCACTGGCACAAGAGATATATAAATTTAACTTTCGTCAGTTCGCCCCCTTAATTCGTGTAACTTTCTTGCATAAGAACGCATATCTTTTACTTGATCGAATTCGTCAACTATTTCACGACCTATAATTTCTTCAAGAATATCCTCGAGAGTCAGAACCCCGGCAAACCCTCCGTGCTCATCTACAACAGCACAGATTGGATGCTGCGACTCAACCATCTGAAGGAGCAACTTGTCTGCACGCATCATATCCGGAACAGTTTTAAGCGGTCTTGAAAGCGACTTTAGATTTCTCTCCGGATCTCCTTCTATTAACTCTCTTGCGATATCCCTCTGCGTAACGTACCCAGTTGGTCGATCAGAATCTTCATTTGAAAATATTGGAATGCGTGTGTGAGGAAATGAGAACAGTGAAGAACCTATATCCTTAAGTTTCTGCGACTCTTCAAGGGAAAAAACTACAACACGAGGAGTTAAAATATCCCTAACAAGTACACGGTCAAGCCCGATTACATTTCTTATCACGGAATCTTCAAGGACATCAATTACACCTTCCTCATGACCAAGTTCTGCCATACTTAAAACCTCATGATGACTTACAAGCGGTTCATCAGAGTCCTGAGAAATACCACTTGAAAAAAATCTACCAATTTTAACAAGCGGGAAAAGAATTTTAATAATCAAAGAAAGAGGCAATGCAATTATTAATGCAACTTGACGTGAATAAATATTACCTAGTTGCTTGGGGAATATCTCACTTATTACAAGAATAAGAACAGTAAAAACTACTGAAAAAACAAGAAGTGCCTTATCTCCATGGAAACTGGCATAAGCACCACCAACAGCAGCACCTACGGTATTTGCTATAGTATTCATTATGAGTATAGCAGCAATCGGATCGCCAAGATCCTCCTTGAAACCAAGGAGAATTTTGCCTCTTCTGGAACCAGATTCAGCCAAATGTCGAACATAAGGTAAAGGAACAGAAAGCAGCGCCGACTCCATCAGTGAACAAAAAAATGAAACGCTTAATGAAATACAGGTTACAACAACTATCGGGAAAAATGTTCCAGACAAAAATCCTTGGGAAAATATACCTTCAAACATGAATAGCCCAATATCAAGTTTCTACTTTTATTCTGATAGTTCCAGAACTCCAGCTCATTAAAAAAATTGGAACAAAAAGCATAGGCAACAGCCCGACGTATAAAAAACTTCCCTGAAGACCAAATTGGGGAATAGCCTTTGACATTAAAAAGGACCCCAGAGAAAGACCAGATATCATACCGAGTTGGCTTAAAATGCTGATTCTTAGTGCACCCAATTCATTTCCTTTATCTCTTAGAAAACGGAGTACCAATATATCATTCAGTACCCACGTAGGTACATGAAGTAACTGCATTGGCATAAACCAGTAAAAATTACTATCAGGAATCCCCAAAAGAATCACCCTGATCGACAAAAAAACAGGAACCAGAGGCCATAGAAAACGAATATTAATACTATCAGTAATTTGCCCAATTAGACCAATGCTAAAGATTGCAACAACTCCCAGGATGGCAAGGGTTATACTTATTAAAATTGAGCTGCTACCCATTTCGCTCATTCTTAATGGCAGGTAGCGAAAACATACAGAAAAAGCACTCCAAATAATAAGTTGGGAAATACCAAACATAAGCAAAACATAATTTCCCCGAATTTTATCAACAAAAAATTGAAGCGAAAATTTGAACTTCTTGTCGATCTTACTTTCCAAGCTCTTTAAAGAAGTAGCTAAGGTCATAATACCGGACTCCTTGGGAAACTCCAGTCGTGAAAATGCTATGCCTGCAAGTATGAACCCGGCACCTGTTAAAATTGGATAGACCCAGGGTGAAGATAAATCGGCACATATACCACTTACAATAAGACCAGCAAGAAAACCCATTGATCCAACCCTTCGATAGCGACCATACTCAGCTCCGAATCTAGCACCAGATAGCAAAAAAATAGCACTAAGTGGTAACAAGGTAGCTGATATTGCCATTCCCAGAAAACATAGAAGAAGCGAAACCAGCTTCACCATAAATGAAAAATGAATTGATACCAGAGAAGCGAAAATTCCCGATATAATAAAAGAAAATACAACTAATGACCTATATGATAACCTTGATAGAAGAATACTTGTGGAAAATACCCCTGCAAGAGAAAGAAAAAATGCAAGGCTGTCTATTCCAGCAGCATCAGCTTTATCCAATCCAAGGCTAATAAAATATAAAGGCATAAAAGTAGAACAGGCTATAGAGAATAGCTGAAAAAAAAGGGAAAGCGACCAAAGTTTAAATACTTTTGATCTTTTCTGTGAACTATGATCCAAGAAAGTAAATATCCAATATTATCTTCGACCTTTTAATCCAAGAAAAAGAAGCCCTCCAGCAATCAGAACAAAAATAGCAGCCCTTGTATTATAATCAGATTTGAAAGCAACTACTATTAACAAACCTACAAGTACTGCTACTCCCTTCATCCACATAGTCATAATACTCTCCTGTTAGAACATCCAATGAAACTATTTCAAATGAGTAATACCACCAAGGTAAGGACGAAGTACCTCAGGTATTCTCACTGATCCGCTCTCCTCCTGATGATTCTCAAGTAATGGTATCAATACTCTAGGAGAAGCAACAAGTGTATTGTTAAGGGTATGACAAAATAATGGCTTGGAGTCTCCTTCCTTATACCTCAAATTCAGGCGCCTGGCCTGAAAATCATGAAGAGTTGAACAACTATGGGTTTCAGAATAAGCCCCACGAGAAGGCATCCATGTTTCAATATCGTGCTTGAAAACCTGCCCTTGACCCATATCTCCAGAACAGACTGCTACAATCCTGTAGGGTAATTCCAAAGTCTGAAAAAAATCTTCGGCATTTTTTAACAATTCATTATGAAATCTTCGACTCTCCTCAGGGTCATTTCTGCAGATCACAACCTGCTCAACTTTATAAAACTGATGAACACGATAAAGACCCCTTGTGTCCTTGCCATAAGTACCTGCCTCCCGGCGATAGCAAGGTGAATAACCGGCATATCGCTTGGGTAACTCATCAATGCAAAGAGTTTCATCAAGATGATATGCAGCAACCGGAACCTCAGAAGTTCCAATAAGGTGATAATCAGAATCCCGTTCATCAAGGTGATATGCACTTTCTTCTCCACCAGGGAAATACCCGGTTCCAGTCATGGCTTTGGTTGCTACTATATGAGGCGGATCAAAAAGTGTGTAGCCACGAGAAGATATAAAATCAATTGCATATGATAAAACAGCATGATGAAGACGTGCGCCAAGGCCAAGTAAATAATAGTTTCTTGAACCTGCTATCTTCACCCCCCGTTCAATATCAAATAGTTTCAGTCTCTCACCTATTTCTACATGATCCTTTGGCTTGAAAGAAAAATCAGGAGGAGTTCCAACACGTCTGATTTCCACATTTTCAGAATCATCCCTACCTTCAGGAACTTCAGCAAGAGGAATTGATGGAATAAATAATTGTAACCTGCTCCACTCCCCTGTCATCGTCTCAAGCTCTTGCTCGGCCTTCTTGTACTCAGCACTAATTAGTTTAAGCTCATCCTTTAATTTTTCTTTTTCCTCTCCACTAAGCTTTGGCATGTCTTTACCAAGTTGATTTTGCCTGGCTCGCAATTCCTCTGTAACTTTTAGTTGTTCGCGTCTCTTTTCATCAAGGCTTAGAAAAGCTTCAACATCAAAATTAATCCGCTTCTTGCGACATGCCTCGGCATAATCTCCAGCCCTGGATCGAAAATCAACTAAATCAATCATATAAGTCTATTAGGTCTAATTACATTTGAATATTTAAAAAAATTAAAAAATAAGAAAGTCACGATAAAATTATAAACAAAAGATGTACTACAGGCAATACACTGATGAATCGACTAAAGATTAGCAAGTACATTTTATTTAGGTTAATTTCCGGTTGAACGCATTCCCCACCAGACAAATCCGGCAGATAGCACAAAAAGCCCCAAAAAAATGACAAGGCGAACAAGTGGTGAAAAATCAGCAGTAGCGAACATTGTAACTGGAACAACAATTGTAAGGACTGCCAATACTAAAACTACAACTTTGGCTTTTCTCTGACTTTTTAAAATTTCATCCTGATGAACAGGCTTTTCATCTATTACTGCCTCTTCGGCCTCTTTTTCAGTACCAATAACTTCCGCAGAAAGTATTATTGGCACAGATGCTTGTAAATAATAAACACGATAACTGGTACCGACTTTAAAGGCTTCACGTTGCCATTCAGTAAGGAGCCTTATTCTGGTATCTCCAACTTTAATTTCAAAACAACCGGCATCGGGCCTGGTCTTTCCAATTTCCAGAATACCTTCAGCCTTACTTATTTCTTTTGTACGGGATTTTTTTACCTGAATTAATCCGCCAATAGCACAAACTACAATAATCACCAAAAATATAACACCCAGTATAATACCAGTAATGAAATTATCAGAACTCGCAGCTTCAACAAACGTACCAGAAACAAAAGAACCGTAACCAAAAACAACAAGAGATCCAAGCATTATAAAAATAAAAACTCCAATACCTAGAAGCAAGTTTGAGACAAGTGCCCTTTGCCTTGCAAGCTGACGTTCAGAAAAATTACCTAGGCGATTGGCAAGCAAATCTTTTGCAGAAAAAAGAAATGTCTCCTGAAGGTTTTTGTTTAAGGGATTCATATAGAATAATTAAATAATGGGAAATTATATTTATAATAATGCGAGCTAGGAGTCTGTTAAATAAAAAAAATAGCAGAATTTGAATCTCTTTACTATAGTGTTACTTAGCTAGATATGAGTTGAAATAATTTATTTTTACATCCTGATTTGTTATTTAATCCTGAAAAAACTGATATATTCGTCTTGCAAGTGGCCTCGGAAGTTCACCACGTACTATAAGATCTTCTTCTGTGGCTTCCCTGATATTTTTAATACTGCCAAAAGTCTTTATCAGGGCACGCTTTCTTTTTGGTCCCAAACCGGGAATTTTGTCCAAAGGTCCCTGAAACTGCTTTTTTGATCTTGTATCTCGATGAAATGAAATTGCAACTCGATGAGTTTCGTCACGGATTCTCTCAAGAAGTTGTAAAACTTCATTATCTGGAGAAAGTACAAGGGGCTCAGTTAACCTTTCTATGTAAATACGTTCTGGCTTTGAAGCAATTTTATAAACCCTGCCAGAGCTCTTGGGTATATCAACTCGACTAACTTTTCTCCCTTTCTGATCACGCTTCTTAGCAAGTGCAATTATGGTTGGATATGTCAATGAAAGTGAATCTCTAACTTTTAATGCCTGAACAATCTGGGGTGGCCCACCATCTATTACCAATAGATCGCACAAAGTTCCCTCTTCTCTCCCGCGACTAAGATGTCTTTCAACTGTTTCATACATGGATGCAAAATCATCGGGCTTCCCCTCCTGAGACAAATGAAAATGTCGATACCTGGACCGCTCTGGTGATCCATCCCTGAAACAGACCACAGCACCTACTGTTGAACTTCCCTGTATATGACTTATATCAATACACTCTATGAGCCTTGGAATCTGATCAAGCCCAAGAATGTCCTTAAGTGCGGAAAGTACCCTCTCGCTTTTCTTCTCCTGACTGAAGCGAGCTTCAAAATTCTCTTTAACGTTTGCCCTGGCAAGATCCATTAAACGGGCTTTTAGTCCTCTTTGGGGAGAAAGAATTTCTACGCGATGTCCCGAAGTATCTGAAAGAATTTCTTCATACCACTCCAGATCCTCGGTTAATGTTCCAAGTAATATGCGGGAAGGCACCCTGGTGCCCGCCCTGTAATACTGAGAAATAACAGAAGAAACAATCTCATCATCCGGAATCAGCACATCAGTAAATCCATACGTAACACTTCCCGAAAGTCTGCCATTAATTGTTCGGATTATTGAAACCTCCACTGATCGACCCTCACGGTACAAAGCTATGGCATCAATATCATCTTCACCGTAATACATTTGTGTTTTATCAAGCTGGATCTGCTTCAGGGTTTTTATTTTATCCCTGTACTCTGCAGCTTCCTCAAAGCGCAACTGATCTGCCGCTTTTATCATTCTCTCTTCCATTGATAAAACGATTTCATCGGTATTACCTTCAAGAATACTTACAGCTTCATCAATCCACTTATCATAATCAGATTCGGAAACTTCAAGACAGCAGGGAGCCGCACATCTTTTTATCTGATGCTGCATACATGGTCTGACTCTGTTTAAAAGAACTCTATCAGTACAAGTGCGAAGTGGAATTGTCCTTTCTATTGCATCAAGAAGGGTAGTTAACTCATAACTAAAAGGGTAAGGCCCAAAGTACTGAGCTCCGTCATGCAACTTTTTTCTTGTGAGCTCAAAACGTGGCCATTTTGAATTTCTGTCAAGACGAAGCATTAAAGGGGCACGATCATCTTTCAATCGAATATTGTAGTGTGGCTTATATTGTTTTATAAGATCAAGTTCCAGGACTAGAGCCTGTCGTTCATCCTCGGTAATAATAATTTCAATGTCATTTATTTTTTCCAAAAGAAACTCAATGCGGGCCCTTCCATCACCTCCACTAAAATACGAAGATACACGAGGCTTGAGACGTTTGGCTTTCCCGACATATATGACTTCCCCTGCAGAATCTTTCATCAGGTAGACCCCAGGAAGATCAGGAAAAGATCGAATCTTGTTTTTTAAATCAGCTGCCCTATTCACCGTAAAACTTTCTTATAATGTTTTTTGATCATTTTAATATAATTTGATAGTATCAGAATCCATTAAACTTATAAAAAACTATGGCAAGAACTTTTAATGTACCAACTTTCTATCGCAGTTCGCTAGTAACCTCCATCAAAAAGTCCAGGGGAGATAAGGATCCAAAGAAAAAAGATCAATCACCAAGCGTACTTGAATTTGATGGCCTCAGGTTTCATTTGGCCCGTCATTTTGGTTTTTGTTTTGGGGTTGAAAATGCCATTGAAACTGCCTACCGGGTAGTTGAAGAAAATCCAGGCAAAAGAATTTTTCTTCTAAGTGAAATGATCCATAATCCCAAAGTTAATAAGGATCTTTGGGAGCGTGGCGTTTCCTTTTTAATGAAGACAGATGGTACCAGATTGATTGATTTCAAGTCACTCAATTCTGACGACATCGTAATAGTACCTGCATTTGGAACCACACTTGAAATTATAGAAGAGCTAAACGAGCTTGGATTAAATCCACTTGCATATAATGCGACATGTCCCTTTGTTGAAAAAGTCTGGAAAAGAAGCTTTGAACTTGGTCAAAATGGATTTACCATTATTATTCACGGCAAAAAAAACCATGAAGAAACAAGAGCTACCTTTTCCCATGCTCGTGTTTCAGCACCCTCTGTAATAATAAAGGACCTCAATGAAGCCAAAATTGTCTCGGAATTTATTAAGGGGAAAATTTCTAGCGAACAATTTATGGCTATCTTTTCTGATTGCGTATCTCAGGGATTTGATCCAAAAAGAGACCTTTCCAGGGTTGGCGTAGTAAATCAGACTACTATGCTTGCATCTGAAACAGCAGAAATAGCAAGTCATTTTAAAACTACTATGGAGGAAGTTTACGGCAAGGAGAATCTCTCCACACATTATGCTGATACCAGAGACACACTTTGCTATGCAACATACGAGAATCAATCTGCGGCCCTTGCCTTGAGAGAAATACCCGCAGACCTTGGGCTTGTTGTAGGTGGCTATAACAGCTCAAACACCAGTCATCTGGCCGAGCTTCTTCTTGAAAGCTATCCAACATACTTTATTCAGGATGCAGATGAAATCATATCTCTTGATGAGATAAGGCACTATGACCTGCATGAAAACAAAGTAACGATTAAAAACAAATGGTTCCCTGAATTAAAAGACAAGAGTGATCCTGTAGTTATTGCTATTACGGCTGGAGCAAGCTGCCCTGACAAAACCGTTCAGGAAGTAATAACAAGAGTTAAGGAACTCTACTCCTGATATGTTCATGTTAAACTAAGAGTTTATATTCCAGAATTAATTAATACCTTTAGATATGAACATCGGAATAATTGGAACCAGGGGAATACCAAATAATTATGGAGGATTTGAACAATTTGCAGAATTTTTGTCAGTAGCCCTTGTAAAGCTTGGTCACTCCGTAACAGTTTACAATTCACATAACCACATTTTCAGGGAATCAACTTATCAGGGTGTAAACATAGTACATTGCTATGATCCAGAATATTTCATGGGAACAGCTGGGCAATTTATATTTGATTTTAACTGCATACTCGATTCAAGAAAGAGGCGCTTCGATATAATTCTTCAGCTAGGCTATACAAGCAGTTCCATATGGTCATTTCTTTTTCCCAAAAATTCACTTTTGATCACAAATATGGATGGACTGGAATGGAAAAGAACCAAATACTCAGCTCCTGTTAAAAAGTTTCTCAGATTTGCAGAATCACTTGCTGCAAGAAACAGTGATTTTCTTGTTGCAGATTCCCCCGCGATAAAGAAATACCTTAATCACAAATACCGGATTGAATCAACTTATATACCCTACGGCGCAAATATATTTAGCAACCCAGACGAGTCGAGACTTGAACATTACAAACTTGGAAAGTTCGGCTATGATCTTCTTATAGCAAGGATGGAACCTGAAAATAATATTGAAATTATTCTTGATGGGGTAAGCCAATCCCATGGCAAAAGACCTTGTATTGTTATTGGAAGTACGAATAATTCATTTGGAAAGTATCTGCTTGAAAAATATAAAAATTATTCCAAAATTCGATTTTTGGGTTCAGTTTACGATACAGCTGATTTGAACAATCTTCGTTATTTCTCTAATATATATTTTCATGGACATAGCGTAGGTGGCACCAATCCATCCCTTTTGGAAGCCATGGCAGCAAATACCCTTATACTTGCCCATAAAAATGAGTTTAATAAAGCCGTACTTGAGGATAATGCCTATTACTTTGAAAATCCGAATGAAGTGCAAGACTACGTTGTTTCATTAGTAAAAGACGATAAAGAGACAGGCAAAATTCAAAACAACCTTAGTCGTATTGAAAAGTTCTATAACTGGGAGAAAATAGTATGTGAGTATGAAGGGTTATTTATCAAGTCTATAAATTCGACTTAAATCACTCCCCAAAAAGCACTTGACTAGACGCGCTCTCAAGGACCGCGTAGATAAACTCCGATATTTCCATTGAACCCTCTTTTACATGTACATTCTTGGATTTGGCAATTTCAAAGGAAATAAAAAACTCTTTCCAGGTTCCGCCATTTGCAAAATAATTTTGAAGGGGCGGAACAAGCCTGTCAAGAGCATGGGCGAATCTCGATTCCTTTGTTTCCTTAAACATATTAATTAACAATCTCTGCTCCCCTTTTTCCATGATAAAACGCTTCCTCAAAAACCGAAATAACACTCTGATCAGTGTGAGCATACACTAGCCCAGATGGCAGAACATCTTTTTCACTAATTCGATTACTTATAATCCCAGGTCTTGGTTTCGCCATACCATGCCCCCAGTACCAAATATCAGATTTAGTGACAAAATCAGATAGTCCTGGATACATCGCATCCAACCTGCGACATGCAAGCTCTGTAAACACAAGAGGATCATTTTCAAGTAACCAGGATCTCGCTACTTTTGGATCTTCTTCAGCCAGGGGATAATAAAAAGTTAATACAGTGGGAACCAGGCCCGGAGAAAAGCTCTGGTGATCACTTCTTACAAAACCAAGATCAGGAGTATGAATCGATACAGAATCCCAGGGAATGTTCTGGTAATTAAATGGAAGCTTTGGAATAGAAAGATTTACAATTAACCATGGAACATACTCAAGTTGAGGACGAAGAAAAAATTTCTCTCCAAGTTCATTTGACAATAATCTTCTGAAAACAAATTCAGGTAGAGCTGAAATTATATTTTTAGAACGTATCATTTTTCGTTTTTTATCTTTTAAAGAAAGATACTGGGCAATAAAGAAATTTTCGTCACGTCGAATACCTGTAACCAGTGAATTTGTCTTTATAGGAAATCTCTCATTTTTAACTGCTTTTAAAAGTGATTCTACCAAAAATGAATTTCCTTCAGGCCAGGTTAGAAGAGTTCGATTTTCAGCTCCCTTCATCAAAAAGGAATCCCTTGCACAAAAATAATGAAGCATTGCCCAGGCAGAAACATCCCGCGCAAGAGATCCATAATCATCCCTTGTTGCATAATTTACATACCAATTAACTTTTTCACTTATAATTCCCTCCCGCTCAAGAAAATCAATTCCAGTAATCTGATCAAGAGCCATAAGATCAGAATCATGTGAACTTTCAGATAAAAGCGGAATACCAAATGCACGCTTTCCTTTAGAATCAGTATAAGAACTGTATTTTTTGACTAAGGAATTAAACTTTCTAAAAGCATTCTTGTCCTCTGGTCTGAGATTAACTTTTGGACGAAGTCCATCGGTTTTCTCTCCAAACTCATGAAGCATTGATTCTGGAGCATGAATTAGAAAGTCTTCATTATAAACAGGTGATCCATCTGAATCGTAATCAGTAATTGCTCCTGCTTTCTCAAGAAACCTGATTAGATCATGATTTGATCGAGATGGTAGAGGAAGATAATGCGCACCCCAGGGAAATCTCCCACCTTCAGGCCCACTTCCAGCTCTTGCATTACCTCCAGTTTCAGGAGCAAGTTCAAGAAGCATTACTGACTTTTCAGGCGACTTATCAGCCAGAAAATAACGAGCACTTAAACCAGATACCCCACCACCAAGGATCAGAATATCTACCTCTTCAGTTACTTCTGATAGAGGGAAGAAAGAATATTCCTTGTCTCTAAGCAAATGGCCGGTATCATGCTCTGCTCCATGAAGTGTTGTCTTAATACTTTTCCTTTGACACGCTTTAAGAGAGAGAGCGGAAAATGATCCAGTTCCAACTGCGGGAAGAAGTGGCAGAAGTGATGATGTAAAAGCCCCTTTAATGAATTTTCTTCGAGTTAAAAATTCCATTCCCTTGAATATAATGACACTAAACTCTGGGTGTTTAAGCTCTGAATATCAGTCTGTACTTCTTCCATATCACGAGGAAAATAGAAAAGTGAGGGATAAATTTCCTCAGTTAAAAATTTTAAATCCTTTGGTGGCGGCTTTATTGTATAATTTTTCTTGCCCCCAAGAATAAAACCCCATTCAGTAAATGAAGGTACATATAAATGATAGGGCTTTATAATTAGGCCGACACTTTGAAGTGTATGAGCAATCATCCAGAATGATTCTCTTGCAAAGAGAGGAGAAGTGGCCTGAACCACAATTAGCCCATCTTCATTTAGAAGATTTGAGACATTTCTATAAAAATAATCACTGTAAAGCTTGCCAAGAGAAAAATTTGTGGGATCAGGTAGGTCAATAATAATAAAATCAAATTTTAAATTTGTTTTTCTGATCCACGAAAAGGCATCTTCATGAACTATTTCAAGCCGCTTATCACTTAACGCATTACTGCTTAAAGAAGACAGTCCCTTGTTTGATTTAAATAATTCCACTACTGCAGGATCAAGATCAACCAGAACAATGCTTTTAATTGTATCATATCGAAGCACCTCCCTGGCAGCAAATCCATCACCTCCACCAAGAATCAGAACATTTTCGGGGTTTAGCACACTACCTAAACCAACATGAACAAGTGCCTCATGATACCTGTACTCATCTCGCGAACTAAATTGAAGCTGCCCATTAAGATACAACCTGGTGTCATTGCCACTTCTCGTAACAACAAGCCTCTGATAAGGAGAACTTTTTGAAAGTATTACCTGCTCATTATAACTTGCGGTCTCAGCAGCACGAACAACATCATCTGCCATAACAAGGGCAGAGCACAGAGCAAAAATTACAATTGAAGAGGTTATTACTTCAAATCTGAATCCTCGCAACTTTTCCCTAGCAAAAACTACCAGCAGGAATGCTATAATAGCATTTAAGACTCCAAAAATTAGTGAAGTTTTAACAATTCCAAACATAGGGATACAAACAAGTGGGAAGAGAATACTGGCCAAAAGTGCTCCAATGTAATCAAAGCTAAGAACTGTGCTTACGAGATCTGAAAACTCCATATCCTCTTTCAGTATTCTCATAAGAAGGGGAATCTCAGCCCCAACTCCTGTTCCAACAAGGACAACAAGACCATAAAGTGGAATATATAAACTCTCAAGGAGTGGAAATAGTGCATAGAGAATCAATGCTGAAAATCCACCAAGGCAGGCTACTATCAATTCAATCCTTATGAATGCTCTTAGCACTGATTCACGAACAAAACGGGAAAGGTAGGATCCAATTCCCATAGAAAAAAGGTAAGTTCCAATTATAGTCGAAAAATGAGTGATAGAATCACCCAAAAGATAACTTGCAATAGTTGCAGCTATCAGCTCATAGACAAGGCCACATATTGCAACAACACAAACAGAAAGCAGCAAAAAATAACGCACGAGTTATGGCACTTTAAAAATACTAAGAAGACTTTAATGTTTAATGAATCGCAGATGCAATAATATTACTAAGTCCTAAAAGAGCTGACCCGATGACAATAGCAAGTGCTATATTTTTGTTCTCTGTAAGCTCCTTTCCAAGACAAAATGGTGTCAATCGATCCATAATGTAAAATGCGAGAACCAGGATAGCAATTCCGATTGCTGAAAATACCATAGCCCCAACTACAAACTTTAATTCTATCAAACCGCCCATATTATTTCTCCTATTACATTATTTATATGTGACTATTTATGCCTTGCCATACCTATGGCCTGATTACGAAGAGCACGCTGGCTTGCCTCAAACAGGATTGAACCTTGAACTTGCTGATAAAATAGCCATGATCCAATTAACCCGGAGTAAAGCATATATATAATACCTTTTGGCATGGCTCTCTAATCTCCTATATCGCTTAGCTCGGAACGCTTGGTTTCAAATTTAAAATATCTGATCAAAAGATAGACAGGATAAAGTAAGAGGAGAACCACGGCTAAACTATAGTTACCCCAATAAGGAGCATCATATACAACCTTAATCCGGTAAGGTATTGGTGGTCTGGTATCCGTCTCTGCGCTTATGGTTAAGTGATACTCACCCTTTGGAACCTGATCAAAGTAGAAAGTTGAAGAAGTACTTCCCTCAGTCCAGCTGCCATCTGAATCTCTTCCAAAATAGTATGCTACTTCAAGATCCTTTTCATCAAAAACGGTCCCATCTTTTTTAACTAGAGCAATTGTAAGATTAACCCAGGAATTACTTACAGGAGCATTAGCTTTGACAAGTAAATTGGCCTGTCTCTTATCAAGCATAAATGAAGGTGAAACGTACAAAGTAGGCTCATTTGAGCCTGACTGGGGAGGGGTTCCTGGAATAAATTTTCCGGCAACAACTCTTGCTCGCTGAATATTTGCTGCGGCCACTTCTGTTGCTGACTGAGTACTTACAGTGTTCTTTATTTCCTGATCAATAAGAGTTCTGGAAGAAGATGTAAGATTAAAAAGAAGCTGAATGACCGTGAGTATTCCTATTACCTTAACAGCTCTCATCCAGGCTGATGATTTTCCGTCAGCAAAAGGATTTGGACATGTTGGTGAAAGTCCTTCAGATTTCGGCAAGGAAAGACTGGTTCCGGAAAAGGCTTTTACCAGTTCCTTACTGGTAATATATTCTGAATATGAGCAATTAAGCTCTTGATTGTCAACTTCAACCGAATATCCATCCGGAGGACGAATATAATCAAGCATTCTAACCTCATCTCCTCTTCTGACCTCCCAGTAACACTCCCCAACAACCTCAACCACCTTTGCTTGACAATCACCGAACAGCATAAAAGCCTTGTCAGCGACATAAAGAGTTCTTGGAACATTATGTCTTGAAAAATATTCCGGATTAGAAGGAAGGGATGGATCAGGAGTAATAAAAATCCAGTGGCCATTCTGCTCAGCAAGCCACCTGAACCCATGATAGGGATTAAAAAGAAGGTACTCTGACCAGAAATATGTATCAGTCTGCTCACATCTTCTTAAATAACCAATAACCTCAAACTCAGCTCCATCAAAAACTCCTCTTGAACCTAAAGGCAAAAGTAATTTGGACTTTATCTTTTTTGCCTCGCTTAACAGCTTAACAGAATCAGCGTCAAAAGAATTTACAGCTCCACAATATTCACAGCCCATGGAATTAGTACGACCCATGCCCCTGACCCGAAGCGGGGAGCTACAATTTTTACAACGAATTTCCTCTACTGCGTATTTAAGTGTGGAACGTGCCATTACTAGACTCTTCTCCTTAGCGCTCCATGCTCCCAACCTGCAACCTCACGCATAAACTCAAATTCAAGTTCAGGAAAAGTAAAAATATAACCCTTAAATAACTGATAAGGACCCAAATCAGGCTTCTTGTCCCCCCATCCACTTTCGGATAGCTGTTTTTTGTCTATATCTTTTGTTCTTGAAATAGTAACAAATCTCAAATCACTACCAGTAAAATCATACGACTCAATGTGCTCACCTACTGCACCCGAGAATGGAAGCTCGCCTTCACTATAAATACATTCAGCGTCTTTTTTGTCTTTAAGATAGTATTGATCTGATCCGACCCTGATTGATGCTCCCAGTTCGAAAATACTCAATTCAGAATTTCTTAAATCCACTGGCATTTCATCTTCAGTAGTCACATAATAAAAACCACTGGACTCAGCAAGCCAACCTGCGGACATATCCTCAAAAAGCACATACCACTCATCCCATGTAGCTCGCTCCCATTTAAGCCTTATACGCCCAACCACCTGAAAGCGCTTACCAACCTTGGGGCCTCTGGATAATACTCCTCGGGTACCAAGTTGAATAATAGACATATCATCTAATAACTCTGGAACCTCACCTAACTTTTCAAGTGAGGTACCTTTTTTGATTTGGGCGGCGCCACAATAAGCACAGACCGCATAAACGGATAATCCGGACTTAAGATCAAGTGGGGCGCCACATGAAGCACACTGGTATGACTGAGAAGAGAAATCCAACCTGCCTTTTCCTTTTTGCAATACTAATAAAAGTTATTTTGAGAGCTGCAATGACAGATTTACTAGAGCTTGCTAACAATATCCTTTCTTTTTTCCTCAAACTCCTCAGCACTTAGAAGTCCCTGATCAAGAAGCTCTTTTAAAGCCTTAAGCCTAACTGCAGGAGATTCCTGGACTGCTTGAGGGGCAGGTGCATTTTGCTGAAATGACTGAGCTTGATTCTGCTGGTTAACCATTCCGGCTGCAAACATGTTCCCAAGTCCAAACCCTGCACCAACACCAACTCCCGCAGCGGCAAGACCACCTTCATTCCTGGCAGCATCACGAAGAGCCTGTAATTGCTGAAGCTCCGCATAACTTACACCAGCGGCTTTTGCCCCCTCAGCTTCCGCTGCTATATCGGCAATCTTTCCAATTCTCGTTTTAGTACCCTCATCAAAATCAGTTCCTTCAATTCTAAAATCAGTTAACTTGAAACCAAGATTATCAAGATCAGGCTGAATGGCTTCCATTAGGGTCTGGGACAATTCGATACGATGAGAATCAATTTCAGTAAACCCATACTGAGCACTGGCAAACAAATCCGATAGTTGCTGAACAAATCTGTCAGCAAAAACAACTCTTGCATCGTCAAGAGTATATACAGGTTTAGATCCTATTACATTAACAAAAAACTCTTCTGGCCTTGTTATCTGAAAAGAAAAGTTTCCAAACGCACGCAGTCCAACAGGAAATTTATAAATTGGATCAAGATATTTAATCAGTGATGTAGTCCCCCATTTCTGATTCAGAAACTGGGTTCTCCAGAAAAAATATATTCCAACTTTATGCTCACTCTGAAAAGCCTGCATAAACTTTGATAGGGTAGTTAAAAAAGGAATGTTCGCAGTTGCAAGGTCATACATACCCTCTTCAAGATGAACTGCCTGAATTTTTCCTTCATAAACAAAAATAGCTCCCTGTCCGGGATTAACGATCAATTTAGAGGCGTTCTTGATTTCATCGCCGTTATCAGACCATAATTCGAAAAGCTCCCCGGGCTGACAATCATCCCATTGAATTACTGAACGAAGCTGTCTCTTTATTGTGTTCCAGATAGCCATTATTGATTAGTCTCCAATTACTTTTAAATTAATATTGTTATCAAAACATTTATTAAATACTTTCTTGCTCAAATAAAATATTCACGTCGCCTGACCTGGAATTTCGATCATTATTTCTGAGTGCTTCCCCTCTACGAAAAATATTAAGCACTTGATTTCCAGCAGAAAATACCTTCTCTCCGATTTCACTAATAAGCTCATGTAATATCTCTTCAAGGTCTGATCTTGGAGAACAGCAGAAAACATCAAGTGCCACATAGCCGAATTCTGGCCATGTATGAAAGTTAAGATGTGATTCTGAAAGATTGATACAGGCACTAACAGCACTTGGGCCAAAAAAATGATCACTTGTTCCAAGGGGCGAAAGCCCTCTGGAGCTTAGAATATCAACAATTCTTGATAGCTCAGCCTTTACATTTGATTCAGCAGGACAGAACCGCGAAAGATCGCAATCATAATATTCACAAAGAAAATGCAAGCCGATAGGATAATGATTTGTCATAAGTTATGGAGGATACAACAAAAAATGATAGCTCTCAATATATGATGGAGATTAGTTAAAGCTTAAAAAACAGGCCAAATAATACTCTAATATTATGCTATAATTTCGGGCCTATTTTCTTATTTTATACAATAAAGAGGATCCCAGATTCGCTTTTTCTAACTGAAATCTTGCTTAGCTCTCCAATAAAATCTCCGTCAATTTGTACCGGTCGGCTGTTATCAAAAGTAACCACTACTTCCCTCGGGTATGATATAAAGGAATTAGAGATGGACAAAGGCTTACTGAAAATCACAGCTGAAAGCCATTTAAAAACAGTTTCTGCTTTATTTTCATTAAAAACCCTTACAGAAAAATCTTTTGATCCTGAATTTGCCTCTGCTACAGGTATAAGGTTTCTTCCATAATAAGAAGAATTGGAAATCTGAATTGGGCCACAAAAATCAATCCCACTAAACGAATCAAAGTAAATCTTGCCGTGAGGTATTTGATATGAATAAAGAGATTTCATTCCAGCTAAAAAATATAAAAAATCTGAACTTCCCCAGGTTCTTGAAAGACTTGCTCTTTTTACTACCTCGGCATCATATCCAGCTCCAAGCATCAGGAAAAATGGCTCATCATTAGCAAAACCAAAAAAATGCTCCTCAGTCTCTAAATGACATATTCTTTCAAAGATATCAGGAACATTTCCCGGAACACAAAACTGCTTTGCTACAAGACTTTCATTTCCTGCGGGATAAAGAAGCACTGGTACCCTTAACCGTGATAGCCTTGGAAGTAGTGGCCTTATAGTTCCATCACCTCCAACTACAATTAAACTATCAATAGCCCTTAAGTATTCATTAAGATCGTCTTCCTGATAGCGTCTTTCACTTTCCCGGACTCGTACCTTTAAGCCCTTTGCAGTAAAATAGACAGATATCCTTTCAACAATTTCCCTTGCCTGTCCACGACCAGCGCGAGGATTAAAAATAATTCCTGTTTCTTTTGATGACATCATTATAAGAAGATTAACAGATCACAATTTAAAAGAAGGTTACCAGAATACATAAAGAAAAAATTACTTTACTGACTCAGCAAGAAAGCGAACAACATCAATCCGGGTAATAATTCCGCAAATAGCTCCATTATCACCTACCACTACAGCAACATTATTTGCATCAAGTAGAGGTTCCACCATGGCAATATCATCCTGAAGTCTGACTTTTCCTTCAAGTGATTTGGCAAGACTACCCACCTGATCTGTCGGGCGGCTTTCTCCTGAAAGAAGTGCTTCCATAATATCACTCTCATGAACCATCCTCAGATCGCTACCTGAAGTGTTACCCGAAAGAGGCATTTGTGATATACCTTTTTCGCTCATAATTTTAACTACATTTGAAATGGAATCTTCAGCTCCTGCAAATTGAACATCTGATCCCTTAAACTTGAGAATATCTGATACACTACCCTCTCTTAACTCAAGCCCAAGAGTTCCAAATCCATTAGACTTCATCCATTCATCATTATAGAGCTTTGAAACATACCTGTTTCCTGAATCACATAGAAAACAGACAATAACTTTTCCAGGGCCTATTTCTCTTGCAATCTCAAGCGAAAGACCGACTCCTGCTCCTGATGTATCACCAACCAAAAGACCCTGTTCACGTGCAAGCTTCCTTGCGTAAAAAAACGCAGTTTTATCTGAAACCTTTCGAACTTCATCCACAACAGAAAGATCAAGTGCACCTGGTATAAAATCATTTCCTATTCCTTCCAGCTTCCAGCCAACTTTTTGCTTTTTACCAGTATTGTAAAAAGCATCATAGTAGACACTTCCCACAGGATCCATGAGAATTATTTTAATATCCCTTCCAGCCTCTTTGGCCTTTTCTTTCAAATACCGTCCAGCACCACTGATCGTTCCACCGGACCCTGCACCACTAATAAATACATCAATCTTGCCATCAGTCTGCTCCCAAATTTCAGGCCCCGTTGATTCATAATGAGCCATTACATTAACCTCATTATAGAACTGATTTACGAGCAAGGCCCCCGGAGTTTGCGAAACAACACGTTTTGCCACCTCCTTCCAGGAATCTGGATGCTCATCCGGAACAGCCGTTGGTGTAGTAATTATTTCTGATCCATATGCTTTAAGCATATTAATTTTTTCAACACTAAACTTGTCTGGCATTACAAATATGCTTTTATATCCCTTAACAGCGCATACCATCGCAAGGGCAAGGCCAGTATTTCCCGCAGTTGCTTCTACCACTGTTCCGCCGGGCTTGAGAGTCCCGTTTTCTTCAGCGTCATTAATAATTTTTAGTGCCATTCTATCTTTAAGCGAACCACTAGGTTCCAAATGCTCTGCCTTAAGAAGCACCCTTGCCATTGTTGCAGGATCAACCCACTTTTCGAGCTCAATAAGAGGAGTATTACCAATTGTTTCTAGAATATTTCTGGCAATTTTCATTGAATCTTGTTTAATTAATTCTATTATAATTTTGCTTCGCCACGAGGATTGAATTTAAAAGTCCATATGTCAAAATCATAACCACCACCAAAATCAACAAAAAAAACCTCTTCATAAGATAGCTCAAGAACAATCTTGCCACTATACCGGTTAATCTTAAGATCCTCTTCAGGATCTGCTGGTATATTTAGTTTCTTCATTTCTCGAGATAGAGTCCTTCTCATCTCTGTATCATTAATAACCTGCGCCTTATCGGCCTGAGCCTGCATGAGACCCTGAATTTCATAAAATGAATAATAGAAAGGAATGATCTGAAAAGCAGAAAAAACACAAGAAACCAAAATGAACAAAAGAATCAATGTCCCAAGTGTAGAAATTCCCCGAGAACAAGAAACAGATTTAACTTCTTTTATATGCTCAAGATTTACCATTTTTTAAATCCTGCTCTATTAACCCAAACCAAGGGGAAATTTACATTTTAGATGCAGCCCAATCCAGTATATCCTCAATATCTTGAACTTTTTTACAGCGCAAACTATACATAGCTGTAATTAGACACTCGGTAAAAAATACAGGATAGATGGGAATTACGCCAATTGATTGTTTTGATGTCAAACATATAAAATATATAACTATATTGATATGAAAAAGGATAACACATACCAATATCTTGATTCGCAAGATAATTCGCATGATAAACCGGCGAGCGAAAGTGTTACCTCAAGCCTCTCCCCTAAGAGTTCAGCTCGGTTTCTCGTTCCTGGATATTTTCTTCTTATCCTGGGTCTTGGAAACCTTATAATAGGTCATTATAAACTTGCTCAGTATAACGAAGTCCTTCAGGAACTGGCAATATCGGGATATGATCAGGAGCCAGATCCCAATCTTTCCCCCTTACAAAGATTAAAGTCAGATTCAAACCTTTCGATAGGAAGCATTGCTTATCAAAAAAAAGCGGAAGGAAGGAGGGATTTTTATTCCCTTGTAAACTTTGGAGGCCAGGTATTTCTCAGCCTTAGCCTCCTCTATTTTATAGCATATGGTCTTTCAAGGTTCTGGTAACATCACTTTTACCAGACCAAAAAGAACTTACTTTTTAGCAGACTTTCTCTTATATCTGATTTCCATCACACGAGTTTCAACACCACCCTTTCCGACTTCAAACATCTCGAAAACATGCTCATTCTTGCCAATAATTGTTGTAACAGACTTACCCTTTTTCTTTCCAGCGACCGGACAATGAAACCTGGTCCACATTTCAAGCTGATTAACTGAATCATTAAAGGAACCGTAACTGTTCATCATCCCAGTCCCCATATTATCAATCCATGAGGAAGTGTAACTACCCTTAACCTTGTCATACCCGAGCATTCCAAGTCCAGTAAATGGCTTACCCATCCACTTTCCTGAAAAATCCTCCTGAATAAATCTCTTTCCAAGTACCCACCTGGTTCTACTTGTTCCATAACTTACTTCAGGTTTGGCATCTTCTGACATCCAGAATTTTACAGTAACTGCCCAGTTACCAACAAGAGGCTCCAGTCGAGCATGCTCTATTCCGGGCGTAGCAGATTCCTGCATTGCCTTCATCATTTCTTCCTGGGTTAGTGGAGCGCTTTGCATAGCTCTGTTTTTGGAGCATTGCTTTTTCTTTTTTTTATCTTTTTTATTACAACATTTTTTCCCTTTTTTGCATTTTTCCCCGCATGATCTTTCACATTGACCTGCCTTTTTGCAACATCCCTTCTTTTCATAAGAAGCTTCTTTGGAACCTCTGGAAGAACAGGCACCAAGGAAAACAAGTGAAATAAATGCAATTAAAAATAAACTCTTTCTCTTCATCATAAAAATTCCTTTCTTTCTTATACCTTTCTGCAAGTTTTTAGCACTCTATATGATTTCAATTTAGCAATTCAAATAAAAATTAAAATAGGTTATCCTTTCAAAGCCTTAAATCCAATATCTCTTTTAAGCTGTAATCTTTCAGCATGCCTCATCTCAGCTCCTTTTATAATCACCTCAAGAATATCAGGCATAAATAATGGAGGACGACTCCTTTCCCACAAATAAAATGCAAGAGATCCTGGTATTGTATTGGGTTCATTAAGATACAATCCGCCCGTATCAAGGTTTAAAATAAAATCAAACCTGACTACTCCACTTCCGTTCATTAATTTAAATGCTTTAAGTGCATTATCAATTACCTTACCTTTTATTTCAGGGTCAAGATTTTCAGGATCAATAATTCTTGTCAGACTTGCCATTCCTTCTGATCTTGATCCACCCTTCTTGCCTTTTCCTTCTCTTAAATATTTATCCTCGTAAGAAAGAAATCCCCCGCTTGCTACCGGAATTTCGACCACAGAGGCTACAGCACTACCCAGATCATTGGACTCCATTACAGAAACATTAATTTCCATTAAATTCTCAACTGAAGGCTCTACTATAGCCTCAAGATCAAATTGAAAAACGCGAAACAGTGCCGCCTGAAGTTCAGCTTCATTATGGGCCTTACCAACTCCAACACTGGAACCAAGATTCACAGGTTTTATAAAAAGTGGAAACGACTCAAGTCCTTTAGTAGATCTGATTCTTTTCAATTCTCCCGTAATATCGCTTCTTGCATCAACTTTTTTAACAGTCGTACCAGGTAAAACAGGTATTCCCTTGCTCTCAAGAACAGCCTTGCACAGGTACTTGTTCATGGCCACAGAACTAATCAAAACCTCTGGGCCTGCATATGGCACGCCTGCAAGTTCAAATAAACCCTGAATACATCCATCCTCACCATACTGGCCGTGAAAAACCGGAAGAAATACATCAACTGGAATTTTCTTTTCTTTTTTCGAGAATAGTCCCTTTCCTCCTCTTTCAAAAAGCCCACCTCCATCACCTGGCTCTGGAATAAAAACAAGTTGCGTAAGAGATGTAAAAGCACCGGGGAGAGTAGAGTAGAAACTACGATTAAGAAGAGCTGTTCCAGTGTACCAGACTCCAGTCTGTGCAATATACACAGGAATCACCTCAAACTTTTCGGTATTAATACCTTCTATAGCCTGCAAACCGGAAAGAACAGAAATCTCATGTTCAACGGATCTACCACCAAAAAGTATTGCAATTTTCTTTTTCATTTTTGATTCCTGAACAAACTATAAGATGGGGAGATTAATAACATATAATTGGACTAAAGTTATCATTTTGCACGACAAATGTCATTAAATTAAATCCTTAGCGTCGTATTTTTCAGGCAGCACCGCAGAATCAGGATTATGAATCATGCGGGCCAGGCTAGACACCCAAGCTATGATTAGCTAAAATATAACGCATGTCAGACGCATCAAAAAAATTAAAACTTGTAGAGGAGTTGCTGGATATTGCCGCCTTTCAATTTGTCAGAAGATTAAAGGAAAAGAATCCTTTAATTAATGACAAATCAATAAAAAATCATTTAAGAGAGTGGTATGCAAATAAGCCTCTTGGTTACGGAGAGCCTGTAGACATAAACAAGTACTTCAATGACTGACTTTAGCTCGATAAAATCAGAATCTAATTTCGCTAATCGAAAGTCGCGGTTTTAATCGAAATGAAGACTTGCATGCAAAATTTATGAAAATAAAAAACGAACTATAAAATCACAAGCTAACTATCACCAAATTACACAAAGTTTTTTATTAGATTCCTAAAAACTTTCACTTAGCTCGTGTAAATCCGGTAGATCATTTTCCAGAAGAAGTATATCTCCATCTTTTCTGATTGTATTGTAATAATCAAGTGCTTCGTCTCTTGTTTTAAAATAGAAGGTTTTATCGGTGGGAAGTCCTCCTTCTTTTAATCCTTTCTCAAGTGAAACTTTATTTATTTCATTTACCACCATAACTATATCACAGATCTTGGCCGCAATCATTGCCACTTCTGTGTTATATTTGTCTCTTTCATTTCCAAGCTCTATCATTCCTGGAGTGATTAAAATCCTTCGTTCCCCGGGTAGCTGAGAGAGAACATTTAACGCCGCCTTAAAACCCTCGGGGTTAGAGTTGTATGCATCATTAATTTGAATAAAACTTCCATAATCTTTAACTTCAAGACGATTACTTACCGGCTGGATATCTCTGATAACAGCAAGAAGCACCTCAGGCTTTACGCCCAGAGCGGCACCAGTTGTAAAGCAGGCCGCTATATTGGAAAGTGCACTTGTCCCGAATAATCGTGTAAAGCCCTCAAATCTTTCACCCTGCCATGATAGAAAAAATGAGGTTCCACCTCTCTCAACTTTTATATCAGTGATTGAGCAGTCCAGGTGTCCTTTTTCGGTATCAAGACCATAAATAAAAGTTTGTTGTTTTTTAAATTCCGTGGCCATCTTTCTGGCCCCATCACTGTCCCCATTAACAACAAGTAGTCCGAAGTCCGGCACTGCTTGTGGAAGCTCGGATTTAGCCTTATAAACCTGTTCCACACTACCAAAACGTTCAAGATGTACTTTATGAACAGCTGTAACTATTGCGGCATTAACTGGAGTCAGGTTACACAGAAGCTCGATTGATCCTTCATGGTATGCACCCATTTCAATAACTGCATACTTGTCTTTTTCATTTAATTTCTCTCTGATTTCCCTTGCTATTCCCATTTCGGTATTCACTCCGGCCTGTGGCCAGAATGTTGGGCCTTTTGTAAGGCTTAGTATTTCACCTAGCATATTTTTCACACTTGTCTTTCCAAAGCTTCCAGTTACTCCAATTGTAAATGGCTTAATGGACATAATTTTTTTATGAGCATCATTTCTATAGAATGCCTTAACAGCCTTTTCCCTTGGCGAAAGTAAAATAACCGACATGCAAAGAAAAAATGGAGGAGACTGCACAATAAGAATCTGAATCCACGGAGATGTTAGCAAAAATGCTGGAAGCAATAGGATAACGATTGAAGCTGTCATAACAAGCGACAGCAGCAACAGAAATCCGGCACGAGTTGTAATAACAAGTTTTTTCTTTCCTTCTTTTAATGGGTCTGTTTCAGAAACAGCAATTATTGCGAGAAGAAAAATTTGAAGAAAAGATGGAATTAAAGAATTTCCAATAAAAAATGTACCCGCGTATGCAACAACAATTGTCAGCATCCCTCGTGTATCAAATGCTTTATTGCTCCAGTACCAGTTTATAAATCTTTTTACATCGTATTCTTCCTGTTGGAGAAACCTTAAGTATCTAAGAAGGCGTTTTTGAGTAAATGCAATAAGTCCGAAAGCAATTCCTACCTGTTCAAGGGCGTGCAGAATAATGTAGTCACCCATTTATTTGACTCCTTTAAATAGAAAATCGCGTATATATCCAGCTACAAGTGCCCCACTGCCTCCGAGAAAGGGATGGTGCCCTTGATTTGGAATGAGCACAAGATGTGAATTTTTAATTAAACTTGCCATTTCCTTACCTACTTGTGGGGGGCTTTCATCGTCATTTTCGCCCCAAATGAGAAGAGTTGGAGCCATGATATCAGTTAATTCCTGTTTTAGTTCTTCATTGAGTGTTTTTACAAAAGTCTGGCGCATTATACCATCAGAATTAAGGTAATCTCGAGAGGCAAAGCGTGGAATATACCAATTTTGATATATTCTTTGTCCCAGTTTTGTATTTTTGAATCTTATAAACTTTCTAAGCAGTGCGAGAAAGGAGAAGTAGATTTTTCTTTTTAATTTTGGTTTTGGTCTTATTCCTGAAGCTCCAATCAGAACTATATGATCAAGGAGTTGAGGATATAAAAATGCAAGTTTTATTATGGTTTTACCGCCAAAACTATGTCCGATAAAATGGGCCTTTTTAATGTCTTTTTTATCTAAATATTCTTTAATACATTCAGCGAAGTTTTGCATATTCCATATTTCTTTTGGAGGGGGCGTATTTCCGTGTCCTGGTAGATCAATCAGGTGTATTTCGGTGAAGGTTTGAAGTTTTTCGGCAAGTGGTCGAATGGTATGACTTGAGTTCCACCAACCATGTAGAATTATGAGGGGTAGGACATTATGTTGTTTAGAACCAAGAATTTCGGAGTAGACTTCCATTTTTGAAATACTAGCATCTGAGGGATCTATGTACATCATCTAAAATACTGACCCTACTTGACATTAGGGATCTTAATTCTTACATTAATACTGTCGAATTTAGATCTTTGTGCTTTATGGGGGTGAAATGGTTTCGACGTGGGTGTACAGGTCTTGAGATTGCGTGTCCCGGGTGTCGCTGGCCGGGTTAGTAAGCGGCAAAAAAGTAATCGCAAACGAAAACGATTACGCTCCAGTCGCTCTTGCTGCTTAATCAGTGAGGCGCGTCTATGATAACCCCGTCCTCGGGTTTTCATAGGCACATTTGAGGACTAGGAATTGGTGCGTGTTTGGCGTATCGCTTCCGAAACTTTTCCAGACTAGTCTTTTCCTTCCTGTTCGGGGGATCAGGAAGAGGCGAAATAACAATCTCGAACTACACATCGTAGACATCTCTTGAGCTGCATTCACGGACGGGGGTTCGACTCCCCCCATCTCCACACTATTAGATGAATTATAATAAGTTTTAAACACTTATGGTTCATCTAATTTTGAAAAAGTCCATTTGTACAAAAATCGGTACAAAACAAATGGCAAAACAATTACCTTTCTTTTTTCAAAATACCTCTGGCTATTACTACTTCAGATACGTTCTCCCACGTGGTCTGCCAACTTTTTTTACAGAAAATGGACAGTATCGAGAAATAAAGCTCAGTTTTCGAACAAAAAATAAAAAAATGGCACTCGAGAAGTATAAATACACCAAGCGATTCATTTTGGATCAAATTAATTCAGGGGAAATAAAAATGAGCTACTTGGAAATACTGGAAACGGCAAAAAAGAAAATCTTTAATCAATATTATAACCAAATAAGTGGACTTGAGACTGACAGTGAAAAACTTAAGAAAATAGTCAAAACCACGGAGAGCCCTACTATAAATAAGTTTGCAAACCTGTTTAAAGAAATAGAAAGGGCTAAAAATATGGGATTTACAGAGGACCTAAACAATGCAGACACGATGTCACAGCTTGACGTAGTTATAAAGGCAACTCAAGCTATTCAAGAGGAGTTAAAGGAAACAGAGATTCAGGAAAAGAAGAAACAGTTGTTAGGGACATTCGCTCCTAAAAATACCTTGGACAAAGGAATTACAGTCAAAGAGATAATTGAAAAGTTCGGCAAAGAAAAAGTATACGCAAAGATTTGGAGAGATAAAACAAGATTAGAGTACCAGTCAACATACGATAAATTTTTTAAAAGATTAAAAATTGAATTTATCTCAGAAATTACATCCGAAATTTTAAGATCACACAAAGACTGGCTTATACAGCAAAATCATACGCCCCAAACCGTAAATAAAAATCTCTCAAGGATCGATACCTTACTAAAATGGGCTGTATCACAAGATTATATAAAAACGCTTCCCACTACATCTACTATCCGAGTACAAGCAAAAGGTAAAACCGTTGAAAATAGGGAAGCACTTTCGATCGGGGTCCTAAGAAAAATATTTAATTGCGACTTTTACTCCAATCCACGAAAGGGATTTACCTTTGATTATGCCTATCAATATTGGATTCCATTAATTGGTCTATACTCAGGAATGAGAATTAATGAAGTATGTCAATTGTATTGTGAGGATATAAAAGAATTAGAGGGTGAATTATATTTTGATGTAAATGCAAATACACCAGATAAGTCTTTAAAAACTAAATCATCAAAAAGATTTGTTCCTATTCACCCTGTTCTAATTGATTTTGGTTTAATGGAATTAGTAGAAAAGCAAAGAAGCCTCAATCAAAAGTTACTATTTACGGACTACTCACATCAAAGAGATGGATATGGTCACTATCCTTCGAGATGGTACAACGGAAAATTTCGTAAGAAAATAGAAGTCGTCGGAAAATTCCTGGACTTTCATGCCTTTCGCCATACTTTTACAACTAAAGCAATTGATCTTGGTCATTCGATTGAGCATATCCAAGGAATAGTCGGTCATTCTAATGACACTATTACAAGAGGGACCTACGGTAAGTCCGCTGACTTAAAGTCAAAACATCAAGAAATAATTAAAAACATTAACTACGATCTAGACTTAAATAAGATTGTTCACTTTTCACAGTATCCTTTCAGGAATGGAAGAAATAAAAATGTAATAAAAACCTCTAAATAGATCAATATGGACAGAATAATTCTAGAAAAAGAAGCAAAAACTATAACAGGACTATCCAAATCTACCAGGCTAAGGCTTGAGAAGAACGGAAAGTTTCCTAGGCGCTTTAAACTTTCAAAAAATAGGATTGGATGGAAGCTAAGTGAAATTCGACAGTGGATTGAAGAATTAAAATTTTAGTTCTGTAAAATTTTTTTGATCTTATACTAAATGCTATAATACCAATATAGATATCGATCTCTAGTTGACTACTTGAGACACCGAATACCCTCTCTAATCTACCTAATTAAAATTTGGTTGAGTAGAAGATGTAGGTAGTATTCTGATTTTGAGTAGCAGAGAAGCCATCAGATGAGAGCCAGATTCGACGGATGAGCCTGAATGTAAAAACGACTCTCCGCCCATCTTGCCTAAGTTTCAAATGACTTCTCTTGGGGGGTAGATTCTATTTCTGGATAGTTAACCAAACTGATTAGTCTGGAACTATCTAATATCAAATTGTAGATAAAAAAGGAAAAGAAATATGTACAGGTACATAAGAGTAGAGCTACATGGGGATGTCATTGCATGCCTTGAAAGAGTTACAAAATATTTAGATGCTACACAGGACACTGTTATCAGAAAATCCATAATGCAGTTCTTCACTTCAGTTAAAACTGAATTGGAGAAGTGGGAAGAGATGGAAGCATATTCTCAAATATATTTAGATCATTGTGCCATGGCGGAGCAGGCGGAGCACTATGATTAATTAAATTGCACAATCGAAATAATTAAATCGGGAAAGAATGAAGAAACAAACGTCATTCTTTCCTAGAAGACGATTAATAATTGAAGATTTGAGAATACATATTAAAACTAAAATTACTTTTGGGTTGAGAGAGTCCTTCAGTCCAATCAACCATTTTCTTTATTTCCAGCCAAGTTGAATCTTCTGACAAAGTAAAAACCAGTTAATTGTTATTTATCTTAAATCTTCTTCAAGAAAAAGAAGGAGAAACATGTCTACTATTCATTATGTTGATGCACTTTGTGGTGCAGGGAAAACTTCTGCGGCCCTAAATTGGGCGTATGAAGCTGCTAGAAAAGGTGAAAAAATTTGCTTTGTTCAACCTACTAGGGCTTTAATTGATGAAAGCTATTCAATTCTTAGTAAAATGGACCCAGATAATACTATCGAAATAGAGAAGATATATTACGATAAAACCGAGCATGTTTCGCCAAGACTGGATAGATATTTACGAGATGTTACTTCTCGTGGAACAATTCTATTTATTACGCAGTCTGCCTACCTCAATCTACGTTATTTTCATAATTCCCAGCAGTGGCATCTCTGTATGGATGAGCTTTTAGTGCCATTTGAAGATATCTCCGTAAATATTTCGAACACAGCCAGTATATTTCTTAAAGGTCTTAAGTCCTATCGTTACAATGAGCTACTTAATTCAATACATTTTGAAAAAGGAGAAAGACATCCACTTAAGCTTAAGAAGAATAAAGGCGATAAAGATGAAGTCCAAGAGGTGCTACGTGATTTAACCAAATATCTGAATAACAAGCACTATAAGGTTCTAGTTGTTGCCTCCAATTGGTTGCAATACAATCAAAGATCAAACCGGCATAAGTTTCAAGCCGTAGCAGTATTTGATTTACAAGTACTAACCACATTTAAAACGACTATTGTAATGGGTGCTATGCTAGCGGACTCTCTTTTATCTGCACTGGTACAATTAGAAAACAGTAGAGATTCGGATCTGCATGTTTGCCTAAAAGAATTCGCACCTATTTCTAAACGTATGTACAATAATGTAAGAGAGCATAAGATAAAGGGTCTGGTAACAATTAAGTATGCATACGATAGGAATTGGACAAAAACATTTGCTCATGCCGCCACTAAGAATTTAATTGCAAACACTGATATTGTGCAATCTAATTTTATACAGGCATTCATTACTAGGGTTGACCAGGAGTTTAAGGACCGACAATTTATATATTCATGCAATAAATCCGAAGAGGAACAGTTGTTGAATACATTTCATATGGGAGCCAAGGTCTCAGGAACACCGCATGGGCTAAATAAATTTAAAGACTACCAATGTGCCGCTTACCTAACTTCAAATAATCCTTCTCCAACCTTTTTCTACACATTGAAACTATTAGGAATTGATTCTGAAAAAGTTCGGAAGCAGTTGTACCTACAAAATATATATCAATTTGTAATGAGAATATCCTTGAGAGATCCATACTCAACGGAGAATGTAACTTTAATTGTTCCAGACTATTGTGCAGCATGTTTTCTAAATAAAATATTTCCAAATTCTGTAGTG
>DAOLCO010000028.1:0-47455 GCA_035327825.1 Oligoflexia bacterium | reverse complement strand
TCATTACGACACAGCCTCACTACCCCCTCCTGCATTTTGGAACTTTTATTGCGAATAGGCGAGGTTTTGTTTCTATTTGGCGGTGCGAGCAATAAAATTTCCAAAACTGCTTACCGCAGCCTCCCCCCGGCGCTGTCTGCGGAAAACCCAAATCCAGACCCTCATCAATTCTTACTACCAATTTTTGATCTGTATATTTTTACATTTTCTGCGTTGTAAGAGCTTATACTCTCCGCGAGTATCTGAAATCTAGATAGTATCTCGTGTCCCCCAGGGAACACGAGGCGGATTAGGACTTCCGCCACGCTACCAGAAAATCAAAGAACTTGTCCTGATAATAGTTAGTTCCTGTATTTCAGTATCAGAGGCGATAAGCAATAAATATATTGCGAAGAAGTTAATTTGGATTTATCAGAAGTTATGGAAAAAAATTCCCATCGCTTCCAAATATACCGGACTCAGAAAGAACTCCTTTAGTAGAGTTGCCTTTAGAAATAATAATGAGCCAAAGAGAAGAGATCCGAGGACTAAGAGATAGAATTTCGAAGTTAGAGAAGTACACCTCAGTGAATATACCCCTCGTGACTTGATTTTCCGTATGGAAAATCAAGTCACGAGGGGTATACACCCATGAAGAAAGCTGTAGCCCTAGCCATAAGCATTTTGCTTTAAAAGACAGTCTTTAACTCAACTATATTTTAATTAAGGTCTGTTTGCTTTCCGCCAACAACTTTTTTCATTTTAAAATCCTTACTAAATCCACCTTTCCCGTCAGCTTTTAGATAGCCGGATTCGCCTTGATAGGTTTTAACCTTTAGAAGATTTTTAGAAATTTCAACTGTATTGATTGAATCAACCTCAGTGATAGATTGTGCGATCATCATCATAGCATCATATGCTGTATCTGCCCCTATTTCAGGATTGATTTTAAACTTTTCCTCATACCTTTTTTTAAATCCTTCCGTAGGGGTTAATGAAGTTGGAAATTCTAGACCCTCAAATCCACCTCCTGCAGCATCAATCGCTGATTGGTCTATTGTTACTGAATACTTAGGTAAATCAAAAGCAAGCTGCTTTAATGATTTGGCTACTAAAGAACCAATCACGATTCCATCAGTGGTTGATACATATGAATCAACTCCTTTTGTTTTTGCGAGTTTTAGAGCGATTGTTTTTAAATCAGTAGTCCCTGGTAAAAGCTCCGTTTGAAATACTATTTTACCGCCTAACTCTACAAATCGTTTTTTAAAATTAGCCGTCTGTTCTTTCACCCATGGATCTTCTGCGCCGACTAAAGCAACATTCCTATGACCTTTGTTGTAAACGAAATCAGCAAGACCTTGTGAACTTATGTAGTCATGAGGCCAGGTATTAAAAATAAAGTCGCTGGACTCATTGAACTCAGCCATTCCTACGCTAGGAGAAATTACAATTATTTGTTTTGAATCTATTTCTTTAATTAATGGGGTCGCACATCTTGCCCAAGTTGGGCCTATTATAAATTTTACGCCAACATTATCAACCAAATGACGAAAGACGCTAATTGTTGTTTTGGGATCTCCTTGGTCATCTTGATAATCAACTACTATCTTCTTACCAAGAATTCCTCCCTTATCGTTTATCTCATCAACGGCCATTGAAAGACCATTCTTTGCAGCAGTTCCCCAAGAAGCACCTTCGCCAGTTAATATTGAGATACTACCTATTCTTATTACTTCTTCTGCTAAAGTGAAACTGGCAAATGGCACATTGATTAAAGCTGCCATTAGTAAAATAATTTTTTTCATGAAGTTTTAATTCTATTTAGATTTTTGTTAGGGGCTCTTAGCAAGTTCGAATACCACAAAATCTCGGATCGTACGAGATTTACCTGACATTTCATAAGGGCATGTTGTAAAAAATGCTGTTTGTTCCAAGCACGCTCTAGTCGAGTAAGTCAGGGGAATTTCACCCCTAACTCCTCACAAAACTGTACATGAATCTCTCGATTCATAAGGCTTTTCGAGTCTAATCGTAATTATGATCGAGTTGCCAGTGAATGAGTAATCACTTATATAATAACCTCAAGGCCTATACCCTTATGAATCCATCGGCTTAAAGCAAGCCCACAAACAGTGGCTACAGGCCTATGAACACTTATCAAAAATTCAGGCTTAGCACTCCATTAGTGGCAAATATTGACATCAAACGGGCGATATGCTAGATTTATTCAGAGTACTGCTAACCCGGAGGCTCAAATGTCATCTTCACTAAACCTATCCCTTACGGATGAACTTCGAGAGTTTGTTGATCAGCACTCAGGGGACGGCACCATGTATGCTACCCCCAGTGAGTTCGTCCGTGATATTTTACGTCAAAAGAAACTTCAACTCGAGGCGCAAAAGCTACGAGAAGGAATTCTGGAAGGCTTCCAGGATCTGGCAGATGGTCGAATGACTGAATTCCGGGGTTCGGTCTCTGATATGCTGAAAAAGGCCAGGTCGTGAGCCCAAGGAAGAAGTCCAGCAAGACATTTTCAATTTATCTGACTGACCGCGCGCTATCCGATTTGCTTGAGATAGAAAACTACTCGATTACAAACTGGGGCAAAGCCGTTGCCGCAAGGTATATTCTCAAGTTTGAAAAGGCTTTTCGGTTACTTGAAGATAACGCTGATCTAGCTCGGCCAAATTCAGAACTAGGAACCGATCTTCTGTTCTACCGCGTCGAGAAGCACTTACTGGCATGTGTCAAGATCAAGACAGGGCTTGCAGTGCTAACGATAGCTCATGCAAGTCGTGATCTTGAGATGTTACTAGGCGAACTCAGTCCAACGCTTCGCTTGGAGGTAAAAGCACTCGTTAAAAAGATTCAATCAAGCCAATAATCAACTTCTTTTGTAAAGAGTTAAGTTTACTTTGCCAAGTACTATAGAGCTTTGAGCCTTTCGTCCAAAACCTTTGCCAAATGCGGACAAATTATAAGGGTGTTGATCAGCCCCTCACTTAAGGCCCGCTCAACCGCTTCTGCGCGAACAGAACCATGTACAATTGCAATAACCCCAGGAATTTCTGGCCGTTTTCCAGCTTGGTCAGCAAGTCGTTTCAGGTGTCCCCTTTGAGTGCAAACGAAGTACTTCGATATGCTTTCGATAAACTGATTCGCAGCGACCGAACTCTCGGGAGTTCCTTTGGCCAGAAGCACTCCCCCAATGTCGCCAATGCAGTGCTTACGAAACAGTTTTTCCTCCTTGCTTTCTCTTCCAAAATAGTGCGAGAAGCTATCGCCGTGATAGAACCGAGTTGGATGACTAGATGCTCCAACGGTTACCAGGGCGCAGGCCATTTCGTCGATGAGAATTGAATTTGGTAGATTTTTCCTTCTTGCCTTAGTCGGCTGATGAGGTAAACCGTAGATCATCTCGTACGACGTAAAATCAGATAGATCCGTCAGGAAGCGGTTTCGTCGTTCTATAAACATTGAATCGCCATGCTCGCTCCACTTTGCAGGCAGTATTGCCGGAAGTCCATGGATGGAAGGAGTTGTTTCACCTCCACCAGTCAATGCTCTCTGAAGTAAAAGGGCAAGTGCGCTAGAAGATGCCCCTACGGTTTGCGGAGACTGGCTATCATAAGTCGAGGTAGGAACGCTCTTTGGTCTGTAAAGAGCTCCCCACATTGGAAACGCGCTGAATTGCTCGGACAATTCTCTTGCAATAAGTTCGATGGGATTAAGTTCTGCAATTGCGGTTACGATGCTTGCTAAAGTGCGTCCCCATCCAACACCAACGTAAAATGTTTCATGGGTCTTCTTATTCCGCAGGCTATCAATAAACAGATTCATCAGATCCTTCGCTGCGCTTACTCCAAAGACCGAAAGTGATTGGTCCCAAGCGTCATCATCAATCAAAGGGTCATGCGTAGCAGCTTGTGACACAATAACGCGGTTCAAGTTTGGGTACCGCTTGCTCAGAGACCCCTCTAGATTCGGATATGATGTAAACTGAGCTCGAACCCAATCATGCAGGTGTAATGGGAGTGTGCAAATGCGAGAAGTTATTTCTGTATAGTACCCTTCCTTAAGTGCATTATTTGCCAATCGCGATAGATCAGATCGCGAAAGCTCTTCGCCAAAAATTCCTGGTAAATCTGATTGCCTGAAATAATCCGATCTTCTGTCGAGTCCTTTTCTCTCACAAAGCCAGTAGGCAGCTATCGCCTTTCGCTGCTCAGGTGTGCATCTAGTAAATCGGTTGGGTTGTGTGTTCATTTCCTTAGCTCAGCAAGCAACACGTGAACTAGCAGCCATAATCACCGAGCTACGAGTATACGGCCTTGTAGTGGCGCCTCAAGAGGCAAGTTGCACTTTTTTGGAGGGCACGGGGCGCGTCGCAAAATATAAAACTCGTTGCATTTGGTGCGTAGAGCGAGGATAATGGTGTTGTTAGCCGCCGAACAGAAATGGACGGAGGGAGGTTGATTTAGCTGTGAAAAGCAGCAAAACCTTTGGCGGTAGGCTAACGTCATTTTCAACTTAGGTACGTTTGCCACACCAATCGCAAACAATTGAATTACCAGTTCAGTTGTTTGCTGCCATAAAACCTTTTCCCCTCCGTCCCGTGAAAAGGGTAGCACCAAAAACGGTATGGCGCAAACGGGCCAGAAAGGTATAACAATTGCTAACTATTTAATATTTACGAACAATCCGCCCTAAATCTTTCTTCGCCCCTCAAAAGACGCCCCAAGAGTAATTTCATCGGCGTACTCAAGCTCGCCGCCTTTTGGAAGACCTTGAGCGAGACGGCTTATTACCAGTCCACGCTGGTCAAGCTCGTTTGCAATATAGAGCGCAGTTGCATCACCTTCAACAGTTGTACTTGTAGCAAGAATAATTTCAGCAAGAGGATTCTCAACCGGATCACCCGGACTCGCATCTCCAGACACCCTCGCAACAAGACGATCAACTGTAAGATGCTCAGGTCGCACGCCACGAAGAGGAGACCAGACACCATGAAGAACATGGTACAAACCCCTATATGCCCCACTTCGCTCTAATGAATAAACATCAGATGGTCGCTCTACCACACAAATCTGATTCCTTACTCGCCTTCGGTCCTTGCAAATATCACATACATCCTCATCAGACAGACCACGGCAAAAACTGCACCAGCGAAGCGTACGCTTGGCTTCTGTTATTGCACTAGTAAGCTGAGAGACATCTTCAAGAGAACGCTGCAGCAAATGATAGGCGATACGATAAGCACTTCTTTCTCCAACAGCAGGCAACTTGGATAGTTCAAAAACAAGTTTTTTTAGACTATGAGGAAGCACAAGCTAAACCCTGAAAATATTGAAGTGAAAAACTTACATACTTCCTAAGCTAGATCATTGCAATAAAAAAATAATCCTATTCTCGTGTAATTGGAACAATACGCTCAATTGCACTACCTTCAAATACATCAAGTGCAACTTTAACAAGAACATCTTCCCGGGCTTCTTTTTCAACTCCTTCGAGTTTTTTTATGATCTTCTTTTCTGAATCGGCGGCAAGAGAACCTGGAACATAAGACCTGTGTTTTTTACTTACTGTAGAAATTTTTCTCTGAACCGCGAGATGCTTAACCGTGATTTCATTAGTATCCTCACGCTGATTAAAGCCCTTATCCGTAACACTTGCGTTTAATTCATCAGGCAATCTGAATCTTACATTCCATCTCGCCCGACCTACTTCATCATTATTACGACGCGAACCACTGGCAAATGAAGCAAGTCGCTCTTTTAACAATGAATTTGTATCGGGATCAGTTAGTGCATCAATCACAAAAGCAGGAGCAACAAGTTCAAGAGTTCCTGATCCTCCAGGCTCCATGGAAAAAACTACGGGTGCTGCACGCCTGAGATAAGCATCAAGTCTTAGATCATTGCCACTTCGAAGAAATGATATGAAATCTTTCCATATAAATTCACTAACAGAAGATATTTCAGGTGAGAGAAAATCAGAGTCAGAACCTTCGTTCTTAATCGCAGAGACATGAATAGCAGGAGGATTTAAAGACAAACTACCATTCTTATTATTTAACTCATTATCTGGCAATGAGCCATTCAAGCTACCAGTTTTTTTTTTAACTCCCTCATCAACTCCAGCAAGCTGATTCCTTAAAGCGCCGAGCTGATCAATAACCTCGCCAAGTGGAATAATTTTGTTCAATCGACACAGATTCATAATTCCAGCTTCAAGAACATACCTGGGGTACTCACTTCGAATGGCCTGATCAACAATCTCCCTAGTTTGACTGAAAAGGAGATTGGAAAGTTCAATTCCGGTCTTTGTTGCAAGCTCAGACAAATGGCCACACTGCACATCACTAAGCTCCTCCAGTTGTATAAACCTCTCCCTGGCTTTTTCTCCTCTTCCAAGTGAAAGGGAATAGAGAGCAAGGAGCCTGAAAAGCTCCAAAAAATCACCCAGGTATGACCTTACGTCAATGCTGGAACCAAATGCAGATCCAACAACCTCAATTGCAGAACCGGGATTATTACCAAGAATATGCTCCGCAATTTCCCGAAAATGCGAAATATCAAAGATACCTAAAATCTTTCCAATATCTTTAACTGTCACTTTTCCATCACAACTTGCACATACCCTGTCAAGAAGAGTCGTAGCATCACGCATTCCACCCTGGCAACGTCGGGATATTACGTGCAAAACTTCGTTATCTACTTCAAAACCTTCCTCCGTGGTTATTTCTGAAAGCTGATCGGCAATAATTTTTAAAGGAATCCGCCTGAAATCGTGCTGTTGACATCGAGAAATTACTGTCTCGGGAATTTTATGCGGCTCAGTTGTAGCAAATATAAATATAGTACCAGTTGGTGGTTCTTCAAGACTCTTGAGTAGAGCATTAAAGGCAGCATTAGAAAGCATGTGCACTTCATCGATAATATAAATTTTGTACGCAAGCCCAGGTGGAGGAGCGGTATGCAAGGTGTCAATCAAGTCCCTTACATTGTCCACGCTGGTATGGGAAGCTCCATCTATTTCAAGAACAGCAAGACTTGAACCCCTTGTAATATCTTTACAATTAGAACATTCACCACAAGGCTCAACCCCAGAAATCAATTCAGGTTGATTCCTAACAGCCTCTGCGGTTGGAATAAGTCGTCCAGTGCAATTAAGAGCTTTGGCAAGCACCCTAGCCGAAGTTGTTTTTCCTACCCCACGAGGCCCCGAAAATAAAAGTGCATGAGGAATTCTTCCTCGAACTATTGCATTAGTAAGAGCTTTGGTTATGTGCTCCTGACCTTTAATCGAAGAAAGTTCCTGGGGACGATATTTTCTTGCAAGAACCAGATATGACATGAAGTTACGACAATATCCTGAATTAGTTTTGAAAAATCTCAACAACCCTGAATTACAAAGTCGTCATTGAGTCTACTAAAAAAGTGGCCGAAAACCATAACACAGGAAGTTAGCGCTACCGTTGCTTTCTTTCGAACCTGGCGGGGTTCACGCGCTCCCTTGTATGGCCTCGGCCATATAAAATAACATAGCCCAATTAAACATAGCCCAATTATAAACATAGCCCAATTAGCTTACTGGGTTATTATCACGAATTTATAAAAAGTGAGAGGCCACAGGAAACTTAATAAGAAAAATAAGATTAAGCACTCAAGTAGCTGGATTCACACAGTTTACATCATTCAAAACCCGGGTCAAAACCTGTAAATTGTGATTAGGATAAGCTAGGTCAATCCATAATCTAATTTGCGGGATGATTAATAAGTACGATCCTGGCGGAGAGGGGGGGATTCGAACCCCCGGTACGCTTTTGACGTACACACGCTTTCCAAGCGAGCACCTTAAACCACTCGGACACCTCTCCAAAGCAAGCAGGTAGTTATCATAGTCTTATCCTATTTGAAACATTGCCCTCATATCAAAAGTAAAAAGAAGTTTTCTGTACTATTTTAATGTCAATACTTGCGAATCTCTCGTTTGGCATGCTCTAATAAGAGTTTGAGGTTTTTATTTTTCATTTTTCTAAAGGAGTAGATGATGGGGTTTTGGTATTTTGTCATTCTTTGCTTGCTTCTTCTCTATGGGTTAGTTTTTCTTTTTTTCTTATTGAAATACAGAAAAAACAAATATGAGTACCGAGCTCCCAAGTCAGAACGCTACAGAAAATCCAGGAGTCGGCATCATGACCTAGCATGCACTGGATCATTTGGCTGGGAATCAGATGGCAAGACAACAAGTGTTATCACAGGCATTGAATGGCACCATGACTGGAAGAAGCATGTAAACGATATTACTTGCCTCGAAAATGAGTGCTACCAAAGAGCTTGGTCTTTTGAGCGCATAGAATACAAAGTGGAAAGAGGTCACTACTTGCTATCGTTTTCTGGTTCAACAAACCACCCAAGTTGCTATCTTCTCTATAGACGTGAAAAATTACCTGGTTTGAGCTCGAATTACTCTGTGAGAATTCTCAGGTTTGGCGTAACAAAAGCAGAAAGAAAACAGGGAACGGCCAAGAAAGTATTCTATTTTTTCCTAACACTCTTTCCAGCCCATACGTCAATACTTCTCGACATTCCGAAAGACGGCTCAGAAGATCCTGCTCTTGGCCTCGCCAAAAGTCTAGGCCTTCGACTAAGAACCTGTAAAGAGTTCGGAAGCGAAACACCTTGGGGCACAGGCAACTACACGTTTGAACTCCAGAGAGAAAAAATCGAGGTAGAAGGTTTTGATAATCATTCATAAGGAGAAAAGATTTTAATTGCTTTTCTCCTTGATTTTTATCTCATAAGATCAATATTATCATCGATACGCAAATTCAAGATCCTTATTTCAGTTCAAACATGAATCGTGAAAAAACATCGCTAATATTAATCCTGTTAATCAGCTCGATAATTGTTTTTTCTTTGAGCTTTAATAAAAAACCATTAAGTCATCTTCATAGCTGGAACCAGATTACGACCCTTACTCACATTAAATATCTAGCAAATGGTCTTGTATCCTGGACTCAGCCCCTGGATACCATAACAAGAATAAGTTCACATCCAGAAATAAAAAAAATAGAAATTAAGGAACCATTTTCCGATTTCAGAATATATGAAGAATTTCCTCTATATCATGTCATTTCAGCATTAACATCCATAATCCTGAATTTACAGCCAGAAAATGCTGGTCGCATAATATCCATTCTGTGCTTTATTCTTGGAGGATTTGGTCTTTTCAAACTCTGTAAAGTTTTTAGCCCTTTGAAAACCTACTCTCAGGAAAGTCTTTATTCCCTCCTTCTTTGGTCCTCTTCTTATCCAATAACATATTACGGATCTGCCATAATGTCTGATATTATGATGACTGCATTTATGATCTGGAGTGCATATTTTTTCATCCTGTTCAATCAATTCAAAAAAACCAGCACTTTAATTACAGGTCTCCTCATTGCAAGCCTTGCATCTCTTTCCAAGTCATATGGAATACTTGCAGTTTTGCCATATATTCTTTTACCATTTATCCAGAAAGCCAAACCACCGAATCAGAAAATTAAAAAATCATACGTAATTCTCTTGATTTTAAGCATACTACCAGTAATTGTCTGGCACTCCTGGACTCTACAACAGGCAGGTGCCCAGGAAGTATTCTCTCACTCTCTATCTCAAAAGCTAAATGCCATAAGCTCACCTGGGTTTATTTTAAGCCTTCAGAAATATTTTTTTAGATATCTTTCTTATTTACCAGGCGTAGTTTTTTTATACTATTCGGTAATAAAATATGGATCAATCAAATCCATAAAAAACGAAATCTTTGTCCTTCTTTTGTCTTGGATTATCGGATGTATCTGCTATCTGATTTTTACTGCCGATAAAATAGAAGATCACGACTACTATTTGCTACCTCTTTCTCCCGGACTCTTTCTGATTGCCGGATTTGGAATAAAACATGTTAGAGAAAAGATTGCTGAAAAAACCAATAAAACTCTGCTAATATCTGCCATTACAGCGCTCATATATTTATCTCCGGCTCCGATCAACCTGACCAACCTGATCAAGGCTTTGAAAGAAAATCCTGATGTTATTCCCTGCGCAGAACTTCTTAAGGAAAATGTCCCAGGGAGAGACCTAAGCGGAATTCTGACGGATTCAGGAAGATTTAATTCCATAACCTACTACGGAGAGCGCTTTGGTCTGAAAATTGAAAATACAGAGTTTCCAGTTTCTCATTATATGCCATATGGCATTAAGTGGCTCTTGATTAACCTGCCCGAAGAGGAATATGCAAAATTATCTTTGTGGGTACAGAAACAACCGGAAATAGGAGAAGAAGGACTTAGAAAACTGCTATCTTTATATGATTCTAAAAAGCGATCAAGAACTTGCGCTCTTTTCAGTTTAAAAGAAAATGAAAAATAATTAATAAAAAATTCGGAGGGGGTGAGATTCGAACTCACGGACCCCGTCAAGAGTCGCCGGTTTTCAAGACCGGTGCCTTAAACCGCTCGGCCACCCCTCCATAAAAATAATATAAAAACCCAAACTGTCTATAGCACAAACAAAAAAGTACGCAGCTAAAAGACCAAACCAGAGTATTATCTTGATGACAATCTACATAGCAGAAATACTATATCTTCTCCATAATGGCGGAGAGAGAGGGATTCGAACCCTCGGTACGGTGTTACCCGTACACTCGCTTAGCAGGCGAGCACCTTCGGCCAACTCGGTCATCTCTCCAGTCTCATCCACATATCCGACTGGAGGATTACTTATTTATTGACAGAATATCAAGTGAGTTCGAAAGGTTTCTATAATTTTTCTTGAATTTAAGCATCTTTACTTGATCAGAATCAAGTAAAGCGCTAAATCTACACTCGACATTACCAAAACCTACTTGGATACTGTCCTTATTGTGCGCCCGTAGCTCAGTTGGATAGAGCATCTGGCTACGAACCAGAAGGTCGGGCGTTCGAATCGCTCCGGGCGCACTTTATAGTATTTCCATAGTATTTCATTTCTTTCTGCACAAATTATACACTTGTTTCTATCTTCGAGGCTAAATTGGGTTCGAAATTTTAATACATCAACATGCCTTCTCGATATGCCGTAATTTCAAAATGATAAGCTATGTCCAAATTAATTAACAGAAGAAATTTTTTCAAGATTGCTACAGGTCTTGCAGGCTCAACTCTTTTCGGAAGTCTTTATTCAATTAAAGTAGAACCATACTGGCTTGAAATAGTTGAAAGAACTATGCCACTTAAAAATCTCCCCAGGGAACTTGCAGGAGCTACCCTGATGCAGATAAGCGACATACACATTGGTGACCGTTTTGATATGGACTTTATAATTGAATCCTTTTCACTTGCATCAAGTCTTAACCCTGATTTTGTTGTTTACACGGGAGATTTCATAACTCTGGAAAGAAACAAACAGCTATCGAAATTTGAAAAAATGGCCTCCCTCTTTCCAAGGGGCAAAATAGCTACTTCAGGCGTACTTGGAAATCATGACTATGGTCTGAAATGGAGCGATGATAAAATGGCGGATTTAATTACAAGTACCCTTTACTCTCATGATATCAGGATTCTCAGAAACGAAAAATTTACAATTAAAGGAATATCATTCATAGGTATTGACGAATACTGGGGACCTAATTTTAATCCGGCCAAGGCTCTTAAAAATTATTCGCCACAGGAACCCACCATCACACTGTGCCATAATCCTGATGTCTGCGATATTCCGGTTTGGAATAACTACTCAGGGTGGATTCTTTCTGGACATACTCATGGGGGTCAGGTAAGGCCTCCATTTCTTCCTCCTCCGATTCTACCTGTTAAAAACAAGAGATATACATCCGGAGAGTTCAAACTTGACGACAATCGCTTCCTTTACATAAACCGGGCCCTAGGAACTCTATGGCCCGTCCGATTTAACGTAAGGCCGGAAATTACGCTTTTTAAACTTGCAGAAGCTTAACATGATTAAGCTAAAAAAAACATTCCTTAAACTTATATAGACTACACCCAAAGCTCCAAAGGTGCCTTGTTAACCATTGCTCTCAGGATATCACTACGGGTAATAATTCCAGCAAGGCCGTCCTCTGGACCGAGGATTGGCATTGCTCCAATGCGTTCTTCAAACATTATTTTAGCTATTTCACGAAGATGTGTATCAGGAGTCGCAGTTAAAATTCGGGTACGAATCAGGCCGGAAATATTATCTACCAGATTTGTCATTCCTTCCTTAACCTGAAAATAATGTTTAAAAAGATCACGATCAGAAACAATTCCAAGTAAATGCCCACTATCTGAAACAACGGGAATATGTCGAAAGCGATTTTCTTGTATAAAATTAATTGCTTCTTCCAAACTTGTACTGCTATCAAGAGTTTTAACAGGGCTTGTCATTATATGCTCAGCAAAAAAAACTCTCTCTAGCTTTCTCTTCTCAATAGCAGCCTGATAAGCTTCATGTCCACGGGAACTGTCTTTTTTGGAAGCGTCTGAATCTGGCAAAAATAAAGGATTTCCAGATGAACGATCAGGATCAACTCCTTCTACTGCTTTTGCTGAAGGAACTCTTGGACTTTTTTGCAGGCTTTTATATTCATAAGGCTCTCTTACAGAGCGATCACGATCAATCCACAGAAATGCCATAAAATCATCTCCTGGTTATTTGTTTTGCAATTTACGCTGAAGACTCCTTCTATGAAGACCAAGAACCTTTGCGGCAAGAGTCACATTACCCTCGCAAGCACCAAGAACCCGATTTATGTACTCCAATTCAACCTCCTCCAGTGAGGGCATTGAAGGTGGAACACGGGAATGTTTTTCATCACCTCGAGAAGCCAATGAAAACTTTTCCGGATCAATAGCATTAATTATTTCATCAAGCTTTGCAGGCTTCGTAATATACTGGGATGCTCCGCACTTTATTGCCTCAACCGCAGTTTTGATACTGCCAAATCCGGTAAGAACTACAGTTCTGATCTCAGGCCACTTCGCAGAAATCACTGAAACAAGCTTGAGACCATCTTCTCCAGGCATGCGAAGATCCGCAATACATGCATTCACGGGGAATTCTTCAACTACTTCTATTGCCTCAGAAACAGATCCAGCTTCGAAAACAATATAACTTTTATCACGAAGACCCCTTGATAATCGATTTCGAAAAGACAAGTCATCATCACAGACAAGAACCCGCAAAACACTTTCCCTACAACCCAAACTATCAAATCCAGTATCCTGATTCATCTTTCTTAACCGCTAATCACATGACATACTGTGGCAATATTAAACTTGCTCTGGTTCCCCTACCCTCTTCTGAAATGATTTCCAGCCTTCCACCAACCAGACGACAAAAACTCTTTACGATATAAATACCAAGACCCATTCCCTCTTCCTTCGTAGTAAAAAAGGGCTCCCCTGCCCGCTCCAACTGATCTCTTGACATGCCAATACCCTCATCCCTTACACACCACTCAAAAAAATCAGAACTTCTTTTTACTTCAAGGCTAACGGAAGCTGATTTACCCCCTGCATTCTTTGAAGCCTGTAAAGCATTGTTAATTAAAACAGAAAGAGATGCAAGCAAACCTTCACGAAAGCATTTTACCCTTGAATTGGCATCAGAACCAAAATTAACAGATATATCGGGACTATTATTAAACCTGCCAAGTAACTCTTCAACGATAGAACTTAAGCTAAAATATTCCGGTTCTTCACCCACAGCATCAGGCATTTCGCGCATTCGGTTAAGTACCGAAGTTATACGATCAAGCTCGATTCCAATATCGCTTAAATCATTAAATACTGATTTAACCTTCGAACTAACATTATTTTGAAAATCAATATCTGAGAAAAAACGAATCTTCGATTTTAATTCTTCCAAAATAAGACTTATAGTACCAAGTGGTGTTCCAAGCTCATGGGCAGCGCCTGCGCAAAGTGTTGCAAGTCCAAGCATTCTTTGATCATCAATCTCCCTGTCCCTAAGCACCATTAACTGCTCTTCAACCTTACTTTGTTCTCTATTAAGCCTTGAAAAGAAATATGAAAATATCATCCCCAACAAGATAAATGACAACAGCATTCCATGAAGATGCATCGAAAATCCAACCTGATGACCATGATGCATCCCCACACCGTGATGAGCCCCAAAAGCAGGCACAGGATGGTACCACGTAAAAAGGACGGCAAAAGTAACAGAGGCAGTAACAAATGAAATCCATGTCCAAAGCTCATCCCGCAAGACCGAAGCAGCAAGAAAAACATAAAGAAGAAGCATTGTGCTAAATGGATTAAGATAACCTCCAGTTAGAAGCAAAATGAGTCCAACAAATAAGATATCCAAAAGAATAGAAACACCAAGGATTTTTTTGGTTTTCTCTGACCATGCCCCCGATAAAGAGCCAACTCTTACAGAAACAAGGTTATTTACCAATAAAGCAAAAAGTGCCGCTGAAATAAGTAAATAGTTAGTTGAAATATTAAGATAGAAACCTCCAAGAAGAACAAGAGCCCCATAGCATACAAGTGCAAAATATCGCACCCTCGAAAGCCAACTAATTCCTACCAGGTTTTGCTCATGCTCTTTTACTATACCAAATTCCATAAGCACTCGTTTATTTAATAGAAAAGAATAAAAGAAGAATATCAACCAAAAAGCGCTTCATGAACAATCTTAAGTCCACTCTCAACCTGATCTTCAGGCACCACACACGATATACTGTTTCGGGTTGCCGCCTGAGTAATCATTTCAACAGATATGCCAGATAAAGACAAAGCCTCACACATTTTTGATACTGGCTTAATATTATAACGCAGCCCCTCACCTACGACAGCAAGAATTGCCCTATCTTCAAGGATTGACATTTCGCCAAGAGCTTCCAGTTTTGAAGTAGCCTTTCTTAGCTTACTAATATCATTAACGGTGCAGGAAACAGTTACTTCAGAAGTAGAAACAAGATCGACAACAAGATTGAACTCATTAAGTATACCAAAGAGATTGGCAAGGAAACCTTGCGCATCATACATTCTGTTTGAAGTAATACTAAGCACAACTATTCCGCGCTTCGCTGTAACAGCCGTAACATGTCCGGATTCCCGACCTCCGCTACCGGAATCATTTGCAGAAAATGGTTTAATAATAGTTCCTGCACCATGTGGTTTTAGCGAATTTAAAACACGAATAGGAATACCGACTGATGTTACCTGCTCCATGGTATAAGGGTGAAGAACTTCTGAACCAAAAAAAGTAAGCTCTACTGCCTCTACTGGTGATATTTCTGTTAAAACCCTGGCACCAGGAACTCGCCTTGGATCAGCAGAAAAGACTCCATCAACTTCCTTCCAAACCTGAAGCTCAGCTACCCGCTCACGCCCAAGCCCGCGCGCAATAAGAGCTCCGGTCAGATCACTATAACCCCGACCCACTCTATTAAGAAGCCCGCCAGGAACTGGACCAAAAAAGCCCGTCACAACAGGCACCGAGCCAGGTATCTTGTCTTGAGCAGATTTTTGAAAAATATAAGTTGAAAAAATACTAGAAAGACTGTCATACCATGAGGAGTCGCTACCAATATCCTGAGAACTATAATCAATCTCTGATGCATCAGCCAGAACAAGAGACAAGTCCGAGGGAAATGCCTCGCAAGAAGCTTCAAGAAGGGCCTCTGCAACCAGCATTGCGCTCATTCTCTCTCCAGATGAAACCACGACATCAAGAGAACCAGGAGAGACTTCACGAATCACCATTAGTGCGTTCAAGAATCCCTGCACACGATCAAGCTCTCCCCTGATCTGCGCTTTAATGGAAGAAGCCCTTGGTTCAGTAATTACTTCGTTTATCAGATTATCATGCTGCAGATAAATCTCTTCCAGTTCATTTTTAAATGAGCTATCTCCCAAAGCTGCTTTCCTCGCAGCTTGAAGCAATAAACTTGTAGTTCCACGGTTTTTTTCACTGGCGGAAACAGCCGAAACGACAACAACGGGATCATAATTTTCCCTAGCGCTCTTTACAATCTGAACCAAAGACCGAAGACGAGCCGGACTACCGACACTGGTTCCACCAAATTTCTTTACTAATACTGGCTTCATAGCACTCCATATTACATAAAATTTATAAAAAGGTATAATGGATCCATGAACTATAATTCAGTAGATGAAAAATACATGAAACAGGCACTTGTCTTGGCAGAAATGGGCTTCGAAAAGGGGGAGGTTCCTATCGGCGCTGTTCTGGTTGACGAATCCAGTGGTTCCTGTATTTCGGAAGCTCATAACGAAATAGAAGAAAGAAATTTTGCCGGAGCCCATGCAGAAGTACTGGCCATACAGAGGGGATCTGAAATCATCAAAAACTGGCGCCTTAAAAGCATGACTCTTTATGTAACACTTGAACCCTGCCCCATGTGCACCTCTCTTGCCGTTTTGTCTCGAGTAAGAAAAATAGTATATGGTTGCAAAGACTTGCGACTTGGAGCTTGTGGATCTCTTTTAAATCTTGCTGAGCATACTAACTTGCCTCACAGAATAATTATTGAGGGAGGTGTACTTGAAAAAGAATGTAGAGACCTCATACAAAGTTTTTTTAAATTAATTAGAGAAAAAAACAAATTTCAAGGTAAGGAAAATTTATAATGGGACACTTCACAAAATCAACAAGCGTAAGCGCAAGAGAAATCGCAGATCGTCTTCGAAGCTCTGTAATCGGCAACGATCAGATAAATATTAACGGAATCTCTGCGCTAGAAGACATAGAACCTTTTAAAATGTCCTTCTATCGCGGAAATTCAACCCTAACACTTGTGCAAGCATTAAAAAATGTTCGGGGCTCACTAATTCTTATAAGCGAATCATTGTCTATCGATCCATCTGAGGATTACAGTCCATTTTGCAACAATTCTTTTATAAAGTTAAAAGAACCGTTTCATGGATTTGTTTCACTTGTTAATCTATTTTATGAAAACGAAAAGCCTGAATTTGGAATTCATCCACTTGCAGTAATAGACCAAAATGCGGAAGTTCATCCGAGCTCAGAAATTGGTCCATTTTCATACATTGGCCCAGGTGCAAAGATAGACAGCAATGTTATTATTCATCCTCATGTCACGATTTATCCCGGCGTTCATATTGGGTCAGGTTGCATAATTCACAGTGGATCATCAATCAGGGAAGATGTAATACTTGAACCAGGAGTAGTTATTCAGAATGGCGCGATAATCGGAGCTGATGGCTTTGGCTATCTTCCTGATCCAATAAAGGGGCTCATTCCGGTTCCACAAATTGGAAATGTTATTCTGTCAACTGGAGCTGAAATTGGCGCAAATACCTGCATTGACAGAGCCACTCTTGGTTCAACCAGAATTGGCAAGGGGACAAAGATTGATAATCTTGTGCAAATTGGTCACAACACTCAAATTGGATCCCATACTATTGTCTGCGGACAAAGTGCCATTGCCGGAAGTGCAAAAATCGGAAACCAGGTAGTACTTGGAGGTAATGTTGGAGTAGCTGATCACACCGAGATTGCAGATGGCTGCAGATTCGGAGCTTTTTCCGGACTGCATGGAAAATATTTAGAGAAAGGGGATTACGCAGGAAATCCTGCTTTGCCAGCTAGAACCTACAGAAGAGTAGTAGCATGCATGCCCAAAATTCCAGAAGTAGCAAGAAAGGTTTTAACCAGAAAGCAGAGTGAAGATAGTTAATAAGAAATATTTACCCTCCTTATTCACGTTATAATCTGATATTTCACGTTTTATCCGCAAATCGTCATTTCAAAATTCTTCGTTGAAATGCTGGAAAGAAACTTTTAAAATTTTGATCATTATATTTTGTTTTTTTGCAAAGTACCAGCACGAGTAATTATCGCACCAACTACCAAAATAAATGCTGAGAGGATTGTTTTATTTTCAAGTGGTATAGCTAATAATAAGCTAATAAAGAATAGAGACAACCAGGGTATAAAATCAGCAAAAAGGCTAAGTATAACTATATTTCCTTTTCGTACTCCCAAATCCCACGCACGATAAGCTAAAAAGCTAAAGAACGCATAAACACAAAGCAAGAGATGAGGCAGTAGAAGAAAATTTATCTTTTCATTGGTAAAAAATGACAACGGGAGAAATAAAACGTATGACAATTGGAAAAATGGCAGTGCTAATCCACCGCCAGTAGTAGCTTGATAGCGTTTACTTAAGGCTGAATACAGCCCCCAAGATATTGCTCCAATGAAAGAGCAAAAAAAAGCTAAATAGTCTGTTGTTGAAATGTTATTAAATAAAGAAAGCTGATCCGCCAAGATCTCAATCGAAAGTGATATAACTACCAACAGGCAACCGATAGTGAATATAAATACTCTAGTAATCTTTACACCTGCAATCAATACGGAGCATAGAATTGTAGTTGTGGGCCATAAATAGTGAACTAAGACTAAAAAAGGGATTTTATTATGTTGAACTATTCCAAGTGCTAACATTCCAAAAAAAGTATGACAAAAAAACGCTATACCACGAAAATAAAGCTGAGGAACTTTTAGGCATGGTTTTAATTCTTGTAGTTTTTTCCAGTTTATAACGATGCCACTAACGAAATATAAAACTCCCAGTAGACCCAAAACATAAAAAGTTCCTAGAATATCTTGAACATATCGAATTAGAGGCAATGTAAATCCCCAGACAATCACAGCTGACATTCCAGTAAAAGTAGCTTTTATAGATTTGCTCATTACTTGGCGGGCCCTTCGAGAATCAACCGACGAGATTACGATAAGAATAATAGCCGTATGACCTAACCGTCATCAGCTTTAGAAGCAGCTAATACAATTAACACGGATTACCAAATCTAACAAAATCCTTAAGCAAAAATAAAATTAGGGGAGGAAGAAAAGAGAGTCTGTCAGTGCCTGAAGGAAAACTCAAGCACAGCATGGGCAGGCAAGTAATCGATTAATAGTCTAACCTATCTTCCCGGCCAGCCATTTTACGGAAGGCACTGACGGACTCTCTTTTGGGGATGGGTAAAGAAAATAAAATTAAAAAACAAAATAACTCTAAACCCTCCATTCTCCTTTTTCCAGAAGAAGAATCTCTCTTCCGTCAAATGTTGTTCCCTTGACATCAACCTCTTCAGAAGAAATCATCATATCTGTGTGAACTGAGCTGTCATTACACCCAATAGCATCTGCTTCATCTTCACTCATATCAGTGCCACCTTCAACACAAAACCTGTAAGCCCGGCCAATAGCAATGTGACAAGCAGCGTTTTCATCAAGAAGTATCTCTTCAAATACTACACCACTTTGGTATATGGGCGAATCTATACCTACCAGTGCCAATTCACCAAGTCGCTTTGCTCCTTCATCACTGGAGATATATTCAGCAAAAGTAGATTCTCCTGCTTCCGCGGCGAAACTCTTTATTTCTCCATTTACAAACTCAAGATGAAGATCCTTTATTAAAGTCCCATTTACAAGAAAAGGTCGAGTCGTTTTTACATGACCACTCGTACCTCTCCAGTCAGGAGTAGTAAAAACTTCCTCGGTAGGAATATTAGGTTCAAAACGTCCTCCCCGTGGCCCCATATCACTACCACCTTTGAAAACTGCCTTCGGCGAAAGCTTTACTTTCAGGTCGGTTCCTGGACCGATGAAATTTATATATTCAATTTTCATTGAATTAAGATAGTCTGCTCTTTCATGAAGCTTCTTGTCATGCTCATACCAGCGTTCAAGAAAATTATCATCCTCAAGTCTGCAAATTGAGAACAGATGCTCCCAAAGTTTCATTTCTGCATCTGACTCGGAAAGTTCTGGAAATAATTTTTTTGCCCACTGGGGAGTTGAAGCTGCTGCAACAGTCCACTGAACTCCTGATTTTCCGATACCTTCATCATAAAAATATTTAAGAGCCCTGAACTGAGCAAGCCTTACATCGTTTATTTTTTTTGGTGGCAAATCAACCAGAATCTCAGGAGCTTCACTTCCAATTATCTTGAGATTAGCACCACGATCATCTACAAGCTCACGATACTTCTCAGATATATAAGGAGGAACATAGGATAGATATTCTTCGCTGGAATTAAGAATGCGACACTTCAACGCACGAGGGTCAGTAAGTTCAAGGTTTACATATCTCGCACCAGCAAGATAAGATGCTTCAAGAACCTCAAGAGCAAAATCACGAAGATAAGCCTCCGAAGAAATATTTACTACTTGCCCCTTCTCAACATTAAGACCAAAACGCACCAGTAACTGTGCATAGCGCTTTCTTTTTATCAAAAATTCCTGATTGTTCATTTTGCTACCAAAATAGTGGATTACGATTTTTTAAAATGTTCCTGAATTATATCCGTCTAATCAGGAGATAAACAAATAGAGTTAATATGTGACTGACTGGATTCGAAATAAACAAGGGTAATTTTATTCTTATTGAATCGGTAATTTAAAAACTAGGACATAAAAATAGAGGTTATATGAAAAAGGAACTAAAAACCCCAAGAATGAATAGCTATGAGAAAACCTTAAGGGAATATTATTTAAGCCTTAAATACGGAAGGAAAGCTACCATTTCCGACTCTAAAACTGAGGCTTTTTTGTCAGCCTTGAGAAAACTTATAGAGCTTGATCAAGAAAATAACCCGAAAGCACTAAGGGCATAATTCATTCCTTATTGCACGTTACGCCATAATGCCATAAGTGCCTGAATATTAATATAAATTATAGCTCTGAGTTTTATCAGTTATAAAGGAATCTCTTGTTTAACTACTCATATTCCGCAAACCGGTATTGAATTTGTCGGGTTTTTGAGGCATAACGCCCGACCCAAAAACAAAGCTCAAGTAAGGTATTGCAATATGATGTTCTCAAATCTGGATATTCAGGAGGTCCTGAATAATGGCTCGTTAAAAATTGAACCCCTTTTTGAAGGAGCCGTAAGACCAGCAGGAGTTCGTCTTCATCTGGGTGAGCTTTTACTTAAACCTGAACCGGGCATAACAGTTGATGTACATCGTGGCATCCTACCTCACTATCATGAAATTAAAATGACCGAAGAAGAAGGTTATGTACTTCAGCCGGGGGAATTTTTACTTGCAGCTACTTATGAGAAGGTCAGCGTAGGAAATAATATTGGCTTTCTGATAGAAGGCAGAAGTACACTTGCAAGACTTGGTCTTACTATTGTTCAAACTGCAATGATTGTTTACCCTGGACATACAAACAGGTCAGTAACCCTGGAGCTTGCAAATCATGGCCCCAACCCTATTCGACTATACCCAAGAATGAAAATAGCAAGAGCCGCAATCTTTGAACTAAAATCAGCCTGCGAAGAATCTTACGATACTTCTGGAAAATACAGGGATCAAAAAGATGTAGGCCCTCCAATTTTCAGTGGAGAAATAGTAAGTCCAATTAAAAAATAGTCAGTCAAAAAAAACAAATACTCCGGACTTGTCCCCTGGCAAACGTACGCTTTTTGCAAGATATGATTCAATAAGTTCTTTTGATTCTTTAATGGCCCTTGAGAAATCAGCACCATTTGCGACTAAAGCTGTAATTGCAGAAGATAGAAAACAGCCGGTACCATGAACTTCCCACTGAAGCTCTTTATAACATGTTGAAAAAATTTCCGTAACAACGTCACCAGACTCATCCAGCCAGGAAAATACATCAGATGCCCCTTTCTCTTTTCCAAGATGAGATCCCTTTACAAGAACACCTTTAAGGGCTCCACCATTTGAAGAATAACAGGACAAAATCAGTTCACTGGCAGTGATCATATCCGATAAAGAGGATATACTTTTTGAAGACAACAATTCTGCTTCAGGCACATTCGGGGTAATTAGCGTGACCAGGGGAATAACTTCAGAAAATCTCCCAGCGTCAAGAAAAACATGCCCAGAAGAACTCTTTAGCACCGGATCAAGAATAACTGGACAGGATGCTTGAGAGAGAAAATTCTTTAATGTTTCTATGAGCTCAGGATCAAGAATACCAATTTTTATTGCTGAAAATTGGTACTGAGAAGAAAGGCACTGAAGCTGGCGACTAAACTGTTCATTTGACACAGGAGAAGCGGAATATACCCTGGAAGCAGTCTGGGCCGTTATGACACTTATAACTGACATGCCATAAACACCAAGACTCCTGAACACAGCAAGGTCAAGCTGAATTCCAGCACCACCAGCAGGATCGGAACCAGCTATAGTAAGACACAAAGGTAACATGGAACAATTACTTCCGTAATTTAGCATAAAAATACAAATTTAATTATCCTGGCTTCAATTGCTAGTTAAATAAGCAACTATAAAAAAATTTCCCCATAATATTTGCATCTGCCATGTGCTCTTTTTAATATGCCATGCTATTTAGGAGGTTGTTGATATAAAATCAACAATCACCCATAGATTTAAGAAAACAAATGATACGTTGAAAAACAATGAGCACTTCTTTATTAGCACAAAAATCAGAAATTAATGACATTTTAACCGATAAAAACGTACAGGGCTACGAAGCACTTCCCACTCCAAAAGAACTTAAAGAACAAATTCTTGTATCAGAAAAAAGCATGCGCCTTGTTACTGGAACAAGATCAAAAATAGCCAATATCCTTGCAGGCAGAGATAAACGGATACTTGTTATTGTTGGGCCTTGCTCAATTCATGATACCGAGGCAGGTCTTGAATATGCAAGTCGACTTAAAGAACTCGCTTCTGAATTGGAAGATACATTTTTAATTCTTATGCGAGTCTACTTTACAAAACCACGTACTACTACCGGATGGAAAGGACTAATTAACGATCCATACCTTAACAATTCATTTGAAATTCGAGAAGGGCTTTATAAAGCAAGATCATTTCTGAGAGAAGTTGTGGAACTTGGTGTACCCGCAGCAACCGAGGCGCTTGATGCCATCGTACCACAATATATTGATGATCTGATATCCTGGCATGCAATTGGAGCAAGAACCGCAGAATCACAAACACATAGAGAACTTGCTAGTGGCTTATCCACACCTGTAGGAATCAAAAATGGAACTGACGGTAATATTCAGGTTGCTCTTCATGCCATGGAATCAGCAGCATCAATGCACCATTTCCTGGGCATTGACCAGAATGGCAGGTCGTCGGTAATAACGACTAAAGGCAATCCCCATACTCATATTGTTCTAAGAGGAGGCAGAACTCCAAACTACGACAAGCATTCAATAGATCAGGTTGTCTCAATGCTTAAGACTTCCGGTTTATGTGAAAGAGTTCTTGTTGATTGTAGTCATGGAAACTCCGCAAAGGATCATCGTCTGCAGGAACCAGCATGGAGAGAGTGCATAAACCAGATAAAGGAAGGAGGACAAGAAATCTTTGGACTAATGCTCGAAAGTAATTTAAATGAGGGTAAACAGAATGCTGATACCACTAGAATACTCAGCTATGGAGTATCTATAACAGACGCCTGTCTTGGCTGGGACGACACCAAAAGGTTGCTGTTAGAGGGCAGATCAATTCTTAAAGAGGCAAACTTATAGTAAAATAATATAGCTTAACCATCTCCTAGCCAAAACTTAAGGGCCAAAACTTACGGGCCAAAACTTACCTGATGCAGTTTTGGCGAAATTCAGGACTAATTGCATATGCCAGAGCGACAAAATAAAATAACAAAGGAAACGGCAATCTGTATTTTAATTTTTATTACTTGTGCTTTTCTTCTTTATTTTTCTATTAACAAACTGGATGGCCCTGAAAAGCTCTATCCACTGACAGCCATAACAGGAAATCAGCAAAGCATTTGCGTCAGGTTTCAGGAAAAGCCATTAGCATTAGTCCGAATTAATGTTTTTCGTGAAGGAATGGACAGTATAATTTTTAAAGGCTCATATTCACCCAAATCAGACGAATCGGTAAAAACGTTCCAAGGCCACCTTTCATTTAATCCGATTGGATTTCTCTATGAAAGCAGCTTTGAAATTAATCTTCCCGGAGAACGCGCTATTCACCTTAAAACTTCTGGAACATCATCAAGCAATTTAAATTTTCAAATTTTAAAAGATGGTCTAGTCAGCAAGGAAAATATTTTGTACGTAGATGGTCCCCTACTTCACTCAAAAAAAATTGCAGATAACAAAGTGCCCAGAATTGAAATACTGATTCCAAACAGATTCGCAAGAGGATTATTTAACCTTGGCTCCTTAAATGGTCCTGGACATAACCTGGGCGAAGATATCCTTTCCCCAAACACGATAAAGATCGCAAGTGAAACCGCCAAATACTTCACTTTTGACATAGAAATTGATCAAGATGAAGAAAGCGAAGAAAAAAGTAGAAATAGCTGCAATCCAGTACCAATTCAGTCAACAATGCCTTTCTCTGAAGCAATTTTTAATGCAATTGATAATCTTCTGATTGCATCTGAAAAGTAGTCCTTAAAGAGTTTTTATGAGTAGAAGAAATTTTCATTTTAAATCATAAATCGGAATAGAAAGTGCCGATGATACATTCAGAGAATCTCACAAAAAAGTACGGAGCTTTTACTGCCGTCAATAATATTTCCATAAGTATTCCTAAAGGAACAATCTGTGGTTTTCTTGGCATGAATGGAGCCGGAAAGACCACAACCATGAGGATGCTGACTGGAGTAATTGAACCAAGTGAAGGACTTATCAGAATAGGAGAATATTCCTTAAACGAGGAACCGGAAAAGGCAAAAAAAATTACTGGCTATATTCCCGATCGTCCCTACCTTTACCCCACTATGACGCCCGTAGAATTTCTTACCTTTGTTGGAGATCTGTACGAAACACCTCGCAAGATACTAGGGGATCGCATAAAGTTTTTATTATCGCACTATTCTCTTTGGAATAAGCGCGGAGATCTGGTTCAAGGGTTTTCACATGGAATGAAACAACGTCTTGCAACGTGCGCAGCCTTAATACATGAGCCAAAAGTACTGATTATTGATGAGCCCATGGTTGGCCTTGATCCGCAAGGAGCAAAAAAACTAAAAACCTCCCTAAGGCAGTATGCCGAGTCTGATGGAATGACTATATTCCTTTCGACACACTCTCTTCATGTAGCAGAAGAACTTTGTGATTCAATAATTATAATACATAACGGAAATATAATATCCCGAGGAACAGTTTCAGAGACAAAACTGCTTGTTAACTCAAACAAGAACGATCTGGAAAGTGTTTTTATTGAACTGACTAATAACGAAACAAGTCAACAATTGCCGGAAACATAGCCATTCCCATGTTACTTCTCCGACCACTCAAGAGCAGGTTTTCAAGCAGATTCAGATCGTATAAAAAAGCTCCGTCTGCTATATTTCGAGACATTCTGATTACGACTTTGCTATTTGTATTTTCTCTTCTTATATTTGGAATTGCCTGGTGGACTCTTAATCAGTTATCAAAGGAGACCACACTTCTTCTTCCACCTGAACTTTTACTTGTGTTCTCTTTTAATATTTTCATTCCAATGATATTCTTTACTGCACTTTCAAGCGCAATCTCGCAGTACTTTCAAAGCGAAGATCTTGAGCTATTACTTGCAAGTCCGATCAGTAAATGTAAATTCTTTTTACAAAGATCACTTGTTGTTTCAGCAGAAAGCGCCTGGATGAGCATTATTTCACTGTTACCTTTCCTGCTTGCTTTTAGTGTCAGCTTTCAAGCGAGCAACTTATACTATTTTATTCTCCCACTTTATTTAATTCTATTTGTTCTCATACCTTCAAGTTTTGCCATATTGGTTTCTGTCCTTTGGGGTTTGATAATTCCAAGGATCCCCCCCCTTATAATTGTTTCCTTTGTGGTTATTTCAGGAACCTATCTACTTGCTCAGCTATTCAGTCTTATTGGATTCTATCTTTCCAACACAGACCAGATTGACACCAGCGTGCTGTTAACGGCCGTTAGCAAAATTGAATCTTTTGGAAGTAGCTGGTCGCCGGGAACATGGCTCGCAAAAGGACTAAGTCCTTTTCTTATGTCTTCCGGTCTGGAGGATATTAATCAAACCACTAACATCAATACTCTTTTATACAGTACCCTTGCTGGTCTTTCCTGTCTTGGATGTTTTGGAAGCATGGGGTACCTCACCTTTTCAAATTTCTATCCACAGGCACTTTCCAACGTGTGGGGCAAAAACCAGAAAGTTTTGGCAAAAAAAGCAGCGCCAACCAATTCAATTATTAAACTTGCTGAAATACCAGACCCAATTCGTTCGTATCTTGCACTTTTCAAAAAAGAATCGCTGGATTTTTTTCGTGACTCAAGCCAGATCGTCCAGGCTCTGTTTCTGATCAGCATATTGGGAATATATTTGTATGTTCTTAGATTTCAACAAAATCTTTTAACTCTTTTTAAGGATATTAACCCTGAAGCATGGGACAACATGCTTATAATAGCAAACCTAACACTGGAATGTTTTATACTTGTAGCAATGGCAACAAGACTTGTTTTTCCAAGTCTTTCTCGCGAAGGTAGGGGAATCTGGATTCTTCAAACAAGCCCGGTACCTCTTTCTCGTCTGATAATTGTCAAATACATTTTCTGGAGTCTTCCGATTGCCGTCATTGTATCAATACTAAGTTTTGTTTCATTTTATTTACAGTACCACACAATATCGGTTGCGATTGTAAAAGTTCTAATAAGTCTTTCCAGCGTATCGGTTGTTACCGCACTAGGAATGTTTCTTGGTGCCAGATTCTCCAATTTTCTCTGGGAAAGCCGCTCTCAACTGATTGCAAGCTTTGGAAGTCTGGTCTACATGGTCAGTGCGCTTAGTTTAATGGTTCTTCTCATGCTAGCAAGCACTCCTGTCTTACTCATGTTAACAAGAAACATTGAAGAATCAATTCCCCCAAATTTCTCTTATCTACTTACAGCCTGCATTTTCACCATGAATATTCTTCTGGCCAAAGTCTTTCTGGAAATGTCAGGTAAAAATCTCAAGAAAAAATTACTGCTTGATGAATAAAATATCCGACCTAAAAGTTTGATTTAATTAAAGTTATAAAAAGCTCTAAACCATCACTAAACTATTTATTGGCTTGGGCCGAGATAGTACAATACTTTACATGCTAGCTTGAAACTTATTTAGTAAATTCTGGCATAAATTACATTTACAACTGATTGTAAATTCTCTATGGATGGTGCGGATGATATGTGGGGCGATGAATACCAAATCTTCTTGTCTTGAACTCTGGGAGGTTTTTGCAAGAACACCTCTGGAAATGAGCGAGGCTTTTACAATAATGACCAGCTTTGCATTTGCCCTTAAGGATTTGCATTCCTCAAATGAGCTATGGGATCACTGCGAAAAGGGAGTTTTAATTTATGAAAGCTGCCTAGTTGAAATAACAGGTACTCTCTCAAACAGACATCTTCGCCTTAAAGGAAGTGACGTAGATCCCTACCGGTCCATTGCACCACCAGAATTTATTATCTCAGGGATTCACGACGTGAGAAGTGACATATTTGCCTGGGGCATTATTTCTTATGAGCTTATAACAGGAATCTGTCCTGTCTATGGCGAAAATATCACAGAGATAATGAACAATGCATTAAGGTGTGACTTTTTAAACCCATGTCTTCTAAGAGAAGAGTGCCCCGAAAAATTAAGCGATCTTGTAATGAAATCAATTTCTAAAAATCCCGACGACAGGTTTCAAACCACAGAAAACCTGATTGAGATGATTAACAAGCCTCTGTGAGCTGGTTTGGCACTTGTGCACATATAAAACATGAAGTGTTTCAACTTGAAAAAAGAGGTGCCCTCCCTGAAACCTCTTTTAAACAATTCATGCACAAGTTCTATCGCACCGCGTAGAACACTCCGTCATCAGCAAGTGAGTACCTCGGCCAAATCGTGAAACCGGGGCAACCGGCTCCTCGAAGATCCCGAACTGCGACTTCTCTTAATTCGCCAGTTTCTTCATTCCTTAAAACAATCGATCCGTATTCGCCCGATCTCGTCGGGTAGTTTCGCTTTGACAGTTTCCAGACAATCGTTTTTTCGGTGACTAGTGCTGACATGACCAATCCTTTCTCCAAAGACCTCTTCAAGAGAACACCTTATTCTCTTTCTCCCTCTTCTTTAAATAAAGAAAAGAGAGAAAGAGAATTAAGGATTATGATTATTAAATCATCTCGTTCAAATTTGAGTTAAAGAAGGAAAAACCAAAAAAAGGGGGCACCTCTCTTCGGAAGAAGCATCAATAGAATAACGACGCGGCTTAGTGGGGACGCTAATGAATACTAAATTATCACCAAATCAAGATCCCACACTCAACACTACAGAGCACAAAAATATATCGCACTAAAACTGCAAATTGGACTTTTGGTATAGAAACAGAGGAAAAGGGAATAATGTCTCAATATAGCGAATGTTAAAAAACACAAAAACGCAAAAAAGAGGCACCAACCAAAGAGAGGAAACCAGAAGGGTATTTCTGCCATGGAACCCGCTATAAGAATTAACTGTAACAACTGAACTAAAACTGAACAATTAATTTGCAAACGGATTCTATAAAGAATTTTGCCCTTTTTCGTCTACCCAAACAGCCATTTAGAGCACTTCTAGTACAATATTAACCAAAGTTCAAGCCTCTTAAATAACCCAAAAAGCGATTAAATAACTAGCTGATTTTATTAATCTTCAGTTGTATTCAGTTTGAAAAGCAAGTTTTTTTATCACAGCCTTTAGCAAAAAGGGGGCGCGGTCGACATAATTCTTATCAGTGATAATTTTCTCTTGGAGCAAGATAGTTACATATGGACGAAGTCATCCACCCCACTAGAGACAAAAACTCAAACACAACCATTCTTATAATTGAGGATGATCAAAAAAACTTTGAGGTAAGAAAGTGCATTGCTCAGGCACTTGGCCTTCTGAACACAGTTACATTACTTTACGCTCGTGATGTTTCTGAAGCACTGCATAGCATAGATGAATGTAGGCCCGATGCTATAATTTACTCCGAGAATGATACAAGCGAAAAAGCTTTCCTGCTGGAGAACCTTGGCGAGAAACACCCACCCTTGGTATGTCAGACTTCAGATACTGAGCATTTTAAACAAAAGCAAAACATGCTTCAGAATATAATGTATGTCCCCGAATATGACACACTGGAAGGAATGCATCAGGTTCTGCTTCTTGCCACAAGCATGGGAAAACGATTTAACGATTCCCTGAGCATCTCGGAAGTACTGCATTAATAAAAATCCAGAATCCACTTCTTCTTATTGCTTCTTCGATACAGCGACAAGCTTCTTTACTTCTTTATTGTGGGCCTCAAGTGAATTAGTAAAAGTATGGCGATTGCCCTTCTCCGGATCAATTACATAAAAAAGATGCCCGTCGCGAGTTGGATTTATCACAGCAAGAAGAGACGATATCCCAGGTGAAGTAATTGGAGTTGGGGGAAGACCCTGATAAACCCTCAAATTATATGGATTTGAGCGGTCTTCAAGATGCTTTCTTTTTAAGTTACCATCATAGTCATCTATTCCATATATCACAGATGCATCAATTCCAAGTGTCATTCCACGATCAAGTCTACCCCACAACACTTCCGAAACAGACTCTCGCTCATCATCATGTGGTGTTTCAGCTTCTATAAGGGAAGCAAGTATTATAGCTTGATTCAAGTTAATTCCATGCCTTGCAACCATCACTTCGTATCCAGCAGGAAGGCGCTTCCAGAAAACCCTGACCATTTCAGAAAAAACAGCAGCCTCATCCGGCATTTGATAAAAAGGGTAAGTTGCTGGATATAAAAACCCTTCAATTGAAGATGCACTTATTCCAAGACTTTTTAAAAATGAAGGGCTCGTTGAGAGTCTCAAAAACTCTGCTTCAGAACCAACCCCTTTCTCAACAAAACGCCTTATTACCTGCCTCAAAGTAAATCCCTCGGGAATAGTTACCTCCAAAACCGGCTCATTATAAGTTTCTCCGGTAATAAACTGCTCAACAAGTTTCTGTGGCTGTATTGGAAGCGAGAATCTATAAGAGCCGGCCTTGAATTTTCTGAAATCAGAAAATGCCTTGACCCACAATTGAAAAAAGAAGGGAGAGGAAATACATTTCAAATCAGCAAGATCCGCAGAAAGATCTTTAAGTGGTCTCCCTGGATGAAGCACATATATTACAGGAGAGGGAAAAGTTAATTTGGCACTTTTATCATCAGATGAACCAGTTTCCCCGAAAGATTCACCATAGGGTTGCTGGCCCCAGTAATAAAGAAGCATTGCGCCAGAAGCACCAACAATGCCACTAAAAACAATTACGACACTAAAAAGTACAAATAATCTGGAGAATAATTTCATCACTAAGATCTACCAAGATCAGTCCTTACATCAACAACCCGCATTCCAGCGAGTCTTGCACTTTTAATTCCTACATCTCCATCTTCAAAAACAACACAGCACTCGGGCTTAACTTCCATCATTCTTGCAAGTCTTAAAAACGACTCAGGCTCTGTTTTATAAGGATGGTCGTCATCAGCACATATTAAAATATCAAAGTATCGGAGAATATCCAAAGTCTCAAGACATTTTGTGACATTCTTCCTGACTCCACCAGAGATTACGGACATTGGAACCTTACCATAGTAATCTTTCACATATGATATTACTGGTTCAATGGGACGAACATTGCCCATATTACTGTTTAAATATTCTTCCTTCTCGAAAGCTAGTTTATCGGGATCAAAATTCGTGTCAAAATCTGAATTTATTTTCTCAATAATCATTCTGCTCGGACAAGAGTTAAATTGGTCGAGGTAGTTTTCCGGCACGGTAATTCCATTCTTGTTAAAAACATTATCCCAAGCAAGATAATGGGCCTCCAGAGTATCAACCAGAGTACCATCACAATCAAATATCAAACCTTCAGTATTAACTCCTAAATCAATCATGCCACCTTCACCCGAATACTCATGCACTTAATAATAAATAAAAGAGGATCAAGAATTTAAAAGTTTATATGCCTCAATAAAAACAAGCATCCAGGGGCTATATTCTTCAGAGGGATTATTATTTTCGGGTTTTTCTTGGGAAACCTGGAAGGACATTTCGTAAGGCCACTGCCACATTAAAAAACTTCTTTCTATATGAGGCATAATGGCGACATGCCTTCCATCGCATGAACAAATTGCCGCAGCGTTCATATCTGATCCATTAGGATTTAATGGGTAGCTTGCTGAATTATAACGAGCAACTAAATTAAATCTGGACACAGTCTCATCCAGCCTGAACCTTCCTTCACCGTGGGCAATCCAGGCACCAAGCACTGAGCCCTGAAGGGGTTTAAATATTAACGCCGGAGACTCTCCAATAGATAGTGAAACAAACCCGCTTTCAAATTTACCAGATTCATTATGATCCATTCTGATTCCTGAAGGATCATTACGATCAATCAGACCCAGGGAAGTCATGAACTGACAACCATTACAGACACCAAGTGAAAGAGTGTCGGGTCGTTCATAAAAATCGGTTATTATTTTCTTAGCCTTTTGATTATAATCAAATGCAGCAGCCCAACCTCGTCCTGCTCCGAGAACATCACTGTTACTGAAACCTCCAGGATAGGCAAGAAAACTCACCTCGGAAAGGGAAGATTTGCCGGAGAGAATATCATGCATCGTAATATCAAGAACCTGAAACCCAGCGGCATGTAGTGCGTAAGCGAGCTCTCTTTCTCCATTAGTTCCCTTATCCCGAAGAATTGCTGCTGTAACTTTTCTTTCACTTTTGGATAAAAAATGATTAACATGCTCCCTGCAAATCGAAGAAGAAAAATCCTCAGGAAATACATATTCTAAAGGCTTCTTACCTAATAAACTGAGCCTTTCCCGAGCGAGATCAGGTGGGGTTTGTCTTTGGTCTAATAAAAAAGAAGGCCTGGACCATACCGCTCTCAACTCATCAAGACTAGCCCTGACAAACTTATCAGCTACATAAAGCTGTATATCAACACCACCCAGATCAGCCAAAATTGTTGCACTTACATTTTCTTTTTTTGCCTTCCGCAAAATCTCGTCACACTGCTCTTTTTTTACTTGAATCAGAACACCGGGAATTTCCGAAAAGCACGCCTCTGCCCGGGGAAGCGATCTAAGATTAAGCGTAAGTCCAGTACCTCCAGCAAAACACATTTCAAGTGCAGAAACAACAATACCACCAGAAGATATATCATGAAGAGCTAAAACCTTTTCTTCTTTTACAAGCATCCCTACATATTCAAATGCCTGGATAAAGTTTTTGGCAGAAACATTACTTAAAACATCAGTACCAAGCTCAGCTCTGGTCTGGGCAAAGGCAGATCCAGCAAGAGGATATTCTCTTTGCACATCATCAGATCCATTACAAAAATCAACATGAACGAGAACCGTATCATGTACACTTTTTAAATCTGCGCTTACAGATTTCCAGACATCACTTACTTCACTAACTGCTGTCACAACCACAGTACCAGGTGCCTTAACTTTCGAAGACAACCTTGAGCCCCCACTCCCGCCAACTTCATCATACCTCATAGTCATTGACAAAGAATCTTTCCCTGTTGGAACTGCTATTCCAAGTTCCTGACAAAATTCGCTAAGACTCTTGACCGCCTCATACAAGCGGGCATTCTCTCCCTCCTGATTACAGGGCCACATCCAGTTTGCACTAAGGGTAACTCCTGATAAACCCCTTGCAAGAGGTGCTGCAAGAATATTAGTAAGAGCCTCGCAAACACTTAGTTTTGCACCAATTCCGGCCGAGACAAGACCCACTCCCGAAGCATGACCAATTGAGCTTGCGATTCCTGACCTACCTGAATAATCAAGCGCAATAACTCCACAATCATTGACTGGTAGCTGAAATGGCCCGGCGCACTGTTGAAGAGCAACAAGTCCGGTAACACTTCTATCAACTTTATTTGTTAACCAGTCTTTTGATCCAACTCCCTCAAGAGAAAGTACCGCTTTTAGAGACAGAAGAAGATCATCATTAGAGTTAATACTAAAATCTGATTCTGCATTTAATTCAGGGGGCGAACTGTCAAGCATAACAGTTTCAGGCGAGCTCCCAAGAAGTGATTTAACTGAAAGATTAAAAGGTGACTCAATTTTGCCCGATACTACCCTTATACGCTTGTCCCCGGTAATCCTTCCAACCCTGTAACAGGGCGCTCCCTCTCTCTCTGCGATTTGCTTAAGAAGAGAATAATCATCTTCCGAAATAACAATACCCATGCGCTCCTGACTTTCATTGCAAAGAATCTCGCAAGGACTAAGCGTAGAATCTCCAAGAGGCAACGCATCAAGATATATCTCCCCACCTTCCTCTTCCAGTAGCTCCGAAAAACAGTTTATATGTCCGCCTGCCCCATGATCATGAATTAGTTTTACCGGATTATTGCCCAACTCGCTTAACGTTCTAATAACATTAAAAACGCGCTTTTGCATTTCAGGATTTGCCCGTTGAATGGCACTTAATTCAAGGCTTTTTCCAAGAGCGCCAGTATCAACTGAGCTTACAGATCCACCACCCATGCCAATTCGATAATTATCACCCCCAAGAAGAACAAGAACATCACCCGGGATTGCAGATTGCTTAATTGCATCACTTTCACTAGCAAAACCAACTCCTCCAGCAAGCATCACCACACGATCATATGCTACAACCTCACTACCAACAGGCATTTCAAATGTATAAGTTGATCCAGTTATAAGAGGTTGGCCGAACTTGTTACCAAAATCGGAAGCACCATTTGATGCCTTGACAAGAATATCTGCTGGACTTTGATACTTCCAGTCTCTTTCCCTGATAATGGACTCATGACGCGCAAGATTACTTCTATCAAGCCTTGGATAGGCTGTCATATAGACAGCCGTACCAGAAAGCGGAATGCTGGCCCTCCCTCCGGCCATACGATCTCGAATCTCTCCACCACTGCCAGTTGAGGCTCCATTAAAAGGCTCCACCGTTGTCGGAAAATTATGAGTTTCTGCCTTTAAAGATATTACAGTACTTTCACTCGAAAGCTGAAACACTGGAGAACTTTCAGACCGATCCACTTCCAGAGTCTGGCAGTTTTTCATGGCATCCAGGGATTTAAATCTTGCAAGAAAACGATTAATAACGGGACCCTTAATAAAGGCAACATTATCCTTATAAGCAGAAACCAGTAATTCAGGAGACTTTTTTGAAGTATCTCTTATAAGATCAAAAAGACTTTTATCTTTTTTAACTCCATCAATTATAAAAGTCCCTCTAAATATCTTATGGCGGCAGTGCTCAGAGTTTATCTGCGAAAAAGCATAAACTTCAGCATCTGTAAGAAACCGGCTTTCGGATGCCGCAACAGCTTCAAGATATGAAATTTCATCCTGAGATAACTGAAGACCAGCCTCTCTGTTATAACTTGCTATGTCCTTAATTATGCGAACCTTCGCCAAAGATTCCCTTGCTTTAAAAACTTCAGCTTTTAGAGGAGAGTATTTTTCTTCAAGCATAACATCAAAAGATGCCAAACCCTGAGCAGGAACTAGACGAAATTTTTCAACCCTTAGTACTTCAGGTACACCTGCCCTGTTTAATATCTCGACTGCATTTGTTGAAAAAGGTGAGACAAATTCATTTCTGGGACCAATATAATTCCCATCAAGTTTCAGAACCCCACTCTGGTAAGTCGCTTTCAGAAGTTTCTCCAGAATAGCTGTTTTACTATTCTCAAGATTTTCGGAAGAAACTACAACATACGCAACATCAGGAGAAGAAAATATTGAAACAAATGAGTTCATATAAATAAAAAAAATGAAGGAAAAATTACAAAATAACTATATGACAAAATGTTACACGTGACAAACAAGAACATAAAAACGAACCATACACGTTCACTATAATCCTGCAACAAAAGACCTTACAAACTCATCCAGTATATCCTTTGAAGATAAAATACCGATTGGAATCATATCATCATCAACGATAGGTATATGACGAAAACCTCCCTGGGTCATTAAATTAAGGGCAAATGCAAGTGGAGTAGTCATCTGAATACTGGTCGGATCCTTGGTCATAAATTCCGCTACTGGCTTTTTTAGAAAGGATGCCTTCTCGTCAACAAGTTTCACTATATCCCTTTCCGTAAATATTCCGCATAATGATCCGGCCTGATTCAAAACCAGCACAGCCCCTCCTCCTCCGGTCCGGATTCGGGAAATACCCGTTTCAATCAATTCCTGCTCATACATGAGACTTGGTTCACGAGGATTCAGAAGACCAACACTTTGCGATAGATAACTGTTATCAAGCTTTCTTATTCCCATTTTCCATTCCTTATTCATTGAACTCACATGATAGTGTCATAATCTCTTCTTTAGAAAATTGTCCCGTCTCCCAGTTGAATACAATACTGCATGGGCCGAAGATACGTTCGACGACTGTAAATTCTTTATCTCCGGCTCGAATCAATACTCCAGGAAAACATTCCTTAAGAATTGCAACCTGCGACACTTTGGTAGTCACAGGCTCGGCAAGAAGCCTATCTATGCTTTCTTTCAAGACTTCAATTCGCCTCTTCACTTCCTTAAGTCGCTCAAGCACAGCTTGAACTTTTTTTCTGTGCGAATCAGTTATCTTAAGTGACTTTTTATCTGAACTTAGAAATGGGCCAAGAAAAAGAATAATTGATTCTTCTTCCTGCAATAAGCCTTCAAGAGCCTGCTTCTTACTTAAATACTCGTGACTTGCTTCTTTCAAACTTAGCAACTCAATAAAAGTCTTTACCTCGGAATCATTTCCGAGGACAGATGCCTCAAGTCCACAAACAACTCTTGCCCTGGATGCAGCAAGAGAACCTCCAATTCTTATAATACCCGCAGCAGATATCAGAGATCGTGAGGCAAAACGGGCAATCTGTATATTTTTTGCTGCAAAAATGCTCTGTCCGGTAATACTGTCAATCTCCACCGAGTCACCAGATTCTATAGATCTCAGATCATCTGTCTTCAAATCAAGTGGACTAAAGTGCTCGACACTGTCTCTGCCAACCACCTTGCCTTTTATGATAACTGGGCCATCTTCGCTTTTAATGTGTGCATTATCTACATCACCAAGAATTGTGACACCCCTTTTCCCACGGACAAGAAATCCATCCTTGACTCCTCCTTTTACCTGCACACTTCCTATAAAATCAATCGAACCGGTTTTGTGATTGATGTCCCGGCCAACAACAAACTCCTGTTGAAGTGAAAGATCAAGGCCCTTTCTCAGAAGATACCCTTGATCTTTTGCGACTATCTCCAAATATGACTTGTCAGATTTTCTGATCTCAAGTTCACCCCCTATTACAACATTTATTTCAGCACCTGACTCGGCCGGAATTTGTTCGTTTTTAACTGTAAGACCAGACATTCCTTTGGCAGGAGGATATATTCTTCCTACTATTGTACCAGCTTCAATATTATCAAACAGTTTTTGCAGCTTCTCCGAAGGATTGTAGGTCCCGTCAAATGATCCCGTATATGGTTTTACTAAAAGTACAAGTCTGCCATCTCGTCCACGTGAAGGCCCGGAACCCTCAGCAATTTTTCGTCTTCTTGCAATCTTGTTTTTTTTTATTATTGAAAGTGCTTCATTAATTGATCTTGAATCTGTATTTTCAACTGCAACATAACATTCAATCCAGGCACAGAACTCTGCCTCAAACTGCTCCCACGGAACTTCTTCACTTAATGATGCTCTCTCAAGAGTAACGAAAGCCTTAACTCCCTGCTCCACTATTTCAAGGATTATATTAACACCATATAGCAAGTGTTTATACAAAGGATCAGATGAATTTGCCGGCAAATTTTCCATTACTTGAGAAGAACCAACTATTACTTAAAGAAGTAGTTCATTTGTTTGACTTTTAACACTTCATCATTAGTTAAACTAGATAAAGTCTGAAATAGTATATCTGGTCGACAGCTAGATCCTCCGTAGGCATAACGATAGGCCAGATAACCAGAAACCCTTAACTCCGTACCTGACAGGCACTCATTTCTTTCAATTGCCAGTGTTACCTCCCTAACCGGCATCATAAAATCTGTTACGGGAACTTTTATGTAATTAGAAAACTGAACAAAAACAAAGGCAACAAGAAAAAATACCCTACCTGAAAACGACAATCGGGCCAGATTAAATGACAATATGCAAAACATTTCCTCAATTCGATGAATCTTTCGGAATGAACCAGCAGAATTATCAATTTCTCTACAGTGAGATAGTATAAGAAAAACAGATAAATAAAGAGCGAATAAAAATCGATAAAATGGAAAAATTGCTGAAGCTAAAAAACTTAAACCAATAAGAAGAATCCCGACTAGACAAGATAATCTCATACGGTAATTTCGAATAACATATAAGGCAATCAGCAACATAATAAATCCACTATTAAAGCTTATACCAGACCTGAGAAGCTGCTCGCCTGGTCGAAACAAATACGGATGAAATATTTCTAAAAGATCCATGAAACAAATAAAATTACGAGTTCCGGATAATATCCCTTCACGAAGCGGAGGAACCAGCAGCGAAAGCGTTAAAAGTAGTGCCTGAAAAATCAGCAGTAATTGACAGTTCTTCCTGCATTCTTCCTGTCGTATTTTAGTCTTAGCACCTGATTTATAGAGAAAAATCAGTGACAATACGGGTACAAAGGTAATCCTGTAATCAAACAGGCTAAGGGGGATTAACAATATTAAAGCCACCGCTCTTAGATAAAAGCGACCACTGATAAATGCGAGCCAGAAAATGGTCAAAAAGACAAGAAGAGCGAATAATACTAAATGGCAGGGTTTTATATCAGAACCATATAGCGCCCCTCCAAGAAACAGAATAGAAATAAAAGTAATAAAAGGAATTCGACTTATGCTGTCTTTTTCTTTTATAGAGGAATCGAAAGAGAGAACATAGAATGTTACGACAGCAAGGAGTGCAAAGCCAGACCAAAGAAGAAGTTGAAAACTGGCAGGTCCAATGTACCCAAATCGGGATTCTAAATAAAAGATAGATAGATCAAATAAAGCAGAGCTGGAAAACCAGGGTAGTGATCCTAAATTTGAGAATGTATTTTCAAGTAAATCTCCCCTAATAAATGCCCCAAAACCATGAGAATACAGTTTCTCCCCTGCAAGAATTGAAAAATAGTAGTCGGCTGAATTGATCGGGAGCAAAATATTCAATGCAAAACTCAGCGCTAAAAGTACAGGCAGTAATAACACTCTAAAATAGTCGGTCACTTGAATTCCCTTAGCCCTTGATATGATTGACCGCTGAGGTATTGTCTAGTAAATTAAGGAACATTGCATTTACGAATTTCATCCATTTTTATATTACATATCGTGATCAGAACTTCACTTACTATTTTTTCTTTTATAAGTTTAAGGCCTTTGTCCTTACTTGTTTTTTCTGCCCTGACAAGCCTGATGTTTTTGAGCACCTCTGCCTATGCATGTCCCGATATTAATGGCCTTACGGATAGAAACTGCGACAAAAGATTAATAATAGTCTGCTTTGGTGACTCAATAACATTTGGTCGTGGAGATGCTACAGGGCTTGGCTATCCCGGCAGACTAAAAATCCTGTTTCCAGATATCGAAGTTTTTAACCTTGGAGTACCTGGAGAAAATACGACAAGAGGCAGAGTGCGCCTTCAGAATCAGCTCCCTCTTTTACCCAAGGCTGACTATGTAATAATTCTTCAAGGAGTTAATGATTACTGGGCCCAAGGAAGCTCCGTTGCAAATACTTTGGCTAACCTCAGGCAAATGAAGAACTTTTCAGATAGTACCGGTGCAAGTACTTATATAGCAAACTTGACTGCTATAAACAGAACTATTCAGGCCCCTTGGGTGCAGGAAGTAAATCGTGCTTTGGTTGGGTTTGCACGAATTGACTTCTTTTCACTGGGGAAAAGCATTTTAAGTGGTGACAGCATCCATCCCTCAGGTGAAGGCTATCAACTCATGGCGCAAAGAACGGCAAACTTTCTAACTAACATATCCCTGACCAATAAATTTCCGGATCTTGATGGAGATGGTATTTATGATTTCGCAGAGCCCAGATTCGGCGCTAGTCCGGCTCTTTTTGACACTGACGGAGATGGTATTTCGGATGGAGATGAAGTCTTTAAATATGGCACTGATCCATCAAAGGTAGATACCGATGGTGATGGATTTTCGGATCATTATGAAATATTTATCCTTGGATCAGATCCTTTAAATCCTGCGCCAAGCGCACCTACCATAACGGACATTAAGGTAGTTCCACTTCAGTAATTAAGTGAGTGTGTCGTAAGGCAAAACTCCCATGCAAACTTGCGATTTTTGCCAAATGGCCAAGGATGGCTATTTGGCAACAGACCCATTAAGTAATGCTAGCCCATTAAGTAATGCTAGCCCATTAAGTAATGCTAGCAGAGTAAATATCCCACAAGTGATTTACGCTTCAAGATAAACAACTGGCCCAGAAGATAATACCCTTGCTTTTCTTTTTGCAGGAATTGCTGTTCCCGCTGATTTTCCTCCAGCTGAGATTATACGAGCACATCTCTTATTCGCGTAAAACACGCCGGCTCTCCTTCTTGAAAAACGTCCCTCCCTGACTTTACCTCTGAACGCTATATTGTCCAGTGAAGAGAATTCAATATCAGGTCCAAATAACGCACTACCTGCAAGATACTGCCCACCAAGAACAAGCACCTTTGCTCCGGCCAAACACATTACCGCAAACTCAAGAAGGAAAACGGGGTCGCTAAATAAATTCCCGAATGATATTGCACTCTCTAATAACAATGAAATTTCCATTTTACCCCCCGATGTTCGATTCCCTTTCTATAGAATAAAACTAGAACATTGGCAAATACTATTTTATCGCAAAACCAGCATTACGCATAAAGATCAGTAGTCTAATGAGTAAAAATTACAACAGAAAAGACCACCTATACAAAAAAGCCAAACAAAGTGGGTATCGCTCACGTGCCGCATATAAGTTGCTGGAACTAAACAATAAACACAAACTATTCAGGAGGGGCTCTCGCATTCTTGATCTTGGGTGCTTTCCAGGTGGATGGATTCAGGTTGCAGCAGAATTTGCGGGCCCTGGGGGTCTCATACTGGGAATTGATTTAACTGAACTAGAACCCATAAAAACCTCAAATCCCCTAACTGATCTTCCCAAGATTGATATTTTTATCGGCGACCTGAAGGAGGAAGATACAAAAAACCGGATCAGAACTGAATATCCCGGAGCTTTCGATACAATACTATCAGACATGAGCCCAAAACTTACCGGAATTAAAGACAGAGATCAGGTTGCAACCACGGAGCTTTTTCAACTTGCTCTTGATTATTGCTCAGATTTTCTTAAACCGGGCGGAAACTTTGTTTGCAAAGTATTTCCGGGAAATGAGACAGAGGACACATTTAAAGAAGCCAGAAAGAACTTCAGGACTATCTCAAGAACCAATCTTGATTCAAGCAGAGCAAGCTCAAACGAAATCTACGTAATTGGAAAGGGGTTTCAAGGAAATACTTTTAAAAATGAATAATATCATGCTAGAAAACACTATTAAAATTTAAAGGCTTTATTGTCACTGATTCAGCATAAACTATGATTTCTCAAATTTTTGGTTTTGTAACAGATATTGGTTCGAAAACCACAACAACGGTAAGAGAGACGGGAAAATCATGGCTGTTTGTTCTGTCTGTTATTCTTGAAAGTCTCAAACCTCCATATGAATTCAAACTGCTTCTTAAGCAAATGCATGCAATTGGAGTTCAGTCAATTTCTGTAGTCGCACTGGTTGGTGGCTTTACTGGAGCAGTTCTTGCTGTTCAGGGTGAATATACACTCTCCCAGTTTGGCGCAACCGCCTTTACCGGCTCCGCAATTGCTCTAAGCCTCATAAGGGAATTAGGTCCTGTTCTTACAGCATTAATGGTAAATGGTCGGGCAGGATCTGCAATGACTGCAGAACTAGGGATAATGAAGATAAGCGAACAGATTGATGCACTTCGCGCAATGGGAATTAGCCCCATACATCACTTAATGGTTCCGAGGCTACTGGCAGGAACAATTTCAGTCCCTCTTCTCACTGCCATATTTATCGTTGTAGGTATTGCCGGTGGCTATATGGTAGCAGTCTGGAGCCTTGGCCTGTCCTCGGGAACATTCATGTCAGTAATGATCCAGTCTGTAAGTTCTGTTGATGTATATTCGGGTTTTATAAAGGCCATTGTATTTGGATTCTGCGTTTCATGGATATCATGCTATCGTGGATGGACATGTGGCTTTGGTGCTGTTGGTGTAAACAAGGCCACAACAAGCTCAGTTGTAACTTCATCTGTAGTAATTCTGGTTGTTGACTATTTTCTTACCTCAATATTGACAAACGTGTTCATGGACTAAGACCCTATGAATCAGGATTTCTCAATAAAAAAGCAGGCACCGGAAATTCGCACCGAATCTTTGGAAAAAAATTTTGGTACAAACAAGGTTCTTTCAGGAATTAACATAACTTTTCACGCAGGAAAAACAACTGCCGTTCTTGGACCAAGCGGAACAGGAAAAAGTGTGCTTCTTAAACTTGTAACCGGATTACTTGAACCAGATGCCGGAAGTGTTTACTTTGACAAAACAAACTTTACGAAAGCTGATAACCAGACCAGATCAACAATTTGCAGATCAATAGGAATGCTTTTTCAAAGTGCCGCACTGTTTGATTCCTTAACCCTGATTGAAAACGTAGAATTTCCTCTTTCCTACTCAAATACTTCAAGGTCCAGGAAAGAAATTACAGAATCAGCAGAGAACTACCTTGGCATGGTTGGACTTTCTGAATATGCCCATTCACTCCCAGGAGAAGTTTCTATCGGAATGAGAAAGAGAGCCGGAATTGCAAGAGCAATGGTCACAGAACCCACGGTACTTCTTTTTGATGAACCAAATACAGGCCTTGACCCAAAGGTGGGACAAGAAATATATGACTTGATAAACTCTCTAAGAAGAACGTCTTCTTTTACAGGAATATTGGTAAGTCATGAAATTCCGGAAGTCTTTCAGTGCTGCGATCAGGTAATTATGCTATATGGAGGGCTTGTACATTTTTCGGGCACAGTGGATGAATTCAGGAAATCAGGAAACGAGCTGGTTCACCAGTTCTCGGAGGGACTTACAGAAGGTCCAATTTCCGTACAAGGCATGTAGAAGGATAACAAATTTCTTATAAAAATCGGGGCCTGACATTAATCCGGTTAAATGAATTTTTTTAGTTTAAATCAAGTCGAATAAGGAACAGGAGAAAAATCAATGAGTTCAAAAGCAAAAAGCGGGGGATATGATCTCGGCATCGAATTCTGGGTTGGCCTTTTTGTCCTCGCAGGAATCACAGCTTTTTCATATCTGGCAATCAATATTGCCGGTATTCGCTTCTCAGACGCAGGTTTTTATAAAATCAAAGCCCAATTTGTAGACGTTGCAGGGCTCAAATTAGGTGCCCCAGTTGAAGTAGCCGGTGTTCGAATCGGCCAGGTTGATTCAGTAAAACTTGAAGGTGGCCAGGCTCTTCTGACACTAAGTATTAAAAATGGAATATCCCTGAGAGAAGATGACATAGCTCAAATACGAACCAAGGGAATTATTGGTGACAAATACGTAAGAATTTCTCCAGGCGCTTCTGAAATGCTGATAGAAGAAGGCGGAAAAATATTTGACACTGAATCATCGGTTGATTTCGAAGAAATAGTTGGAAAATTTATTCACAGTATTGATAAGGGCAAGGACGAATAAAACTGAGGAATAAATACTCTGGATTTACCTAACATTCAAAATGGAAAATATTATGAAAAGAAACACGAAAAACAAAAAAGCTTTTCAAAAAATCCTATCGACTTTTATCACCTTGATCGCTGCAGTTGTACTGCCAATATTTACATTATCAGTGCAGGCAGAAAGCGCTGGAGCTGGAAAAACAGTTGAAACGACTGTAAACCAGGTCAAAAGCACTGTTACAGAACTTTCAGGCAAGCTGGGCCCAAAAGAACTCGATGAAAAGCTAAAGACTATTATTACTCCGGTCTTTGATTTTGAAGAAATGTCAAGGCGCTGCCTCGGAGTAAACTGGAACAATGCGACCAAAGAGGAACAAAAGGAGTTTACTTCATTATTTGCTGAACTTCTTGCTCGAAGCTACCTTAAACAGATCCGCGATAACGCAAAAGACAGCGAGTTCACACTTGCCAGTGCTCGAGAGGAGGGCCGAAGAGCTATTGTTCAAACTCTCGTTAAAACCCCTAAAGAAACCATAAAACTCGACTATCGCCTTTATCAAAAGGGTGGTAATTGGAAAGTGTACGATGTTATTATTGAAAATATTGGTCTTGTTTCAAATTACAGATCTGAATTTGGTGGCATAATTACAAAAGAAGGAATAAAGGGGTTGATTCAGCAGCTTAGAACAAAAGTTGAGGGATAGAGTTGACCCATAACAGATCTGCCGAAAAACCAGCCCCCCTCATAAATCAGGCTCAGGGATTTATTTCTCTTAAATTATCTCTTTCAATCGCATTTATATTTCTTTCATGTCTGTACTTTTCAACAGCAAGATTTGTTGTTGGGGTAAATGACGGAAGTCAATACGCTCTTACTGCGGCAATGGCCCTGGAGAATAGATTCTCCATAAACAGTTTTGTTGATTATACAATGAGGGTCGATTACGCATTTAAAAACGGAAACTACTATTCAGACAGGACACTTGCTCCGGCCCTGCTTGCCCTTCCGATAATTCACTTCAGGAGACTCATCAATACCGACTTTCATACCAAAGGATCACACGCAGACTCTACGTACGAAACAAAAACCAAAGATGCAGAAATAATAAGAGAAGCAGCCCTGATACCAAATGCAATTATGGGCGCACTCAGTGTAATACTGCTTTATCTTATAGCAAAGTCGCTTGGACTAACACAAACCTCAGCATCGGCCATAGCAGTTTTATTCTCTCTGGGATCACTTAACTGGAAATATTCATCACTATTTATGGGGCATGTCCCATCCTCATTCTTTGTGCTTTTATGCATATATTTTTCGATAAGAAAGGACCTTTTTACCAGATCACTAACATTTATAAGTTTCAGTTTTGTTCTGGGGTTTATTCCTCTTTGCAGGTATGAAAATGTTTTTCTGATTGTACCAATCCTTTTTTTTGTAGTGTTCAGATATTGGCAGGAGAAACCATCACTACCGAAGCTGGTTATTGCCACCGGCATACTGGTATTTATTTCGCCTATACTTTTTTTATGCCTTTATCATGTAGTGGCTTTCGGGCATCCCCTTGCTACATACTCAGAGTATTATAACCCTGCTCGAATGTACTGGTATAAAAATCCTCAAATACCAGTTGCAAAAGGTGGAGGATATTCAGCGAGCCTGTTCTTTACGCGCCCATTACTTCAGGGACTTTATATAACTTTTACATCCTGGCCCGTAGTTGGCACCGGAAAAATCAAGACCTTTGGGTTTCTTGTACTACAACCAGTTCTGATACTGTCTCTTGTCGGATATATCTTTTTTTATCTAGACAAATCTCTCAGAAAATATTTCTTTCTAATATCAAGCGTAACTCTGATTTCAGTGATCGGAAATGCAATGACCTGGGGCATTGATGGAGGAGGCATGAGAGACCCCAGATATACCGTAACAGTCCTTCCCCTGTTATTCTTGCCTGCCGCATTTTTTATTAATGGCGACAAACTGAGGTCTCTGAAATCTCCAATATTCTGGATTTTTGGAAGTTTTGGAATTGTTTTTTGCCTGTTCCATTTTATCGAAACTGACAATTTCTATGCGAGAGGAGAAATTATCTGGCTTGCCAAACCGCTTATGTCAATGCTTGATTACAGGGTTTTTGAGAATATCTATGAAAGGCTTTTTATTTCAAGAAAACTCATATACCTCGCCTTCTATACCAGCCTTGCCCTACTTACTATTTACATAACTATTTCTAAACTGCTAACTAAAATATCTGTTAGTAAAATTGTTTATTTTATTGGAGGATCTTTCCTCTTTTTAAACACCGCTTTAATTTTACTTATTTCATATACATTTCTTAATAAGGATAATCCCTTTAACACATTCCCTGACACTCTTCAAATATCGGGGTCAAAAGTAAAAGTTGCGGTAAGAGAAACTGGATTTGTAAAGCCTCTTCCAAATGCAAAGGAATCTCAGTTTTCTCATGACACAAGAAACAGTGCCGGATGTGAATATGCTTTAAGTGCGAGCTCCGCTTCTGATATAATTTTTGAATCTCCATCTGAGGCCAGAGTACTAACAGGATTTTTGCTTTCTCTTCAGCCAAAGGAGAATCTCAATCAAAACGAAAATCAAACTGCTTCAAAAATAGAATTTGCAATCGACATAAACGACAAAAGAGCATGGGAACTTTCACCGGAATCACTATCATATGGTGGAAATTTTTTTATGATACAGATAGTGCCAAATTCGAAAATTAAACTCCGAGTTTTAAGAAACGAAGAACAGAATTATGGCATGGAAGTGGGATGGTGTAATTTGAAACTGGAGTAGTGGATAGAATATAAGATTTGGTTATTAGTCTTTGGTTCGTTCTGGTAGGTTCGTTTTGGTAAGGTTCGTTTTGGTACCATGTTACCTCCCAATAATGTCTCCCCTTATAATCCCTGCGAATGACGAGCCCATTAGAAAGTTACGGCCAAAAAATTCAGAAATTGATCTCTACTTTCCGAATAAGACCTCTCTTTTTTACGATAACTGTAAGCGGTCATTTTCCCGCGTTATATTCAAAATTGCGAATCTGCCCTAAAATCACATTCTTAAAAATAAACTAAAGAGGTTAAGCAATGGAAGAAAATCTTACAGGGAAAGTTCGTGCCGAGTACTGGCGTGAGATAATCAATGATCAGTTAGTAAGCGATATGAGCGGTAACAAATATTGTCTACTAAAAGGAGTAAGTTATAAAAGATTTTTATACTGGCAGAGGAAGTTTCGTTATCAAGACAAGAAGTTATCCAGTTCTTTGCCAAAGGAGGAAACAGGGTTAAATTTCATACCTCTCCCAAATAGCTTTAGTTCAAATATAGTTTCAGAAGAGTTTTCAAATGATGAAGCATGTGAAATCGATCTATATCTTCCCTTAAGGATCAAGCTAAGAGTGAGCGGGGTTTCCTTATGAATGATCGCTTACTCGGTTACTTAAAATATGATTGATGCAAATCTTGTATCAGGATTATTATCATCGGAACGACTTGGCGGAAAGTTTGTTTAGGTCTGGATCCTGCGACTTCGCGCAGGGTTAATTCAAGATAAAAGCGTGATGTCGAAATTACAATATTAAGTTTTCTCGAACCGCCACAATGAGTTACATGTAATTTCATCAAACTTCCCAGCGAGTCAAACCTACTATCACCTTTACGCTCAGCTAGACTAATTGGGTTCCCGGGTAGATTACGCAGCTATTTTTTCAACATCTTTAATTTTCTTCTGATCTACCTGACTTAAAAGCCAATTTGTTTGAAGGTTCATCCAGGTTTGCGGAGTTGAGCCAAGTGCTTTTGCCAGCCGATAAGCCATTTCCGGTGAAATGCCCCGTTTCATTCGCAAAATATCACTTAAATAGGGCTGACTAACTTTTAGGTGAGCTGCTAGCTGTCTTTGAGTAAGGCCATGCTCATCCATTATGACTTTTAAAACATCCCCTGGATTCATTACATTTTTGATATTACCTGTTTTCATAAACAAAGCTCCCTAATGGCAATCAACAATTTCAACATCCGATGCATTTTGAGCATCCCATAAAAAACAGATTCGATATTGGCTATTTACCCTGATACTATATTGCCCTTTTCTATCTCCTTTTAGTCGTTCCAACCTAAAGCCGGGCAAACTTAGCCCTTGCAGGCTATCGGCTGAATTAAGTATGTTCAGTCTCATTCTCGCCGATAGATGCAAACTAGATGGCAATATTCGTTGAGCGACTTTAGAATTTATTCCTTCAGCAATGTCTCGAGTAGCTTTATTTTTGAAGTTTAATATCGCCATGTAGATATTATAGCTATATAGCTAAATGCCGTCAAGATTATAATGAGACTTGAATTTTCAAAGTTTTTCTAGGGTGATGAAATCTACTTAAAATGACCAACGATCAAAAAGTTCGATCTGGTATCGTTCTGGTATGGTATTTTTTTCGTTTTGGTATTTTTCGTTTTTGGTTCGTTTTGGTATGGTTCATTTTGGTATGGTTCATTTTGGTACCATGTTACCTCCCAATAATATCTCCCCTTATAATCCTGCGAATGACGAGCCCATTATAAAGTTACGGCCAAAAAATTCAGAAATTGATCTCTACTTTTCGAATAAGACCTCTCTTTTTTACGATAACTATAAGCCCTGGCAAAAATGATGAAT
>DAOLCO010000027.1:0-47761 GCA_035327825.1 Oligoflexia bacterium | reverse complement strand
TGACTTCCTCTCTCAAAAGATGGAAAGTGTCAGATCATGTTGTGACTAATGCAATACAAAGGAGGTTTCGTACCTCCTTTCCTTACAGTGATGTTCTTCTGAAAAATTTAGGGGGAGTAGCGGCTCATATTTCATAGCCTCATATTTCATAGCCTCAGAGCCTGGTGTAAATTTCCATTTTAAAATACTTAAAGTAAATTAATCTGTTTTTATAACTACTTGGTATCCTTTTAACTACTTTCTCAAAGTTCTTGTTTGCCGCCTAGATACATGCCTTGAGTTGCTATGCTGAATAAGGAGTGATGTTATTTAAAAGAGGGTGATGTTATTTAAAAGAGGGTAGTGCCAATCTGAAATCTGAAAATCCAAGGGAGTTGTAAAGGCTCCTTCAGTCCGGTACGCTTATAAGGCAAGTACGGAAGACCATAGTTGTTTCAGTATATGAGGTGGGAAAATCAAGTTCCAAAACACCCATTTAAATACAAAATTCACAAGCCACCCTACGCCGCAACTCTTACCAGCGGCCTAACATCCTTTTCGATCTTTCCCAAAATTTCTTTTTTGCCCTTCTTGAGGTCATACCGGGTCTGGAGACTAAGCCAAAATTCAGCCGAAGTTTGAAAGTACACAGCCAGTCTCAGCGCGGTATCAACAGTTATCGCCCGTTTATTATTTACAATCTCACTGATTCTGCCAACTGGGACATCAATATCACGAGCCAACTTATTCTGAGTGATCCCAAAGGGGATCATAAACTCCTCAAGAAGTATTTCACCGGGGTGAATTATTTCCAATTGTTTAGCCATATTCTTACCTGAAAATTCTATTTATGATAATCAACAATCTCAACATCTAATACGTCCCCTTGATCCCATTTAAAACAAATCCTAAACTGATCATTTATTCTTATGCTATGTTGACCTTTACGTGATCCTTTTAACGCCTCCAATCTATTTCCAGGCGGCCTATTAAGGTCACTCAAAGTGCTCGCTGCTTCCAACATCTCCAATTTTCTTCGGGCCACTCGCTCAATCGAACGAAACTCTCTAACATCCTCATCTAATGATAAACACTTAGTTTTCGCACACTTAAAGCTTCTGATCATATGACAACTATATCACGCTTCCAGAATCCCGTCTACCATATTATGCATAACGTAACGGATTTGGTAAATACTGCTTGGTAAAAACTGGTACTGTAAAAACTGGTTCTGTAAAAACTGGTACCACGTTAGTTTAAATACATATTTCATAGCCACATATTTCATAGACATATTTCATAGCCTCAGAGCCTGGTGTAAATTTCCATTTTAAAATACTTAAAGTAAATTAATCTGTTTTTATAACTACTTGGTATCCTTTTAACTACTTTCTCAAAATTCTTGTTTAATGCCTAGTTACATGCCTTGAGTTGCTATGCTGAATAAGGAGTAATAGTCTGATAAAATCCTGTTTGACCCGAGGTTAGAGACCTCTGGACTGAGTAAACCCAGTTAAATCAAAGAGGAAATGATGTATGAGACGGAAGTTACTGTCAGACTATTTTTTTGGGGCAAGGCAAATAAATTTATCTCATCAAGAACACATTTAAAGTGACGCTTAATAAACGATACGCTGCCCGTATGTGAAATAACTGCGCTCTCTCAGGTTGTGGAGGAGCATTCGATTAGTTAGAAGTGGAAACGTACGCTGAATAGGATGCGGAATTCGTCATCCTGCAATTTCCCATCACTATTATCGACGAAGATGTCATCAGTAGCAACAAGGTAGCTGCCACTAAGAGCAAGAGCGACATCGTTGCGAATAAAGTACTTTACGCCAGCACCGACAGAAAATACGGCGGCATCGGTGTCTAGATTGCTATCATCGGCTTCAACGTCAGCCCAGACAACGCCAGTGCTCAAGAATGGCACAAGGGCTGAACCAAGCGCAAGGTTGTACTCAGCACGGACTCCCAACTCAGTGCTCATGTAGCGATCGTTGTCACGTAACCCAGCGACCAGAGCTACTTCTATTCCGTCAGCGACGAACTGGCCGTAAGCGAGCTGAAGTTGTACGTCATCTCTCATCAGATCGAAGTATCCTGCACCTTCAAGAACATTGGTTCCTTTGCCAAGATTGGGAGTAACACCGCTAGACTCCTTTTCAGCGGCAAATGCCGAACCTGCCCACATAGCTACGACTGCAAACAATAACCACGCTTTATTCATGTGCTTCTCCTCATTTTTTTATCTCGGATTACATACTAACAGAATTAATTTAATTGAACCAGGTAACTTTTCCAAAAGGAAGATAATCATAGTTAGTTTCGTGCATTATGGTATCCTGGAACCAAAAATTAACTAATACATACCATCATTTTTGACATCATTTTGACATTCTTTGACTCTAATTTCACCATTATACTGAGTAAATTGACTAAACTTCATTTTCGTCTGGATCATGGTGATCCAGATTATTATGGAGGTAATATGAAAAATATGCTTGATAGAATTATGATTATAAACTTATCACGATTAAAGTTGCTGTTTATGGTGCTTGCTGCTTTTCCCTGCAGCACGGTAGTAGCAGCGCCTGTCAAACTTACAGTCAATCCCGGCTATGGCTCACTTGTAAAAAGTGAAAAGTCTACAATTCCCGTTAAGGTTTCACTTGAAGGAATTTCTTCTGTTGAAAAACATATTCGTCCCAAAGTGAATGTTTCAATAGTTATAGACAGGTCTGGCTCAATGGCTGGTGATAAAATTGAACAAGCAAGATCTGCGGCAATTTCTGCTGTAAATATGCTATCCTCCGATGATATAGTATCCATTGTGACTTATGATGATAGCGCCCAGGTTTTAGTACCAGCTACAAAGCTAACCTCCAAAGACTGGGTAATTGAAAAAATCAGAAGCATATCTTTGGGAGGGAACACAGCACTTTTTGCAGGGGTCAGTCTCGCCGCCGCAGAGATTGCCAAATTCAGAGATCCAAATCTGGTAAACCGGATTGTTCTCATTTCTGATGGTTTGGCAAATGTCGGACCTAGTACTCCTGTCCAGTTAGCAGAACTTGGAAAATCTCTTGGAAAAGATGGAGTGGCAGTATCTACTATTGGTCTTGGGCTTGGATATAACGAAGATTTAATGTCCCAACTTGCAGAGAAAAGTGATGGAAACCATGTTTTTGCCGAACGGGCAACTGATCTATCTGAAGTATTTAGAAGAGAGTTCGGAGATATTCTTTCTGTCGTAGCTCAAAATGTATCAGTTACAATTGGTTGCAGACCGGGTGTGCGCCCATTACGAGTTATAGGAAGAGAAGCTCATACATATGACAATAAAATTGTAGCAAAACTTAATCAGATATATAGTGCCCAGGAAAAATATATTTTGTTTGAAGTAGAAGTTGATCCTTCCAAATTAAATGCAAATAATGAAATTACAAGCGTTGAGTTAACTTATTGGGATCCGGTTGAAAAGAAAGAAATAAGTGATAGTAGTCTCAAAAAAATTCAACTAACCGAGCTTAAATCCGATATGGAAAAAACAATTGAAAGACCTACTTTCGCTGCCTACTATACACAAATATCTGCTCTTGCCAGCGAAGAGGCAATTGAACTGGCTGATAAAGGTCGAAAAGAAGAAGCTATAGGACTGCTAAAGCGAAGCGCTGAGCAATCAAGACAGGCCGCAGATTCCCTTGATATTCCTGCTCTAAAGGCTGATTCCGATAAACGCTTAATGCAGGGATCAGCTATTTTAAGTGAGCCTTACGAGAGGGCGAGAAAAAAGCTGAAATTCGAGAATTATACTGATCGAAATCAGGCTTCGGGCTATTAAGGAGTTGACCAGGCATGAATAGAAGAATTGGATTCATGCTAGCTGCCCTAACCGCCATCTTTATATTATTGATTGGCTGGTTAGGGCGGCAACTCACCATCGGTGAAAAGGAAGCTTTATTAAAAGAGCAGGTGATAGTAGCAGATACTCTTTTATCCCAGTTTTCTTCAAGAGCATCTTCCCTTTTACATTCGGTCGGTGAGGATATTTCTGGTTCATACAAATTATCCCTTTCAATTGAAACTCTCAGGGAATTTTATTTGAATAATCCATATTTGACTGGTGGATTTATGATTGATAACTCCCAGCGAATACTTTTTCCAAAGGGCAACCTCGACGAAGATGAGTCAGAACAGGAACTATTAAAAATAATAAAGCCTCTTATTAAAACAGGTTTATTCATTGATGATAACCTTGATGAAAAACAGGAGCAGTTTAATCGTAAAAAATTCTTTTGGCGATCTGCGCATCTTGATAATGGTTTGAATTTGTTTCTTATGCTCAAATTGCAAGGAGGCGAGACCATAGGACTCCGGATTAATCGTTCCAGGATATTGGCCGATTTAGTGGTATTTCTTGGTGGTCAGGGAAAAGAACTCCCATTTCAGACAGTGATAGAGCTTTTAACTGATGATGGGTCAAGACTTGGATCATGGGGAGGCTCCTTCCTTGATGTTGGTTCTCCAAGCCCTAAAATTAAACGTGAGCTTTCTTTGGCTCCTCCACTTCAGAGTTTTCGTCTTGTCTTAAGCCAGCCGGAAATTCCTATTGGTGTCAGGTCGGGTAATTTTTATCTCACGGCCGGGATTCTTCTCTTAGGTGTTACAATTGTTTTATTGGGTGTTTTTGCATTTAGAGAGTATCAGAGGGAGTTAAGAGAAGCTGAAACGCGAATTAACTTTGTTGGTCAGGTTTCCCATGAACTTAGAACTCCTTTAACGAACATACGGCTTTATGCCGAGTTAATGGAGCAAAGAGTAGAGTGTGAAGATGAAGTTTCCCTGAAATATCTTCGAATAATTGTTCAAGAGAGTGAAAGATTATCAAGGCTGATTGGAAACGTATTAAGATTAAGTGAATCAGATAGTGGAAAGTTAAAAGTCAAACTTACCTCTGGAAGAATCTGTTCAGTGCTAGAAAGCGTAATTGATTTGTATCGTCCCGCATTTGAAAATATTGGTATGTCAATTAAAACAGAATTTACGAATGCAGATAATATTAGAAAGTTTGACAGAGATGCATTGGCCCAGATTATTCATAATGTTCTTTCCAACGCTGAGAAGTATGCAAAAAGAGGAGTTGTAACTCTCTTAATGAAAGATAATCAGGATCAGGTTATTATAACTGTTTCAGATGAGGGCGAGGGAATTCCTGAATCGCTGAGAGAACAGGTATTTGAGCCTTTTTTTAGAGTCTCAAATTCATTGACAGACGGAGTAACGGGAACAGGTATTGGACTTGGAATTTCAAGAGAGTTAGCGAGGCTTCATGGTGGAGATTTAATTCTACTTGATTCGAAGGTGGGGCTTACTTTGCAATTAACACTTGATGCACCTCGTGTCGAGGGTGAAGGATTGGTTTAGTATGAAGGTATTGATTGTAGAAGATGATACAAATATCAGAATGGGTCTCTCTGAGCTATTAAGCGGTCATGGCTATGATGTAATTGAAGCAAGTAATGGCGAGACTGGTCTTGAAAAGTTTCGTAGCGATAATCCCGATCTTGTTTGTCTTGATATTATGATGCCAAAGAAGTCTGGATATGATCTTTGTCGGGCTATAAGAGCGGTTAATGAAGAAATACCGATAATCTTTATAACAGCCAAGGCGGAGGAAATTGACAAAGTCCTTGGTCTTGAGCTTGGAGCAGATGATTATATTCTTAAACCTTTTGGCTCACATGAAGTAATTGCCCGTATAAGGGCAATTACAAGAAGAGCTTATCGGGAGCAGTTAAAAACTGCGATTTCACATTTTGTTTTTGGCGATCTACAGGTAGAGCCATCTGAGTTAAGAGCCAGAAGATTACTATCTTCCGGAGAATTGAATGAAGAAGTTATAGATCTTACTCTTAGAGAGATTAGCATATTAGAGTTATTTGCAAGAAATTCAGGTAAGGTACTGGACAGGGACGTAATTCTGGATCATGCATGGGGGAAAAATTATATTCCAAACAGTAGAACTTTGGATCAAACAATTTCTACACTAAGAAAAAAAATTGAATCAGATCCTAAAAATCCAAAATTGATTCAAACGGTTCATGGTTCAGGGTATCGATATGCTATGATAAGCAGGTTTTAGTGATACTCGTGGTAAAACAGGTATTTTAAACTGCTGAAGTGAAAAAAATGCTCTATTGTGATTAGTAAGTATCCGAGCCTCATAAAATGAATAATTCTACTAAGTAACAGTAAGTTAAGAATTTAATACATATTGAGTAATAACAAGAAAAAGAATACAATTCCAGTGGGTATTCGTTTTCCGCTCTTTCAATTTATAATTCGGGTTGGGCTTTTATAGACTCTACTCAATTGTCCGAAACATCTGTGACAATTTAGTGGAGTTGTAGTTAAGGTTTTATCGTACGGAAGGGTTCTGGCATGAGAATTTTGTTTGCCTGGCTTTTTGGTGTGCTAAGGTTTGGCAGAGAGATTCAACCTAAAAACTGGAACAGTACTATTCTTGCCGGGTCGGACAAGTCCGATTCTGGTATTATCATTTTTGGGGGGCTTTCAGCCAACGCTACTCAGTCCCTTGTTCAGGTAGCAAGGCTTTTCTACAAAAAATATAGCGGCACCGTCCATGTTTGGTGCCTGAATCTCAGTGGTCATAATGGAAAGTTTTTTGATTTTACTCAAAGCAGAATGTGGCACTGGATTTACGAGGGATATGCCAAACTGTTCAAGATGATTAAGGTCTTGGGTAAATCTGATATTGTTCTTGTAGGGCACTCGACTGGGGGCTTGGTAGTTCTCTGTTTGTTACTTGTATTCAAGATTAGAAAAGCTTTTAGCCCTGAGAAAAACAGAAATATCAGAATTCGTGCGGCACTTATTTTCCCTGCATTCAGACTCAAAAGTCGTGTAGATGAATCGATGCTGCTAATTGCTGCTATATTGTATTACATAATGTGTCCGGCAGTATTTTTGTATTTGGCTTTTAGCTCTTTCAAATTTATGATCCTTGCTGGTGTAGCTCTGTTTCTTCACTTCATGCTTGTTCCCAGGATATGGATTCCTTCTGGTGATAATAGCAATCAGATTGCTAGAAAACCCTCCTGGATGCTTTCTGAAGTCGTACTTCTCTCGATACTTTGTCTGGGGTTTTTAATAATGCCCGTCTTTATTGTGGGGATTAATTATTTTTCTCCTGATTATTCCCAGACAGCACTCGCTCTATTCATTATGTCCCTGATATGTACTCCTTTTCTGATAAAACAGAAAAAGGTTACAGAAGGCAAGAGCGAGAGTAAAAGTGGATATGATTACCTTCCAATTGTAACAACTGCTAATCTGATCTTGCTTCAGCTTGTAATCAGGCCATTTCTTGGGCTCATAGACTCTGAAATACTGATCCTTGAGTCAGATGCTGATAAAGTTGTAAAAGTGACTCCGTGGTGTTTCAACAGTCTTGATAAACGCAGCAAGGTTACTTCAGTAAAATTGACTTCTGTCCCTCATTCGCAGTGGGAAAGGGATCATCAGGTAGAAGTTTTTGATCATATCTCTGGATGGCTTGATGACAAGTAGCCAGTGAAGTCAGAAAATATAATGCCTTGAGGTTTTAAAATTGAATGCCGATTTGAGTCGGCATTCTTTAATATAGACGCAGGCTGGTTCGCCTTCGGCTCACAATATACTGAACGCCTATGTCCGTCTATGCAAACACGGAAAACCAAACTGCGTTCAGTATATAGGCAGGAGTATAGCAAAATCAGGCAATTTTTCCATGAAACCTGAGAAAGCTTGCTGCTTCATCTTTCCCAAAGTATTTTTCAAGCATTTTTTGATCTGTCTCACTAAGATCTACATATATAAGCCCATCCAAAACATCACCAAATCCTTTATCAATATTGAAACCTAGTAATTTTCCTCCAAGTCTCAAATACTGTTTTAAGAGGACAGGAATAGAATGATGTTTGGATTCAATTTCTTTTAAAAGTTCATTTACATCTCTTAAATCCTTTACCACTACGCTTGTTGTTTGGGAATCAATGCCCTTCAAGGGAAGAGGTCGGTGAGGGTTTCTTGCTTTTATGAGGCCAGCAAACTCAGGAAGAAAATTGTTGCCCTTAAGAAATGATGTAATCAACATTCTTGAAACAGAATTGTATTCATTACTGATACTTACTGTTCCGAAAAGAATTTTGTATTCAGGATTTCTGTAAACGTATGTACCAATTCCTCTCCAGAGCATATGCAGTGATGAATAATTTCTCTGATACTCTGGTCTGACAAATGAACGACCCATTTCAAGGGCTGGACAAAGTTGTTCAAGAAGATTTGGCTTGTAAGCAAATAGTGTGCTGGTATAGAGGCCGCTAAGACCAAATGTTTTAAGAATTTCAGCGACACTTGCAAGCCTGTAAGCCCCAGCAATTTCTTTTTTATTCCTGTTCCAGATAAAAAGGTGGGTGTAGTAGTTGTCAAATCCATCCAGATCAATGTTTTTTCCAGTACCCTCTGAAACAAGTCTGAAAGTAATCTCGCGTAAGCGTCCAATCTCTCTAAGGGAAAAAGGAATTTGGTGAGCCAGGGCATGAACTACCAGAAAGTCGCCGTTTTCAACCAGAATTTGTTCTTCTGGTAAAGAGTCTATTTCTCTGGCCATTAAATCAGGGTCAACTGCGGGTACTATTTGCTCCATTTTTCGATTTGACTGCAGATTTCTTGATTTAGCCTTTTTCTTCATTAGCAAGGTGTGATGCTCAGGGCTTCCAAGAATATATGTTCTTAGTCGTAAGTAACTAATTATCTCCTTGTCTGTTTGAAATTCACTAAGTCTATCCCATGGAATCACGGAACCTACTTTGACCGGAAGTTCTTTCCCTGATTTGTTTAGTAACTCTCTTGGTAGAAGTGCTGTGCGGAGAAGGGGATGAATCATCCCTGCAATTTGAAAAAGTGGGCCATTATGTCCCCCAAAAAAAACAGGTACCACTGAGGCCTTGGACCGACGTATCATTCTTGCAATATTATGGTTCCATTCGGGATCTGAGATTTGTCTTGAATTCCATTGAAAATGAGAGACTGTTCCAGATGGAAATGTAGCAATCAGACCTCCTTGATCAAGATGCTCTATGGCTTCTCTTAGAGGTTGGGTATTTTTTCTGGTACTTGAGGATGAACCAAAGGGGTCAACGAATATAAAATTATCTCTGATTTCACTTACTCGGTTAAGGATGAAATTTGCGAGAACCTTGCTATCGGGGCGAATTTTATTAAGGATGTTTATTAGTATTATCCCTTCAATTCCTCCATAGGGGTGATTGCATACGAGAACTGTCGGTCCAGTTTTGGGAATTCTGAGCATGGAGTTTTCAGAGACGGGTGCAGACACTGACAGGTATTCAAGAGCCATCTCTGTGAAATTATCTGAATTTATGCCTTTGGTAAGGGCATCCTCATAGGCTTCTGCCAGTTTGCGAAGAGAGGTAATTCTTTCAAGGGGATTTTCGATCAGTGAAAGTAATTTGCCAAGGAACTGGTTCCTGGTACCGTCACTAAGCGTGAGTCGAAAGGGATTATCAGGTTTTGTCATCTGTTCTATTATTATTTCAGAACTTTGATTTTTTAGATCTGGGTATCCCAAAAAGTCACATATCCCTTTGTTTGTAAAAAATAAATATCAGTTGACAGAACTTAGTAAAATTTAACAGAAATTAAGTTTAAAATCATATCTGTTAATAAAATCTGTTTGCTTTGTTAATCTGCTTGCAAAATAACAATCAGATCCCGACCAGAGTAGTATAATATTTCATTAAATATTATGCAAAAAATAACAATCATGATTGCGTAGCATCAGGCAGTTCAATGGAAGAAGTAACGCAGGGAAAATCTATAAAGGTAAGCAGAGAGAGCTCAAAATTTAGAAACAAAAGAAGTGCCAGACCTTAGCAAGCCCCTGTTTTTTATCAACCGATTTTTACTAGGCCAAATGATCTTTATGCCTGGGATATTTTCAGGCTGATTCTGGAGATAGTTCGCGCAGCAGCGTTCTTGTGGATTATGCCATGTATGGCCGCTTTATCAAGAAGTTTAGTAGCAACTTTTGCATGAGCGACAGCAGAGTCCTTCTCGCCTTTTTCCAGATGACTGCTGATTTTCTTTATAGCAGTACGGATTGCAGACTTTGCCGTCCTGTTTCTGTCTCTTCTTTTAAGACTTTGCCTGTGTCTCTTCAGTGCTGATGCGTGATTTGCCATAAATTAACTATTTGCTAAAAATCCAAGATGCTTAACTAATCCAAGAAGGGGTATCAGGTTTGAATAATAAACAGAGAATCCACACAGAAAATGTCGACCATATTAATTGATCAATCTAATCTGAAATTCCCCAAAGCTCAGGCGGAATCTACTATAGCAGGGTGAACAAGTCAAAGACTACACCATGTTCACCCTTATTTTTGAGATGCTTCTTAAGAATTTCGGCTACTTGAGTTTCCAATTTGAAAGCTTGTGTAGCTTCCGTCCTTAAGCTGGGCCACTACATATGAACCATTTGGGTAAGAACCTCCAGGCTTGGAAAAGCGGAAGTGACTTCTTCCCCCATTCTGGTGATCACCCGAGAACTTCCCATCCTCAATCAGATTTTCCGGACTTGGAGGCAGGGAGCTGTAAATTGCAGCACTTCTTACCTTTCCGGTAAGATTGGCAGGAAGAAGAACGACCAGACGACCATTATTTTCAGAAACGGGTTTCCATAGAAATCCATTTCTTGAGCTAGACACAGCCTGTCCACCTGACGAATGACCTGCTACTGGTTTATTTGACTGCGAGTTTGATGTGCTAGCAACACCATTATGAATGGCAGAACCAGTAGAATTGCCGAGAACCCCGGAGGAAAGGGTCCTGAATTCACCATTCAGGGCAGGAGTGCTAACGCCATTGGAAAGACGTACCATATCACCAAGTCTACCTACGCCACCATCAGGGGTATTAGGGGTAATATGAACTTGTAAAGTTCCATTTTTTAATTCTTCAAGGACGCTTGTAGCCTTTGCAAGTGCTTCTGTAAGGGCGTCCCTGAAAATGCTGTTAATCATCTGTTCAGCGCTTGTCATAGCATCACCAGAAGGTGATTTTACAGGCCCACAGCAAGATGCAGTTGGGATTGTACTGTTACTGTTGATACGAGAACTCAATGACAAGGCTCCCTGGGATAAAGGAACAAAAATTGGTTTGTTGTGGCTACCCTTATGACTGCTAGTCTGGGGATTGTTTGTTGATACTTTCATTGAATGAGTTCTCCCTTAAAATAGTGCAGATTGATTGGTTTTATATTGCTTTCCTGTCAGTTATCGCAAAAAACATGGTATGTTTCCCCCATAACAGTAATTTTCTACTATCTTCGGAGATATTTTTTTGTTAGTAGGAGTTTGTATTATTTAGTAATTCTTCAAGGATGAGGACAAAGTTATGCTGGTACTGACCAGAAAACCTGGGCAAAGTGTATTTATAGGTGATGAGATCAAGATTACCCTTCACAGTATAAGGGGTAATCAGGTGCGGCTTGGAATTGATGCCCCGAGTGATGTGAGGATCTACAGGGAAGAAATTTACAATCAGATTATGGAAGAAAATCAATCTGCTGCAAGTGAGTTACCCACAGATTTGCCAAAAGATCTTTCCGGAGTAGCTAAGGTCTGGGCTGATGGGAGATATAAGGCCCTTAGTACCCTCGCTCAGCAAACATTAAAGAAAAGGCCATCTCGTGAGGCTGGTGATGATGATTCGGATTCTGATGATGAGGAAAGCTAGAGAGTAAAGAGCCGCAAATAGGAGAAATAAGAGTAATAATATGTCTCAGCAAAACAGAAAAATCTCTACCAGCAGGTTCGGCGAGCTTGATATTCTTGATTCTGCTATAATGGAAATTGTTGGGGGTGTTTTTGGCTTTCCAGCTGAGAAGAATTTTGTTTTGCTTGAGTATAATCCTCCCTTTTCCTGGCTTCAGTGCGTAGATAATCCAGAACTCGCTTTTGTTGTTGTAAATGCTGCAGAATTTGGCGATGATTACCGGGTTCCTATCCCAGTCGGTGACAGGGAGATGGATTTAAAAGCAGAAGACGAGGTTGCTATAATGAATCTTGTCACAGTACGCCCCGATCCATCAATGACAACAGTTAATCTTCGAGCTCCTATTATTGTTTCTCTTCGTACTATGAGGGGAAGACAGTTGATTATTGATGATGAGAGGTATCCTATCCGCCTACCGCTGTGGACACCATCCTCCGGGGGGACACCATCCTCCGCCTAGAGTGGTAACTCTTCTGGTTAGTAGAGGACTAAAGTCTTTACATAAACGCGGCACCGATGTCGTTAAACATCTCGCTTGTTTTAGTTTTTAAGTTTTCCAGGTCTTTTTCGTCTAGTCCAAGTAGCTTGCCTAGATTCAGTATTTCATCTGATTGATCAGAGTAACCTTCTGGATGACCTATTCCAAGTGAATGGCTTAGAAGATCAGCCAGCAAAACTAACAGGGTTTTTTCCTGAAGTTCATTTTCTACCTTGGCCGGTATATCGTCGTGGTGGTGTAAAATTGCCTGACATGTATCAGTTGAGAAATTCCACTTCTTGGCGACAAGAGCTCCAATAAGAGGGTGAGCGAAACCAAAAGATTTTTGTTCGGCTATATGAAATTTTTCGCCCTTTTTAGCTTGTTCCATAATCTGCTCGTATTCTTTTGGAATCTGTCTCATAAGTACAAGTTTGCCGAGATCATGAAGTAAACCAAACAGAAAAATCTCCTCAACATAAGATTTTTTCATATGAGTTCCAAGAATACGGCAGGCCACGGCAGTACATGTAGAGTTTTCCCAGATCATTTTTTCTATCGGGCCAAATTTTCTGTTAAGCTGTCTAAGGGTAGCCGCTACGATTATACCTTTAAGGGTCTTAAAACCAATTGTCATTATCGCCTGATTGATTGTGCTGATTTCCCGTTGTCTTGAGAACATTGCGGAATTCGCAATCTTTAAAACGCGTGCTGTCAGAGCAGCATCTTGTCCCAAAAGATTTGTCAGCTTGCCTGCTGTTGTGTCTGGGTCTTCAATAAGCTGTAGCGCCTGAGCAGCTACATGAGGTAATGGAGGCAGGTCACTAACCCATGCCACAATCTCCTTCCAGTCTTTGTCAGGTGAAATGTGCTCTTTATATTCTTCAGGAATTGCCGTTGCTACGCTCATTTTAAGCTACCCTATTTCTCAGCCTATATAAATTTGACTACGGTAAACAAACTGCCAAATTTTGATTTATAATATCAAAACAGAAACAGCTTACTGCATTTATACGGCTTAATCATTAATCGACTTGAGTTCATATTAAAAGATTAATTTGACAAAGTTATAATACCCCAAAAGCCAACTAAAAAGTTGCATTAATCTAGGAAATTTTCTGATATTATTTTACCATAATATGTCGTGACAATTAATCTATCCATTTATTTTGTTCCTTATTAACTTACAAATTCTTGAGGTTATGAACCTTTGGGTAAAAAGTATTTCTAAACCATTAAGAAAGCCCGGATCTTTAAAAGGAGACCGTAATTTAAAGGAAAAAGCCCCCTCAAGCATTCCTTAAAAAGTGCCGATTCATCAGTAGAGGGTTATTACTTTATTACGATTGCTTGCAATTTAAATATATTGGATTAGTTCAAAAAAGTATGGAGCGTTTAGATTTTAAAGTAACAAATGTGGGCGATGTTGCTATCATTGAGTTGTCAACTGATCTTGATAATGAGAATGCAGGTGACGCACTAAGAAATGCTTTTAATTCACTTGTAGAGCGTGGCCAGAAAAATATTGTACTGGATTTTGACAAGGTCGAAATCATAAATTCTTATGGTCTCGGAAAAGTATTGTTATGTCAGAAGAAGCTTCAACTTGAAAATGGAGTATTAATGGTTAAGCCATTAAAGGGATTTGTGCGTGAAGTCTTTGAAATGCTTATGCTGGATCCGCTATTTCCAAAATATACGCCAGAATCCAGCGAGCAAGTTTAAAAAATTACTAATATCGGGTTACTAAAGTTAAAGGTTTGTAAGGGGTTTTATATGTCACTTAAATTCAGACTACGAGGATTAGCTGAAACTTTTGTTGATGAGATTATGTGTCCGGAATGTGGTAATGAAGCAGGCGCAGATCATGAAGGAGCATTCAGGACCGAGCATACAAAGGTAACTCTTTCGGGTATAGTTGTTGTTATGCAGTGTGCTTGTTGTAATCATGTTTTTATTCCAAAACAGCAGAAATTTGGAGTAATCAATTCCCAGCGTCTTAGAGATGCCGTAGAGCGCGACTGTGAAAACACCGGGCAGCCAATTTTCAAGGGCCCCCCTTGTGTCCAGGTGGAAGTTGAAAGAATAAATGCACGTCGTGACTGTAAAATGCATTAGCCATCCTATTCTCTATACTATTTTTAATTAGAATTATTTTCGTCTTACATGATAGGTAAGTTACGGATATTTTTTTCGTCAATATAATCCACGAAGACAAACAACATACAAAATTATTAATATACTAATTCTTAAGAGGGATTTGATCAGTGGGAAACTTTATTACCCTATTACTCTTTTCTTTGTTCTTTTTGGCTGCCTGTACAACTGTAAACATTAGGGATTATGCCGGTTCAAGTCCCGTATTCAGGCTGGAAGAGTATTTTGCAGGTAAAAGTACAGGATGGGGCGTAGTTCTTGATCGTTCAGGTGGGGTAGTAAAGCAGTTTAGGGTTGATTTAGATGGTAGCGTGGAAGGCAATACTCTGACACTTTTTGAAAAATTTTTCTATTCAGATGGATCCTCTGATGAAAGAACCTGGACAGTAAATAAAACTGGGGAGAATAACTATGAAGGATTTGCTGCAGATGTAATTGGAAAGGCTGTTGGAATAAGTAGTGGAAATGCATTAAATTGGTCTTACACATTGCTTCTTCCTGCTCGGGGTACTGAGTTTTCAATAAGGTTTGATGACTGGATGTTTCTTCAAGATGAGGAAACTCTTATTAATAAGGCGATTATGAGCAAATTTGGCTTCCAGGTTGGTGAAGTGCTGATATTTTTCAAAAAGGATAAAAAGTAGAGGGAAGTGACAAACTAAAACAACCCTCTATTTGACCTGGAAGTACTACATATTTTCTTTTTTCCACTCTCTGGCTTTTCTGGATTCGGCCTTTCTGAATGTATGAATTTCTTCGGGTTTTGCTCCCTTTCTCTTCATATCTGCTATTTTCCTTCTATAGCGCTTTTGGCAAAGTATACACATATGAACACGAGGTATTCTTTTGCCATTTTTTGTGCGAGAAATGTAGAAAAATGACGGATGTATTGGTAGGTTTTTATGGCATCTTGGGCAGTCAGCAAAATTGTAACTACCTTCTTTTCTAAGTTCGCTTGCTAGTATTTCAAGCTCCTCTTCTTCGAGTTTTTCTGTTTTTGCAATTGAAAGATGAAGAGTTTTGACTTTACCAAGAACTCTTAGTCTGAAAAACTCAGGAGCAACTTCCTTGACCATTTTGCCACTAACATATGCCAGTTTCAACTTCTTTAACCAGTATTCTACCTTGTCTCTTTTTACTTTCGGTAATCCGTTTTCTGAAGACTTAAGGTTCCAGAATCGGCAAATTTCTTCTGCCGGAACAGGATTCTTGCCACTCGCGCAGGAGCGAAGATAGTCACAGAATAAATTATGTTGGGCTTTGGTCATTCTTCTCTGTTTACGTTCTAAAAGGAGTTTTTCCCTGTCATTTCTTCCAAATCCCATATCTGATAGTTGTCGCCTTATAGAAGCTGTATCTCTTGTTGGGAAATGATTTGCGATTTCTTTTGCGCTTAGGCCTTGAACTCCAAGTGCCCTGATTTTATCTTTTTCATCATCGGTATAGAAAAACCCGGAATTTAGTCCCAGAGCGCAGATTTTTCTTTCAAGTCCTGGTACTGGTCGATTTATAGCTTTTGCAATATCAGCGACAGAGTAACCATTGCTATGCATGGATCTAATCGTAGAAAGTTCTTCCGAAGAATAGAAGTGGGCAGACTTTAATTTCTTTTTTGATGCTTCGCGATAAACCTGTTTGATTGAAATTCCAAGCGAAGTAGCAATTTCTTTTGCAGTAAGGCCATTTCCATAACCTTGCCTTATGTTATTGCGTATTTCTTCTGTTAGTTTCATGGGTTCTACCCTATGAATAGGACCAGAAAATTTAACATCCGTGATATTAAGGAAAAACCTTCATGTGTTCCCTCTACCCGAAATTTTCATAGCACAAAGTAATTGTACATGAAAACCTGGTTCATCAAGATGTAATATTAACAGATTATTATGAAGACAAGAGCTAAAAGATAGAAGACAAAAATAGTCTATTGCTTAAACATCAAGTACGCCCTTTTTCCATTCGTAAGCGAGGCCAAGAGCAAGAATGAAAATAAAGGGTAATGCCGCATAAAGTGCAGGTGCTCCAATCTCACGGAGGCTCATTGCCCACGGATATAGAAATACAACCTCTACGTCAAACACAATGAAAGTCATTGCTATAAGATAAAATTTAACTGTATGGCGTCCACTTACGTCTCCGGTAGCAATTGTTCCGCATTCAAATGGATCATCTTTAACAGGAGAATGACGTTTTGGTCCAAGGATTGCCGCAAGACCCAGCATAGTGACAAGAAAGCCAGCCACAAGAATCATTAGTACCAGAAGAGGGAAATATGTATCTAGCATGATAAGTATGTACTAAAATAAATTGAGTGAATAAAAATCCTAGTGGTGCTATTTTAGCTCATCATATAGATCATGTAAAAGATTTTCTATTCACTCATTTTTATTATGGACAATTGAGAGGGTTTCTTGGGTCATGACCGATCAGGATTTTCTAATTAAGGCGAATTCAATCCCTGAGGACTTCTTCAGGAGAGCAAAATTCACTCCCCTCCAGGTTTTTGCCAGAATTAGAACCGAATTTGGCTGGGTTGATTTTACAATGAAGGATATCGCTCTTCGGGTACTTTCTGTTAGGTCTCATTTGCTATCATTGGAACTTCCGCCTCACCCTCATATCGGTATTATTTCTAATTCCAGACTGGAGTGGTTGATAGCTGATATGGCAATATTGTCTATTGGGGGAGTGTCCGTATCTCTTTATCAGTCTCTTCTTCCAAAGGAGATAGCTTATATTCTTCATGATGCAGAAGTCTCCCATGTATTTGCTGAAAACGAGGAGCAGGTAAGAAAAATAGAAGAGGTTGTTGCTAATTCATGGGAGATTCCTGCTGTAGAAGATCGTCCAAAAGTTGATGTAAGAATCAAGATTGAAAGTATAATTACTTTTGAAGAAGTGGATAGTTCATCAATTCAATTTACTTCATTTGAAAGTCTGATAGAAAGGTCAAATGAGTTTGAAGATAGCCTTGAAAAATTAGACCCATTATGCTTAAGCTCAGAATTAGATCGGGATAGTCTTGCATCTCTTGTATATACATCAGGTACTACTGGTCCAGCGAAGGGAGTTATACAAACTCATGGCAATCATCTTTCGAATGTCCGCCAGGTGCTTGATTCTGGATTAATGATACCAAATGCATCTATATTTTTGTTTTTACCACTTGCTCATTCATTTGCAAGGCTCATGGGTTATTTGGCAAGTTTAACTGACTTGTCAGTTGTATTTTCTGAGGTGGCGGATAAAAAGTCATCAAAGCTTAAACCTGCTTATGTGCTTCGGGATATGGCCGAAGCAAATGCGACAATTTTTCCTATAGTTCCAAGATTTCTTGAAAAAATACGAGACCAGTTACTTACTCAAAGTGAGAAATCCGGACTGCGTGGTTTTCTGCTGCGCCTCACATTTAATTCTGCAGAGAAGGTATATACCGGATCAGCTTCTTTTTTAGATAAAATAACCTATTTGTTTCTTGGTGCAATGAGATCAATGATTCGCCAGAAGTTGTTCGGGGCTAATTTTAGTTATTGTGTAAGTGGTGGGGCAAAGCTTCCCAGTCCAGTTCAATGTTTTTTTGAGTCTCTGTCTATAAACATTTATGAAGGTTATGGATTAACTGAAACTGTTGTGGCAACTAATGCTGGAACTCCCAAGCGAAATAAAGTTGGTAGTGTCGGACGTGTTCTTGCCCCTGATATTGAGATCAAGATCATGTCAGATGGCGAGATATGTTTTCGGGGTCCGAATATTTCTCCTGGATACTACAAAAGACCAAAGGCCACCAAAGAGTCATGGATGGAGGATTCATGGTTTCATACCGGGGATCTGGGCTATCTGGATAATGAGGGTTTTTTGTATGTCACTGGGAGGAAGAAAGAGATCATAGTAACCTCTGGTGGGAAAAACATAGCCCCTCTTCCTATAGAAGAGAAAATCATGGATTTTCCTCCGATTTCTCAGGCTGTTGTTATTGGCGATGGTCGAAAATTTTGCTCTGCCGTAGTAACCATAAACAAAGAAGCAATGATTGCAAAAGCCGGTGAAAATAGTAGGAATATGAACTTTTCTAAACCATCTTCCTGTCCTGTGGCAGAGAAAGTAGTCTGGGATCATATAAAGAAAGTAAACGAGAGTCTCTCTAGTTTTGAAACTATTAAGAAAATTATTGTTGCAGATGAGGAGTTTACAGTTGAGAATGGACTTCTTACACCTTCTATGAAAATTAAAAGAAAAGAAGTTGAAAAAAGATATCAAGCTGAGGTTGATGCTTTATATGATTAGTTAATCCGCATTATTCATTATTCTCCTTCTCCCAGTGGCGATTTACTTGCTAACTTCTGTAGAGTGTCTATAAATGTAATCAATAATAAATTGAAATTTCAGGGTACTTGTTCATGTACAAATATGTCTCAATTTCTGTCGTCGTCCTTTTTTTTGTTTCGCTTGTAGCTTACGTTTTCTATTACAATCCAGTTGAGGTTACTTTTTATTTTGGAAAAGACTCAAGCATAAGTCTTCCTCTTGCTCTTATGCTGATTATAAGTTTTTCTGCTGGAGCAATATTCCTGAGCACCATAGCTCTTCTGATAGGTCTTAAGTTTAAATTCAGGGAATGGAATATGGCACGGAGGATGCGGCAGAAGGACGAGCATTATGTGGATCTTGCTAAAGCCAATGATTTGCTTGCAATTGGAGACACTGAAGGAGCAAGGGCGCTTCTTAAAAAGATAGTTAATAGTGATCCTGATGACATTTTATCCAGAATTCAGCTTGCACAGACTTTTTATAAAGAGGGTAAAACAGAAAAAGCAATCAGTTTACTTGAAGAAGCCAGATCTGAACAAAGAAGGTCTCCTGCACTTCTTGTGGCAATTGCGGAGGCACAAAAAAAAGCAGGTAATTTAACGGCAGCTCACGATTCTATATTACTCGCACTGCGTGATAATCCAAAGAATATTATGCTTCTTGAAGAAGCAGTCTCACTTAGCAGAAAGTTAAATAAAATTGGAGACGCCCGTTTTCTTGTAGAGGAATTACTAAGAGTCTCCCCTTATATTGAACAACATAGAGTCTCTGCGCTTAGTGCAGAAATTGAATTCGATGAAATTAATGGGATCAAATCAGAGTCACCAGAAGAATACAGTTCTCGCTTGTCAGCGCTGTTAAAAAATCATAAGGATTTTGTACCAGCAATTCTTGCCCAGGCTGAAGATTATTTTGAAAAACTGGAAACAGAAAAAGCGATAAAGACATTAAAGAAAGCTTTTTTGAAAACCGGCTCTTCTCTAATACTTACCAGGCTGGTTCGTTTTTGGTTGGAGACAGAAAATCCCGCTGCCGCACTTGCTATTCTCAAGGAGTCATTAGATTCTGATAACCCGGTTTATTCTGCTGAATTTTCAATTGGCCGAAGAGCACTTCTTCTGCAGGTTCTTTTACATTTGGAAAATATTGACGATGCTAAATCAGAGATTTCAAGACTTGAGAATTCTTTGAAAAATAATTCTCAGGGAGCACTTTTGCTTAATGCCCTTAGAGCGAAACTTGAATCGCGAACACCGGGTCGTGGAAAGACTAATGTCGCTTTGGAGTCCATCATACATGAGGAAGCAATCAGAGCTGGAATGCCAACTCTTGATTTTTCCTTGTTGGGGAGAGAGGGTACTCGTGGAATAAATTCTTCTGCTGTGAAATCTTTGGCAAATGCTGGTGTTGGATAGTCTTCGAAAATATGAAAAAACATACTCCGTTTTTGCTTGCTATACTTGATGGACTTGCTCTTAATCCAAATGCTGAATTTAATGCCGTAAGATCGGCTAATACTCCTGTTCTTGATTCACTGCTAGAGACATGTCCCTGGACAACCTTGACATCCTTTGGTGAGAGGGTAGGTTTGCCGCATGGACAAATGGGGAACTCAGAAGTTGGCCATTTGAATATTGGTGCTGGAAGAGTGGTTGAGCAGGATCTTAGCAGAATAAACCGGGTGTGCTCATCAAATTTAATTAGTACTCTTCCTGAATTTAAGGAATTACTCGGATCTCTTGCCAGAAATAATGATGCAGCTCTTCATTTAATAGGTCTTGCAAGTCGGGGCGGTGTTCACAGTGATCTTTCTCATCTTGTTGCGATTGTAAGTGCGGCTGCTGCTTCAGGGGTAAAAAAAATCCGTATTCACTGTATTACTGATGGACGTGATAGGCCCCAAAAAATGGCCGTGGTTGAGATAAATGAACTCTTAAACCAGTTAAGTGTTATTAGCTCTGATTATCCTGCCTGCGATATTCGCATCTCTACCCTTATAGGCAGGTACTTTGCCATGGATCGGGATAATCGAAGTGAGAGAACCGATAAAGCATATCAACTGTTTGTTAACGGTATTGGTTCATTCGGGGAGAGTGGGATAATTGATGCTCTAAGCCAGTCCTACAAAGAAGGAATAACAGACGAATTTATTGAGGCATGGCATTTTTCAGCTAAAGATAAATCAGATTCTGATGAGCACTTGTTTGTAAGAAATGATGATGTTCTTATGTTTTTTAACTTCAGGGCTGATCGGATGAGGCAGATTGTTTCAAGATTTATGTCCGATACCTCTCTAGTCCTTTCAGGTCTTTATACCTTAACTGAATATGATGAAAGTTACTCTTGTGGAGTGATTTTTCCGACGATTGAAATTAAAAATTATCTTGGTAAATGTCTTTCGGATAATGGATATTCACAGCTTCGTATAGCTGAGACTGAAAAATACCCACATGTTACATATTTTCTAAATGGCGGAGTAGAGGTTAATCTCCCAGGGGAAGAACGAATCATGATTCCTTCCCCACGCGATGTTGCTACTTATGATTTAAAGCCTGAAATGAGTGCTGTCGAGTTAACTGAAAAGTTGATCTCGAGACTTGAAGCTGGAGGCATAGATTGCATAATACTTAATTTTGCCAATTGCGACATGGTAGGTCATACGGGCAGTTTTTTGGCTTCAGTTAAGGCGGTAGAGACGGTGGATAGGTGTCTGGGAAAGATTCTTGATAAAATCAGGGAATTGGGAGGTTCTGCCCTGATCACTGCTGATCATGGAAATGCTGATCAGATGATAGATTATGAAACTGGAGAACCTCATACTTATCATACCCTGCACCCTGTTCCTCTTATTTTGTTTGAATCTGTGGTGGCAGATGCTAGCGGTAAAAAAGTTAATTCCTTAAGTCCAGACGGGTCTCTTTGTGACATATCGCCTACTATTCTGGAATATCTTGGATTACCTATTCCATCTGAAATGACAGGTAGATCGCTTTTGTGTTTTGATTGAAAACAGAGACTATGATTTTTAAAATCTAACGCAATTTTCTTTTTTTAAGTCCTACAAGACCAGCCCCCAGAAGGAAGATCACTGAAGGTTCGGGGATTGAATTGTCTCCACCTCCGCCTGTTGTTCCTGTAATAAAAGCGGCTTGCGAGGTGGGCAGGGTATATGCTCCTTGTATTGTGTCATTTCCGCAGCTCATATTCCAGTGAAATCCAATCTGATCACTTGCATATAAATTAAGGCCTGTAAAATCAAGTTCAAAAGTCAGTTTTGCATAATCAGATCCTGAAATTGCATCAATAAACCAGTTACCAAGGGCAAGTGCTTGTTGAGAGCTGTTATCATATTGAGTAACCTGATCTCCTCGGTAATATCCACCAGAAACATTTGTTAGTATAATATTTTCATCATATATCTGATATAGACTTGCTACTCCGCTTTCCCCCGTGAAGTCTGATATGTGATTAGTTTCTGTACCAACAGTTCCACCATGATTATCAAGTGTTATCGCCAAATCCCATTTTGTGCCATTATGATAAGTATCACTTGCATAGGGTGCATCACCAGATGGGTTCCAGCCATTAGTGCTTATAAAAAGATCGCCAAGCACTGTGTTAAGATAGCCGACGTTCTTGAAGTAGGTGGAAAATATACTAACTGTCAGTTTGCTACCAGTAATGTCTATTTCCATATGACTAATGTCAAAGTTTAATGGACTTCCAATTACGTCATGGTTGTTCCATGAAGCATGAGTTGCTCCACCACCAATGTAATTATCTTGAATGACATAAGGTGAGGATTGAGCTGTGCTGCTTAAGAGTAGAAGAGGTGCGACTAGCAGGAATAGGGACTGTTTTATATGCATAATGAAAATCTGTTTAATGTTATTTGCCACATAAAATTCGGTAAATCCTGAGGATTTCTTTAAGTGGATATTAACGGTTCGATAATATTAAGTTTTGTGAGCTAATTTGTGGATAAGAATTTGGCATTTTTATTCTTGACCTGACCTTAAACCTATTGAATAATTCTGTTCTCTTCATCCTTTTCATACCTAAACGAGTAGATTTTGGTATTTTTATAGCCTTTATCTTAAACCTGAAATTTAAGTTAAAGGTTATTAGAAGCGCTTGTTAACCAATTCCCCTTTCCCCTTATCTCCCAAAGGTTTTAAAATGATTTCTTTTTCCATGGTTAGGGATCCATCCAGGGATCACCTTTACAGTATGGCCAAGATTTTTGTAGAAGCTTTTAGTGGGGCTCCCTGGTATGAGACCTGGGAAATTCAATCTGCTATTGCTTATTTACATTCCCAGATTGCAGATGGAGAGATTGCAATTGTCGAAGTAGAAAGTCAGATCGCTGGGTTCTCTATTGGTCTTCCCTTGATTAAGCATAAAGACTCCAAGGATATGATTAGCAACGGAGCAAAGTCATGGGATTACTATATTTCTGAAGTTGCAGTGTCTATAAGATTTCAGGGAAAAGGAGTCGCAAAACAACTTGTTCGGGGCATTACTGGTCATGGTCTTTCCATACACCCGAATGTAACTTTGAGAACGAGAGCAGATCACGATCACATGATTCATTTAATGACCAGTCTCCAGTTCAAAAAAATTGCTGTTTATGAAGCAGAAAGCGGAGGAGTGAGGTCAGACAGGGTGCTTTTACGTAGATAATTTTTAGGTTAAGGTTTGATTTTGCCGGGCGACATGTTCGCCTGGCTTTTTTATTGCAGGCTGAATTTAATTTCAATTCCATTCTGGAACTTAGTAAAGTTATTAATATTAATTCTGCCTGTTTCGGACAGGTTTCTTACATGAGTTCCCCCGCAGGCATTTGCCTCAAGATCTTCAATTATAATAAGTCTGATTTTTCCTTTTAGTGAGTTTGATGATGATGTTGGTCTGTACATGTCTCCATACTTGATTATGGCTTCCTGTTCAGAGCTGATAATTTCGGTGAATATTTTTTTATTTTTATTAAAAAGCTCTTCGTAGATTTTAAGTGCTTGATCAAGATCGGATTTTTTGAGTCCTGATACCTCTGGATAAATAACAGTGCATGAGTTAACATCTTCATCAATCCACATGCCACTGGTTAAAATATCTTTTCTGATAAGTCTTAGTGTGCCTGAAAGTAAATGTTGTGCTGAGTGAAGTCGCATAATTCTAAGGCGCCTGTCCATATCAAGAAAACATTTAATCTCCATTCCTTTTTGAAGTGGTTTGATTGCAGAAATTATGTATCCTGTATTTCCCTTTTCCTTGATGATATCAATTAAAGGAAGAGTTTCATTCTCAATAGCCAGGCTTCCATGATCCATGGGTTGACCTCCTCCTTTAAGAAAAAGTGTTTCTCTTGGGAAAATTATCTGTTGATTCTTTTCTGGAAGGGGCATTACCCGATCAACAATTGTTTTGCATTGATCAAGGTAGGGATTGTCGCGATATAAAGGTATCATAGGGTGAAAATCTTCAAAAAGTCTTTCGGTAGATGACCCTTGGCATTCATGTCACTCGACTTAGTATTTTATTGTTCTTCTATAAAATCAACCTCTTATAAATGTTAATATATCATTAAGAAAGAGAAGCTTATGTTCGATTTCGGACTATTAACTATCTAATCCATTATCCCGATTAAAGAGATGAAGACTACCCTTATATTATCAGATTATTTGGGTGGCTGTTTTCAGGGAGAATTGTGCTCGGAATTTAAGGAGTAAATTCCGCTATATGGATATTAAATGTTAACTCTAGGAAGGAGTACAGCAGTGGGTTAGAAGATGTGATGTATGATGTTGTAGCTGTAAGTTTGTAATTGGTAAGAAGTTTTACAGGAAGTAAATTTTTATCCGTGGTAGGATGCATTTTTGCATCATCTGTTGTCGTGCCTTTAAATTTGGCGCGCGTTCTTTTCAATTGTTCATATTCTGTTTTAGTAAACTGTAAACTTTTTAAGTGCGGAGGCTCTCCATGAGTATTCGCATAAATTCAAACATATTATCTCTTAATGCTCAGCGCCGACTTGGTGAGTCAAGTAGTCAACTTCAATCAAGCTTTAACAGGCTATCTTCAGGTATGAGAATAACAAAAGCCTCTGATGATGCTGCAGGACTTGCAATTTCCGAAACCTTGAAGACTGACTCAAGACTATCAGGCCAGGCACTAAGGAATGTAAACGATGGAATCAGCATGATTTCAATTATAAACAGTGCACTTGATGCACAGAAAGGGATTTTATACCGGATGGCAGAGCTTGCAGAGCAAAGTGCTAACGGGGTGATGAGCAATAAGCAAAGAAACCCCTTGCAAGATGAATATATGGCTCTTTTAAGTGAATTTGACAGAATAGGAAGTGCAGCGAAATTTAATGGAATATCACTGTTAAGAAACAGGGATGAAGAGATGATTCAGCTTATGGCTGGAATTACGGGAGCAAGCTCATCCCTGCTTTCCGTAGCAGCCGCAAACAGTCATCAGTTTTCTGGAACTACCGGGTTTCTCGTCGACTGGATTAATGGAGATGGGGTATTTGATTTTTCGGATTTTCAAGCATTAGCATTCAGTATTCCATATGAAAAATACGATACAGTGTTATATGATTTCATTAGTTCTACGGGAGGTTTTCCTGGCATTTCATCATTACCAAAGCAAACCATGGGCATTCAAAAAGTAGTTGACAATTCTGGACGTGAGTTAGAGATGTTCTTCCTAATAACAGCCCAGCCAGGTGAGACAATCGGTTCAGCGAGTCCAATTTTAACATTCGGCTTTTTTAATGGGCAAGAAACTATTGGCTTAGATGAATTTGCAATAAATGAAAACTCGCTTCAAGCATCCCAAACGGTTGTGCTTGACGATGGTCCCAGTGTGACTGTTAATTTTGATTTTACCAATCTTTCTATTGTTAAGTATGACCTTGAGCCTAATGCAAAGGCTACTGCAATCGGGTTTACACATATTGCAACGAGAAGTGCTTCCAGATCAGCCCTTGATACGGTAAAAAACCGGATTGATGAAATGTCAAGGCTACAAGGTGAATTTGGTGCAGTAGAAGCAAGACTTGAAGTGGCCGCAAATCAGCTATCGGTAAACAGGGAAAACTTTCTTGCTGCTGCAAGTCAGATTAGTGATGTTGATGTAGCAACAGAAGCTGCTACGCTGACCAGAACCAGAATACTTCAGCAAGCGGCAGCAGCAATTCTTGCTCAGGCGAATAATCAACCACAAATAGCATTAAGGCTTCTGGACAATATATAAAATAATTATAATCCAGGAGCTATATGTTAGATTAGACATTATTCACTTTTAAGTTCTTATGATTGTTCTTGGCAATTTACTATGGTAACTATGGAAGAGGTCTAACTAATAATATTAATATTATTAAATAATATGAGTGGCTCATTAAATAATTCATCAAGAGATAACTCTGCAGGGTTTCGATTCAGGGAAGCTTTAAGAGCAGAAAATCCTCTTCAGATAGTTGGTGCAATTAATGCTAATCATGCACTTCTTGCTACTCAGGCCGGCTTCAAGGCAATTTATCTTTCAGGTGGGGGAGTTGCTGCAGGTTCTCTTGGAATACCTGATCTTGGAATTACTAACCTTAATGATGTTCTTGTTGATATTGAACGAATTACTAATGTTACAAATACTCCTCTTCTTGTTGATGTAGATACCGGGTTTGGTTCTTCTGCTTTTAATATAGTTCGTACTGTAAAGTCGCTCATAAAGCATGGAGCTGCTGCACTTCATATTGAGGATCAGGTTGGAGCAAAACGTTGTGGTCATCGTCCAGGAAAGGAAATAGTTTCCAAAGAAGAAATGGTAGACCGAGTAAAAGCTGCTGTTGATGGGCGTTATGATGAGCAATTTATGATTGGTGCAAGAACAGATGCTTTTGCAGTTGAAGGTATTGATAAAGCTGTAGAAAGAGCGATTGCATATAAAGAGGCTGGTGCCGATTTTATTTTTGCTGAAGCTGTACATGAGTTGGCTCAGTATACAAAATTTTCCACACAAGTAGGATTGCCAATCCTTGCTAATTGCACAGAGTTTGGTGTGACACCTCTTTTTAAAAAGGATGAGCTTAAACAAGCTGGGGTAAGTATGATTTTATATCCACTGTCCGCTTTTCGAGCTGCAAATAAAGCAGCCTTTCATATTTATAACCATATAAGAGCTGATGGCACTCAGGAAAAAGTTATTGACTTGATGCAGACCCGGGCAGAATTATACGAAAGTATTGGGTATTATGATTATGAAAAAAAGCTTGATTTGATTTTTAAAAAGGGTAGTGATGACAGAAAATAAACCTGCCGAGGGTTTTAAGGCAAAGAAGAGTGTTGCGCTGTCTGGTGTAGTGGCAGGAAATACCGCTTTATGTACAGTTGGAAAAACTGGTAATGATCTTCATTACAGAGGTTATGACATTCTTGATCTTGCAGAACGAGCTGAATTTGAAGAAGTAGCATATTTACTAATTCATGGAGCTTTGCCAGACAGGGTGACGCTTCAAGCTTACAAAAAAAAGCTTAAAAATTTTCGAGGTATTTCGGATCAGGTTAAAAGAATTCTTGAAAGTATTCCTTCCACTGCTCATCCAATGGATGTTATGAGAACTTTTGTTTCGGCTACTGGCTGTTTCAAACCAGAAACAGACATATTAAATTCATCTGATGCAAAAACTATCATTGATTCTTTACTTTCTTCTTTGGGTTCGGGTTTATTATACTGGTATCATTTTTCACATAATAATAAGAAAATTGACGTTGAGACTGATGATGATACTGTTGCTGGTCATTTTTTATCTCTTCTTCATGAAAGAAGTGTCCCGGAATCATGGATCAGGGCTATGCATGTTTCTCTTAATCTGTATGCTGAGCATGAGTTTAACGCATCAACTTTTGCTGCCCGGGTAATAGCTGGAACAGGCTCTGATATTCATTCTGCAATAGCTGGTGCTATCGGGGCTTTACGTGGTCCTAAACATGGTGGAGCAAATGAGGCGGCCTTTGAAATACAGAGCAGATATAAAAATGCTGATGAAGCTGAAAGCGATATTAAGGAGCGTTTGTCCAGAAATGAAGTAATTATTGGTTTTGGACATCCTGTATATACAATTTCTGACCCAAGAAATGTTGTCATAAAGAAAATTGCTAAAGAATTATCTGATGAAGTTGGGGATTATTCGTTATATAATATTGCTGAGAGACTTGAGGCTGTAATGTGGGATCAGAAAAAGATGTTTCCAAATCTGGACTGGTTTTCTGCTGTATCCTATCATTTGATGGGTGTGCCTACGTCAATGTTTACTCCCTTGTTTGTAATTTCAAGAATTACGGGATGGGGAGCGCATGTTATCGAGCAAAGAGAAGATGGAAAGATCATTCGACCAAGCGCAAATTATATTGGTCCGGAGAACAAAGAGTTTATTCCTTTAGAAAAGCGATAGAAATATGTCATCTTTTATATCAAATGAGAGACCGGAACCCGATAATGTTTTAAAAAAAATAGCGGACTATATTCTGAATTTTAAGATAGACAGTGATCTTGCTTTTAAAACAGCGCACTATTGTCTTCTTGATACATTGGGCTGTGGATTTGAAGCACTTGATTATCCTGCGTGTACCAAGCTGCTTGGCCCGGTGGTTGATGGAACAATTGTACCAGATGGTGCGAAGGTTCCAGGTACGCGATTTCAACTAGATCCTGTTCAGGCGGCATTTAATATCGGGACTATGATTCGCTGGCTCGATTTTAATGACACATGGCTTGCTGCTGAGTGGGGTCATCCATCAGATAATCTTGGTGCTATTCTGGCCCTGGCTGACTGGAATTCAAGAACATCGGTTTCCAGAGGTAAATCTCCAATGTTAATGAAAGATGTCCTTGATTCAATGATCAGGGCGCATGAGATTCAGGGTGTTTTCGCTCTTGAAAATTCATTTAATAAGGTTGGGCTTGATCATGTTATTCTTGTAAAACTTGCTTCTACTGCTGCGTCAGGCAAACTCTTGGGTCTTGGCAGGGATGAAATTATTAATGCTCTATCTCTTTGTTTTGTCGATGGGCATCCACTTAGAACATACCGTCATGCACCTAATACTGGAAGTAGAAAATCATGGGCTGCTGGGGACGCAACTTCAAGGGCAGTTAGACTTGCTTTAATCGCAAAGACTGGTGAAATGGGATACCCCTCAGTCTTATCAGCTAAAACATGGGGTTTCTATGATGTGTTATTTAAGGGGAATGAATTCAGGTTTCAGAGAGATTTTGGTTCATATGTAATGGAGCATGTATTATTCAAAATATCATTTCCTGCAGAGTTTCATGCCCAGACTGCAGTTGAGGCAGCTATGACAATTTATGGTAAATTGCAGGCATCAGGAAAAACTCATGAAGATATAGAGCAAGTTGAAATTCTAACTCATGAGGCGGCAATACGTATAATTGATAAAAAGGGCTCCCTGAATAATCCTGCGGACAGGGATCATTGTATGCAGTATATGGTTTCTGTTCCTCTGATATATGGAAGATTGACGGCAGAAGATTATGAAGACAAAATTGCAGCAAATCCGGCTATTGATATACTAAGAGGTAAAATAACATGTACCGAAGACCCACAATTTACAAGAGACTATCATGATCCTGACAAGCGCTCTATCGCTAATTCACTAAAAGTTCGACTTAAAGATGGTACAGTGTTTGATGATGTAAGAGTAGAGTATCCTATTGGTCATAAGCGAAGACGAGAAGAAGGTATTCCGGAGTTATTGAAAAAATTCAAGATAAATCTTTCACGGAGATTTCCTGAAAAACAGCGGCAGAAAATAGCTGACCTTGCACTTGATTATGATAAACTAATCAATACACCGGTTAATGAGTTTGTTGATCTGATGATAATTTAGTCGATTCTGAACCTTTAGCATCAAAACTGATTTTACATTAAGGTAGAACTAAATTTTTTTTCTCTGGAAAAAAGGGATTCCTTTCCCCTGATAAACCTTAATTTTTTATTCTTTTAAGGTATCTTATTGCGGGCACAATTTTTTGTTTTCTAGCAATATCAAATGCTGTTAGCCCTTGATATTGGCCCTTTGCTTTTCTCGAAAAATCTATGCCAGCATTATGCAGGATTTCGAGAGACCTTTCAGGGTGTTCTCCCAGGACTGCTCTGTGTTCAGGGTATAAACCGGAGCTAGACCAATAATCAAGATTTGCTGAATGTGAGATGAGTATTTCAAGACATTTAGGCGAGTGAAAGACGGCAATACTTGCAGGTGTCCAGTAGTAGTTATTCCTGGAGTTTATAATTCCCTTAAGCCCATTTTCAAGGAGGTAGCTTAGAATTTCGCTTTGGTTCATATAGCTGGCCAGGTGAAGGGCGGAGTCACCTGATGAATCAACCATCTCCCTATCCACACCTAAAGCGTATAACGCCTGAAGCAATTTTAGATCACCTTGACAGGGAACCTTTAAAGCAAGTTCTCTTAGGGCATGAGGTGGAATTGGATCGGTGCCTTCATCAAATCTTCTTATCGTAACCATGTTACGATAGGTTTCATTGTTGGAGTTTCGTATAAATTTCTTTATGTACTCATGTAACTTCAAGTCTCCCAAGTTCATGTTGTCCTGTTCCTTATAACAATGGAGAGAAACGAGACAGATTTAAAAACCTCATTTTAAACCTAGTATAGGGCGGAGCCCTTTTTTCCAGAGAAAGTGGAATTTGTTCCACTTAAAAATCTTCCTTCTTCCCTAATCTTAAGAACTAAGTAGCTTATTTCATATAATATCTATGTAAAAACTGCAAATTTTGTAGGGTTTAAAATGGGGTAACATGCTGATTCTATTATGAAGATTATTTGTGTTATTACTTGGAGTATACTATTTTACAAAGAGAATTAACTTAGTAATTTGTTTAGGAATATTGAGTTGATAAAGATTGAGGGTTAGATTGTATCAAGTTTATCGTGTAACCCGCATTGTTCATGATGCCGAGTAGGGCATGTATCCACTAATAATGAGAGTTATCTAGCTAATTTCATTCCTAACAATTGGAGAAGAAGTGATTTCAGCAACTGTTTTTGTATAAGAACATCTGCTGATAATTGGCTGTTTCTTTAAGGGCTTTCATCTTCGGACAAGTCAATTTAAAGGAGCAGCCGCCTCAAAATGTGTTTTTCGATAACATGCGAAGCATTCTGAGAACTGATTTTTGCTGCCCTTCTTTTGATAAAGGTTGGGGTTATGTCTGTTTATGATAATGCAATCAATAAGTTGCTTGGTGCTAGTAGTGCTTTGAGGAGATTTCTTTATTGGTTGATGTTAAGTACTATTGTTTTCAGATTGTTTACTATGAATTCTGAAGACTTGGCCTCCAAAGTCCTCTTCAATTTCGTGTTTATTGCTATGGCAGGTGTTTTATTTGTTCTCTTGGTTCTCGAAACCTTGCAGCATGAGGCTGTAGCAATTTCTGAAACTGATAGAGATGAAAATGGTGTGGATGGTGATGAATTATTTTCTCCTTTACCTGAATTCACTAAAAATCGGACTTTAGTACCAAGATCCCTTGCCAGTGAAAAATTCAGACATTTACCAAGAGATGAACAATCTATTATTCGATATGCATACTGGCATACCAAGGAAGCAATTTTACACCTTAGGCAAGCAACTCTCCCCGAAGGAAAGCTGCTTGAGTTTTTAAAACCAGGACTTAATGGGCTGGTTATCATCAATAAAATTTTTGAATACATTGGTGTAAAACCAGAAAGACCTGAAGGTCTCCTAAATCGTGATCAGTACGAAGACCTGATTGCTGAAAAAGAGCAGTTTTTAATTGATCAGGAGGGACTACGTAGGGAAAGAAGGGAATTTGACAGGGAGCTTGCGAGGAAATCTCTTGAGATTGCAGAAAACAAACTTTCAGAGCTTAGACGTGCAGATGAAGAGAGAATTAGGGAAATGAATTCAAGGGAGAAGTCTCTTGATCGTGAAGAGAAAAGGATTTCAGAAGCCCGTAAAAAGCTAACAGTAGATCAAGATGAGCTCAGACTTGCTGTTTCTAGTCTTAGAGATCAACAGCGAGAGTTTGAGAAAAAACTTCGTGAGTTTGATCGAAAAAAAGCAGAACTGGATGAAAGTGAATGGAAAGAGATTGAGCGACTTGAAGAGCTAGGTGAACTTAAAATAGAGCTCCTCGGAATTCAGTCCACCATTGTAACTCTTACCCAGGATATCAGTTATGTTGCGCCTTGTATCAAGGAGCTGCAAGAGGCGGTTCGGCGGCTACAGATCAGCGATGAGATTAATCGCTGATTGATAAGGTTTTTACAAACAGGTCATAATGGTTCGAGCTAAAGTGCTTTAGGAAACTGATTAGCACTATTAAAAATACGGCTCGAACCTTTTTTATTATACCTATTATTGAAAAAAATCATACATTGCCCAACAATTCATTAGCTGACACAATACTGAGTGAGTAGAAGAGAGTGTCACTTCCCCCAGCAATTTCTTGAAAAAGGTTCTAAATCAAACAATTTTGCTGGGGGCGGATGGAAAAATGGTTTTTCTATTTTCGATTACCCCTTTTCGTCCTGTTTTAAGGAGGGATTCGAAATGTTTACTTCATCGCTATTCTACTCTGTTATTTTTGGATTTTCATTATCTGTTTCAAATCAGCAGACAGAAAAGGTAGACCTGATTGAATTCAATCACTGTCACGACGAGATGGGTCGGCACTGTTATGATCAGGTCATTTTCTACGAGTGGTCTCCGGATTACAAGAGATATCATGTTATTGGTTGGCGTCTTGTATGCAGTGATGAAAATCTTCCTAGAAGAAAATCGACTAATTATGAAGTAACCTGGTTTAATAGGGAAAGTAAGTCATTTTGCAGGGTTATTTCTCCTGTGTTGATTGAATCATGGACTTGTTTTGATCCCGAGAGAGAGAACAAAAAACTTTTCGATGAAAAGTACAGAAGAAAGCTCTTTCCGGAAAAATGTGCTAACAGCAAGTAGGAATTGGGAGCAGGTGGTTTTATCATAAGGTAAAACCATCTGCCCCTTGAATAGGGATTAGGATACATTCTTTTATCGGGTATGCATAATATATTGAAATGTATTAAATCACACATTCTGAGGCCTCCGGATTTTTTTAATGGCTGATATAGTTCAAAACATGAGTAGTCTCTCTTTTCTCTCTGAGACTCTTGGTAAAACTAGACCTGAATTCTCTCTTGTTTTGCCAGGTGTATCATTAATATTGCCAAAATATGCCAAAGAGGGCCCTGGTGTTAATGAAAGAAGTGAGGATATTGGGGAGCGCATTTTTGGAATGAATCTTCCTCTTCAAGTTAAAACTGAGCGCTTTGAGGTTCATTGCCGGGATGAAAAACTGGCAAAGTCAATTTCCGAATATGCTGAAAAAATTTATGGAGAACTGGCCGAAAAACTTGGTGCTAATTTGACAGATGGATCGAGTACGAAAATTCAGCTTCATGCAGAACTAATGAACCTTTCAGGGGGACTTACTTCCTCGGTTTTCTATAAAGACATGGTAGATAGGCCCCTATTAAATGAAAATGAAAAGCTGGCTGATCGACTTGTAGATTATGAAAAATATTATTATCAGATTTCTGACGTAAAAGAGTTAAAAGTCGCTGTATTTGGAAGTGAAGAAAGAATGTTAAATAGTACCCTTCCTCATGAAATTACACATGCTCTAATGTCTCAAATCTGTAAGTCATTTCCTCCAATCTGGCTTAATGAAGGAGTTGCATGTTTTAACGAGGAAGAGAAAACCAGAAATGATTCAATCAGGAAATGTTTTGAGGCTATAAGTAAAGGTGAGAGTATTTCTTTAAGAGAGGTTTTTAATACATATTCATATCCTGAAAACAGCGCGGATATCTGGAAATATTATGATCAAAGCACACTTGTTTCGGAATTTCTCATTAGAAACAAGGGGCTAAAGGAATTTGTAGAGTTAGGAATTGATATTTGTTTAAGCAAGTCCGTAAGGCCTTATATGAAAGATTCGGCATTATCCGAAGATGCTCTTAGAAAAAGATATGGATATGCAAATATCGAGAAACTGGAAGAAGATCTTCACAAATGGATTAAAAAAGGTTGTCCAAGAATAGTAAGTGATGATCAGGATTTTAAAAATACTTTGCCTGATGAATATCGAGTCAGGACAAAGTAGATTGATTTTTTTATCAATTACTATGTCAACTTCGCAAGTTTTTCTAAGTTAATTTCAATTCTCATCTTAATTGTTTGACTGGTAACCTGACGTTCTGAGATGTCATTTAGCCATGCGTTTACAGGGGTTACCGAATAAATACGTCTTAATCCGTCACCTGAAAAATCTACAGGATTCATTTCGTTCATTTCGGTGGGATAAAGTAATTGAATGCCTTTTAATATTTCGCTTTCCCGTTCAATCTCTGTGGCGACACCATCAAAGTACAGGCATCTCCGGTTATTGTCACCACGTTTCCTGGTTGTGTCGTATAGGGTGCAGAATACTTTAGAATTCGATCTGATGTTTATCGAATGTTGGGCATCTTTCCATGAACTCCAGTAAAATATTAAATGATCATTTGCTACTGCGTAAACAGGGGTATTCCACGGGTTCCCTGATAAAGTTGAAGTTGCAATATTAAGATATTCAATTTTGGAGATTAATTCGCGGGTGCGTTCTTCAAGATCCATAAGCTGTAGCCTCTATATATATCGAGTTTAGTATATAATCTTCTATCTATTCAAGGAAGTAACAATTGCAAAATACTATTCTGCGAAACGATGACAGAATGAGCAGGAAAAAAACTTCGATATTTTGATCAAGTAGGCGGATTTCCCACATAATAACGAAACTATTTATCCTTCAAATTCCATTTTAATAAATCAGTGTCGTTGTTGTTAGTGCTACCTAGCTTTTTAAGATAAGCATTTGCCAGTGGATCATCGGGGATCTGGAGAAAGAGTTTTCTTGCAAGTTCTAGTTCGTTATTTTTTAGGTGAAAAATTGCTTTTTCATATTTTAAAAGGTTTTGAGACTGGTCATATGATTGGCCATACAGAGGCTCAAAAACAGTTATCGGTAAACTCTTTCCTACAACAACAAGATCTGCCACAAATCTGCTTCTTGCTGTTTGAGGGAGTTTTGCCCGTGTTGTTTCTGTCATAAGCACTCTTGTGCCGAAGTTTTTATTTGCTCCCTCAAGACGACTTGCAAGATTTACTCCGTCTCCAATAGCAGTATAATTAAAGCGTTCATGTGATCCAAAATTCCCAACGCTAACCAGATCCGTATTAATTCCAATTCGAGTATCCGGAAATACACCAAAACGGGATTTGAAATCTGACCTGGCAAGTTTAAGTGCCTCCTGACAGGCAATAGCCGCTTTAAGGGCCCTTTCTCCATGGTCTGCCTGATCAAGTGGCGCATTCCAAAAGGCCATAACCGCATCGCCAACAAATTTATCAACCGTCCCGCCTGAAGACTGAATGATTTGAGTAAAAAGACTTAAGTATTCATTAAGCATTCGAACCAGCACTCCCGGATCAAGTTGTTCGGATATAGAAGTAAATCCAACTATGTCTGAAAAAAAGATACTTAACTCCCTTTTGTCTCCACCAAGTGTGAGGCTTTCTGGCGCGGCTACTATTTTTTCAACTACTGCAGGACTAACATAAAACTTGAACGCGCTACGAATGAACCTGTGCTGACGGCCTTCAAGATTATATTGAAGGGAGACACCCAGAAACGCACTGACCATACAACAGAAAACCGGAATTACAACAGGAAGCCAGTACCCTGCACTGGCCAGATAAAGGGATAGACCAGAAAATAAAATTATAATGGTAATAACTCTTAAAATATGGTTACTGATTTTGGGGCCATGAAGAGTTGCAACAAGAGTAAGGGTAATAAGAAAAAAGTTAATTAACTGAATTTCTAAAAATCCGGGACGTTTTATAAAATCCGAATTAAGTATGTTGTCGAGTGCAGCAGCGTTTAGATAAACTCCGCCTAATTTTTCATCAATTGATGTCGGCCGAAGATCAAGTAGACCAGGTGCATTTGCCCCAAGTAATACAAGAGAGCCCTTGAATATATCAGGATCAATTAAAGGATCTTTGCCCTCAGCTATTGCCATTGAAGAATGTGCAATATCCTCAAGGGAATAGGTCTGGTAGGCACTACTTCCTCCATGAAGTCTTACAATCTTATCTTCGGTGGGAATATTGATTCTGGAGAAATTATTTTTGTCTGACCCTTCAGCAATATTATAAAGACTAAAAGGAAGAGACAAAACAGGAATTTCACTTATGTATCCTACCGGAGAGATTCTCCTGAATATGCCATCACTGTCAGGTTCTGCCTGAACATTTCCAAAGGCCGTGCTGTGTTCAAGAAGCTCTGGAATGGGAAGAGTAATTGAAGAATAAGATCGGGCTTTATCTTTATCTGTTATTTGATTCAGGTTTATGTTTTCTTCCTGCCTTTTTGTGAAGAGTTGAAGTTTTTCACTGGATATTTCCGCATTCCCTTTTCTGAGAATAACAGCAGAGACAACAGGAAGCGATCCACCAGTGCTTTTTGCAAACTCATTATCCATTTCAACTCCCTGGACACTGGATTCGGTAAAAAGAATATCAAACGCAAGGCCCTTAGCGCCTGCATGAGTGAGATAGGAAATTACATGAGTATAAATCTGTCTGGGAAATGGCCAGGTAAGACCGTACTCTTTATCGAAAAAATCAAGAGTGTCTTGATTAATATCAATAATTTTTATTCGTTTATCGGCTTTATTAGGGTTTGCAACAAGTGAAACCCTGAAATCCCAGACTTTGAATTCAAGCCCGTCAGTAAGCTCATTAGGAATCCAGAATAACACCAGACCTAATGTCCAAACGATCGACAGGATCGTGAGAAATCCGGCAGACTTGTTCATCTGTTATCTTGTGGACTTTGGAGCGACTTTTTTAAAGCGTGCCGTTCTGACTGAGTAACCAGCATCTTCCTTGCTTTTTATTTTCTTTCCCAGCCTTTCAATTCGATCAAGAGGAGCAGGGTGCGTAGACATCCAGCCACCTGAATCTTTTTTTCCATTAGTGGTTGAAATAGCAGAAAGAGCAGTTTCAAGTGAGACAGGATTATATCCGGCGCGAGTTAGTAGTGTTATCGCGTATTGATCGGCGTCATATTCCTGGCTTCGGCTAAAGCCCTTCTCAAGTAAAGTATTGGTTATATCAGTAACGCTGTCACCAAATACACTTGTGAGCTGGCTTGTTATCGCTCCTGTTCTTGCTTGAGCTGTTTCTTTTCCAAGAGCAAGAAATGCGGAGGATATATTTGATTCAGAAATAGCCTTTGTACCATGATTCATAGCAATATGTGCTATCTCATGTGCTATTACTGCGGCAAAAGCATCTTCATTTGGAAGAAGACTTACAAATCCCCGTGATATGAAGATGAAACCACCTGGAGCGGAAACAGCGTTTATTTCAGGAGTATCAAGAATCATTACCCTATAACCACTGAATGTTTCAGGTTTGTCTGAAACGCTAACCAGGACATTGGCAATTTTGCTTGCGTATTGGTTAAGAGTCTGATTGTTGTAGGGTTTGTATTTGGAGAGAATAGTGGCAGAAACTGAACGACCAAGATAATACTCTTCTTCTGGGGTAAAGCCTTTGACCCCATCGGAGATGCTGCTGCCAAATCGAAAAAGTGCGCTTGCCTGACCACCAGAAACAAGTCCTGTAGAACTTAGTGCCTGTTCAAACATGCCAGTATCAGTTCCTGCACAGGAACAAAATGAGAACAGGATGAGGAGCCCGGAAATCTGTCTAATTAAATTATTTATCAAGATGCACCTCCGCCAAGTTTGCCTTCTTTAATAAAGCTGGATATTTCTGCTTGTGATATTTTTGTCCTTTCCATTTGATTAACAGCAGAGAAGTTAAGTGCTCTATTGCTCGCAGCGTACTTGCTTTCAACATCTTTATCGAATCCTTTACTTGCAAGAACAACTTCTTTGGAGGAAGCCCCGGATCGTCCCATTTTCTTGTCTGCAACTAAATTAAGTTCACGATCAGTAACTGATGAGCTGTGTACAAAACCTTCCTTGCCGGAAACTGACTTGACCTTAATCCAGCCATTATTCTTGCTGAGCACCTTTAGAGAATCACCGTATTTAAGTGGAGTACCTTTTGACAGAAAATCCTCTTTTGATCTTAACTGGGTTTCTCTGACACTGACCGAAACGGAATCGGCCATAACAGTATTTGCTGAAAATGAAAAAAGGTTAAAAACATAAAAAAGGGCAAAAAATAGAAAAAAACTAGTTGTTCGGATCGGGTAGCAGAAATTAAGTTTAGTTTTCTTGTCCATTTATTATCTTCTCTTAATAAGTTTGAAGCTAAAAGTTAAGAATCCGGAAACCGGACGAGCATAATATATTAGCAGTATATTTAAGTATAGAGCCGGATTCTTTTACTAACTAGATTTGTAAGGTTTAGTACAAGTCTCAATTTAGATAAAATTAGTAATAATTGGTCGTGATTTCTTGATTTAATGGTATTTTTTCTCTCACTCCTACTGGATTTAATTGACTGATATTGCTATATACCCGGCCCCGATATTTTTTTACCTGGCATTTTTCGCTTAAAGCGTAAAGATTTCAAGTGGATATGTGTGTAGTTAACACTTCTTGTGTAACATCTTGCTGGTTTGGGCATGAGGATTATTGAAGTTTCTATGCGCAGGAATAGGGCCTTAGGTAATTGTTAAAACAACATTGGTCGGGGTTTGGAGCTGTAGTTTTTTTGTGTATTGTTTACAATGATTTGAATCGCTTGTCAGTTTTAGTAGTGATGAGCGGTAAGAGTATGGATGGCTTTTGTCTAACTGCTGTTAAATGTGATTACGGCAAGTAGGGACAAATAATCCTGTTAATTATTCAGATTAGGGGGTCTTAAGTAATGATTGGTAGTCAGCGAATCAGGATCAGGTTGTGTGGGTACGACCATAAGGTCTTGGATGCGGCCGTTCAGGAGATTGTTCAGGCTGTAAAACGAACTGGCGGCAAGGTTGCTGGTCCAATACCACTTCCGACAAAGCTTGAACGTTTTACTGTTAACCGTTCTCCTCATGTGGACAAGAAAGCACGTGATCAGTTTGAGATTCGTTCTCATAAGCGCCTGATTGATATTCTTGAGCCAACTCAACAGACTATTGATGACCTTATGAAGCTTGAGCTTTCGGCTGGTATCGAAGTGGAGATTAAATAGTTTTTAAGAATTTATTTGGTGGTTTGTATGATGAATGCAATGTATGGAAAAAAAATCGGAATGAGTCAGGTATTCACCGAGGGGGGTGAGTTTTTGCCAGTGACTGCGATCCTTCTTCCTCCAAATGTTGTTTTTCAGGTTAAAAGTCTTGAGAAGGATGGATACCGTGCTGTGCAAGTGGGTATCGGTTCTCAAAAAATCCAGAGAGTCAACAAGCCACTAAAAGGTCATATTGCCAAGGCAGAAAAAGGCTCGCCAGAAACTCTAAAAGAATTAAGGCAGGATTCATATTTTTCTGACAAGGAGTTTGGTGTCGGTGATGAAATCAAGATGGAAGGGCTTTTTGATAAAGGCACGAAGATTGACATTGTTGGTACCTCAATAGGTAAGGGCTTTGCCGGAGTTATAAAGCGCCATGGTATGAAAGGTGCTCAGACTCAGACACATGGTACTCATGAGTATTTTCGTCATGCCGGATCAATTGGTTGCAGAAAATTCCCTGGCCGCGTTTTTAAAAACAAGCGGATGCCAGGGCATATGGGATCTGAGCGTGTTATGGTTCAGGGTATTGAAGTCGTAGATGTTCTTCCGGAAAAGAATATTCTTCTTGTTAAGGGGGGCATTCCTGGGCCGAAGAATGGTACTGTTTTGGTTCGTACTGCTATTAAGGCCTAAAATATTAAGGCTTTGCAGGTGGTAGTTTCGGGAGGGTGTGTTAAGTTTTTATTCAGTGATGCTTTCATCTGTTTTGAGGGCGTTTGTTTAGGGATATTTAAAGCGGTGTAAAAGTTTGGAGTCCGGGTTTATGAGCCAAGAGCTTGAAATAAAATTATTCAATGAGGCGGGTGCCGAAGTTGGGGTCCGAAAGCTGGATCAGGAAATTTTTGGTGTGCGTGTTCGTGCCGGACTACTTCATGAAGTTGTTCGTTGGCAGAGGGCAAAGTGGCGTGCTGGTACGCACAAGACAAAAACTCGTGCTGAAACAAGCGGCGGAGGAAAGAAGCCATGGAAGCAGAAAGGAATGGGTAAGGCCAGGTCCGGTTCCAATACTTCTGCAATCTGGGTAGGTGGTGGAGTGGCTCACGGTCCAAAGCCCAGAAGTTATGAGTTTGCCTTGAACAAGAAGTTTAAAAAGAAAGTTCTTTGTGGTGCTTTATCAAGCAGGGTTAAGGAAGGTAAGTGTATTGCTTTAACTGGTTTTGGTCTTAAGGCTCCAAAGACCAGAGAAGCCGTTACGACACTGAATGCTATTGGTCTTGAAGGAAAGAAAGCAATAGTTGTTACTGGTTCCGATGATGTTTTTGCAACAAAGAGTATCAGAAACATTGACCGTATCAAGCCGCTTACTGCAATAGGTGTTAATACATACGATGTTGTAAACGCAGAGTATGTGCTTTTTACTGAGCAGGGTTTAAATGAATTTGTAACCCGAATAAAGGGAAGTGTTGAGTAAGTTGGGCGCTTGGTTTTTGCCCTAATTGAATTTTCAGGAGGAACTCATGGCGAGTATTAAGGATAAGGCATACAAGATTTTAATAGCACCTCGGATTACCGAGAAGTCTGCAACAGTTGGAAGCACTGGGTCTGGGCTTGTCTTTGATGTTCATCCAAAGGCAAACAAGATAGAGATCAAGCATGCTATTGAAGAAGTTTTTGACGTTAAAGTGGGTAAAATAAGAACTGTAAACTGCCCCAAACCGGGAAAAAATCGAAGAGGTAATCTTTTGTCCAGTAAGGGTGCTTATAAAAAGGCTTATGTTACTTTAAGGGAAGGAAATTCTCTCGATATTATCGAAGGATTATAAATTTTCAAAAACGGTTTAGAGGCGGATTTTAAAGATAAGTGGTTTAAAGGAACAGAGGGAGATGGCGCTTAAGAAGTTTCGACCAATAACACCCGGGCAGAGAGGCAAGGTAGCACTTTCGACAAGTGATATTACCAAGTCTTCACCCGAGAAATCCTTGCTAAAGAAGAGAAATCGTATTGATGGCAGAAATGCTAACGGACGTATTACTATTCGGCGACGCGGAGGGGGTCACAAGAGAAAATACAGGGTTATTGATTTTAAAAGAGATAAGTTCGGTATACCAGCAAGAGTTGTTGCAGTTGAGTATGATCCGAATAGAAGTGCAAGAATTGCACTTCTTATTTATGCTGATGGTGAAAAGCGATACATTATATGTCCACAAGGACTGGAAGTCGGTGCTGTTATTTCCTCTGGGCCACAAGCAGATATCAAACCGGGTAATGCACTAGCTCTTTCTGATATTCCTGTTGGTGAAATGGTTCATAATATTGAACTTCGTCCTGGTGGTGGAGCAAAAATGGTAAGAAGTGCCGGAAACGGTGCTCAGTTGATGGCAAAAACAGGAAAGTATGCCCAGCTGAGAATGCCATCAGGGGAGCAGAGAACTGTTCTTCTCACTTGTATGGCTACTATTGGAGTTGTTGGAAATACTGATCATGCAAACGTAAGTCTTGGTAAGGCAGGAGTGAGCAGGTGGCTTGGTCGTCGTCCGAAGGTTAGAGGTGTTGCAATGAACCCTGTTGATCACCCACATGGTGGTGGTGAAGGTAAAACTTCTGGGGGACGTCATCCAGTTAGTCCTTGGGGTACTCCAACCAAAGGTAAGAAAACGAGAACAAACAAGCGTACTTCAAAGTTTATAGTTAGAAGACGAGATAAAAAATAGAAACTCAAGGTAAGATTTTAATTTGTAAATAGTAGGGTGAAGAATGCCACGTTCAATTAAAAAAGGTCCATTTGTTGATGAAAGTCTTGCAAAATGGGTAAAGCGAGCAAAAGAAGGGGCGCACAAGGGGCCTATTAAAACATGGTCAAGACGTTCAACTGTGACTCCGGATATGGTTGGGTTAACCTTTGCTGTTCACAATGGCAAGAAGTTTCTTCCAGTTTTTGTAAGCGAGAACATGGTTGGTCACAAGCTTGGTGAGTTTTCGCCAACAAGAACATTTGTGAAGCATGCTGGTGGTGGAAAGTAAGGGCAGGAAATGGTGACGAAGTACATATTTCTTATGTAATTAGATTTTATTGGAATAATTGCCGGGTTGAGTTTCAGTCTGGCGAAGGGATGAGTTTGGTATGGCTAATATAGAACAAGACGGATATCTATCCAAGGCTTCTCTCAGTAACTTTCGTGTATCTCCTAGGAAGGCGCGTCTGGTTATTGATCTTGTCAGAGGAAAGTCGGTGGCTGATGCTATTGATATACTTGCTACCTGTGACAAAAAGACAGCGCCAGTTGTGGAGAAACTTCTTTTGTCTGCGGTTGCAAACGCAAAGCATTCAAATAGTGATATTGACGTTGATGATCTGAAAGTTTCGGCAGCCTGGGTAAATGAGGCTTCAAGTTTCAAGAGGTCTATGCCTCGCGCGCGTGGTTCCGCTTCTCCGATTATCAAGAGAAGAAGCCATATTACAGTTGTTCTTGATGAATCATAAGGCGGGATAAAAGTTTAGTTTATTTTTGGTAAAGTATTAAGTTAGGAAAAGGATTTTAGAATGGGTCAGAAAGTACATCCTTACGGATTTAGGCTTGGAGTAACAGAAACCTGGAAATCCAAATGGTATCGTGGAAAGGGTTATGCAGAGCAGCTAAGGCAGGATTTTGCACTTAGGGATTATGTTACCAAGAAGCTTTCTGGTGCCGGGGTTTCTGATGTTGAAATCAAGCGTGCAGCAAGTCGGGTTACAATTAATGTTCGTACTGCTCGTCCTGGTCTGGTTATTGGACGGGATGGTAAGAATATTGAAGATTTGAGAGCAGATCTTAGAAAGATCGTTGGACGTGATGTGGCGATAAATCCGATTGAGGTAAGAAAGCCTGATATTGATGCGCAGTTGATTGCTGAAAATATTGGTAATCAGCTTGTAAGACGTGTTGCGTTTCGTCGTGCAATGAAAGATGCAATTGGTCGGGCGATGCGTATGGGAGCAGAGGGAATCAAGGTTTCCGTCGCTGGTCGTCTTGGAGGAACTGATATTGCAAGAACTGAGTGGTCTCGTGATGGTCGAGTTCCTCTTCATACGTTAAGGGCCAAGATCCACTATGGTTTTTCGGAGGCACTGACAACCTATGGGATCATTGGTGTTAAAGTTTGGGTATTTTTAGGCGAGCAGGTAGAGGAAGAGGAAGAGTCGTAAATCGTCTCCGGTTTGTAGTTTCGGTAAATTTGAATTTTTTAGGATAGAGTAAGTTATGCTGTCACCGAAGAGAGTTAGACATCGCAAGCAGATGAAACAGGCCAACCATCTTTATGGGGTTGAGAGCCGTGGTACAGAGGTATCATTTGGTGATTTTGGTTTAATGGCTCTGGAAGGTCACTGGATAACAAACCGCCAGATTGAGGCCGCTCGTATTGCTTTGAACAGGCATTTAAAGAGGGGCGGGCGAATATGGATCAGGATTTTTCCTGACAAGCCCCTGACCAAGAAGCCTGCTGAAGTTCGTATGGGTAAAGGAAAGGGAGCTCCTGAGAAGTGGGTTGCTGAGGTTAAGGCAGGACGGGTGATGTATGAGGTGAAGGGAGTAGATGAAGCAACTGCACGAGAAGCCCTAAGGCTTGCAAGTGCGAAGCTTCCTATTAAAACAAGATTTGTATCGAGAAGGCCTAACACCGTCCTCTAGCAAAAAACTTCTATTGGTTTATTGTTACTTGGTTGGGTTAAGTAGATTTAACTTTTAATTTAGTGTATTTTTGAGGTCCTTAAAATGAAAACTAAAAATGAGCTGGCTGAGCTTCGTTTGAAAGATGATAAGCAGCTTAAAGAAGAGCTGGCTCAGGTTGAGAAGGAAATGCTGAACCTCAGGTTCAGGAAAGCTGTTAACCAGATACCTGACCCTTCATTGGTTACAAAGTTAAGAAAGAAAGTAGCAAGGGTGCAGACAGTATTAAGGGAGAAAGCTGCCGCATTACAGTAGGTTTATTTGCTGCAAGTACAGGGATGTAGCCCGCTAGTTATACTGAATATTTGGATTATTTGGATTAAAATATTATGAAAAAAGACGAACAGGAAGAATCAGTTCGGGGAAATCAGAGAGTGCAGGAAGGCATTGTTGTCAGTAACAAGATGACAAAGTCAATTGTAGTATCAGTACAGATGTACAAGAAGCACCCTCAATATGGAAAGTACGTCCGAAATACCATGAAGTTCATGGCGCATGATGAAAACAATGAGTGCGCAATTGGAGATAAAGTGGTGATCAAGGAAAGTCGTCCTTTGAGTAAGAATAAAAGGTGGAGATTACAAAGAATCGTGGAAAGGGCAGCTTAGTATTAGGAGTGTTTATTTAAACTACTTTTTAGGTAAATTTTGCCTGGCTTTATATGGCATAAATCCCTAAATGGTTTGTGATCTCAAGTACTGCTTAAGGCAGCGGGTATCAGGTGGTAGCTAAAGGAATGTTATGATTCAGCAGCAAACAATTTTGGATGTAGCAGATAACTCTGGAGCAAAGAGAGTTATGTGTATAAAAGTTCTTGGTGGTTCCAAGCGTCGTTACGCAAGTGTTGGAGACGTAATTGTGGTTTCTATCAAGGATGCAATACCTAACTCCAAGGTGAAAAAAGGTGATGTTCACAAAGCTGTTGTTGTAAGAACCGCGAAGGAAATTGCCCGTGCTGATGGTTCATTCATACGATTTGATACTAATTCAGCTGTTTTGATAAACGCGGCTAAAGAGCCGATTGGTAACCGGATTTTCGGCCCAGTAGCCAGAGAGCTTCGGGGTAAGGATTTTATGAAGATTATTTCACTCGCACCGGAGGTATTGTAAGCAATGAAAACCTTGGTAGAAAGTTCAAATATAAGTAGGGAAAAGTTTCCTTTCAAGACTGATCTTCGTGTTGGAGATTCAGTTATGGTTATTGCTGGAGGAAACAAGGCAAAAGGCAAGGTGCTTAAGGGGCAGGTTGGTACTCTAAAAAAGATTCTTCCAAAAAAAGGAAGAGTTATTGTTGAGGGCCTTAATTTCATTAAGCGTCACAAGAGAGCGTCATCAACCCAAGAGCAAAGTGCTATAATCACCAAGGAAGGGTCAATCGATATTTCTAATGTGATGTTTTACAGCGAAGCTCACAAGCGTCCATTTCGTCTCAAGAGCAAGGTACAGGAAAATGGTTCCAAGGTTCGTGGCTTTGTTAATCCTGATAGTAAGAAGTTTGAGGCGGTTGAGTAATTGAGGCGAGATTAATTGTAGTTTTAGATCTAATGTAAGAAATGTAAGGACTCTCTGGGTATGGTTCGGTTTCAGGAGACATATAAGAACGAGGTAAGTGTAAAATTGAAGGAGAGGTTTCAGTATACTAACCCCCTTCAGATTCCCCGTCTTGAAAAAATTGTTTTGAATATGGGCGTAGGTGATGCGATTCAGAATCCAAAACTGATTGAGAGTGCGGTGGCTGATCTCGCTGCGATTACTGGTCAGAAGCCTGTAATTCGAAAAGCCAAGAAGTCCATTGCGAATTTCAAATTGCGTGAGGGGCTTCCGATTGGAGTAAGTGTTACTTTGAGAAAAGAGCGTATGTTTGAGTTTCTTGATCGGCTTGTAACAATTGCGCTACCAAGAGTTAGGGATTTCAGAGGAGTGCCCCGAAATAGTTTTGATGGAAAGGGTAATTACTCCCTTGGTATTTCTGAACAGATAATTTTCCCTGAGATTGATCTTGAGAAAACCCAGTTAAGGGGACTTAGTATTACCTTTGTTACTTCGGCAAAAACTGACGAAGAGGGAAGGGCACTTCTGGAAGAATTTGGATTTCCTTTCAGAAAGAAACAGGGGACAACAGTTCAGTAGTATAGTTGATAGTGTTGGGGTTTTTAAACTTCTCACTGTAGATTAACGCTGGGCAAGTTAAATGATTTAAATTGGAATGGATCCAGAGAGATTGATAAGGAGAAGATCGTGGTTACTGATCAAATAGCAGATTTATTAACAAGAATCAGAAATGCACAAAAAGTAGGACATCCTTTTGTCAAGGTTCCTGCTTCCAAGACAAAGGAGCGCATACTTCAGCTTTTGGAGCGTGAGGGATTTGTTGCAAAAGTAACATCCGAAAAAGATGATAATGACAAGCCGGTTCTTAAGGTAGGTCTAAAATATGATTCAGCGGGTGGCCCAGTTATCAGGGATTTGAAAAGAATTAGTTCTCCAGGCAAAAGACAGTATGTTCCATGTTCCGATATTCCCAAAGTGCGAGGTGGTTTGGGTCTTGTTGTTGTTTCGACTTCCAGGGGAATGCTTAGCGATAGAGAAGCAAGAAAGGAAGGAGTTGGTGGCGAGCTGGTTTGCTCTGTGTATTAATTATTAGGGTATTAATTATTAGTGTATTAATTATTAGGTGCGTCAAACGCGCGTAACAGTATTGATTTTAAGAGTGTCTCCCAGGAGGAGTGTGTATGTCCAGAGTAGGAAAATTACCAATTGATGTGCCAAAAGGTGTTACTGCAAATGTTACAGCAGTCTCCTCTGCGGGAGGAGTTGCCGATGGTCATCTTGCAGGGCAGCTTTTAAAGATAGAAGGTCCGAAGGGCAAATTATCAAGAGAAATTCGTCCTGAAATTAAAGTTTCTCTTGTTGATGGCAAGCTGACTTTTGAGCCAGTGAGTGACGGTGCTGGGTCCGGAGCATTTCATGGTATGGAGCGTGCGCTTGCCGCTAACATGGTAAAAGGGGTTTCAGAGGGTTTCGTAAAGGAGCTTGCCCTTATCGGCACGGGTTACAGAGCGGAGCAGGCTGGAAAGACTTTGACATTATCCCTTGGTTATTCTCATCCGATTGATTTTCCTGTGCCTGATTCAGTTAAGGCATCGGTGGTGAAGGATGGACGAGATGTTTTTATTCGTCTTGAGTCTGCTGACAAGCAGGCACTTGGGCAGGTAGCAGCTCAGATAAGAGCTCTAAGACCACCTGAGCCCTATAAGGGCAAAGGTGTAAGATACAGGGATGAAGTAGTTAAGTTAAAAGCTGGTAAGTCAGGTAAAAAATAAGCTTTCCAGTTAGAATTTGAATAATTAACAGGCGTGTACAGATTGGTGTGGAGTATGAGTAAAATCAGGAAGAAACATGAGGCGCGAAAGACCAGACAAAAACGTGTCAGGCAGCATATAAAAGGCAGCAATCTTCGTCCACGTTTGTGTGTTTATAGAAGTCTTAAATACACTTACGCGCAGTTAATCTCGGATGAGGCAGGGGTTGTTCTGGGTTCTGCTTCAACTCGTGAGGTTGAGTTATCAAAGGAACAAGGAAAGGGTCGTGGATCTGTTGATTCTGCTAAGGCCCTGGGCAAGGAAATTGCCAAACTTGCAAAAGAAAAGAACATAGGATCAGTCGTGTTTGATCGAAATGGATATTTATACCACGGCAGGATTGCTGCAGTTGCAGAGGGAGCACGTGAAGGTGGACTTGAGTTCTAGAAGGATCGTTTTATTTTTATAAGAGAATTTGCCGTTCATATTATTATATTCGGTAGAATTGTTATCAGGGTATTTAAACGGGGATTATTAAAGAAATGGGTGCAAAATATCCAAGACCACTTGGTAGAAAAGTTTCAATGCAACAGGCGGGGGAGCTTACCGAGAAAGTTGTTTCAATAAGTCGGGTAGCAAAAGTAGTAAAAGGTGGACGCAGGTTCTGTTTTAGT
>DAOLCO010000026.1:0-49043 GCA_035327825.1 Oligoflexia bacterium | reverse complement strand
ATGACTTCCTCTCTCAAAAGATGGAAAGTGTCAGATCATGTTGTGACTAATGCAAGTAATATTAATTTGATTATCAAGTAAATTTACGTTAACAATTATTATGAATAATTAATCAGCTTTCTGGCAGGTCTTTAACGGGAAACTCTTTTTCAGAATGATTTAATCTTGAATATCGGTATCTCTTTATCAAGGTAAAGGCAGTAATTCCCATTACAATTAGCAAAATATATAACTGCAACCACCACAGAGGGCTATATTCAGCAGCCGGAAATAAAGTTTTAAGAACATATAAAACTAGCATTAGAATGGTCCAAGATGGTCCAAGATATGGCTCGCTTTCTTCGCCTACAATAAAATCACTTTCCTCATTCTGAGATAAATCAGCTTTTAAAATAGCTTCTGTATTACCTGATTCACTTAGCTTAGTTTGGTGCTTTTCAATTGAATTTTCTGTTTTGTTTTTCATTTTTAATATTTATGGATGAGAACGCAATTTAATAACATTCTAATAGCGAATTGAAATTTTGAGCAAGAATTATTTTACTGCTAAAATCCTTTAAGACGTCTTACTTCTTCATAAGCACACCTTATTTCTGTAAAACGATCTTTTGCAAAATCCACAAAGTCCTGGGGAAGTTCTTTACTCTGAATCTTGTCAGGATGGAATTTTGCTACTAACTCACGATACTTTTGTTTGATTTTTTCATTAGAATCTTGAGATGAGCAACCAAGTGTCTGAAGGTGTTTTGCCAAAGGTCCTTCAGTTGTTTTAATTTGATCATTATTCTTCTTATCACTTGATCCAGTATTATTGTTCTTCCTATGACTTGAGTGGAATCCTTTAGATCCAATATTACTTGTCAGTTTTTGACTTGTAGCTTGATCAAATCCAAAAACTGTTGATAAGGTGAATAAAATATCTGTTTCTGCCTTATTTAGTTGACCATCACATTCAGCAAGCTCCCTTAACAATAGTACTGTGTTCTCTAACATTTGCGGAGTATGATAACATAGCTCATGAAGGCGAACTGCCAGAGTTTGGGGAGGGACATTATATTTTATTGAATTATTAAAGTATTTTATAGCAGTTTTTCTGTCGCGCCTTCCAAGATTTAATCTATCAGTCGTAATTTCTGAAATTTTTTTTCGTTCAATTTCGCAAATACTGTTGTCTGATGAGCAGACCTTTCCCGCAAGAGTGAAAAAGCAAAATAGAAAATCTGCATTTGCTTTTTGTTGAGCTGCCTTTTTGTATTTCCGAAGATACTGCCACTCATGTAGCTTTTTTACGAACATTGAGTCAAGTAAGTGTCCAATAAATACTCCAAGAATTAGACCAATTGCAGGAGACTCTCCCAAAACCTTGGCTAAGTGTGCAAATAGCAATCCCAGGATAACTTTGAAAACGAACATGATTAAAACCTAAATCTTTAAATTCTCCCCAATTATAACATTTTTAAAGGGAAAGTATTTACGAAGTTTACATGCAAAAATATAAAGAACCCAGAACAGTGTCAGTGTCGCAAGATTAAGTATCAAGTACCTTTCTCCGATAATATAAAGAGTTAGAATACGGATCACAAGATAAGTAATACTTGAAGTTATAACTACAAGACCAAGTTTATAACCAAGAACTGTATTAAGTCGTATCGTTCCAAACGAAGCTACAAAGCAGGCTATAGAAAATATTATACTAATTAGAGTGTGAAACCATTCTGAAAATGAAATCGACCCACTTGAGATAATTGTGGCTAGTGGCATAATGGACCATATACCAAGCAAAATGAAAAAAATCGAATAGATTCTTACGAATCCCCTTGAATCAATTCCATTACCAGACTTGTCCATCACCACATCCCCTCAGTTTTTCTTCTTTTTCAGATAATCCATATAGTCATACTCCAAGCTCTTATCCTTTATTATTAAATAAATACTTCTTTTTATATGAAAAATCATGTGATATTAAACAGTTGTGCTCTTTAGTGAGAATTATAATTCGAGATGTGTTACTAAATCGTGTCAAGTTTTAAATGTATTTCTGGGAGTTTTTAGTTTGAGAGATCTAACTCAAAAGATTTGTGATAGATTAGTAACTGATGAAAAGGTAATTAACTCTGTTAATGAGAAGGTAGCCGTTAGTTCGCGCTACAGGTCAATATCATTTTATGCAAAGCTGATTTTTACTGCTTTTCTTCTATTTCTTGTATACACCAGTTTGGATCATCAATCACTTTTTGAACAGCTATCAGAACTTAGTTTTTTAAATTCAGCTATAATTTTTTCTCTTTATCTTTTGAGTCAGTTGGTTAGTTCTTTCAAGTGGCGTATTTTTTTATCTGAGGCTGGAATTAATATTCCGCAGAGGACTGTTACCAAAGCATTTTTTCTTGGTATGTTTATAAATGCATTTGGTTTAGGAACCGTAGGAGGTGATATGGCTCGAGCTCTCTCAATACCTTGTCCAAAGGGTTACAGATCTGCTGCCATAGCTAGCGTTCTTGCTGATCGAATACACGGTCTGACAACATTATTAATGATTGGGCTTTTTGCTGTGTTAATAGTTCAACCCATACATTTTCCATCTGCGTTATTTTCTTTGTTGCTTTATGTTTTGCCAGTTTTACTTGTAAGCTGGTTAATAGGTCCTCGTTTGCTTTTAAGAATTCTTCCTGAACATTTTCCGTTCCGAATCAAAATTCAAACAGCCCTAGCAGCTTTTCCCCGTAGTGTCGCTTCTTTGTTTATGGCAACTTGCATTTCTGTGTTGTTTCATTCAATACAGATTTTTATGGCATGTAAAATATTTGAAACTATCAGAACTCCGATTTCAACAAGTCTTGCTTTTACAACTATTCCTTTCATAAATGCTGCTAGCGCCATGCCATTCTCTATCAATGGGTTAGGAGTAAGGGAAGTCGTTGGGATTTATTTATTACAACCAGCTGGCGTACTACCAGAATCATCAGCAGCATTTGCTGCTGTTTGGATTATAACTGTAACTCTGGTTAGTGGAATTAGTGGACTGTTCGTTGTTCCTTCTATTACAAGTAAATTGTTCTCCCAAAAGGGTTAGTTTGATTATTATTCATAGAATTAAGGAATGAAAAATGAGTATTTCGAATGCTTTTATAATAGGTGCAGGACAAATGGGTGCGGGGATAGCACAGGTTCTTGCCAGTGTCGGAATTAAAGTGTGTTTATTTGACATGAACCCAGATCAATTAAAGCTTGCTGTTTCAGGAATTGAAAAATCTCTTTTAAAACTTTCTGAGAAGGGAAAAATTGACTCAAATTCGGTTTCTAAAACCATGGTTAATATCAGTACTAATAATGAATTGCCCTCCACGCTCGATTTTGATCTTATTCTTGAGGCAGTTATTGAAAATATTGATATAAAGAAAAAATTGATAGAATCACTGCATGGAAAAGCAAGAAGTGATTCTATAATTGCTACCAACACATCCTCTTTATCAATTACCAGAATAGCTGAATCTGCACCTGATCCAGAGAAAGTCATAGGTATGCATTTTATGAATCCCGTTCCATTAATGGGACTTGTTGAGATCATAAGAGGACTTCAAACCAGCAACGAGTGTTACAGTGAAGTTGTAGATTTAACCAAGCGACTTGGAAAGGTTCCAATTACCGCTGAAAAGGATTATCCAGGATTTATTGTTAATAGAATATTGGTTCCTATGATTAATGAGGCGTTTTTTGTTCTCATGGAAGGTATTGCGAGTCCTGAGGATATTGATAATGCAATGAGACTCGGTACTAATCAACCGATGGGTCCACTTGCACTTGCTGATTTTGTAGGTTTAGATACATGTCTTTTTATTACAGAAACTTTTCACAGAGAACTTGGTGAGGACAAGTATCGACCTTGTCCATTATTGAGAAAATATGTTGAAGCAGGCTGGTTTGGTCGTAAATCAGGTCGTGGAGTTTACTCTTACTAAGGATAATTCTTGGAATTATAAAGTGGAAGTTTAATTTGCAGCCCAGCTTTCGATTAATGAAGATTTAGTCTGCTCTATCGAAGGCCCGGTGGATTTTGTTACGGTATTCAGGACATTGTCGTAAACTTCAAGAAGCCTGCATGCCGTATTCTCCCATGTGAATTTTTCTGCCTGTTGAACAAGCGAACCTTTTCCTCGATCCTGATTATATCCGCTCATAGTTGATTGATAGATAGATGTAATTGATTCAGGGTCTAAATAAAGTGCTTCATTACCAAGATAGTCAGAGAGTGTGCCGAATCTTGTTCCAACAACTGGAGTTCCAGATCTTGCAGCTTCAAGGCTTACAAGTCCGGGTAGTTCATACCAGCTTGGAAGTACGTGAACACGTGCCGCTCGATATGCACTTGCCAGCTCTTCAAGTGACAAGTTTGATACGATCACAGTACGTCCCTTTCTCTTGAATCTAGATACCTGCTCCTGGTATTCAGGTTGATAAGTCATGTTTCCAGCAACCAGGACAATTGGTAAGTCAGAATCTTCGAATGCTTTTAGAAGCATAGCTTGATTTTTGCGCCACTCAATTCTTCCAACGCACAATATAAAGTCTTTAATTTTATATCTATTACTGAATAAATCAGGTGATACAGTTGGAAGACCTGATGATCCAAATTGTACTATGGTAATTCCTTTTGCATTTGGGTAGTTTCGCTTTAATGCAATTGACTCTTGAGTTCCGGAACTTAAAAGACAACTTGCGTGTTCGGCAACAAAATCATTGTTTCTATAAATTGTGGTTTGATTAAGCGGTAGAGCCTGATTTATCGCGTCATGAACTATGGAAAAATCGATATTTCCATATTTTCCACTAAGGTATTGTGTTAAAATTTCACCATAAACACGCATTTTTGGAAAGAAAAGAGGTAATTCTTCATAAAGAGTAGTAACTACAAATGGTTTTTTACAGTCGACGGCACGTCTTGCAAAAGGTTCTATTTCAGATGGTGTTGAGAAATTATACAGATGTACTATGTCATAGTTTGAAGGATCTTCGTGCCCATGAAGATCTAATTTAACTTTTACTCCTAGATCTATAAGCGCTTCATTTGAGCGTTCAAGAGCAATCGTATCACCTCCACGTTCGGCAAATAATCCTGGGCGTGCTTGAACTAAAACCTTTGGTAAATTTGAAGAGTAGTTTTTAATTTTCCTTTTTGAAATATTTTTCTTTGACCCAAGTATGGCATCTAAAATTTGGGGATTCATTTTGGAAAATTGATTATATACTATGTAAGCTTCTATATTAGAATCAAGAAACTCATTTATATTTTCTTTAAAGATAATTGGAATACTGCTGAGATCGATAGATGTTATACATTGTGAAATCAATTCAGGATCATTCTCAAAAACAATAAAATTTTTATTTGAATATTTTAAATAAGGTAATATCGGACTTACGCCAAGTAAGCCAATTGTCTTGGCTGGAAGAAGTTCAATTTGAGAAACTGTTTCCCTGAAATTACAGTCCATGGCGCAAACGTTAACAAGATTTTTCCCATAAAATATATATGGTGAATAATCACTTGTGAAAACATTAGTTTCTGATTGTTGTTTTTGTATGTTTTCAGTGATTATTTTAGAGTAATCATTTGAAAAATGACTTATTAAAGAAATATTTTTTCTTGTCAGAATTTCACTTGTTGTTGAATTTGGTTTTGACAGTTTTGTATTAATTGATGCTTCAGCAATTTCAGCATAATGTCGCACAACTTCTTCTCGGTTAGGGTACATTGTTATATGTCTAAATCGTGGTGAGTGGACTTTTCTCTGATCACATGGATGATGATTCCAGGTAGAACTCAGCCATGTTGTCTTTTTATAAAGCTCAGTTTCCTCTTTAAATGTAGCCTGTACGTCAACTACCTCATATCCCAACTTCTCAATCATTGCGGCCTGTTCCCACCAGGGATGATTTATATAATTACATGAATTCCATGCATCATACAGATAAGGAAGGAGGGGTTTTCGTGCTACCCAAATACCAAAATTGGGAACTGATCCACATTCAGTAATATGTTCAACTAGTGCCAGAATCGAATCAGAAGGAACTTCGTCAAATATGCTTTTGTCATGTCTTTCGATAACAACATCACTATCAATCCAGGCAACCTGATCAAACTGCTCCAGTGTCTGTATTACAAACGGAATTTTGTGCCAGGAGGGCGGTCTTTCTCCAGCAAGATTTACAGCTGCAAAGGAAGCGCCGTGTTTATTTGCATAGTGTTCTATTAGCGGTATTGTGTAGCTTGCTATTTTTGCAAACTGGGTTCCTGTCCAGCCTGATAATATTGCACTTTTCATTTCTGATTCTAACACCATTGATTAGTATTAACTATAAGTTAGGATGCAAGCTCATACTGGAAAGAGTCAATCGTTTAATCTGGAATCAAAAGCTTTTAAAATCAAGTATTTAGATTGTGTCTGTAGGGATATTATTTTATTACTCTGTGTCGCTTAAACTTGCATTTTTAAGTATTCGGGAAATAATAAAATGTCAGATGCCAAAAACGTATTAAAGAAGAGAAACTATCTTATAAACAGGGGTCTTCTTTTTCTTACTTTTCTTTGTGTATCTTTTTCATTTTATCACATTTTTCAATCTATTCGACTTAGCTCTATAACCTTTGATGAACCTAATCATTATGGTTGGGCTAATCAAGTTGCAAGTGAGGGTAATTTTGCAAGAGAATTTAGTGGTTACAGAACTACATTGCCCATAACTTTAATAAATTACTATTCAGGTAAATTTGGCAAATATATTTGTTCAAAAATTACTAAATGTGAATTTAATCGTGACGGACTGACTTGGCAAAGATCTGGAACCTTGTTTTTTTATTTTTTATTACTTGTTGGATCATATAAGTTAGGGAATGCTTTTTTTAACAAGGAAACCGGACTTTTAACAGTTTCAATGGTTGCCCTTGATCCATCAATAATTGCTCATAGTAGTCTGATTACTGTTGATATTGCATTTTCAGCCGGAGTTATCTGGTTAATGTATAGTCTGAACCAGATAATGACATATCCTAAACTGACGAGTTATCTTCGTTTGGGTTTTGTATTAGGATTAACTGCATTATCTAAATACACAGTAGTTTTATTCTTGCCGATAATATGCATTCTTATATTTGTTCAATTAATAAATAAGTTTAATTTACTCATAAGGGTAAATTTATCTAAATTTTTATTCGAGTTTATAAGACTTACATTTTATATTTTTGTTTCATGTTCAGTTACCATTCTTGTTATTTGTGCCGGTTTTCAGTTCAATTTGATAAAGATATTTCTCTCTGAATTTCAATTTCAATCTGAACTTATGTTAAGGCTTTCTTCTTTATTTGGAAATTTGCCATTACCTCTACCATATTATTTCATTGAAGGACTTGATGATTCTCTTAAAGTAGAAAGAAATGACTGGAATGTTGTAATTAATAATGCCTGGTATACGAATGGTACCTGGAAATATTTTTTAACTTTATTCATTTATAAGACTCCAACTGCTTCACTAGTATTTATACTATCTTCATTTTTTTTGGTTCACAGATCAGATTTATCCCATAAAAATATTTTGATAATTGTTCAGATGTTAATTTGTCTTATATATTTTTCAGCTTATTTTAAAATGCAGGTTGGATATAGGTATATTCTTTTTGTAGTTCCGCTTTTATTGTGTTTTGTTTCAAGTATAATTTTAAAAAGAATTGGCCCAAGGTTTGTTATAGTAATATTGTCTTTTCTGTTAATCTCATCTTATCTGGAATTCAGATCTTTTACTGGATACATGTTATCGTATGTGAATTCAGTATTTGTGCCTAAAAATAAAGCTTACTTATATCTTGCGGATTCAAACTTTGATTGGGCCCATACTTCTGCCCTGTTTTATAGTCATAAACCTGAGACATTCTATCTAAATCCGAAATATCCCCAAAAAGGAGCAAATATTTACAGTGCAATGATTTTATCTGGTGTACTCTATAATTTTAGTCAAGCGCACTGGGTTAGAAATTATCTTGAGCCAGCTGAGGTTATTGCTCACACATATTTCAGGTTTGATATTGATGATGCTGTTTTTGAGAGCTATATGAACGATGTTCGTACTTTTAAACCTAATGACAAGAATGAAAATTATTGTAAGCATATGGGTAAATATTTATCTTTAAACAAGGAATATACCAATATTTTGTTTGGGTATAATCAGGAAGAAAGACGTTGCATTGATGTTTCTCAAAATAACAGTGATCTTTCGGTCAGTATAAAAAAGTTTTTCGAAAGTCGACAATATTATACTCCATATATAGGAGTGGTTAACCAGTTTGGAATTTGTGAGCAAGCTGAGTTAACAGAAAATGAAAATATTTATTTTCGCTTAACACCAGGACAACATGTTATCTGTTATAACATACCGAAAGATTTGGCAATTGTAGTAAAAGGCCAGTAATTATAGATTTGTTTTTTATCATTGTTGCTGAATAATTTCCTTTTCGCTAATCTGCATTAGTTTGATTAAATTTTTTTATCCCTGGGTTTAATTTATTTAAAGAGAAGAGAGTAATAATTGTTATGGCAAAAGCTGATAAAGCACTTCCTCCCAGAAAAGATATTATATCAAAAGATCCTTTTCCAGGTAGTAGAAAGAGGTATATAAGTGGTTCACGTTCAGATATCCAGGTTCCTATACGTGAGATTTACTGCGACGTTTCGGAAAGATTATCTGATAATTCCTCTGATAGGCCCGATAAAATCTCAATACCCGCTTATGATACATCCGGTTCTTATACTGATCCTTCAGTTGATACTAATATTTACAATGGTCTTAAGAAAATCAGAATACCTTGGATACTTGATCGTCTGGATACTGAGGTTTTGGAAATTCCAGGATCTGAGTATGTAAAAAAAATTTCTTCAGATTTAAATAGCAAATCTCAGAATGGAGCTACTTTTAAATTTCCTCAGATTCCAAAAAGCCGTAGAGCAATCACTGGAAAAAATGTAACCCAACTCCATTATGCACGAAGGGGAATAATAACTCCGGAAATGGAGTTTGTTTCTCTAAGGGAGAATTTAAAGCTAGAGGAAATACGTGATTTGAGTCCCGATCTTTTATTCTCTCATCCAGGAGAGTCTTTTGGTGCCTCAATACCAAGGGCTGGTATTACCCCTGAGTTTGTTAGGGATGAGATTGCTAGAGGGAGAGCAATTATACCTGCAAATATAAATCACTCAGAGCTTGAACCGATGATAATTGGTCGTAATTTTCTGGTTAAGATCAATGCAAATATTGGTAACTCTGCTGTAACAAGCAGTATTGAAGAGGAGGTTGAGAAGGCCGTTTGGGCATGTCGTTGGGGTGCTGATACTATAATGGATCTTTCAACCGGGTCTAATATTCACGAGACCAGGGAGTGGATAATCAGAAACTCACCGGTTCCGATTGGAACCGTTCCTATTTATCAGGCTCTCGAAAAAGTTGGTGGTAAGGCTGAGGATTTAACCTGGGATATTTACAGAGATACTCTTGTAGAGCAAGCAGAACAGGGAGTTGACTATTTTACAATTCATGCTGGGGTACTTCTTCGCTATATTCCAATGACAGCAAATCGGGTAACGGGTATAGTTTCCCGTGGTGGCTCAATACTTGCCAAATGGTGCCTTGCTCATCATAAAGAAAATTTTCTTTATACAAATTTTGAAGAAATTTGTGAGATAATGAAGTCCTATGATGTGTCATTTTCTCTTGGGGATGGGTTGAGACCTGGCTCACTTGCGGATGCAAACGACAGGGCTCAATTCGCTGAGCTTGAAACACTTGGAGAATTGACAAGGATTGCCTGGAAGAATGATGTTCAAGTAATGATTGAGGGGCCTGGTCATGTTCCCATGCAGCTTATCAAAGAAAATATGGAAAAACAGCTTGAGGCCTGTGATGAAGCTCCATTTTATACTCTTGGTCCTCTTACCACAGATATCGCTCCTGGTTATGATCATATTACTTCTGCTATTGGAGCAGCAATGATTGGTTGGTATGGGTGTGCAATGCTGTGCTATGTAACACCTAAGGAGCATCTTGGTCTGCCAAACAAGAAAGATGTTAAAGATGGAGTAATTGCTTATAAAATTGCAGCACACGCAGCTGACCTTGCAAAAGGTCATCCTGGAGCTTATGTTCGTGACAATGCGCTTAGTAAAGCAAGATTTGAGTTTCGCTGGAAGGATCAATTCAATCTTTCTTTAGATCCAGATACTGCAAGAGAATTTCATGATGAAACTCTTCCAAACGAAAAGGCCAAGGTAGCTCATTTTTGTTCAATGTGCGGCCCGCAGTTCTGCTCAATGAAAATTACCCAGGAAGTCAGGGAATATGCCAGGGCCAAGGGATTGAATGAAAATGAAGCTAATCAAGCTGGAATGAGCGAAATGAGTAAAAAATTTGACGAGAAAGGTAGTAATATCTACGTTACAAACTAGTGGTATTTGTAAATATTAAATTAAATCAACTCCTTAGATTCGATTTTCTCATATTTCAGTAGCTTATAATTTTCTTAAGAGTTTCAGGAACTTCTAATGCAATTCATACATCTTACAATATGCCTCTTGTTGTTGCTTAATAATGTCGTATTTGGGTAAGGGATAAATCTCGGTAATTATTATTGAACTTGAACTCAGGTAATATTTGAGGTAAGTAAGTTCAATGGGTTAGCCGGGAGAGGCTTGGGCGTTTGCTTGTATAGCGTCTTTCTTGTGGCAGAGGTTGTAAAAGTTACTCCTTTAAGAGAGTGCCAGCGTCGATTTTGGTTTGGCTGATTCGGTGTGAGTACTAGTACGGAGTATGCTTACAGTAAATTAACAGCTGTTTTTAGCGAATGAAACTACACTAGGTGGAATAATCACTATGGCTAATGCAAAAAGTGGATGCCTTACAAAGGCTGATCTTGTTGACTCAATTTATGAGCAAATGCCTCTTGATAAGCAAAAGGCTACTCAAATTGTTGAAGATTGGATCGAGTTAATGAAAGAAGGGCTTGTGAATGATTCTAAATTAATGGTTTCAGGTTTTGGAGTCTTCGAGGTTAAGGAAAAGAATGCCCGTCCTGGAAGAAATCCTTCTACCGGGGACAAGATTATTCTTTCGGCAAGAAAGGTAGTAAAATTCAAGTCAAGTCAAATCCTTAGAAAGGAGCTAAACGGAGAAGAGGTAAGTGCAGAGGACCGTGAGAACGAGTTTGACGAGTAGCAGAGAATTCTTTTTTTCTGGCTTTAATTTTTTTCTTGTCATAACATCATCCGGTTAAAAAATGCTTACTTCCTGAGGCTTTTTTGGATAATGAGGTATTTTTTCTCGTTAAAATAATACTATCTTTGTTATTAACCTTCATGTTTTTTAATTGCCGATATGAATGAACATGGTTCTGAAAAAAATGAAGGTGTTGAAGAAGATTTGAGACATCCCAGGGAGCGAATTTTAAATTCGGCATTGGAGCTTTTTGTTGATCAGGGCTATTTTAATACCAATGTCCCAAAGATAAGTGCAAAGTCAAAATGTAGTGTTGGTTCAATTTATCATCACTTTATAAACAAGCAGGAAATAGCATCTTCCTTATATCTTGATGGGATCAGGCAGTTCAGGTCGGCTCTTGAGGATTCATTAAGTAATATCCCACTACCAGATTCTTCTATAACTGATATTCAGCCACTTGAGATAACTATCAGGAATCTTGTAGTCGCATTTCTTTGTTTTGCAGAGGATCACAGAATGTTGTCCCAGTATCTATGGCTTGCAAGGCATAATGAATATCTTGAGGGAGAAGTTACTGTTCCAACACGAGTAGGCTTTGATAGTTTGGGAAGAAAGCTTACAAAAACAATCAAACATGCGATTCGTGCAAATGAAATCCCACTAGTTAAGGCTGATATTTTGTGGACAATAGTTTTTGGAATTCCTCTAAGCTATGTCAGGGATTGGCTAGAGGGACACACCTCAGCATCTCCAAAGCAGGTAGCATCTACTCTTGCTAATGCTTGTTGGGCAGCTCTCCATGAAGCAAGATGATTATTTATAACGTGCCTTTTTTATGTTTTAGAATTTGATCTGAATTTAATCAGTTTGATTTTGCCAATTTTGGCTTGTCAAGCGATGCTGCTTTTTCAATAGATTCTGTGATAAGGTGATTTATATTTTCATCAAGTCCCTTTAGCTTTAGTAACTCAGAGAGAATCATGTAGGAAATGTTATTTTTTTCACATGACTTGTAAAACTCATTATATATTTTAAAGATTGAATCAATACTTGATGTTTTTAAATCAGGATCAATTCTTATCACAGAACCTCCAGTCATCAAGTATTTACGAAACTCTTTTTTAATTTCCTTTAGAGTGCTTCTTTCGTTAATGTATATAGTGTGAATCATCTGAATTTATACTTTGAAAAAATGCTGCAATAGAATCAAGAAAAAAACTTGTTCTAAAAATTGATATCTTCTTGCCACTACATCTTATTGATCCTTCTTCGGTTAATGTTGCAAGGCTTTTACCGTTGATGAATTCCTGAAGTGCATCACCCTCAAATATAAATACAGCGCTTATTCCTCCTTCTCTTATTGAAATTGGAAAATCAATGCTATTAGAAGCCGTGTCAATTCTTATGCCAGTTGGATTTTCTGAGGTTTGAAGTAGCATCCTTTCATGGAAGATAGCTCTATCCCACAATTTGGGATTTACCTCAAAAATCTGAATAAGTTGTTGCTTAAATGAAAGAATATCCATAAAGAATGATAAACTTAGAAATAATATTAAAATTTCTTATAGTCTATTATAGAATCATGATAAATTAAACTAAATTTTAGAATTTTTGATTTCAGAGAGTTAGGTAACATGAGATATAGAGCTATGTTTTTTATGACCATGGCCTCATTTTTGATCATTAGTATCTTATCTCAAACATCCACAAATTTTTGCTCACTTATAAATAGATGTGACTGGAGAGCCTCTTACTTTGTAAATCCAGGTCTAAGAGGTAAACCATATTTAATTAGAGAAGAATCATCTCCTAACTATAATTGGGATACAAAGGCACCTATAGAAGGACTTCCTCCCGATTTATTCTCCGTTAGATGGGAAAGTACCCTCCTAGCCTCTGAAACATGTGAGGCCGAGTTTATGATATATGCTGACGATGGTTTTCAGTTTTTTATTGATGAAAAACTGGTTTTTGAGAATAATTATCAGAGTAATGGAAAAAGAATTTATAAACATAACTTTTCAAAGGGAAAATACCATTTAACCCTTGACTATTACGAGCTATCTTTAGGTGCTTTTATTGAGTTTGAAATGAAAGTTCCCAATAAATGCAAATTTTCATTAACCCCCTGAAATTACAAGCTATATTACAAGCTAATTTTTAAATTAATCCTACGGACTAAATATTTTCTATTATATTTATCAAGAATAAGTACTTAATATTTTTTGTCTTAATGATTTTTTTTCTTCTATCCGATTGAATATTAGAACATGGATGCTTGGCCCATATATTGTACATGGAGATTGTTCATTTCCAATAGTTAAAAAGGGGAATGAACCTGAATTATTCAGATTATTGGGTAAGCATAATTGATAATAGCTCTTAATAAATAAAAGCCGAGGATACTGTAATGGGTATTAAGCTTACCGTAATGACTTTGGATATAGATCCTGATTCCAAACCTGTAACCAAAGTTTTTCAAAAGGATGAATTAACTCTTGGTCGTTTACCATCAAATGATCTGGTTTTAAATAGACCTGAAATATCTGGTATTCATGCGCGTATAAGGTTAGAGAAGGCAATAGGTAATGAACCTGCAAAATTATTTATTACTGATCTGGGAAGTTCAAATGGTACCACTGTTGAGAAGAACCATTTGAGACCTCGTGTAGAAATACCAATAATGCCAAATGAGAGAATATTTATTGGCAATTATGTAATAAAACCGGGTGTTCATATCGATGAGGCGTTTTCGACACCTCAAGTTAAATCTGAAACTGATTATTCAGTGCCTTATGATGCAAGTAAGCGGGAGCAAGATGAACATCCTTCTCATATTCTGACTGCAAACGCAGGAAGTGGAGAGGTTTATCGAAGAGGCACTGAAAATACTGCTGTTTGGCAGTCGCCGAGTTTAACTACAGAGTCGGTTTCTCATAAACAAGATTCTTCCAGAAGAGATCCAAGCTCAAGTCTTTTATTTGCATCTGATCGTGTTGAATCTTCGCCCAAGTCCCCAATTCATTTTCATGGGGCTCCAGCCATGACAAGACCGGTATTGGAGAGTAATAAAACTCGAGAATTTATTTCTCCATTTGGAAAGAGACCAGAAATAGACGATGAGGAGCCTGCAGGCAAGTTTCATTATGTTGCTGAAACCGAAAATTCCAACGTTGAAGAAGATCGAAATGATGATGTTCCATTTGATTCTGAATCAGATCGCTTAAGAGAAGAAGAGGAAGCTGCAAGAGCCAGAGCAGAAATAGCGCATGCTGAATATCAACAAATAAAAACCACTCATAATCCTGTAACAGCATCTGATTCTAAGGAAAAGGAAACATCTATGGTGTTCCATGGCCATTCGGATCAGATGGATAGTTCACCTAGAGAAATCAGAGCGGGCACTGGTCGGGAAACTCAGAGTGGTGCAATATCGATAAGGGTAAAAGTTGATGGTTCTGATGTCAGATCACTGAATTTTGTAGCTAGTGCATTTGTTGATGTAAAGGGTTTAGTGCTTCATAAGGGACAACCACTAGCTGGTGTTGTTGTTGATGCAGGGTCTCTCGGGACAGCAATAAGTCAGAAAGATGGGAGTTTTATCATCAGCAAGGTTCTTGAGGGAACTAGCTATAATGTCAAACTAAGTAAAGAGCGTTTTATTCTCGAACCATCAGAAATCAGCGGCCAGGCCGGGTTTAATAAGCCGGTTGCAACCGTTAACGCTATCCAGCTTTTCTCAATAAGTGGAGTAGTTACACATACAGGAATGCCACTTGGTGGAGTTGAGGTAGATGGGGGTGAGTTAGGTAAGACAATTACCCGTGAAGATGGATCATATACATTTGAAAATGTACCAGAGGGACGCGAATACAGTTTAAGTTTGTATAAAGAAGGTTATGTTTTCAAAAACTAGCAGTTAATCTTAAACACTAGCACAGCTTCTTGTGAGCTCCATCACAAAATGGGGCTTTTGCTGTTGTTTTACATGCGCAAAATGCGTACTTCTTTTTCTCAGTAATTGTGAATTCAAGGGGCTGGAAATCTGAGCCCTTATGAGAACCATCACAAAAGGGCTGATTGAGTGATTCACCACAAGTACAGTAATAATATACACCTGGTTCAAGTTCTAGTGGAATAGATTTGGTGCCAGCAATTTTTGCAGTAGACATTTATTTCTCCAGGAAATAATTAGTTAATCCAGTTACTTTAGATAATAAATAAAAAAGTTTCAACCACAATTATGAATTATTTATGAGTTCTCTTTTTGATGCTCTTGCAGATAAGTATGCTGTGATTGTTCCCATTAATGCAAATACTGAGCCTATCCAGAATAAGTTTATGCATTCCTGATAATCTTTGTAGTCACGAGCGATATAACTAACCAGTATACGACCAACTACTCCACCGAGACCTACTCCAATTAAACTTAAGGCTGCTTGGGATTTTTCCTTCAAGTATTCCGGAAACCAATCGTAACATAAACGTACAGAAGTAAGATAACAAAGACCAAATGAAAAGGCGTGTAAAGTTTGAGAGAATAATATTAAAGATGCTGAAGCAAAATTGGCTATGATGATAAGGCGTAAAAAGGTTGAAAACATCCCAAAAATAAATAATAAACTTAGTGAATATCTTAGTTCAAGCCTGATAAAGAATAGAAAAAGAAGGACTTCACCCAGTACTCCTGTATTCCATGCAATAGATATTTCAGTAGAGTTCCATCCAATTGCCTGAAGATATAGGGACAAGTAAACATAGAATGGTGCATGGGCAAGCCAGTTCAGTGCGACAGAGATAAAAAGCCAGAAAATCTTAGACTGCAGAAATATTTTTCCATTAAAAGGGGAAAGTGAACCTTTTCTATTTGAGTGTCTGGTTTCTAGTAAATTTGAAAAAAATACACATAGCATGGATTGGATTATTACAATTATAAGAAAGATTTTTGTCGCATCTATTATGCCAAATTGGTCTGAAAGAATACCAAGTAGTGCCCCAAGTGCAATAAACCCAATTGATCCCCAAATCCTTACTCGTTCAAACCTTAGTTCTCCATGAGCTGAGCGTCTCAGGATATCAAAATCAAAAAGAGCACTAGTACCAACTTTAAGCAAAACAAAAGTAAATATTAACAATCCGAGCATCGTTAAATTATTAACGTAAAGCATAAGAATAAATACCCCGGCACTTAAAATTGATCCACTTATTACTAATGTTCTGGGGGTAACGTAGTCAACAGATAGAACTAAGAATAAGGGGTGTCCAGCCGTTGTTGCAAGAATTACTAGAACCATCAAAATACCTATTTCTGAAGGATTGCATCCCAACGACTCTGCGTATAGAGGAAAAAAAATCAGAATAAATGAAAAAAGGCCAGTGTTTAGAAAAACAATTAGAGAGAGTATTGTTGATATCCTCCCAGGATATCTTAATGGTAATAATAAAGTCATGCGTAGTGGTAAGTGAGATCTTTTTTGGATATCAAATTTATGAAATGATATGCAAGTTAATTATAAACAGATTAAAGAACAGTGGCCAATTCTTTTTTCAGTTTAACTTGTATAATTTTAGGCTACCAGGTTTATTCGCCCATTTTTAGAGAAATTATTTTTTCCTTCTTTGTTTTCACTTTTGTTTGATGCTGAATTCTTGGAAAAGCTGGCATCTACGCGTTCATTCGGCCTGCTTGATGTCGTTCTATTAGCAGATGCAGCTGCTGAAGTTGCTACTGCACCTTGCGCAGCAGATGATGAGGCAGATGGTAATTGAGTTTTGGCACTTTGACCAGCTTGGGAACTGTCAGAAGGCCTTAAACCAGATCCTGTGGGAACTGCTTGGGTGGCAACCGATGGAACTGCTACAGATATTAAACTCATACTTTTATAGTCGGATTTTTTTGTACAAAACTTGACCTTAATGATTTTAACTTTACAAACAATTTTTGTGTTTTTGTTTTAGGCCTAACTATATGTAACTATTATATTAATTTATAGTAAGTTAAATTATCCCAACAGAATTCGAGAGGATTTTGAGAGTTTCAATTTTTATAGTATGTTATCGTACTATTTTTATGGATTATTATGGCTAAGGAACTTATATACTGGGACGCTAATGCATGCTCCAGAGTGCGACCTGAAGCTGTTTCAGCATTTAAAGAAATTCTAAATCATTCTAGGGCACTAAATCCATCCAGTATCCATCAGGAGGGAAGGTATGCTCGTACTCTACTTAGAGAAGCTAGGGAGAATATTCTGGATTTGTTTGATCTTTCTTCTGATGATTTTGAGCTTGTATTTGTATCAGGAGGAAGTGAGGCCTCTAACTCACTAGTTAATGGATTTCTCTCACCCTATGACTTTAGAAATGGTTATGAATCCTCGGTACGAAAGAGGCATGCCATATCATCTTCTATTGAACATCCTTCAATCATTGAACCATTAAAACGACTTTCCCAAACTGGTATTGATATATCTTTTGTAAGTCCGGATAATCGCTGCTACATATCCCCTTCAAAGGTAATTTCTGAATTAAGAAATGAGACCGAACTGGTCACTGTTATGCTTGCAAACAATGAAACCGGTGCTATTCAAAGGCTAACTGATATTACAATAGAACTTCGATCAAATGGATACCAGGGAGCAGTTGTGTCTGATTCAAGTCAGGCACCCTCAAAGTCAATTATTAATTACCAAGAAATTTTCAAATCTGGTGTCGATTCTATTTCACTAAGCGCGCATAAGATGGGGGCCATTCCTGGTATCGGAGCATTTATTCTTAATAAATCATCAACATGCAGGTTCTTTGAACCTCTTATACTAGGCGGCTCACAGGAAAACAGAAAAAGAGCTGGAACTGAGTTTGTAGCAGGAGCCTATGCCTGGGGTAAGGTTGCTAAAAGTGTAAAGAAAAATCTGGTTTCTGAAACTAAAAGAATTAATCAATTACGAATCGACCTTTATAACCTTTTGAAATCTGAGATTAGAGACTTAGATTTATTTACGGAAATTGGATCGGATAGTTTTTTGAAAGAGCATGATACTAATCAAAAATGCGAATCTCTATGTAATACACTTTTGCTAAGAATTCCAGGTTGTAGAGCTGATGATTTGACAGTTGCCCTTGATATTGAAGGTGTATGTGTTTCAATGGGAAGTGCATGTAGTTCTGGCAGGCAAGATATTTCACATGTTCTCGAAGCAATGGGACTTACAAAAGACATAGCGAGAGAGTGTCTGAGAATTAGTCTGGATTGGGATTCAGATGAAGAGCAAATAAGAGAAGGTGCAAGAAGATTTGTTAATGTTGTAAAAAACATGCGAAAATATAAATCCAATGCTGACAGTTCAGAAAGTCAATCAATCTCATCAAATTATTCAGGTCTGTAAATGAAATAAATATGTCATGGCCAAGCGCTCAGCTTTATATTCAGAAAATTTTAATATTGAAGCAAGCAATCTTCTTGATGCGGATTCTGCCAACAAACGAGTTGTTTTAGCAATGAGTGGTGGTGTTGATTCTTGTGCTGCCGGTATCTTGCTTCACGATGCTGGTTATGAAGTTATCGGTATCTCCATGCAGGTTTGGGATTACAGAACTCATGGTGGTAATTCAAAGCGTGCAACATGTTGTTCTCCTTCAGATTTTGATGATGCAAGGAAAATTGCTGAAAGAAGGGGTTTCCCATTTTACGTTTTTGATTTTGAAGATTCATTTAAAGAGAATGTTATAGACAAATTTGTAAATACATATCTTGCCGGAAAAACTCCAAATCCATGTCTTGATTGCAACAGAAAAGTAAAATTTCACGAACTGAGACAAAGAGCTCGTTCATTTTCTGCTCATAAAATTGCCACCGGACATTATGCCAGGATTCGCAATAAATCAGATGGTAAAAAAGGTCTTTTTACAGCCCGTGACCTAAACAAGGATCAAAGTTATTTTTTGTATGCCTTACGCGAGCAAGAACTTTTGGAAACAATTTTTCCTGTAGGCGATATGTTAAAGTCTGAAGTTCGGGAGATTTTGTCTAATGATGGTTATTCACTTTCAAGTAAACCTGAGAGTCAGGATATTTGTTTTGTTAGTGGAACAGTCTCAGATTTTATAGAAAAAAAGGGTGTGAAATCAAGGCCTGGGCTTATTATAAATAAAAATGGAGAGTTTCTAGGTAATCATGAAGGAATTTTTAACTATACCGTAGGGCAAAGAAAGGGACTAGGAATTAGCAGTCATAATCCTTTATATGTAATTTCAATTGAGCCTGAAAATAACAGAGTTGTTGTGGGAAATCGAGAGGATCTTGAAAGAGACAGTTTTAGTGCATCTGAAGTGAACTGGATTCAGGGAAGTTGGCCCATTGATCATAATGGCGGATTTATCAAGCCACTAAGAGTAATTGCCAAACTGCGTTATCGGCATGAGGGTGTAATCTGTGAAGTAATGCCGGCAGAAAATGATCCTGATCAAAGTGTCACAGTTCGTTTTGTAGATGACTGGACTGCAGTTAGCCCAGGTCAGGCAGTTGTTTTTTATTCTGAGAATCAGGAACCTGATGGAGCACGAGAAGTTCTTGGAGGTGGAATAATTTCATAAAATGTCAAGATCAGATACTAGTTTTTCCAAAGGCCCAAGGGTTGCATTTAAAACTTTTGGTTGTCGTAGTAATTTTTCAGATACAATGGACCTCGTTTCACTAACAAGAGAACAAGGTGGAAATCCTGTTGACTTCTGCTTGTCGGAGAAATCAGATGTAATAGTTCTTAACACTTGCACCGTTACTGATTCCGCTGACAAGGAAGCTTTTCGGCTTTTGGAAAAAATTCATTTAAATCATCCATCAGCAAAGGTAATAGTAACTGGCTGTCTTGCAGAAACTAGCTCTGATAAATTAAAAGATAAATTTCCGGATGTTCTTGTTATTGGACCTGGACAGAAGAAAAGTGTTATCGAAGCTATTATTTCAGACGTACAGCAGGAATTTCAGAACCCCAAAAAAGCTGATAATGATTCTAATCGAACTCATTTGTCCAGAATCAGAAAACCTCAGCATCACAGTGTATCATTACATGATACAATATCTAATACCATAGTTGGACCTGGCCAATATATAGGTGATATAAGGGTAAGAAGCAGATATCATCTTAGAGTTCAGGAAGGTTGTGAGAATCATTGTACTTTTTGCATAATTCCTAAAACAAGAGGTCATCTTGTTTCTAAAGAAGATGCTTTGGTATTGGAGGACATTAAAAAGCTGATTTTTTTAGGTTATAAGGAAATTGTTCTTACAGGAACTCATCTTGGGGGATATGGAGAGGATTCAGGTTCAAGTCTTCTTGAGCTTTTAAAAAAAATAGATGCATGTATCCAGGGCTTAAAAAATTCCTCAGTTCTTAATCCTGAGTTTTTAATGACACGAATTCGACTCAGCTCACTTGATCCAGATGATTTATCACGTGAACTTGTCGATTTTATTGCAAAAAGTCACACATTTTGTCCCCATCTGCATATCTGTATGCAGGCTTTTACTGACTCTGTACTTAAAAGAATGAACCGTAAATACAGAATAAATGATGCAAAAGAACTTTTGTGTTACATAAAGGATGTGTTTCCGGGGTGCAGTATTGGTTCGGATATTATTACAGGTTTCCCGGGTGAAAGCAGGGTCGATTTTGAAAAGGGGATAGATGAGTTTAACAATCTTCCAATTTCATATCTCCATGTATTCCCATATTCAGAAAGAACTGGAACTGCTGCAACCCGACTTGATGGAATTATTGGTATAGGTGAAAGGAAGAGGCGAGCCGCTCGCTGGCGTTCAATTGCTGAAAGAAGGCAGTTGGAATGGATGGAGAGTCTGCTAGGTAAGACCCTTGATGTTGTTCTTGAGGCAGGAGGTGAATCTGTTGGACATTATCGTGGAACATCGGGAGAGTTTGCAGATGTTGGTATTGTAGTTCAGGATTTGTATTCGAGTGATAAAAAGTCCGATTATTTAGGGTTAGAAAATAGGGAGAGAGCTGTGTTTCGTGCCGGAGAGCTGGTGCGGGCCAGAGCATTCTTTCTTGATAAAAAAGAAGGGAGATTGTTATGCGAGTTATCAGACCAGGAAAAATTGGCCCAATTCCAGGGGCATCAAGAGTAAAGAAGGAGGCCCCACTCCAGAGTCAAACGTCGACTTCCTCAGGAAGAGTTGTCTGGGATGATTTTACTGTCTCTAAGTCAGTTAGCAAAAAAAAGGAATACACAAAAGGTCTAGGGGATCGAATGATACCCAGAGATACTATCAGAAAAATTGACAAGTCAGAAGATAATTCAACTGAACGAAATGACGCTGAAAATGATCCAAAGTTTGAACCTAGAACTGATCTGACTGTACTTGAGGAGTCTCTAGGGTATCAGTTTACAGACAAAACATTACTGTCCAGGGCTCTTACTCATCGTTCTGCGCTTGGTTTCAAGGAAAGAGCTGACTATGAGCGTTTGGAATTTTTAGGAGATGCTGTTCTTGATTTGAGCGTTGCTCACCTTTTAAGTGATATTCATCCGGAGGCTCGGGAAGGGGAATTATCAAAAATGAGGGCAGCTTTGGTTAATACACAAGCTTTGGCTGTTATAGCCAGAGGGCTTGGTGTGAATGATTTTGTAAAGCTTGGACGTGGTGAATATTCTGCTGGTGGTGCTGATCGTCCTTCAATTCTTGCAGATGTTATGGAGGCTCTTATTGGAGCAGTATACAGGGATAGTAATTATGAAACAGCCCTTAATCTTGTAGAAAGAATCTTTGGGAATCTTTTAACCGAAGTTACTCCTTTTGATCCCAAGACAGAACTGCAGGAAGTTCTTCATGCTGCTGGTAGTGAGCCACCATCATACTTGCTTGAATTGGTTGAGGGCCCTGAGCATGCTCCAACTTTTGTTACCGTTGTAATTGTTGATGGTCAAAACGTAGGCCGTGGAAGAGGAAATACTAAAAAGGCAGCTCAACAGGAAGCTGCTGCACAAGCCCTAATGAGGATGGTTTATGATGGTAATCCTTTAACGCTTGAAAGTGGTCAGAGATTCTATATCGAACAGGCACTTTTGATTCCAAGTCCAAGTGAATTAAAAAAGCGACCCATTCTTCAAGAAGTAAAAGACAGGGAGGTAAGTTAGGTGAATTCGGAAATTAAGATGCGAAAAACAGGATTTGTATCTTTGATCGGTCCTAGCAATTCAGGTAAATCAACCCTGGTAAATGCTCTTGTTGGAAAGAAAATCAGTATTGTTACACCTAAGGAGCAAACTACACGGCAGAGAATCCTCGGGATAAAGACCGATAAAGAAAGTCAGATTGCATATATTGATACTCCTGGATTTTTTGGAGGTAATTATCGAGGAGAAATGTCTTCTTATTTGCAATCTGAGACGAGTGAAGGTGCTAAAGGGGTTGATGTAGTATTATATTGTATTGACTCCAGTGAGATTGTTCGAGGTGGTGAATCCGCAACTAAGAGAGTTCTACTCCCGCTAAAAGAAAAGTTTTCTGTTAAAATAAATTCTTTTGATATTGATTTTATCGTGCTTAACAAGATTGATCTTGTTGAAAAGTCTGCTCTTCTGCCGGCTATCGATCAACTCGATAAGGAACTAGCAATTATAAAAGAAAACATTAAACATATTTTCCTGCCCGTGTCGGCTAGAACTGGAGATGGTTTATCAAATTTAAGAGAGGAAATTATTTCCCGCTTAACACCGGGTCCCGAACTTTTTCCAGAAGATATGATAACAGAACAAACCGATGAATTCTTCGCATCAGAAATTATCAGGGAGAAAGCCTTTTTATGTTTAAAACAGGAGCTGCCTTATGGAATTGGAGTATTAGTACGATCCTGGGAGGATAATTCAAAATATTGCCTTATTCAAGGTGATTTGATTGTCGAAAAGGATTCTCATAAGGGAATAATTCTTGGTAAGGGTGGTTCGATGATAGAACGTATTGGTACTCTGGCAAGGCAAGAGCTGGAACGTTTGTATGGAGTTAAAATTGTATTAAAACTATTTGTTAGAATCGAAAAAGACTGGACCAGATCGAAGGGCGGACTTATGAAGGCCGGATATTTGACTGACATATCAAGAAGTGATTCCGTGATTTAATATACTATTTTAAATTTTAATCCTTATTGGGATTTATTTGATTATCTTAAGATTTTATATTTTTAAATGAATAATTATAACTTGATTAAATGGTTATTTTAATATTTGACAGGGGATTTTAAGAATTTTTTATAAGGAAATTAATGAGTATCAGAATTCCAATCTTCGCTATTGTTGGACGTCCAAATGTTGGAAAGAGTACTTTTTTTAACAGAGTAATTGGAGAAAAACGTGCTGTAGTTGAAGATATTCCGGGTGTTACCAGAGATAGAAATTATGCATTTGTAGATGCCTTTAGGGTTCCCTTTTATCTGGTAGATACTGGAGGCTTTGAGAATAACAGTGATGATGTGCTACAGCAAGAGACACGAAAGCAGGCTCTTATTGCTGTTCAAGAAGCTGATGTCATATTGTTTATTGTAGATGGTAAGAATGGTCTTCATCCAGGTGATGAAGATGTCATTTCTGTTCTTAGGGAATATGAAAAGCCATTCACAGTTGTTGTAAATAAAGTTGATGGTAAGGAACTTGAAACTCTTGTAGCAGATTTTTATCAATTAGGTGTTGATTCCGTAGTTCCATGCAGTGCTCTTCATGGCAGGGGTATAAGTTTACTTATTGAAGGAGCTCTGGAAACTTTACCTGATTTTGATACCATACTTTCATGGAAACAGGATGAAGAAAAAAGAAAACTTGATATTGAAGAATCTCTTGAGAATGACTATCAAAGTGGGAAAATTGAAATTGATCGTGCAGAGCAGTGGTTTGAGGATAATATTTCTGACACATTAAAGAATAGAAATTCCAAAACTGTTATTGAAGGTTTTGAAGATAATTTTGCTCCTGTTTTTGATCCTGATGAGGACGATTTGTCAGATTACAGTGAAAAGTATTCAACTTTGCCTCTCACTAAAAGGAACCTTGCTCTAAGTACTGATTTTATTGAAGGTGATTTGGATCATGAAGTTGATGACTCTGATTCGGAAGTTGAAGAATTCTCCAGCTCACTAGTTCGTATTGCAATTATTGGTCGACCTAATGTCGGAAAATCAACAATTTTGAATTCATTATTAGGTAATAACAGGTCAGTTACTTCACCGATAGCGGGAACAACCATAGATAGTATTCATGAAAGGCTTTCCACGGAAGATGGTGAGTTCGAACTTATTGATACTGCTGGCATTAGAAAAAAGGGTAAAGTAACTGAAGGAGTTGAGCGTTACAGTGTCCTTAGGTCAATACGTGCAATTAGTGATTGTGATGTAGCTGTTGTGGTACTTGATGCAGAAGAAGGTCCGGGTGAGCAGGATGCAAAAATTGTTGGCCTTGCTCATGAAGAAGGTAAGGGCATTGTTATCGTCGTAAATAAATGGGACCTTGTAAACAAAGACCATACTTCGGTTAAAACTTTTGAAAATAAAATAAGAGAAGAATTCAAGTTCGTCCCTTATGCACCAATGTTTTTTGTTTGTGGTATTACTGGAAAAAGAGTTAATAAAATTTTAACAGCTTCTCGTGAAGTTGCAATTGCAAGAAGAAAAAGGGTTCCTACCAGAGCTCTTAATTCACTTCTTAGAAGAGAGCTTCATAAGGGTACTACGCCAAGTTACAGGGGAAGGCCGGTTAAGCTGTATTATGCAGCACAAGTTGATGTTGCTCCTCCTCGTTTTATGCTGGTTTTTAACTATCCTAAAGAAGCACATTTTTCATACCTCAGGTTCATAAAGAATCTGATCAGGGAGCAATACGGTTTTTTGGGAACGGATATAAAATTAATCACCAAAAAACGCAAAAATTCACTTGAACATCGAAGATAAAATGCTCAAAGTTGTTTGTTTGTCCAATTTATCTACTTGGCACGTCTTACACTAATATATTACCATAACCTGCATTATTTACCTTTAGTATTAAAATTTAAATTAATATTAACTAATACTGAAGAAACTCAATATTTCTGATCTGCGTTTCTAATTTGCAAGATTTAATCTGGATAAATAATTATGACTTTAAATAAAAATACGTTTAAGGAATTTCCATGGTCACTAACTTTTGATGATGTTCTTTTAAAGCCAGCCATGTCTGATGTTTTACCCAAAGATGTTGATGTCAGTACAAAATTAACATCGGAAATCTCTCTTCAGGTACCACTAATCAGTGCAGCGATGGACACTGTGACAGAGCATCGTCTTGCAATAAGTATTGCACAAGAAGGTGGTATAGGATTTATTCATAAAAATCTATCACCTGCAGATCAATCGCGAGAGGTTATTCGAGTAAAGAAGTCTGAGAGTGGTATGATTATGGATCCCATTACTGTTAGACCTGACCAAAAAATTTCAGATGCCTTGTCGATTATGGAAGAGTATTCAATTTCCGGTTTACCAGTTACGCATCCTGATGGGAAAATTGCTGGAATATTAACTAATCGTGACTTGCGCTTTGAAACTAAATTTGACAGAAAAGTCTGTGAAATCATGACTAGTGAAGATCTTGTTACTGTTCCTCCTGGTACCAGTGAAGAGGAGGCAAAGGCTCTACTTCATAAGCACAGAATTGAAAAATTACTTGTTGTGGATAATGACAAGAAGCTCAGGGGGCTAATAACAATAAAGGATATTGAAAAGTCAAAACGTTATCCTAATGCTTCCAAGGATTCTCATGGTCGTCTCAGAGTAGGGGCTGCTGTTGGAGTAGGATTCGATTTTCAAGAACGTGTCTCAATGCTTGCTGAGGCTGGAGTTGATGTTTTCACAGTTGACAGTGCTCATGGACACTCTAAAGGAGTATTGGACTGTGTTTCTTATATAGTGAAAAACTTTTCTCAAATTCCAGTAGTCGCTGGTAACATTGCAACTGGAGAGGGGGCTTTGGATCTGGTCAGGGCTGGTGCAAGGGCCGTAAAGGTTGGAATGGGTCCTGGATCGATTTGTACTACCAGAATAATTTCTGGTGTAGGTGTACCACAAATCAGTGCTATTATTGATGTTGCAAGAGCGCTTTCAGGCACTGATATTTGTATCATTTCTGATGGGGGAATAAAATTTTCAGGTGATATTGTTAAAGCTCTTGCTTCAGGTGCGCATACTGTAATGATTGGATCATTATTTGCTGGTACTGAAGAATCACCTGGACAGACAATTATTTACCAGGGAAGAACCTATAAACTTTATCGTGGAATGGGATCAGTTGGAGCCATGAAACTTGGATCGAAAGATCGTTATGGACAAGGATCTGAAACAGATATTTCAAAACTTGTTCCCGAAGGTATTGAGGGACGAGTTCCTTATAAAGGTCCTATCTCTTCTTCAGTATTTCAGCTTGTAGGTGGATTAAGGGCGGGAATGGGTTATCTTGGAGCAATTGATTTGGAAAATCTTAGAGAGAAGGCTCAGTTTGTAAGAATCACTCCTGCGGGACTTGGTGAATCACATGTTCATGATGTTTTTATTACAGAAGAAGCTCCAAATTATAGTAAGTAGTTCATATTTCGGAATTTTTTAATGAAAAGTCAGATTCTTATACTTGATTATGGATCACAGTATACACAGCTAATTGCAAGAGTAGTGAGAGAGCTTGGTGTATATTGCGAAATACTTCCAGGTAACGCGTCATGGAATGATATAAAAAAGTTGGAACCAAAAGCAGTTATATTATCTGGAGGTCCCGCTTCAGTTTATTCCTCAGATTCACCAAAGGCCCCATTCGATTTGTTTGAGTCTGGAGTTCCAATATTTGCTATTTGTTATGGAATGCAGCTGGTTGCATCAATGCTTGGAGGTAAAGTTGAAGGTTGGGGAAGTAATGAATCTTCAAATTTAGTTACGAGCATAAGGGAATTTGGACCAGCAGAGATTACAATTGATAAAGCTGAGGGAATTTTCTCTTCCTTATCAGAAGGTGACAGGATTCCTGTATGGATGAGCCATGGAGATAAGGTAACTCTTCTTCCACCTGGTTTTACAATTACAGCCTCTTCATCAGGCTCCCCGATAGCTGCGTTTTATTCCAGGGAAAAACATATAAATGGAGTTCAGTTTCACCCTGAAGTGCACCATACACCATCTGGCAAGAAACTAATTGAAAATTTTCTTTTCAAGGAAGCCTGTTTAAAGAAAGACTGGAATATGAAAAATTTTATTGATGAAACAGTGAGTCGAATTTCAAACGATTATCCTGTTGGAAATGTTGTTTGTGGTCTAAGTGGAGGAGTGGATTCTACTGTAGCGGCTCAGCTTGTTTCAAAAGCAATATCAGACAGGTTGTATTGCATTTTTGTTGATAATGGTCTTCTTCGTCAAAATGAGGCAGATCGTGTTATGGAAAGCATGGAGGTACTTGGTCTTAATGTTAAAAAAGTTGATGCCAGAGATGAGTTTCTTGATCAGCTTTCTGGAGTAACAGATCCCGAAAAAAAGAGAAAAATCATTGGTCGAGTATTTATAGATGTATTTGAAAGAGAGGCTGCCAGCATTTCTGATGTCAAATTTCTGGTGCAGGGTACTCTTTATCCTGATGTCATAGAAAGTGTTTCAGTAATTGGTGGGGCTGCAACTATTAAGAGCCATCATAATGTCGGTGGTCTTAAGGAAAATATGCAGCTTGGACTTATTGAACCACTTCGAGAGTTGTTTAAGGACGAAGTTCGAGAAATTGGAAGAACCCTTGGTATCCCAGCAGTATTAATTAATCGTCAACCCTTTCCGGGTCCAGGACTTGCTGTGAGAATTCTTGGCGAAATTACAAATGAGCGTCTGAATAAACTTCGCATTGCTGATTCTATAGTTGAAGAAGAGGTAATTAAGGCAGGGTTGTGGGAGAAGCTTTGGCAGACATTTGCTGTGTTGCTGCCAGTTAATAGTGTTGGTGTAATGGGAGATGGGAGAACTTTTGATGAATGTATTGCTCTTAGGATAGTGACATCTCGCGATGGTATGACTGCAGATTGGTATTTGCTTCCTGAAGATGTATTAAGAAAAATTTCTACCCGTATAGTAAATGAAACCCCTGGCGTTAACAGAGTTGTTCTTGATATATCAAGTAAACCACCAGCTACTATTGAATGGGAGTGAGTTCCTCTCTTACATTTCAAGAGCAGAGAGAGCTGGAAGGGTCTTTCCTTCAAGAAGTGCCATGAAAGCTCCACCAGCAGTAGATACAAAATCCATTTTATCAAAAGCATTTCTCTGATTAAGGGCAAGATCAGTATCCCCACCACCAACAACAGTAAGAGCGTTAGCTTCAGAAAGTGCATCAACAATTCCAAAGGTGCCTGCAGAGTATTCAGGAATTTCAAAAACTCCCATCGGTCCGTTCCATATAATAGTTTTTGCTGAGTTAATGGCTGCTTTAAAAAGCTGAAGAGACTTTGGCCCAATATCAAGCGCAAGCATTCCATCTGGAATGGCTGATATCTCACAAATACTTGTTGGGACTCCTGTTGCAAGTTTACTTGATGTTATTACGTCAATTGGTAAAAGAAGCTGTTTATCATTTTCCTGAAACCATTTTAAGGTGTCAGTAGCAACACTTAGCAAGTCTTCCTCAAATAGGGAATTGCCGATTGAGTGCCCCTTCGCTTTCAAAAAAGTGTTTGCCATTGCACCACCTATAATAACAACATCGGCTGACTTACCAACATTTTTAATTGCCTTAATTTTGGTCGAAACCTTTGCCCCTCCAAATATGGCTAGTAGTGGACGTTCAGGATTCTTGCAGGATTTGTTAAAATAATTTACTTCATCGCGTAGAGTAAACCCAGCTGCTTTTACAGAAACATAATTTGCGATACCAGCAGTGCTGGCATGAGCACGATGAGCTGTCGCAAAAGCATTGTTTACGTAAACATCACATAAGGAGGCCAGATTCTTTGAGAAAGAAGGATCATTATTTTCCTCGCCTTCATGGAATCTGACATTTTCCAATAAAACAATTTCACCATTTTTAATGGACGAAATGTTTCTTGTTACTTCATCTCCAACGCAATCACTAAGAAATTTTACCGGAGTGCGAAGAAGCAATGAAATTCGATCAGCCACAGGTTTAAGTGATAGAGATGACACAGCTTTTCCTCCAGGTCGTCCCATATGGCCTGCTATGATAACTTTTGCATTTTTTTTGAGTAAATATTCAATACTGGAAATGGCAGCCTTGATTCGATGATCATCAGCAATTGTACCGTCTTCATTCATTGGTACGTCAAGATCACACCTGATTAGTACCCTTTTTGAATCTAGGTCGATTTCTTCAATTGTCTTCACTTTTGAATTCTCTCCAAATTGTTAATTTTAGTATAAACAGACTAGATTCTATATCCCAGTTGGCTCATCAATAAAAATCCAAGAGGTTGAGTATTTCTCTGCAAGGTGTTGAGAGAGTTTTCTAACGCCAAATGTTTCTGTCGCATAATGACCAGCGAATATTGCATTAAGTTTATTCTCTTTGCAAAAGTGATAGGCAAACTGGCGAGGTTCACCAGTTATTAATGTATCAAATCCTGAATCTTTGAATTGATATAATGCGTCAGCACCAGCACCACTTATAACAGCCACATTTTGGGGAGTTGATGGTCCAAAATTGAGTGTTAGTGGTTTGTCCAGTGACCCCGGTAGTCCACAAAATAGCTCAGTCATTGCCTTTAATGGAGTTTTATTACTGTTATTTCCAATGAAACCAAGGCATTTTTTGTTTGTGGGATTTGTACCGAATTTCAATTCAGGTGTAACATCAGAAAGCTGTAATATTTCTTTAGCTATTATTGCATTGTTTCCGAATGTTTCATGGGCATCAAGCGGAAGGTGAAGTGCTATAAGATTTATTTTGTTAGAAAATAGATATTGAAGCGTAGATGCAAGTGCACCCGTAATTGGTCCAAGTTTTCCCCAAATCAATCCGTGATGACAAATAATAGTTCCAGCACCTTCTTGATGGGATTTTTCTGCTATGGAGGATGAAAAATCTACACAAGCAGCAATCTTTCCAATATCTTGATGAGATTCAACTTGAAGTCCATTTAGTGAAGAATCTTCGAAGGATGAGACAGATAAAAGATCCCCAAGATAATCTGAAATTTGATTTATTGTAGCGGTAATTTTATGCAATTTAATTTACCATCTTGAATCTATTCTCGTTAACTATTAAAAGCCTTCTCGGTCATGTTTCGGCTTTCAGCTTCCCATATTATAAGTAATATCAGGTTGTATAGATAGTCTTTATTCAAATCTGTTTTTTTGATTGAAAGAATTGTAAAAATATAAACGCAAATTGCAAGAGCGGAGGTTAGGGTGTGTGCCTGGTTCTCAAGAAGTAAAGCTCCTAAACCAATAGAGGATTCAGACCGGCTTGAAATTCCGGGTGGTCTTTGGGTTAAATGTAAGGGTTGTGGAGAGATAATTTATAACAGAGAGTTGGAGCGTAATCTTTTTGTTTGCCCAAAGTGTGGCTATCATTTTCGCCTTTCGGCAGAACAGAGAATTCAACTTCTTTGTGATAGAGAAGGTTTCGACGAGTTTGATGCTCATTTGAGGCCCAGTGATCCTTTAAATTTCAAGGATGAAGTCAGATACAAAGATCGCATAAAGAAGGTTGAAAAAACTGGCAAAACTGAAGCTGTGATTACAGGTTATGCGAGAATTAATGGAATTCGCACGACTTTAGGTGTTTTCAATTTTGGTTATATGGGTGGTAGTATGGGAGCTGTGGTAGGTGAGAAGCTTACCCGAATGATAGAGAGAGCTATCCAGGAAGATCTTCCGGTAATTATTGTATCAGCTTCAGGAGGAGCCAGAATGCAGGAAGGTATTTATTCCCTTATGCAGATGGCAAAAATTACTTCAGCACTTTACCGTTTATCAGAAAAGCGACTCCCATATCTCTCTCTTATGACTGACCCAACAACCGGAGGTGTGGCAGCTTCATTTGCCATGCAGGGGGATTTGAATCTGGCTGAACCAGGGGCGCTGATAGGATTTGCAGGCCCAAGAGTAATAGAACAAACCATAAGGAGCAAACTTCCAGAGGGTTTTCAGCGATCTGAGTTCCTTTTTGAGCATGGAATGCTTGATATGGTCATTGAGAGGCATGCCCTAAAAGAACGTATTGCGCAGGTACTTGGATTTCTTATAAAACAGTAGTTAAAGTTATTTGAAGTTGAGTTGCATTTGTAAAATTTGCTTTGTTAAAAAATTAGAGCTGCAATTTATGATATTGTTGTGCTTCTATTTTTTTTGCTCTCATAAAATTGCAATGTGACACTTTTTCTTGGCACCATGTCGGCCTTTCGTTGAATTTTTTTGGGATCTTATAATATGAAGTTTAATAATGACTCTGATAGTAGTAAGCTTGAAGAGTCTCCATCCGGCTGTAACTGTTTAATTAACTATATATTTCCTTCACCTCTCTCTTATTTTATAGCATTAGTTCTGATCAATATTTCATTTCATTTATCATTTTTGAATGTGTCTGAAGCTCAGGTACTTCCACCAGACCGGCGCTTTTTATTTCTTGACGATCAGTTAAAGAAGGAAAGAGCTATTGAAAGAAAGCGAGAATTTAAACAGAAACGTGCAAGGGCTTCTGCTTCCAAGGCTGTAACAGGGGTAAATTTACCATTTGATATTGCTGCTGATGTTATTGAGTTTGATACCAGTGGTAGCGTAATGGAGGCCATTGGAAATGTAATTATTGCTTATTCAACTCTTGTTGCTGAATCATCTGAGGCTCGGGTTGATACCGTCAAGAATGAAGCTGAGCTTTCTGATGATGTTAGGATTAGTGATGTTAATACAAATCTTACTGCTTCCAGTGCTAAACTTAATCTTGATTCTGGTGAAGGTATTTTAAAAGATGTATCGCTCTATTTTGCCGAAGGCGATTATCGTGTAAATGCAAGTGAGGTTACTCGTAGTGCTAATGACGAATTTTCCTTAAAAGATACCTTACTAACGACATGCATATGTCCTGATGGAGATGATTGTCCACCCTGGAGTATGTTTGCTGGTAGAGCGAAAATTCAACGTGATGGATATGGACAAGCATGGGGTTCAACCATACGACTCTATAATCTACCTGTAATGTATGTACCTTACATATTTTTCCCTGCTAAAACTGAACGTCAGTCGGGTTTTCTTCCTGCTACTTTTGGTGTTGGAAGAAGATCTGGGCTTACAGTTACTACTCCATTTTATTGGGATATTAATAATTCAACTGATATGACAATTTCTGGAATATATGAGGCAAAAATCAGAACTGGAGCTGATGTTGAGTTTAGAAAAATGTTTGCCCGTGAGCATAGCCTTGAAATGGGCGGTCTTTATTTTGACGAATCGCAAAGGGGTGGTAGATTACTTGGCACTAGAATAGATGGACTTGCCGATCCAAGTCTTGACTCAAGGAGATATGCTGGTTTTATTAATGAGAATTGGTCAACGAAGATAATCGAACAACCTCTTCAATTAATCATAGATGGGCGTTATGTAAGCGATGACCTGCTACCTCGTGAGTTCGAGCAGGATAGAATTGCTAGAACTGAAGACAGGTTTGTTACTTCAACTGCTGTAATCAGAACTCCGATTGGAGATTCATATAGTCTTGACCTTTCTTCCGAATTTAATCAGGCGATGGTAACCAATGATGATTTCGTTTTTCAACGATTACCTGAGTTAACCTTTAGTGGTCTGGATTATTTCAGGCCTTTTGGTGACAATCCATTTGGACTTAGAGCTGTTTTTACTCATAATCTTGGTGCCACTAACTTTGTAAGGAAGGAAGATTATAGTGGCTCAAGGTTAGAGATGCATGAGCAAATGAAATTGCCATTTTTTATTGGCAATTATTTAGATGGATCTATTCAGGCAGGTATCCGCGCTACCAAGTATGAGTTATCTCAGTCAGATACTTTTGAAACAGAAATGTCTGGCGAGGGATTAATAGATGATTTCATGGCAGATCCTGAAGATCCACTTGATCCCTCATCTACTCAGCCAACAGGTGCTGAAAGTGAACCACCAAGGGAACCACTACCAAATAGCTCTGATCGTTTTATTCCTTCAGTTGATACAAGACTAGGTACTGCATTTGAGAAGGTTTATGGTTTGGATGACAGCAGTATTTTCAAGTTTATAGGTGAGCTTGGTAAATCTGGAAGGTCCCAGGAACTTGTAAGAATGAAACACACAATTGAGCCTAGCTTAAGGCATCTATACATTCCTGATGTTGATCAAACCAGAAACCCCCAGTTTGATTCGAGGGACAGATTGGCGCAGAGAAATGTAGTAACTTATGCATTAACTCAGCGATTTTTTGGCAGATATGAACCTAGAAATGCATATGTATATGGAATTGAGGAGGCAGCTCCAAGAATTGATGATATGTCGGGATTAACTGCATCTGGTCCCCTTGATGAGACGGTTCAGTTTGGAGTAGATCCTGATTCGTCCACTGATTATGCAAGTTTAAGAAGAGGTGAGGTCCAGGAGGTTGTTACTTTTAGACTCTCTCAAAGTTATAATTTGTTAGATAATCCCCCTAATTCTGATCGCTCAACGTCATTTTCTGATGTAGCAGCAGACGTAGCAGTATTTCCTAATGAGTATTTCAAACTCAGAACTAGAACTGACTTTAATACAGAGCAAAGTTCCTTTAGTTCGTATCTTATTGAAGGCCAATTGAGTAACAACAGGGGAGATCTAATAAGAAGCAGATTGAGATTTGTTGAAAACAGTATTCGTCAACTTGAAAGTGGTATTGAATTTGGACTTACAGATCGCATTAGACTTGGGTATTACAGCAGATATGATGATGTTGTTAAGGATTTTATTGAGCAAAGGGCAGGTGTGCGTTTAACCAGTTCCTGTAATTGCTGGATGATGGATGTTCTTGTTGCTGATCAAACCAATCCTGATGACACAAGAATTTCCTTTAATCTTACTCTGCTTGGTTTGGGTGAGCTTGGTAACACGTTTTTTACTAATGTTAGTGGAAGAAATGAGCGTGTACCAGGTCAATAACCATAGTTAATAACAGAGTTAAATTGAAAATCCTGACACTTAAATTAGCCATTTCTAAACATAAAAATAAAAAATCATAATAATAGTGCGCAAAACTACTTTTCAGATTTAAAAATTTCAATAAATGTGTGTTGAGCTATATTAGCAAAATTGGGTTATCTTGGGGGCTGACATAGTTTAGCCATGTGTTATTCTATGGCGTCTTAATTTTTATATATCTTTAATACTTCAGGATTTATTTATTATGCCTCTAAAGGGAATAGTTCTAGCTGGTGGCCTCGGTTCAAGACTTCAGCCGTGTACGTTTGTTACCAATAAGCATCTTCTGCCTGTTTACGACCAGCCGATGATTCATTATCCCATCAGAACTTTATTAAATGCTGGAATAGAAGATATTTTGATTGTTACCGGAGGTCATTTTGCCGGTGACTTTCTCAAGCTTCTTAAGAATGGCCAGTCATTTGGCCTTAAACATATCAATTATACTTATCAGGAAGGGGAAGGTGGAATTGCTGCTGCGTTATCTCTTGCAGAACATTTTGCCGGAAATGATAACATATGTGTTATACTTGGAGATAACATAATCGAGGGTAATATCAGGAGTGCTGCTGATGCTTTCAGAAATCAGAAGTCAGGTGCTAAAATTCTTCTGAAAGAAGTCGATGATCCCGGACGATTTGGAGTAGCAGAGGTTAGGGATAATAAAATATTAAGAATAATCGAAAAACCAAAAAATCCTGTATCCAATCTTGCCGTAACAGGAATATATTTTTACGATTCAACAGTGTTCTCTTTTATAAAGAATCTTAAGCCATCTCAGCGTGGTGAGCTTGAGATTACTGATGTCAATAATATGTACCTTGAGCGTGGAGATCTAACCCATGAAGTTTTAAAGGGTTGGTGGACCGATGCGGGTACTTTTGAATCTCTTAGACGAGCAACAAATCTGGTTGCAGAATCGGGAGCTAACAAGGACCATGTATAGTTTTAGTTTTGATGGGGCAAAATGAATATTCTTGTAACTGGTGGTGCGGGTTTTATTGGATCGAATTTTGTGAGATGGATTTTAAATAATCCATTAAGTTCAGATCATGTAAGTAAAATTGTAGTTCTTGATCTTCTTACTTATGCCGGAAATCTTGAAAACCTTAAAGAAGTCTATGGTAACAGCAAATTCAGCTTTAAAAAGGGCGATATTCGTGATGAACAACTTGTAAAAAGTATTTTAACCGATGAGCAAATTTCATCAGTTGTTCATTTTGCTGCAGAAAGTCATGTTGATAGATCAATTGCTGATCCTATGGCGTTTGTCAGAACTAATGTCGAAGGAACTCAAGTACTGCTTAATGTTGCAAGGGAACATGGTATTGAAAAGTTTGTACATATATCAACAGATGAAGTTTATGGTTCCCTGGGGCCAGAAGGCAGATTTACTGAGACTACTCCGCTAGATCCAAGCAGTGCTTACTCTGCTTCGAAGGCTGCTTCTGATATGCTTGCACTTGCAGCATTCAAGACCTACCAATTTCCTGTTTGCGTTACCAGATGTACAAATAATTATGGTCCATATCAGTTTCCTGAAAAGTTAATACCTCTTTTTGTTACCAACGCACTCGGGGATATACCATTACCTCTTTATGGAGATGGTAAGAATGTGAGGAGCTGGTTACATGTGGATGATCATTCCCGTGCCATATTTCTTGTTTTGACTAAAGGTCGAGTAGGCGAGGTTTACAACATTGGAGGATCCGCAGAATCTGAAAAGCCTAATGTTGAAGTAACTGATTTTATATTAAATTATCTGGATAAATCTCCTTCTCTTATAAGGTACGTTGAAGACAGAAAAGGTCACGATAGGCGCTATGCTGTTGATTATTCAAAGATTAAATCTGAATTGGGATGGGAGCCTAGTATAAGTTTTAAAGATGGTTTGGAGAATACTATCATCTGGTATCAGGAACATACTGGCTGGTGGAAAAGAGTTAAATCTGGTGAGTATCAGCGTTTCTATGAGTTGAACTACGGGACAAGGTCCTGAATGGTGTTTGGATTAAGACAGTTAGCATGACCTGGTTTATTTTATGTATTATGTGAATGATCCAGTTTTTGAAACGCAAATAGGTGGGAGTTTAGCTTCTCAATGTGTAGCCGTTTTTGGTGCCAGTGGCATGCTTGGCAAGTCTCTGGTAACTTTACTGGAGCGTTCCAGGATACAGCATGTCAGATGCGCATTCTCACATCCCGATCATGGAATTTATGCTAAAGTTGACATTCGCTCATCAAATTCAATCCAATATTTTATTGATTCATGGAAACCAACAATAATTGTTAATTGCAGTGCTTATACTAGGGTTGATGATGCCGAGAAAGAATATGCTGATGCGCTCGATGTAAATTCACTTGGTGTCAAAAACATTGCTGAATGTTGCAGCGAATCTAATTTATATCTGATACATATCAGCACTGATTATGTTTTTGGGGGCAAAGCTCATGAAACACGTGAAAAAATTCCATTTGAAGAGAATGAAATTACTTCACCAATTGGTGTTTATGGTTATAGCAAGTTTATTGGAGAAGAGTTTATTCGATCTATACATTCAAAAAACTCTCTTATAATCAGAACAAGCTGGCTCCATGGAGCTGGTGGTAAAAACTTCATTGATACAATGGCAAAACTTCTAATGGAAAGATCTGAGCTTAGAGTAGTTTCTGATCAGACTGGAAGTCTTACATGGACACCATGGTTATCGGGGATAATTCTTTCTCTTGCTGCAAGAAATATTAACGGAACAATTCATGCATCGGCTTCAGATCAGGGAACCTGGTATGATGTAGCAAGATATGTTGGACAGTGTATTGGATCTGAATGCAGAATATTACCACAAACAACATTAGAATCCGGACGACCTGCTCCTAGACCCGAATACTCAAAAATGAGTACTGATGCACTTAGTCGTGTCTTGTCTATAAAAGTACCCTCTTGGAGAGAATTTGTAGAATTACATCTTGGTGCTCATGAAGTTAGTAATAAGTTTTAACAGGAGTAATTTTGAATAAGTATTATTCTGGTAACCTTGAAGCCTCAAATGGTTCTGTTCTTGTTACGATGGCCGGAGGAAGCGGTACCCGTTTTTGGCCACTAAGCAGGAACACTCGACCCAAGCAGTTTCTGCCACTTGGTACAAGTGGTAAAAGTCTGATAGCGGAGTCGATTGAACGTTTGATACCACTTGTTGGTGATAGTGGCTCACTTGTGGTAACTGCAGCATCTCAAAGAGATCTTGTGTCGGATGCCGTACCCTCTTCTTCCATATTATCTGAACCTTTTCAAAAGAACACAGCTGCATGTCTTTCTTTTGCTGCTCACCTAATTTTCAACACCTTAGGTGATGTGGTAATGCTCTGTACTCCAGCTGATCATATAGTTAAGGGAGATGATGAGCTTAGGGCAGTTTTTCGAAAAGCTATAACTCTTGCTAAAGCTGAGGATGTTCTTGTTACCATAGGTATAAAACCTGTAGCTCCTGAAATTGGCTATGGTTACATAAAGCGTGGTCAGACATATAGAACGAGTTCGGGTCTAAGTACCGGAGCTTTCTCTGTTCAGCAGTTTGTTGAAAAACCGGATCATGCTACTGCCGCGAGTTATGTTGAATCAGGTGATTTTTACTGGAACAGTGGTATGTTTGTTTGGCGCCCCAGTGTACTTCTTTCTAAAGTAGAAGCACTTTTACCTGAAACATACAAGATAACAGAGGAATGTTCAATTCTGGTTAGAGAAAATCCCCTTAATATTAACAGGTTGGAAGAATTATATGCTCAACTTGATTCTGTTTCTATTGATTTTGGTGTAATGGAAGAGGCAGAAAATGTTGTTGTTTTTCCTGGGCACAATTTTGAATGGAGTGATGTTGGTTCCTGGTCAAGCTGGTTTGATACCGCTATAAAGGATTCCCGTGATGGTTTTCAAAATGTTACAAGAGGTAATGTTGTGCTCGTTGGATCAAGGGGATGTGCGATTCTGTCTGCCGATGAAATGAGTGAAAGCAGGAATATAAAAGGATCATTTAGACCTGAATTGGCTGATTTTTCTGGAAGTTCTGCTCTTTTAGAATCCAGCAGTAAAATTAATATAACGGAGAAAAAAGTGATAGCGGCAGTTGGCCTTGAGGATATTATTGTTGTTGATACTGAAGATTGTCTTTTAGTGTGCCATAAAGATGATGCTCAACGAGTTCGGGAAGTAGTTGAAATTCTAAAAGAAAGGAAACTTAACAATTTTGTTTAGTCTAGTTATTTATCTCGTTTCTTAAGAATTATTTATTTATTATTAAAGTAGAGTTATTCATGATTCAAAAAACCGCATTAATTACAGGTGTTACTGGGCAAGACGGTTCTTATCTTGCAGAACTTCTTCTTCAGAAGGGATATAGAGTTGTTGGTATGGTTCGTCGCGCAAGTAGCGAGAACTATGAAAGGATAAATCATCTTTTAAATAATGGAATTAAAGATAACGGAATAACCGGATCTGATGGAATACGCAGGTATCTCGAATTGAAACAGGGAGATTTATTAGATCAGCTATCACTCATTACCCTGATAGATGAAGTTAAACCTGATGAAATCTATAATCTTGCTGCTCAAAGTTTTGTTCCTACAAGCTGGGAGCAGCCTGTATTAACTGGTGAATATACAGCACTTGGTATAACCAGGGTACTTGAAGCTGTAAGATTTCTAAATCCCAAAATCAAAGTCTATCAAGCCTCAAGTTCTGAAATGTATGGACGCGTAAGAGAAACTCCTCAAACAGAAACTACTCCTTTTTATCCAAGGTCTCCCTATGGTGTGGCTAAAGTCTATGGTCACTATATAACTGTTAATTATAGGGAAAGTTATGATCTTTTCTCCGTATCAGGTATACTTTTTAATCATGAATCGCCAAGAAGAGGTTTAGAGTTCGTTACAAGGAAGGTGACAGATGGTGTTGCCAGAATTCATCTTGGAATAACTAATGAATTGAGAATGGGAAATCTGGATGCCAGACGTGATTGGGGTTTTGCAGGTGATTATGTAGAAGCAATGTGGTTGATGCTTCAGCAGGATGAACCTGATGATTATGTTATTGCAACTGGCAAAGCTTACAGTGTTAAGGATCTTGTTAGTATAGCATTTTCAGTTGTGGGACTGGATTGGGAAAAGTACGTTATAATTGATCCTAAGTTCATAAGACCAGCTGAGGTAGATCTTCTTATTGGTGATGCTACTCATGCCCATGACAAGCTTGGATGGACCCCTCAAATTAACTTTGATACATTAGTGAAAATGATGGTTGAGGCTGATATTGAACGCTATAAGGGAATTTACAGTAATAAAAATTCCTATACTCACTCATGTCTTGGACATTCTTCAGATTCCAGAAAAATATTTTCGTCTTCAGAAGGCATAACTGAGGCTATATGAGAGCATTGATCACTGGTGGTGCCGGTTTTGCTGGAACTCATTTGGCAAAACATCTTGTAGATTGTAGGGATGATGTAGCTCTTACTTATCTTCCAATTTCATCATCTGACGTTTCGACTGATCGTAAAAATATTTTTAAACTTGAAGAAGAGAGAAAAGGAGCCGTTCCTAAAAGCGTTCAGCATGTAGCGCTGGATGTAACAAATACTGGTCAGGTAAGACAGGTGCTCTCACTTATGCAACCTGATGTCTTATATCATCTTGCCGCCATGTCTTTTGTTCCTGAGGCAGAGAACAAGGCTGAGGAAGCTCTAAGAGTTAATGGTTATGGAACTTATAATTTATTGAAAATACTTAAGGAATTTTCTCCTGCTACGCGTTTTTTGTATGTAAGCACATCAGAAGTTTATGGAGTTCCTCGACCTGGTTCTCTTCCACTTCTTGAGCAGGCAGAGATCAGGCCTCTCTCGTCCTATGCAGTAAGTAAAGCTTTGGGCGAGCATTTTGCCCATAAATTCAGTGCAAGTGAGAATTTATTTGTGGTAACTGTCAGGCCCTTTCCTCACGTTGGTCCTTTTCAGGAAGACAGATTTTCTCTTTCGAGTTTCGCCAAGCAAATTGCCTTGATTAGTCTTGGCCGTAAGGAACCAATCATTGAAGTTGGTAATATAGAAGTTAAGAGAGATTTTTCTGATGTTTCAGATATAGTAAGAGGATATCGTGAGGCAGTATTAAATGGCAGAAATGGTGAAGTTTATAATCTTTGTTCAGGCATATCTTCAAGTCTGAGTGATCTGATTAAAAGAATGATGAAGCTTGCTGGTGTAGAGGCCGAAATTCATGTATCAGATGACCGCGTGAGGAGTTCAGACATATCTGAACATTTTGGATCCAGCAATAAGGCAAATCGTGATTTTGGCTGGAGACCACGTGTGGAGCTTGATGCTATGCTTAATGGAATTCTTTCTTATTGGTTAGAATCCTTGTCATTATGAGAAATAATGCCTCAGACAGCTTTATTGCAAGCCTTTCAAGTATCACTCCTGATATTGGAAAAAGTCTGAGAATTCTTAAAAATGGTATTTTTATTGCAGAAGACAAATTTTCCAGTGTTACATATTCCTATGAAACATGGCTTAAAGATAATAATCTTTCGGTAAAGGATGAAAAGACTATTTCCCAGAGAGTACTTGGAGATGACAAACGTCTTCTTTACTATCTACCTGAAGGTCAGAATTGTCTTGTTGGTTATGTTGCACTATATTCATTTTCTGATACTGGATCATCTAATGATCTTTCAAATGATGATTTCCAAAAGCATAATATTGCCAGATCATCTTTGCAGAATATTCCTGAATCCAAATCTTCAAGTATATCAGCCTTTGAGTATATTCATCCGAGAGATCCGTGGTTTACTTCAACTACTGATATTCGAGTCAGACAATCTGCACAGTTTGGAACCTTATTTGAGATTAGCCTTAAAGATTTTCATATAAAAATAAAGGAACCAATACTAAGATTAATTGCTAAATGCCTTAGAGAATCAGCTTATTTTTCTGGTAAATTTCCCGAGATTGAAAATTCACTTCGCGATGTCATACCGGTAATCTGCAAATTGCTAAAGGAAGCACGATCTCCGAATTTTAAAACACCAGTTTTTATTCCTGAAACTTTTCAAAACGCTCTTGGAGAGGGAAAGTTTAGACTTCTTGTATCATCAAACCTTGTATTTATTATTGATAATGATTCGACAATTGTTAATGTAATTGAGCAAAAGGGTAAAAACTTCAGAAAGTTGATTGAAGAAGAGCTTTTTATTTTAAAAGCTGGAAAAGAACGCTTTCTGGATACCATTGACTTATATTCCAAGGATAAAATTTCTCCCTTGGCTGTCAAGATTAATGGAAAAATATTTACAATTGACCGACATGCCATAATATCATTGGTGCAGGATGCGGTAAGTTCCCCCTGGTTTCGTGATAACCTGTTTAAGAAAAAAATGGAAGAGAGCAAACTATCTTTCAATGAACGCTTTGTATGTTATACCGTTAAGGATATTCTTAAAGCTATCGCATTCCCTCTTAAATATGCTGATTGGGTTAGCTCAAAGTATACAGGCAGTAAATCTTCTACGGACTTTTCAGAGAAGCAAGAAGCGAAGTCATTTCAGCTAACTTATTTGCCATGGACATTTGTTACAGGCAGAAATAATACTATTAAATTATTTACCGAGTTAGGTGCGAGAAATAAAAGAATGGGTGATAAGGCTGGATCACAAAATCGGGGTCCAGTGAAAGATTATAAAAAAAGGTCATTTCGAAATACTGGAAATATTAAAAATAAATCGATAGAAGCAAAAGCGAACCATCGTGGAAAGTGAATTTTGCTATACTTCATAAATTTATCGTATAAAATAATCTTTTTCTGATGTTAAAAATAATCTACTCAATTGTTTGTATGTTATTTTTAGTTGTCAGTTTTTATTCAGTTAATGCTCTTGCTGATATCCGTAATAACAAAAATTCAAATAACAACAAGAAGCCAGTTATAATAACTTCTCCAATAGACGCTGATCTTTCTAAAATTAATGGTGCAGAGTCAAGATACAAACCTGCTTCTATAATTAAAATTGCTACTGCTTCATATGCACTTTTTACTTTTGGTGAAAATTATCGCTTTATCACCAAATTTCTTGTTACTCCAAATGATGATCTTGTTATTCAGGGCTTTGGTGATCCTGGGTTTACGTCAAGTGATCTTGAAGCTGCACTAAGAGAAGTAAAAAAAATGAGATCCAGGTTTAATCGCTTAATATTGAATGGTAATTTTTATTCTGGTTCTTTACATGTTCCCGGACGAGGATCAAGTAATAACCCTTATGATGCACCAGTGAGTGCACTTTCAATAAATTACAATACTATTTCGATATTAAAAAAATCAAATGGTGTTATTGAAACTGGAGAGTTGGAGACACCACTTACATCTTTTGCAAAATCACTTGGTCATTCACTTCCTGTTGGCAAACATAGAGTGTCAGTTGGAAGGGATTCTTCTCTTGGATATCAACAACTTTCTGAGTTAGTAAAAATTATTTTCAGAAATAATGGCGGACAAATTGGTGATATTGTTCTAATAAGTTCAAATCCGCCTGGATCAAAACTTCTATTTGAGTACGATTCTTCTAAAAGCGTAAAGGAGTATGTAAAAGACATGCTTGAATACTCCAATAACTTTATTGCAAATCAGTTATTTTTTAGCGCTTCAGCGTATTATCAAGGCCCACCAGTTACTTATAGTAAAGCACAGGAATCTTTTAGAAAGTTTCTTGAAAGAGAGCTGGGTTTTGGTACTGATTTTGTAATTGAGGAAGGTGCAGGTTTATCTCATAATAACAATTTATCTACCCTTCAAGCCCTTAAAATGCTTAAATATTTCTATCCGTATCGTGATCTTCTTCCAGCTGAGACAGGTTTATACTATAAGAGCGGAACATTAACTGGAGTAAGTAATCTTGCCGGATATTATGATCATTCAAGGCCTATGATTTCATCTACAAACAATCAGGAAAAGATGTTTTTGTTATTTGATACTTCACCCAGTTCTGTTCCTGATAGAGTAAAGACTGTTCAGACTCATTTAATGAGGACAAATTAATATAATGAATGAGGGACTTGTTTTTACTAATGGTTGCTTTGATGTTCTTCATGTAGGTCATGTGAGGTATTTAAGACAGGCGAGGGATCTTGGTTCCAGCTTGATGGTTGGTCTTAATAGTGATGAATCCGTTCGAAGACTTAAAGGACCCAAACGCCCTATTCATAATCAGGAAATAAGAAGGGAGATGCTTCTCTCTCTTAAAATGGTTGATGAAGTTGTAATATTCGAAGAAGACACCCCTTTAAGATTGATTATGGAGGTAAATCCAGAGATTATTGTGAAAGGTGGAGATTGGACACCTGATAAAATAGTTGGTGCGGACTTCGTGGTGTCATCAGGTGGTAAGGTATTCTCTTTACCCTTTTTTGAAGGATTTTCAAGTACAGATACAATTCAACGTATTTTGGATGTTTATAAGAATTAGAGTGAACTTCAAATTTATTTTTTTGATTTAATATTTCGCTAAACCGAGTCGTTAATCTTATCGTTAAGCTGACAAAAATTCTGTTATGGACTCTATTTCACTTCTTGAAGATACATTAGTTAATCAGATTGCTGCTGGAGAAGTTATTGAACGCCCTTCATCAGTTGTAAAAGAGCTGATAGAAAACTCAATTGATGCAGGTGCTAGTAAAATTAGTATTTCAATAAAGAATGGAGGGCTGTCTCATATTGAGGTATTAGATGATGGCATCGGAATGAGCAAAGCAGATATTGTCCGCTCTGTTCAGCGATTTGCAACCTCCAAAATTTCAACATTAGATGATCTTTCAAATATTCTTACATATGGATTTAGAGGTGAAGCTCTTCCCTCAATTGCCTCAGTCAGTCGTCTGATAGTTACAAGCAGAGCCAGAAATTCAAGTCAGGCTTATCAGATAAGAGTAGAAGGAGGAGATCACCTTGAATCATTGGAACTTTCTGCCCTTGAGGGAACTCGCATCAGGGTTAGTGACCTTTTTTATAATGTACCTGCGAGACGTAAATTTTTAAAATCAGAGCGTTCCGAAGGGACTTCGATAAGGGGTGTTGTATCTGATTTTGCTCTTTCGCATCCTGAGATTGGATTTTCTTTGTATGATGATGCTCGAGAGGTTTTACTTTTTCCTTATGCTCAGTCTTTAAGAGATAGAGTCAGTGCGACAAGAATAATTAATGGCGAACCAGTGGTCATACCAGGTTTTCAGAATCAAATTGATAGTAAAGAACCTGTTTCCAATTATTCACCACCGGGTATAATCAATATATGGGGCTTATTAAGCCAACCTTTACATTGTGTCAGAGGAGGAAGCCGGCTAAGGTTTTTTTTAAATGGTCGGATAATAAAAAGTCCTCTTATCCTTAGAGCAATCAGGGATGGATACGGCAGTCTTCTTAAGCCTGGTACATATCCTACTGGAGTGCTTAATATTCTTGTAAATCCTTCTGAGGTAGATGTTAACGTTCATCCTCAAAAAACTGAAGTCAGATTCAGGTTTGATTCTTCAGTTTTCTCTGCCGTAAGATCTGCTGTTATCGGTTCATTAGTTGATACATCCGAAAAGGTCAGATCAGGAAAACCATATCTTGTAACACAAAATCCTGTGATGTTTAATTCCTCAAACAGGAAGTTTCAATTTAAGACTAATATTGTCGATCAAATTCAGTTTCAGAATAACAATGTTCTGGTAAATGAATTTCTTGAAAAAGATGTTACATTAAATTCTGCAAAAGATATTAATGAATTAACGAATATCTTAAACCTGAGGTTTGTTGGTCAGTTATTTAAACTTTATCTTGTATTTGAAGATAATAATGATAAAAGAGCTTTAATAGTTGATATGCATGCAGCTCATGAGAGAATAACTTTTTTTAATCTTAAAAGTAGCTATCTTGAGAATAATATTATCAAGCAGGATTTACTTCTTCCGATCTCAATCCCAGTGTCAGAATTTGAAAATTATGATAATATCGAAAATAAAGTAAAAGAACTAGAGGCATTTGGAATTGAGATAGAGCTACGCGGCATTGACTTGTTAATTCGTTCTATACCCTATTTAATTTCCCAGGATGGTGCAAGTGAACTTGTCAGAGAGTTACTAAGTGATTCACCTGAATCCGGATTTAACACTACAATTGAAACCAAAATTGACTCATATCTTGCCCGTATAGCTTGCCATGGATCAATCAGAAGAGGCAGAATCATTAATGCGGAAGAGGCATATTCCCTGATTGAAAGTCTTGAGAAAGTTCATCATTCTGGCTGGTGTCCGCACGGAAGGCCTGTTGTATGGTGGCTTTCAGAAAATGAGCTTGAATCTCGCTTTGGACGTTCTTTTAGCTCAACTTCTCATAATTTGTTTCCAACCACATCAATTTCACCTCTATCTGAGCCTTTATCAGTTAAATCAGAATCAGTTCGAAAGAATCCTAGTCATCTATAGTATGAAGAATCAAAATGTCTCTATTCCAGTTATTGCCATAAGCGGACCTACTGCAAGTGGAAAATCTGCATTTTCAATACAGCTTGCAAAAAGGATTAATGCTGAAATAATTAACGCAGATTCAGTTCAGGTATATGAAGGTCTTGATATAGGCAGTGGAAAGCTTTCTCTTGAAGAAAGGGAGGGCATTGTTCACCATCTGATTAGTCACGTTTCACCAGTTGAGCAATATTCCGCAGGCAGATTTAGAAAAGAAGCGCTTTCACTTATTAATGACATACATTCCAGAGGCAAAGTTTCTCTCATTGTTGGAGGAACAGGCTTGTATCTCTCAACATTATTTGGAAATTTTTTGGATAATTCTGGTACCGATGTAGGAGAAAAGTTACTTTCACATATTGAAAAAACATTTCATGATATTGATCTAAGGCATTATTACTCAAAGTGGTTAAAGATTCTTGATCCTGAAGGGTCGGCAGGTATTCCAGAATCAGACTTTATTCGTACCCGAAGAGCACTTTTACTTGTATTAAGTTTTGGGTGTCCATTAAATCATATACGTGAAAAGAGAAATGTTTCTACTGTTAATCCTCAAATGCCTATTCTTAGACCTTTGGTGATAATATTGGAAGAGGATCGTAATGAATTAAACAATAGAATTAATGAACGTGTAGTCAAAATGTTTAAAGTCGGGTGGGTAAAAGAGTGTTCAGATCTGTTAAGGAGATTTTCCCCTGATACGGAGTCTTTACATCAAGAAGTTTTGAGTGTGATTCCAGCCTGTAAGGCAATAGGCTATCGTCACTTAAGTGCCCTTGATTATTCAACTTTTCCCGATCTTCCTGAAGTTGATAATGACTTGATAAAACAGATTCAGCGTGATACTCGTTCCTTTGCAAAACGTCAGCGAACGTGGTGGCGTCATAGCCCACATAAAATGGGATGGAGCGAGATAAATTGGACTGGATCAAGTTGGTCTTCTGGTTCAATTCATTCAGAATGTTTTAATTCACATTCTGTGATGTCTCCAGTTGAGAAGTCTCAAGTTGGAAATTATCTTGCCCAAGATACTCATACGGAGAGGGACCTGGAAAGTTCCTTAAACGAATTTTATTTTCCTGATTTGGTTGGATTGGTTAACTTTTTTCTAACTTTTACTGAAAAAGAGTGTGTATTCTCAGGTGAAGAGAATGCTGGATGTAATATACAAATCAAGTCCGGTTTTTCGACTTATACTGATGGTTTAGTCGATAGTTTTGTAAGTAAAGAAGTTCATTTTGTAAGATGTAAAAATAGTAATTTAAGTATGGCTGTTACTGTCTGATTTCTGTAAATTCACAGATCCTGAACATTAAAATCTGATGTTCATATATTGGTAGTAACAGTTTAATTTAAAAGATAATCAAGTTTTATTAAGGAAACTGAAATGGTTGATTTTAGTCAATATCTTGATTTTGAAAAACCAGTTGTTGAAATTGAGCTTGAACTTCAGAGGCTCAAATCCCTTGTTGAGTCCGGGGATACTGCACATATTAATGAAGTTGAGAAATTGCAAAAGAAAAGGGATAAAGTCCGTTCTGAAGTATACGGCAATCTGAAACCTTATCAGCAAGTTCGATTATCCAGACATTTCGAGAGACCTTTTACTCTGGATTATATTGGCAGATTAATAACTGATTTTTCTGAACTACATGGTGACAGAAAATTTGGTGATGATCATGCAATGGTTGGTGGGCTTGGTTATTTTAATAGTATTCCCGTTATGGTTGTTGGCCAGCAACGAGGAAGGAGCACCCAGGAAAGAATTAAAAGAAATTTTGGCATGACCATGCCAGAAGGTAACAGAAAAGCTCAACGACTATTTAAACTAGCAGAAAAGTTTCAATTGCCTCTGATATTATTTATTGATACTCAGGGAGCTTACCCAGGTCTTGATGCTGAGGCCAGAGGTCAAGCTGAGGCAATAGCGTCAAGTCTAATGGTTCTGGCTGGTCTTAGAACGCCTATTATATCTATTGTAATCGGTGAGGGAGGTAGCGGAGGAGCTTTAGCTCTTGGCATTTGTGACCGATTATTAATGTTAGAGAATTCTATCTACTCAGTTATAAGTCCTGAGGGATGTGCATCAATACTTTGGGGCAAGGGAGATTCAGATGGTTCTTCTTCTTATGCTGAGACTGCTGCCGAAGCACTTAAAATTACGGCCCAGTCACTTCTGCAATTAGGTGTTGCTGATGATATAGTTAGGGAGCCTGACGGATGTGCTCACCGCGATCACGATAAAGCTGCAGATTTACTTGGTTACGCTATAGCCAAGCATTTAAGAGAGCTGCTTAAGACAGAAATGGACGAGTTATTATCCAGACGATATGAAAAGTTTAGGAAACTTGGTGTTTTTGAGGGGAAATAGACTGAAAATATTTTCAGTCAGAGTGTTCATAATTTTGTAATCTTGAAGCTGGTAATATTCAATATATTATGTGATTTGAGTTTTGTATTTCGTAAACAAACCGTAAGGATAAAAATGCAGGATAGTAAACTACCACCGGGATATATCCCCTTAACTCACCACAGTCTCTCTGGATTTAATACCGGAGAATCTAGGCACTCAAGAGGTGGAGGAAGAAATGGAGGGAGATCATCCTCTCATCAACAGAATTCTAAAAATTCTTCAGGAGAGGGTAATTCGGGAGGTAGGGGTGGTCGTGGGCCTGGTGGTTCATCAAATGGATCACAGGGAGGGAGAGGACCTTCTCAGCGCAGAAGAAGCTCCAGGTCAGGTAGATCTGTTGGTGGTGGTGGGTCAAATCCAAATTCTAATAACCAGAGCGAGTCTGAGGGTAATGAATAAAAATTTATTTTCCTTCTTAACCCCTTGATTTTTTACTGAAAGCAGGTGTAAAAGAGCCACTCCTTTGGTGGGGTGCCCGAGTGGCTAAAGGGGACGGGCTGTAAACCCGTTGCGTCCGCGCTTCATAGGTTCGAATCCTATCCCCACCAGTAGTGACTTTTTGAGGTTTTTTATATTTATACCAACGTTAGCGGGAGTAGCTCAGTTGGTAGAGCATCAGCCTTCCAAGCTGAGGGTCGCGAGTTCGAGTCTCGTCTCCCGCTC
>DAOLCO010000025.1:8486-49388 GCA_035327825.1 Oligoflexia bacterium | reverse complement strand
TACAATAACGTAAGAAATCCAGGGTGCCTGTCAGATCATATAGTGCGCACTACAACTAATATGCCCTAACTTAGATCCAAGAAGCGTGCCAGAATAAGGCATTGAAGTTATTGGGAGCGCATTTATGAATTGTTGCAAATTGCAGCAGCGAGATGCGTTTTGCACCAAAGATCGTATAAAAACATTAATTGGATTATTAATCATTTAAGCTAATAATCAGCTTAAAATTTCATTCGTTGAATTCTAACTGCATTTAATATTGCAGCTAGAGCAACACCCACGTCTGCAAACACAGCTTCCCACATAGTGGCTAAGCCTCCGGCACCAAGAAATAAAACTATGCCTTTAACTGTAAACGCCAAAGTGATATTCTGCCATACGATTTTTTTAGTTTGCTTTCCAATATTTATTGCCATTGGAATTTTACTCGGCTTATCATCCTGAATTACGATATCAGCAGTTTCTATTGTTGCATCACTACCTAGACCACCCATTGCAATGCCAACATTACTTAAAGCTATTACTGGCGCATCATTTACGCCATCACCTACAAAAGCAACGGTTTCATTCTTTGCAACAATATCTTTTACTTTATTTACTTTATCTTCAGGCAATAAGTCGCCAAAAGCGCTTACAATACCTAGTTTATTTGCTACAAATTTTACTACAGTATTTTTATCTCCACTTAGCATTGTAATTTTTACACCTAAGGATTTTAGCTTATCTATTGTGGTTAGCGAATCTTCTTTAATTTTATCCGCAATAGTCAAATAACCTACGAAGCTTTTATCGTAAGCTATGGCAATCGTCGTATAAGGAATTGTATTTGGATCAACATCATAGTTAATTAAAAACTTATCAAGTAATTTAAAATTACCTGCAAGTAATTGCTTGTTGTCAACCTCGGCTTTTAGACCATGACCTGATATTTCTTCAACATTTTTTAGTACTATTGAACTATCTATTGTCCCAACATATTTATGAATGGCAGTGGCAACAGGATGCGAACTTTGACTTTCTAGCACATTTATCATTTGAAGGATTCGATCTTTATCGAAATCCGATTTTATAACTACTTCTTGAACTTCAAAAACTCCTTCTGTCATCGTTCCGGTTTTATCCATTACTACATTTTGAATTGTACTAATAATGTCTAAAATATTACTTCCTTTAAATAAAATTCCATTTTTACTTGCTGCTCCGATTCCACCAAAATAGCCTAATGGAATGCTGATAACCAAGGCACACGGACAAGAAATAACTAAAAATACTAAAGCTCTGTATAGCCACTGACTAGGAACGTAAGTATCGACAAAAAAGTAGGGTAATATTAAAATGGCTGCTGCAAAAAAAACAACTATGGGCGTATATATTTTAGCAAATTTTCTAATAAATAATTCGGTAGGTGCTTTTTGAGCAGTGGCATTTTGTACAAGCTCTAAGATCTTAGAGAGCTTACTGTTAGTATATTCTGTTGTTACCTTAATCTGTGCAACGGTGTTTAAATTAATCATTCCCGCTAATACAGATTCACCTTTAGCTTTAATATCTGGTACGCTCTCTCCTGTAAGAGCTGACGTGTTAAACGAGGCAGATTCTGATAACAACTCTCCATCTAGTCCAAGTTTCTCTCCAGACTTAAGTTGGATAATATCTCCAATTTTTGTTTCTACTGCTTTTATAGTCCTTGCGATGTTATTCTCAATTATTGTTACCTCATCAGGCCTTTGATCAAGTAAAGTTTTAATATTAGCTTTAGCTCGTTTAACTGCTAAAGTCTGAAATACTTCCCCTACAGAGTAAAATAACATTACGGCTACTCCCTCTGGGTACTCACCAATTGCAAATGCCCCAATAGTCGCAAGACTCATTAAAAAGAATTCTGAAAATATCTCTCCTTCCTTGATACTGCTTAGGGACTCTTTTAATACAGGTAAACCGACGGGCAGATAAGCAAAGATATATAAAACGGGAATAATCCAACGCATGGATGAAGTTTCAGGAAAATAATTCTCGACACCTAACGCGATAGATAAGAGGACAATTGAGGTAATTGATGGTTTAAATAATTTAAGTAGACTATCTTTTTCTTGCTCCCCCCTAGAGTGATTAAATTCTTTATTTGTAGAACAACACTCTATATTCTCGGCTCTTTGATTTATCTTTTCTTCTTGCGTGCAACAAAGTTGTCTACCGTATTTATCAAATGTATGTTGGTGCTTCATGTATTCACTCTCTTTATTTTAGACAGGAGAAAGATTAAAACAGGCAAAACTAATAGTGTTAAAATCGTTGAAGAAATAATCCCGCCGATTACTACTGTTGCAAGAGGTCGTTGAACTTCCGAACCTGTTCCCTCAGACAAGGCCATTGGAACAAAGCCTAAAGATGCAACAAATGCAGTCATTAACACAGGTCGTAGCCTTGATACTGCGCCTTCTACTACGGCTGTTGTAACTTCAACTCCATCCATTAAAAGTTTTTTAGTAAAACTCACAAGTACCAGTCCATTTAGTACAGAAACACCAGATAAAGCGATAAAGCCTACCGCAGCAGAGATTGAAAATGGGATATCCCTAAGCCAAAGTCCTAATATCCCTCCCGATAAAGCAAATGGAATTCCTGTGAAAACAAGAACTGTATATTTCAATGAGCGGAAAGTAATAAAGATAAGACCAAATACACTTAAGAGTACTAATGGTACAACAATCGTCAACTTTTCTTTGGCTGATAATAAGTTTTCATATTGCCCCCCCCAGCCAATCCAATAGCCTGGAGGAATTTGAAGACTTGACGATATCTTCTTTTGAGCTTCTTCAACAAATGATCCTAAATCTCTATTACGGACGTTCGCAGTAACGACAACTCTCCTTTTACCATTTTCTCTTGTAATTTGATTAGGTCCTTCGATGACAGATACATCTGCAATACTACCTAATGTAGTATAAGCCTTAACTGAGTATTCCTGAACTAATTCTGGCACTCGTGTATCAATTCCATCTGATTTTTCATTTTTGTCAGTGCCACTTGTTGGTAGTGGGATCGGTAGATTAGAAATTGCAGAAATATCTTGTCTATCAATATGGCTTAAACGTACTACTACAGGAAAATTTCTATCGCCCTCATAGAATCTACTAACTTCTTCCCCAGCATATGCTGTTTTTACAACTTCCTGTACGACTAAAGAACTTAACCCCAAACGAGAAATCTTAGATCGATCAGGCTTAACGACAATCATTGGTAAGCCAGTAACTTGCTCAACTTTAGTATCTGAAGCCCCTGGAATACCTTCAAGTATTTCTTTAATTTTTTCACCTTGCTCTAAGAGTACGGTTGTATCATCACCAAAGACCTTAACTGCTACATCGCTTCGAACACCTGCAATTAGTTCATTAAATCTCATCTGAATAGGCTGAGTAAACTCATAGTTATTCCCCGGGACCTTTAAAACAAGTTCTTCAATTTCCGAGACAATATCTGCTTTAGGCTTATCTGGATTACTCCATTCAACTCTTGGTTTTAACATAACAAATCCGTCAGCCACACTTGGAGGCATTGGGTCTGTTGCAATTTCAGCAGTACCTATTTTTGCGAAAACACGTTCTACTTCTGGAATAGTTTTTATTGTATTCTCAAGTTGATGCTGCATTTTAATAGCTTGAGTAAGAGAAGTGCCTGGAATACGTAAGGCATGAAGTGCCACATCACCTTCATCTAAAGATGGAATAAATTCTGAACCTAATCTAGTAAAAAGAAGAAGTGAAAGTAAAAAGAAGCCGACGGCACATGAGACTACAACTACAGGTACTCGAATAATCTTATTTAGTAAGCTTTCGTAGCGTAATTGAAGTTTTTCGATCCAACCACCATGTTCACTAACTTTACCAGTAACAAAGATGGCAACTGCTGCGGGAACAAAAGTAAGAGAAAGGATGAATGCAGCAGCAAGTGCTAGTAACACGGTAAGTGCCATAGGATGAAACATTTTCCCCTCAACTCCTGAAAGAGCAAGAATTGGTACATATACAATCATAATTATTAGCTCGCCAAACATTGTGGCTTGCCGAACTTCAGAAGAAGCCTCAAATACAAGTTCTAACCGTTCTTCTTTTGTAAGTAACCGGCCTAAGCGTGATTGAGCTTCCCCAAATCGTTTGATACAATTTTCGACTAAAATTACAGCTCCATCAACGATTAATCCAAAATCAAGAGCACCTAAACTCATTAAGTTCGCACTCATTTTCCATTGAACCATCCCAAATATTGTCATGAGCATCGAAAGCGGAATTACACAGGCGGTTATTAATGCAGCTCTGAGATTACCTAAAGCCGCAAATAGAATAACAATTACTAGCAAAGCACCTTCAAAAAGGTTTTTTCTAACAGTGTGAACTGTCGCATTTACTAAAGTAGCCCGATCATAAACAGATTTAACAACAACTCCTTTCGGTAAAGATTTAGATACGACTTCAAGCTTTTCTTTTACCCTAGTTGAAACGTCTCTACCATTTTCTCCCATGAGCATAAATACGGTACCAAGAACTACTTCTTTACCATTTTCTGTTGCAGCTCCAGTTCGTAGTTCAGAACCTATTTCGACTGTTGCGATATCTTTAACAAAGATTGGTGCGTTCTTATGAACGCCAATTGCTATATCTTCGATTTCAGAATACTTTTCGACTTGAGAGGGAACTCTGATTAGAAACTGTTCTCCTTGTTGTTCTATGAAACCTGCGCCTACATTTGAATTATTATCCTTTATCGCTTCAGATAGATCAGTTAGATCAAGTTCAAATGAACGTAACTTATCAATATTTGGAATAATTGTAATTTGCTTTGAAGCACCCCCAATAGAATTTATTTCTACAACTCCTTTAATTGTACGGAGCTGCGGTTTAACAACCCAATCTTGAACCTCTCTTAATTCTTGAAGAGTTCTTGGGTTTGCTGAATTATCTTCGTTCTCAACCGTATACATGAAAATTTCTCCTAAGCCTGTTGAGATTGGTCCGAGTGTTGGATTTATTCCATCTGGCAATTTACCTTTTGATTCAAGTAAGCGCTGAGCTACTAGTTGTCGTGCGAAATGGATATCTGTGCCATCTTCAAATACTACGGTCAACTGAGATAAGCCGTATCTTGAAAGTGAGCGAGTATATTGAAGTGATGGAAGCCCAGAGATTAGTAACTCGATAGGTACAGTAATACGTTGCTCAACTTCAAAAGGAGAATATCCTTGAGCTTCGCTATTTATTTGTACCTGAACATTTGTGATGTCAGGTACAGCATCGATTATTAAACTCTTATAAGACAATGCTCCAATCGCACCTAATATAAGAGAGAGGCATAATACTAAGTACCTATAGGCAATTGCCGTTTTTATGATTTTATTAAACATTTGAAAATTTTCCTAATAATTTATTTTTAGTGGTCGTGGCTTGCACCTGCTTTGAGGATATTCGCTTTAATGAGAAAAGCGTTTTCACTTACATACTCATCGCCCAAAGAAAGACCGCTTAGAACTTCCACCCATTCTCCATCTGTCTTTCCTAACTCAAGTGGCCTAATCTCATAAGTTTCACCAACTTTTAGGAATGCAACTTTCCAATCTCGAAATGTTTGTATGGCTGATTTTTTAATCGCAACTTTTGCAAGACTTTCATCTATAACCAGATCACCAAGAACAAACATACCAGGCAAAAATTGACTGTTTGTATTTGGGATCACAACTCTTACGAGCTGAGATTGAGATTTTTCATCCACATATGGTGCTACGTATGAAATACGAGCCTCTGAGGACTTATCTCCATTTACTGAGGAAAGTAGCAGTGTTTGATTGTCCTTGATTTGTAACTGTTTATTTAAAGGGACAAAAAAATCTGCCCAAACTTCTGACAAGTCAGCCACGATATAGATCCATTGATTTTCTGGAACAAATTCGCCAATTATGACGTGACCATTAATTACAGTTCCTGCAATTTGTGATCGAACCTCAAACGGTTGAAGACTTTGATTACTTTCAATAATGGCAAGGACCTCTCCTTTCTCTACTCGATCTCCAATATGTTTCTTTGCTTCACGAACAACACCAGAAAAACGAGGGATTATGTGTGCTATCTTATGCTCACTAGGTAGGATTTTTCCTCTTACTCTTGTAAGCGTTCTAATTTCATGTGCCTCAGCTTTCTCGACAACTACACCCGAGATTTTTGCTATATTTTCTGGAATTTCTGTCCTTCCTTCTAAAGATTCAAATTCCCAAGAATACTTTTTTCCTTCATGCTCTGCTTGTACCTTGACTTCGAAAGAATGGGGTTCTTCGACTTCTTTTTCGCTCAGTAAAAAATCTTCTACTGGAATAAATGAGAACGTCTCAATTTCTTTGCCAAGTCGTTTTAGTGAAACAGTTACTGAAACTTCTTTAGGAGCAATAGGCTTTTGATCAAAATAAGTATAAACTCTATACTGTGGTGGGACTCCTGTTTCAAAAATTTGCAGCTCTAGTGAAAAATCACCATCTTTAAGAAGCTTGCCACCATGCGTCCCTCGTTCCATTTCTTCTGACTCATCTCCGTGCCCATGCTCATCACCATGTGCATGCTCTTCTTCCTTATGTGAGCTTTTTTGACATGCTGACAACGCTATTAGAAATACTACTAATAAAGTTAATATTTTTAGTTCTTTTAATAAAATTTTCATTTAAACCTCTTCTCCGATAAGAATTGATAATTGTGCTCTTGTTGAAAATACTTCAAGCCAAAGTTGTAAAGTTTGAGTCTGAACTTCGTTGAAGGCTCGAAGCGTTTGCCAAACTTGCAGAATATTTCCTTTTCCTTCTCCATATAGTCTTTCTTGAGAAAGCAATGCGCCTTCAAATGACGGAATTACTTTAGTTGTAAAAATTTCTGCTTGTTCCTGAGCATTAATTGCAGCTTTTCTTAAATTTACGATTTGCATCGTGAGCCCTCCGTTTGCAAGGAAATTTGATTTAACATTTTCAACTTTTTGCTGAGCTTTAGTACGTTGAATTTCACCTTGATTTCTATTCCAAAACGGCAAAGGGATGGTAATTCCTGCCCCATAAAAATCACCTCCATCATTAGTGTGTTGATAAACAAATCGTGGAGAAATTTGAGGAAAAGCATCAAGTTCAGAAAGTCGGACTTGTTCACTTCTAAGATTAGTCAGCCGTTCTATTCGTGAGCTTTCACTTATCTCAGATGCTTTAGCTTTTTGTAATAAGGCTTCTTCTGAAGGAAGACTTTCAAACTTGTTTACTTCAGAGGATATAATACTACATGGTGATCCTGTCGCCTTTGAAAGTTCTGCCTGAAGAATTGCAATGGTCGAAGTTATGTTTTTTGCTTGTGCTTGTAGACGATACTTTTCGCCTTCAAATAGATATTCATCTCCCTGAGTTAATAAACCTTTTTTGACACCATCTTTAATTAATGTAACTTTTTTTGTTGCTCTAGCTTCTGAATCCAAAAATAGTTTTTCGATCTGTTGAAAAGTACTAAGAGTCTTAAATTGAATTGTAAGTTTTTGCGTCAATTCCAATATTTGTGCCCGCCTCTCTAAATCCCCAGATTTAGTAATGAGTGAGGCAACTTTACTTCTAGACCCAAAATTAGAAATACGAATGGCTTGACCGATACTAACTTGAGACTGAGGATCATTTGCTCCACCCAACTTCATCCCAGTATAGGTATGTTCAATTTGTAGTTCTGGATTAGGCAATACATCAACATTAAAAGCTTCTGCTAATTGATTTGCATAGTCACGATCAATTTCTGCAACTAGCGGAGAATTATTTAACGCATAAGCTCTAAAAGCCTCTAAAGACAATTTTTGCTCGCATTGTGGCGGATTAATTTTTTCTAACTCTTCTGCTGCAACTTCGATTTTTAGGAAAATAGAAGTAAAGCTTAGGAGAGTTAATCCAGCGCGAGCGCATGAATAAGTACTCATTTCTGACCTCAAATATTTTAATGTAAAGGTACCGATAAATTATCATTATCGATATTATAGCCAACGGATTTTAGGATCGGGAGGGAGGACCTTGAGGAGCTAATACTAGAGATGAAATAAACTCTTTGAGTTGTTCAGGTTGATGAAAGATAGGGCGTGGTAACATTTTAATTTGCAACATTTGCAAATTAAAAGAGTTCCCCAGAGTAATGATTAATGAAAAGGGGAGAGCAATTAGAATTATTTTGACTAGATCCGCCCCTGTTTTTTGGTTTTGTACCGATACTAATTGATGGGGTTGTCCATGTTCATGCGATCCCGAAGACTCTTCATGATTATGGGTATTAACTGGAGTAGAATGATGATCAGGCTGAATTTCGCCAGAGACCGAATTTGAAATAGTTGTGAATAAATCTTCAACCGCACAGTGATTTGACGTTCCTATGAATAGGAGCGCAAGCACTAAGCAAATGGATGACTTTATTGTCTTATTAATCAACATTGGAGCTATATGTCATTTTAGTTTGTTTTTAGCTATAGTTTTTATGCTACATTGAAAAAATGACACCCTGATAAAAGATTACCCTTGGTTTAAGTGTGTTAATGTTACTAGGGTCGTTATATACTGATGAAAAATATATTAGTTGTTGGTGGAACAGATAGTGGGAAGACTACATTTGCAAGAAATTTCATAAACTTAATCTTAATGCTTGTAGGTTCAATCGGTGTTGCTAAAGCTTTAATAGAAACTGGAAATATTCAATGTGCTTGTCTTGAAACGGCTTTTAAGCTTCCGATGACCAAACTAACTCTCTTAGAGGATGTCGGAAAAGTAATAAAATTAACAAAGCAATGACAATTTAATTTCACAATTCGTAAGGCTCCAAAACCATATCCTTATTAACAAACACATTAAACCGAAACCCCGGCCTTATCTCCAAGGTAGGCTGAATATTTAAGTTCTTATTAGTTATTTGTTGACCAACATTATTCAAGTTACGTGCAACACCCTGCATCGCAAGCTCGTCAAAACTAGGATTGATTGAATTAAAACTTCGACCATTCGCCATTTGAGCGCCTGCGGATAACATTGAAGAAAATACCACGCCAGTCAGTAGCCTAAGATAATGGTTATTCACCTGATCTGAGAGTCCTGCATATCCTGATAGGTCAACACCCGGCATTCCTTCCAACATAATACTTTTACCATTTGGAAAGATTAGCCTTGTCCAAACTACTAAGACTCTTTCTTGACCATAGACTATTCGACTATCGTACTGTCCTAAAATCTTCGTACCTTGAGGAATTAGTAAATGGGCTCCACTTACAGTATCAAAAACATTTTGAGACACCTGACCTACAATTTCACCCGGAAGATCTGAATTTATTCCAGTAATTAGCGTACCTGAAATAACAGTACCTCCCATGATTTGAAATGGGCTTAAAGGTTTTTTTAGATTTTGCTTAAGTAGTGTTGAGCCTGATTTTGTAGTTTCTAGAAAATCTTTTTTCTCATCCTGCCTGTTGTCCGAGTCTCTTGGATTTAAAGTGGCAGAACTATTACTTTCTTCATTTTCTCTGGAACTTCCATAGACACCTTTCAGGGCGTCATTTGAAATTGAAACACTTTGGAACGAGATCCCTGATCTTCTAGCCTCGTCCGCTCGTTTTAATCTTTCTTCCCTAAGTCTTGCCAGTCTTTTCAATAATTCTGAATCAACAGGGTCATTTTGAATTACATTAGGGGTCGGATCAGGTCTTGGTGGCCTTACTTCTGAATAGTTGGAGGGTAGGGAGCTTAAAGCAGAAGTCGGATAGGATTTTAAGCTAGAGGAATCCACTTTTTTAAGTTCTCGATTATTTTTCCCTATAATAATTGCGATTGATAATAAAAATCCAAATATTCCGATTGCGATAAGAACTGATTTCTTACTCAGATATTTTGATGGAGTAGGGGGCTTACATTTTACAAATCCGTCACTCATATTAAGTCCTAATAAAAGAGCCTTTCAAAGAAATTACGACCATCATCCAGGGTAATTGTAATACTCTTATCTACTCCAACCCTGAGCTCTACATGTTCGATTAGTCTGTCAAGAATGTATAAGTCACCCTTAACCCTGTAATTGACAATCATGGGATTTGATTCATCATCTAATAGAAATAGGACAGGAGCCTCCGTTACTCTAAAATTCTTGGGCATTTGTATAAATGTCTTTTGGCCATCATCAAAAACTCGGACTGGCTTCCAGTTGTAGTCTTCACCCTCAATAGAATAGTTAAAAGATAGCTGATCTGGTCTTATTGTTGCTTCTTGTGAGTTTTCTTTGCGTAATGAGGCTTCCATTAGCAATTTCACGTCTTGAGGGTAGTTCCAAGAGACAGAAGGCATGTGGAAGTCACCACTTTTCAATTTGATGTGATAGACATTTTGATCCGTAGTGATAATCAGGTTCGTTTCTATCTCCTCATCAAGTGGCTTTACAATAATGTGGGTCTGACCGGTATCACCAGTTCCACTTTTCATTACTGATAAATGCCATCTCACAGTATCTCCCGCGGTTGGAGGTGTTGTTAAATTTTCTCCCTCTTTTAAGGCTATATCGGTTATATGATCGACTGCTGCCGTCACTTCATACAATGAGGACTTATTGTAATTAAATATGGTATTATGGCCGTGGACTTTTACCTTTTTGGGTGATTGAGTGGCTAAAATCGTAGACTTTTCAACAATTATCTTATTTTTAAGAGCATCCACTTGGGCGGCTAGTTCCTCTAAGGTAGATTTGTTTTTTACTTTTAAAGTCTCAAAATTGGCACTTGTTTTTAAGTATGGAGATATTTTTTGACTTGAATCAAGTCCATCCCTCTTTGCAAGTGCCTCAGCAAATTCTTTTTCAGCTTCCGCCATGGCTGATTTTACTTCCTCTGCGGTCACTTCCTCCTCTGGAATGGGGTCAGAGGCAAAGGCTTTAGATGAAAGAATAACGGCAAATAAAAATAGATACAGCCTCATTTTTACAACTCCAAAAAAATATTACAATTCTCGATTCCATTGAAAGCTTTTAATATATAGTCCAAGTGGATTCTCCGCGATCGAGTCCTCGTCTTTAGGGGGGCTTACCTCGATAAGAAATGTCCCTTGCATGGTGTATTCCTCTAATCTTTGACCTTGAGGAGAATACTGCGTTTCTTTCCACCTTACCTGATAAGAGTTTGTTTCTGGAATCTGCATGACGGAGATTGGTTTTATACTTACTGCAATCTTACCAATCTTTTTTAATGGACTATCTTCATCCTTTTCCGTCATCTCGTTTAATAGCCCGGAAGCCTCAGACCTCATAAACGAATATGCTTTAAGCCAATTCTGTTTGATTACGACTTGATCAAGCGGCACTGCTCTCACATATCTTACAAACTCTGAGAGGAAGTATTTTATTTCTAGGGAGCCAGGCTTATAAGGATCTTTAGAAATTGCACCAAGTGCTTTTGCTTCCCCTGTTTCTTTATCAAGACCAACTACAACTGGTATGACTTTACTTTGTGAGATCTGAAAAAAGATAACTCCTGTTAATAATGAAGATAAAAAGAGTGAGCCAATACAGGCGATTCTCCAGTTCTTTGCCTGAACTGTGCTCGCTCCAATGCGACTATCCCATTCCTCTTTTGCCTTCAAATAGGGGGATTGAGGGAAAACTTTGGCCTGAAAATTCTGCGGTGAAGATAGCATTGAATTTCTCACGATTTTTTCTCCTTATTGCCATCATTTAGATTAGGTTTCTCTTTGGAATCTCGATTCTTTGAATTGTCGAGTGATTTTGATTGTCGAGCTTTAGAGTCTACTTTTCTGTAGGAAGGGACTGAATATAACCCCGAATTAAATTTACCCATTATACTATTTCGATTTCCAGCACTTAGGCTTTCATCTCCAATAGATGCACGGTAACGAACTTGCCCATTGGGACCGCCGTCTTTACCCCACATAACTTTTTCCCCTACATTGGAAGCCGCAGCTTTTAGAGGCCCCGTAACCATACCCGTTGCTGCGGAGGCGACGCTACTGATAGTAGAAGAATTTTTCTCCCTAGAATTTGACCAATTACTTCTGACTCCCCCGGTTACAGCGCCAGCGATTGAAGTAGCCCCGCCACCTAATAGCTTACCAGCCCCCGTTGTAACTCCAGTAGCCGTACCAAGTGCCTTGGTTCCCGCGTAAGCTGAGGCAGCTCCGGTTGAGACTACGGTGCCAAATGTCAAATTAGGTGAGCCAGATAATAGACTTAAAGTAACGCTCGGAGCATGAAGAGAGAGAAAGCAAAGGGCAAAAGCTATAATCACAAATTCAAATGCCTGTTGCCATGTTACCTCAGGGGGTAAAGCAATTGTTTGGAGAAATTGATCTGAAATAGCGATTATTAGAGCTAAGATCATTAATTTTACACCAAAACCTATAATCGTTCCAAAGATCCTTTCTGCTAAAAAAGCGGTAGGCTTAAAAACACCAAATGGTATAAAAATAAATCCCGCAGTTGTTACTATTAAGAACTCTAAATAAGTTACAAATATTTGGATTGCCATGATTCCAAATGCAAAGACTGAGCAGAAGATACAAACCATCAATAACAATGCATCGGGAGAGAGGATACTAAGGTAAGATGAATCCGCTACCTGAAATAATTTATCTATTGCAGGCTTGGTAAGCTGTAGTCCTCTTATAAAAATTAAATCTGGATCTTGGATGGTTGCAAATGTGATTCCGCTTGAAGATCCGGCTCTCTGGCCTACTAGAATAAAACCATCAATAACTTGCTGAAGTAACCATGCGTAATTTTGTATAATCCAGGAAAAGAACCCAATAGCAAGGAGTTTTCGAGCGATACCTTTAAAGTCCGCACCGCTTCCAAGTGTTAGGTAAAGTCCTGAAAATATAATTTCAAAGAGAACTAAGATCTGGAATAATGAGGTTGCCTGGCCAGTTAGAGCATCACGCCCATTATCAAAAACTTGTCCAAAGAAATTCAACGCATTCGTCAAAGAAGGTAGATTCATTAATACCTTCCAATTGGATTTAAAGGGGCTGGTCGTGGTCTTGATTCTCTTTCTCCAAAGCCTTTAATAGCTTCACGTTGACGGTTTTTTTGTAATCCATCTTTATGATTTCTCTCCAGACCTGTAGCTGCACTTTCTTGAATAACCTCTGTGAGCTGCAAGTTAAGGGTTTGTAGGCTTTTAGCAACCATACCTGATATTTGATTACCAATTTTTATAGATTGCATGATTCCTTCCGCATGGGCGTTATCATCAAGAAGAGCTTGGATTTGCTCTTCCTGCTTCGGAATTGTTTCCCTGACTTTTGCCGCAACTTTTGCGGCATGTTTTAATTGAATCCTAGTCCAAAGAATTTGTTTTTTGATCGCTCTATGTTGAGGATTAGCTATTATGGTAAAATCGCCAGGCCGATCATTATGTTCCCAATCATTGTGGTAGGGGAAATATACTTCATCTAGCCTTTCAATTTGACCTAAAAGTCCTCCTTCTTGGTAGCCCTCAATCTCTTCCATTATTTGGTCGAATAAGTCTCTGTATTGAGCGATATAGGAATTATATGCCCCCAGGTCGATATTCATGTGGTCGATTTCCTCCCAGCTATTAAGACTTTGCAATTGATTAATCATGGTAAGAGTTTGCTGTACCTGTTGGATTAATTGGGCAACGGCTGCGGGGTCAAAAACGACGGCTTGCGCACGTACTAGACTTAAATGAAGTTGCGATAAAGTACTTAAAAACATAATTATAAGTAGTTTTTTCATGCGGCCACCGAATATGTATTAAGTCGTGTTAAATCTCTTGCATCTTCAAGAAGCCCTTTTCGTTTTAAGTACTCAATACTAAAAGAAAGAGGATCTTTAAGAGTAGTTGTTAGTTCTCTGACCAAATTCCTTTGTTCTGCACTAACGCCAGCACAAAAAGCCAAAGTTAAAGGATCTAACCCAAGATCAAACAATCTGTTACCTAAAGGTGAGGTGTAATAGTAGTCTTTCTTAGGAACTGAAAAGGCAAGGATTTCAATTTGCCTTTTATTTAGCCCAAAAGACCGATAGAACTCGGAAACATCAGGCTGTAGTGCAATTGAGTTAGGTAAATAAATTTTAGTAAAGCAGGCTTCCTTTATTGTTGGTGCAATTGGTGAATTGTCGACATCTGCAAGACTTTGAGTCGCAAAAATTACGGAGACATTTAACTTTCTTAGCGTCTTTAACCATTCTCGGATTTTAGAAGAAAAAGCAGGATGATCTAAAAATAACCATGCTTCATCAAGAACCAGGAGAGTAGGGGAGCCATCAAATCTACTCTCTAGCCTATGGAATAAGTAAGAAAGCACTGGTGCTAGGATAGCTGGGGTTTCCATTAACCTTTCCATTTCAAAGCACTGCCAACTCGAGATACTTAAATTATCATGAGAGTTGTCAAGTAATTTTCCGTATGCCCCTTTCTGAGTATAGGGTTCAAACGCAGCTCTAAGTTCCACATTTTGTAAATAGACCGTTAATGTATGAAGTGTTCTTTGGGCTTTTGGGGTAGATCCTAGTGCTGTTAGAGCATCCCAAATACTTCTTTTAACTTCAGGTGAAATTATTACTCTTTCACTTTCTGCTATTGCGCATAGCCATTCATGTGCCCATTTTTTATCTTCTTCCTCGTCGACGCAAGCTAAAGGTTGAAAGTATAGCTCTGAATCTTCCGCTCCTAGGTCGTAAAAATCGCCTCCCATTGCTGCTGTGAGAGTTAGAGCGCTACCACCTTTATCGAAGATATAAACTTGAGCATCTTTATACCTTGTAAACTGCACTTCTAACAAATTTAACAGCGTAGATTTACCACTTCCAGTTGGTCCTAGAATCAAGGTATGGCCAACGTCTCCAATATGGTGAACAAGTCTAAATGGCGTACTTCCTCCAGTTTCAGCAATTAAGAGAGGCGGCGCATCTAAGTGCCTATTTTCTTCTTGCCCTCCCCAAACAGCACTAGCACCGGGAATTAGGTGGGCAAGGTTCATTGTATTTAATAGTGGCCTCCTAACATTATTTCTAGTGTTTCCGGGGATTGTACCAAGCCATGCATCAACAGCGTTGACTGTTTCTCGCCTCGTAACAAAGCCAACCCCATTTATTACTCGCTCAATTTGGGAGGTAAGATTCTTTAAAGTCTCCCTATCCTCATGCATACAAACAAGGCTAGTTGTGAAATAGCCATAAGAAATCTCATCCGTCCCTGCTTCCATTAGGGCAGCTTGTGCGTCTTCTGCTTTCTGGAGCGCATCTGAATCTGAAAGTATCGATTCTTCTTTAGTTAAAAGCTCCTTAATTAAGGTTCCAATGCTTTTTCTCTTAGCAAACCATTTGCGCTGTAATTGCTCCAAGTCATGTTTTGCGGCAGACTTATCAAGAAATATAAATCTTGTTGACCATCGATACTCTATTGGGATTCGGTTGAGCTGATCTAATAATCCAGGCTGTGAAAATCCGGGGAACCCTAAAATTCCAATTACAGAAAGGTAATGGTCGCCGAGTTTTGGGTGAAAGCCTCCTAAAAGGGGAGAATCTGCAAGAATCGCGTCTAGATACATTGGCGTTTCTGGCAATCTAATGACGTGATCTTTAGTCGAGATTGTTTGGTGTAAATAGGTTAAGAGCGAATCATCTTTTAGTATTTCAACTTCAGGGAACATTCTTTCAAACAAATCATAAATTCTATCTATTTCTTCGGTAAATAGCTGCAACGAGAACTTGTAATTCACGGCCTCCGTTTCCTCGTTATTAATGAATCGTGAGGCGAGTTTTGATGTGTTTTCTTCCTGGGGGAGAAAAACAAAAGATAAGTAGTAAGAAGACTCAAAATGATTGTCCGATAGGAAAAGCTGCCTGCGTTTTGCATCGATTAATGCTGCAACCGGGTTAGGAAAAGAGCTCTCTGGATATGTATTTACTACCGATCTTTTACCCTCACTAAAAAGCGCCCAACCCGATCCAAGTCTTTTAAGTACATTGTTAATTTGAGCAGATTTAACGAGTAGTTCTTCTTCTGTAGATGAATCAAGATCGGGTCCTCTAAAGCGCAAAACTGAGAGAAAAGATCCATCTTTATTTAGAATTACTGAGCTTTGTATTAAAGCTGCCCAAGGTAAGAGGTCACTTAATCTATCTGGATTATTACGATACTCACGGAAATTAATCATTCTAAGCCTCGTAATAGGGTTTATGGTTTAGGTGCCGCTTAAACGTTTCTAAAAATAACGGATCATGGCGAGTTAAAACCACGGCTGCTGAATGTAGAATAAGCACTAGGGGGACCCCTAGAAGGGAATGAAGGCCAAACAATAGAGCTGCGCCTGCGGTCGCATTTAAAATAGCAAATTCCCTAGGTGCTCCACCGATTAAAATGGGATGCGTCAGTGCTCTATGTATTGGAAATTGATACCCTTCAATCATGATGCTCGCCCTCTACCAGCCAAACAGAGTTGGAGCCCAGGAACTAGCCCCAATTGCAATCGCTCCTCCGAATACGGCTGCCGAGCAACGTCTGAAGAAAGAACCAGCTTCACCCACGCAGAAAGCCAAGCCCGCGATGACAATTGCCATAATTATGATTATCTGGGCAGTTGGGCCTTGAAGACTATTCAGTAACTGCCGGAGTGGATTCTCCCACGGCATAATCTGAGCATATGCACTAGTTGGTACGATAACGACAGCGGTTAGTATCCCAAGAAAAGCAGATTTAATGTACTTAAGAGCAGCAGTTTTTTCATTCATAGACTTATTTCCTCCAATTATTTTGGAGAAAATACCCGCTTTGAACTAGTTCGATGGGGTCACCTAATGGGTACACCTAGGATGTACACTTAGATTTTAATACACTTAAAAATTACTAGATAGTATTCTATCGGAAGTGGTTGAGGCTTTTGGAAGTTGCTCTAATATTATCGTATCGGGGGGGTAGTAATACGAGAAGTTCAAAGTAGAGAATTATTGGGACTATCCTCCCGCAACGGCTAACATAATTGTTAGTCGATCCCCCTCTTTGAGCGGCATGTCCAAGTCTTGACTGCACTCATCAGTGGATAATTTTGAAGAATTATTAAATAAATTTACAAACGCTAGAAGTTTACCCTCTTTATTTAAGAGAATTTCGCTAAGTTTATCATAGGTCTTGCACAGACCGCTAATAGCTGTCCTTGGAGAGTTCGCTAATACTTCGACAGATCTTTGTCCGCCGACGTAATCTCTAAGCATTGGCGGTATGTTAATTAGTATAATCATAAATCTTAAGTTAAGTTTCTGACAAATAGGCTACCATTTGATTAAGACTCAATCAATAAGTATATTAATTTTAATCCGTAAATAATTAAATTTCGTACCTATAATTTAAAGTTTTTATGTTAGCTTTTATTTTCGATATGGATGGGTTGATGCTTGACACTCAGGCCCTTGCGCATCAAGCACTTAAAATGGCATCTAAAGATTTTGGATTTTTACTAACTAGTCCAATGTGTGACGCGGTAAGAGGGCTGAATGAATCTAACACCGTACAATATTTGGAAAGTTATTTAGGGATTACGATCCCTGAAAGGGAGTATATTTCTAGATTCCATTCATATTACCAACAATTGTTGGACATCAATATTCCTATCAAGAGTGGATTAATCGAGCTTTTAGACTTTTTAGAAAGTTACAAAATACCCAAAGCGATAGCAACATCAACAAGTTACGACCTTGCAATTCGAAAGTTGGAAAATACAAATCTTAGGGATAGATTCCCCACGATAGTTGGGGGTGACCATGTTGAAAGGGGTAAGCCTTTTCCTGATATATTTATATTAGCCGCTGATAAATTATCTATAAATCCTTGTAGTTGTTATGTGTTGGAAGATTCAGACGCTGGTATAGAAGCTGCGTTCGAGGCGGGAATGAAACCTATTATGGTTCCAGATGGAAATACTCCATCGGACGAGTCAAAACATAGGGCAATAAAAATATATGCTTCGTTGAAAGATGTACTTGATTATGCAACGAGACTGATTTAGCATTCTACCGATTCTTGATTTACAATTTAATAAGGGTAACAAATGCATTTAATTTAAAACATTTGTGTGGCGTTTAAGGTTTAATGGTTTTAAATTCGCTAAAAAGAGAAAACTTGATAAGTTTCGTAGTTACGAATTATATCTAAAAGTAGTTGTTACTTTTAGGTGTAAACTCGATTTACGAAAGTTTAGTCATGAAACAGCACGAAGTGGTTTTTAATGTTGCTCGCGCTCTTGGGATATCAGAAGAGTCTGAAATTAAATTAACTAAATTAAAAATGGGGCTTACAAACCAAAGTTTTTTGGCAACCTTTGATGGTAGCTGTTATGTAGTTAGATTAAATAATCCCAGAAGTGCGGAACTAGGTATCGAGAGATGCGTCGAATCTTTCAATCTTAAAATAGTTAGTGAGGCGCGAGTATGCCCTGAGGTAGTCTTCAACGACGGGAGGATGGTGATCACTAAATTTATTAAAGGCAGAAATTTTTTATTGTCATCTCCCAGTGCAGCTCAAGCATTATCAATTGAATTGAAAAAAGTTCATCTAGGGACATCTTTTCGAAGTATTTTCTGTCCTTTTTCCTCGGCCTTTAATTATTTGGCTCTTTCAAAACAGAGTGGATTCCAGCAATCCCCTGAATCTATTGAAATAGGATTGAAAATACAAAAAACTCAATTAAAATATAGAAAAACTAAGTTTAGTTTCTCTCCATGCCATTGCGATTTGACTGCAAGTAACATTATTCAAACTAAAGATAAAGTTTGGGTATTAGACTGGGAGTATTCAGCGATGTCGGATTACCTGTATGATTTTGCCAAAATAGCTGTTTCTACAAATATGGTAGAAGAGACAAAAGTAATATACTTGAGTGAATTCTTGGGGCGTCCCCCTTCGTCTGATGAATATTTTAGATTTTCTTTACTTATAGCGGCAGTTATGTGGTGGGATTATTGTTGGTCAATCTACCAATCATGTCGAGATGTGGAACGAATCGATATTTATTTGCGTGACGCGAGTAATCGGCTCCACATGTTAGAGAAATATTTCATAAATGACGTAATAATTTAATTCGTTGGGAGCCGAAGAATCGAACTGTTTTTAATAATTAAGTGTTAACGTTTTTGGTTTTACATTGACTAATAACTGAAAACGTTACACCAATTATTAAACTAGGAGAATTATAAATTTTGAGGAAATTTTCGTCTAGAGAATCAGCCGGCGAAGCGCTCGCAAATTTGATTGTTAGGGCCACTATTGGAAAGCCCGTAGTTTTAGCTATTCCAAATGGAGGAATTCCAATTGCTTTAAAAGTTTCGAATCTTATAGGAGCTAACACTTATATTTGCCCCGTGGTAAAAGTAAAGTGGCAAGCAAATCTACATATTGGAATTGGAGCGTTGTCTAGTGATAAGGCTATAATGGTAAATAAGGAGACTTTATCAAAACTTGAGATATCTCCATCCGAAACGATAGATGCAATTAATTTAGCTCAGAATGATCTAAATGCTAAGATAAAAATATTTAGTGAATATACTGATCTTGAGAAAGTAAAAGATAATACTGCTATTATTGTTGATGATGGCATCTCCAGTGGATACACAATTAGGTCAGCTATAAAGAATGTGCGTCGTTTTAATCCTTTGAAAATAGTCGTCGCAACGCCGGTGGTAAGTTCTATTTACGCTCTGCCCTGCTTAAGTGATTTAGGAATTGAAATAATATATCTAAAAAAAGATAATTCTGTTTTTTGTTTTATAGATCAACATTATGTACAATTCCCCAATATAGATAATAACCTGGCAAAAAGAATTTTAACTGAAAATCGACCAAAGAGTCTTGCATGAAAGATAGAGTATTGTTTTTTAACGGTAAATTCCTAGCTGATAGCCAACCCCTCTTAAGCATTTATGATTCATCTATCGCTAGTGGAGACCTGATTGTGGAAGTTGCGCGTACTTACGCGGGCAAATTGATTAGTTTAGAGGAGCATATAGAACGTCTATATAGAGGCATAGCTAAATTAGAATTAGATATGCCTCTATCAAGAACTGAGATTATTGAGAATACATACAAGTTATTGGAGATAAATTGCTCGGCAGAAGATAGAAATATAGATTGGCAAATAATTTATTATGTTTCCCGTGGCTTAGAAAGTTCATTTGGATTATTTTTAGAAGAAGATATTGCCCCAAATGTTATTATTATATCATTCCCTTTAAACCGACGTTTATCCAAGATGGCTGATAATTATGTAAATGGCGTAAAGCTATTTATTGTAAGCCAACAATTAATTCCTGCAAATGTTCTCCCGCCAGAAATAAAGAGTAGAGGGCGTTTAGATTATAAACTGGCGAGAATAGAAGCTAAAAAACTTGGCGGAATGGGGGTTTTGTTAGATTCTAACGGGCTCGTTATGGAAGCTACCGGAGCTGCGTTGTTTTTCGTCATGGGTGAAAAACTTTATACTGCACCATTACCCCATGTTGTTGATAGTATCACAAGATCCTTAGTATTCGAAGTTGCTAAAGATAATAATATTGCTGTTGAAGAAAAGTGTTTGACAGTTACGGAGGCAAAAAACTGCGAAGAGGCGTTTGTTACGTCATCTATTATTGGCTTGATGCATGCCCGAAGTATTGATGATCATCAATTTACAATAAACACTGGAAGAGTCACAGATCGAATAGCGAAAGGTTTTGAGAAACGATTAGGGGTAAATTTTACCAAACAGGCAATTTATTGTGCTGGGCTCGAACATTAACTTTCTAGAGTAAATATTATGCCAATCAAACAAGAACTAAGTAAAGATGAAATTGATGCGAAAATTGCGAATGAAATATTTTCTAATAAATCCGATTGCTTCCTTATTGACGTACGTGAAAAACATGAGTTCGATGCTGAAAATATTCGTGGATCCATTCATGCTGCACGCGGGCAATTGCCCGATCAACTCAAAGAAGCAATAAGTAAAAAAGACTCTATACTCCTTATTTATTGTGCTAGCGGCATTAGATCTTTGAGTGCCGCAAATACTTTACGTGTCGATGGATATAATAATGTATTTTCGATCAAAGGGGGGATTGTTGCTTGTAAGTTAGAAAACTTTCCCACGAATCAATCAAACTTATTAAATGAGAATGAAAAATCTCGTTATTCAAGACATCTCTTAATTCCCGAAGTAGGAGAAAAAGGACAGCAAAAACTGCTAAATTCTAAGGTATTGGTAGTGGGCGTTGGAGGACTAGGTTCGCCTGTTGCGTATTATTTGTCGGCTGCGGGTGTCGGAACTTTAGGCCTAGTAGATTTTGACTATGTTGAAGAATCTAATCTGCAAAGACAAATAATACACTCTAACAAATACATAGGTAAATCAAAAATTGAATCGGCAGTTGATACACTAAAAAATTTCAATCCACAAACTAATCTAATGAAATTCGAAGAGAAGTTATCATCAAATAATATTGAAAGAATATTTAGCGATTTCGATATTATTATTGACGGCAGTGATAATTTTGGAACTAGATATTTAGTTAATGATGCTTGTATATCTCTAAAAAAACCTTGCCTGCATGGCAGCCTTTTTAGGTTCGAAGGACAAGTTTCATTTTTCCACCCATCCTTTAAGGGCCCATGTTACCGATGCCTTTATCCAGAGGCACCACCGAAACATTTGGTTCCATCATGTGCACAAGCAGGCGTACTTGGTGTAGTACCGGGGGTCGTTGGGCTAATTCAGGCAACTGAGGCGATCAAACATATCATTGGCATTGGGACTTCACTTATCGGTAGACTGTTATGTTACGACGCAATGGCTATGCAATTCAGTGAGTTTGAGATCAAGCAAAACCCTAATTGCAAATGTTGCGGATCGGATGCTACTTTCATTAAATTAGAAGATCTTGGCAATTTCTGTGACAATTAAATAATTACTCTAATTAGGGAATATATCTTCAATGTCTACTAGAGTTGCAATTTCTTCTGACCATGCGGGCTTTGACTTAAAAGAAAAAATTAAACTGCATTTTCCGAATACTTCTTGGTTAGATCTTGGTACTTTCGCCATTGATAGTGTCGATTACCCTGATTTTGGATATAAAATTGCTCAAGCTATACAATCAAATGAAGTTTACAAAGCCGTGGCTATCTGTGGTTCTGGAATAGGTATGTCAATTGCTGTCAATCGTTTTCCAGAGGTCAGAGGTGCCCTATGTTTAAACTCGACAATGGCACGACTGGCGCGTGAACATGTTGACTCAAATGTATTAGTACTATCAAGCCAATTAGTAGAACCTAACATTTCATTTGATTGTGTTAACACGTTTCTGAAGACAAAATTCTATGGCGGAAGACATTTAGTAAGATTAGAAAAACTAAACGCCTTAAAACTGAAGCAATAGAATTCAATTGCTTACTTCAATGGAATAATTACATTCTATTATTTCATCTATCCTGCTTTATTGAATAACCGCTCATAAGCATCCTTAATCGCGATAGTTCTTTGAGTAGCAATTCTTTGAAGCTCAGGATCAAGGGCTGCTAGCTTATCTGGATGATTCATCATCATCTTATTTTTGAATGCGGCTCTAATCTCTTCCCTTGAGGCGTTATACCTTACTCCAAGTATCTCATATAAATCCTTACCTTGACTTGGTTGATCCTCTGGTTCGACCTTTTGATGCCGATAACTATAATCGTACTTGTCCTTACTTTGATACGATCTAGTTTTAGTCGCCGCTTCATAGATACGACAGATGATCAAAATCATTAGCGTAAACGGCAACGTCAATATTGCCATAGCAAGCGTTAAAATAGCTCCGATAATGAAGGGCAGATTGTAAAGTATAAATCCCCAAAAGAATAAGGGAAAGAATATCTTAAAAATGATCCAAAGAGTTCCGAAAGTCGCCATAGCTCAATTATAATATATTATGGGTAGAAAATCTTTTTTATTTCTTAGCAGGTGATGTTCCCCCTGTAATTTGGACACTGATAACTCATTTTGATAGGAGATCAGTGTATGGGCAAGAGATATTCGAAAGAAGTCAAAGAGGAAGTTCTAGCAAAGATACGCGGGGGCAAGAAGGTCTCGGCGGTAGCGCGTGAGCATGGTATCAACGAAATGACAGTCCGTAACTGGCTTGAGCGAGACACCGAGGTAGGAGCGGCAGAGACGCTGGAAATGAGTCGTCTTCGCCGAGAGAACGAAGCTCTTCTTCGTTTGGTGGGTCAGCTGACGTACGAGTCGGAACTGCACAAAAAAAATAAGCGTTCTGAGCGTCGCTAAGAAAGGTTCAAAGAGCCGTCTTGCTCAGGAGCTTGGGGTAAGCCGTTCAAGCTTATACTACAAGCGAAAAATGCCAGAAAAGGATGAAGCTCTGAGGCGAGAGATCGAAGCCGTCATGGAGGATAATCCAGGCTATGGCTCTCCTCGAGTGGCACTTGCCCTTGGAATCAATGAAAAGCGAGCTTACCGGGTAATGCGGAAGTTCGGCTTGAAGCCTGCTAGACGCAGTAAAAGGCCAAGAAAGAAGGGAGATGAAGGCCTTGAGCCACAAAAGTATCCCAATATTCTTGGGACTCTCTCACCTATAGCCCCTGATGTTGTTTGGGTAAGTGACTTTACGTTTATCTCGTACCGAGGGGATTTCATCTACTTGTGTACGGTGATGGATGTTTTCACAGGGGAGATTCTTGGCTTTAATATATCTCGCTCGCACGATGCTCTGTTTGTTAAACGTGCTATTGAAAGAGCGATAGAATACGCAGGGTGCTTACCTACCTGGTTTCATTCTGACCAGGGAAGCGAGTATGCCTCACAAAGAGTTCGTCTATGGCTTGAGAACGCAAGGGTACAAATTTCGATGAACCCCAAAGCCTCTCCATGGTGCAATGGCTCTCAGGAGTCGTTCTTTGGAAGGTTCAAGACGGAGTTTGGGGACCCTGATCGCTTTGATTCATTTGGGGAGCTTCTAGAGGGGATGTACGAGCAAATCGCATATTTCACCTGTCGAAGAATCAAGACTAAACTCAAAATGGCACCAGCTCAGTTTCGAGAACAATGGCTCGCTGAATATAAAAAGTTCTCCACAAATATCAACAAAGATCAACAACTTATGAGTCTCCCCCCGGACCCCCCTCCCGACGCTACGCGTCGGCTTTATCCACTACTACTGTTTGAAGAATGATTGTTTAAAAAAGGGGGGAATTGACACTTAGGTTCTGTTTCCGTTATCATCCTTAGGGGTTTATCGGACCTAATCTAGTAGCTTGTAGTGTTCACATCTAAGTGATAAGTTTTATTACGATTGCCGAGGTGAGAAATATCTGGTAACATCCTCAGAAGGGTGGCTTTGATTTCTATACTCGTTTTGGCGATTTGGTTATTTCTCATTAACCGTTGTTTTTGTTAGATCAGCGGAAGCATTTGCCCTATTTGAAAAAAGCACACCTTGTCACGAAATAGATACTTTTCTTTATCAGATCGCTACTTACAGCTCCAAGCACCCCTCCCTTTTGGTTAGCCAAGAGGCTTACCTTTAATATACTATCTAACTGATTTAACTGCCGTCTTTTTTATAGGACATAAATGAATATATTAACGTTCAATTTCAAGTCCCCAATTCTTTTAACCTCTCTTTCAGGCTTTCTAATAAGCTGTAGCGGAATTGTAACTTCATCTGAACTTGAGGCGAAGGAGAAACTAAGGGCTGTGAACGAGAAATATATTCCTTCACGGTCCCTCCCGACTGAAATCACAGAAAATACTCCACTTAATAGTCTAATTATGCACGCGGTAATGAGAAGCCCTGAGGTAGAATCTGCTTATTATTCCTGGATTGGAACAATAGAGAATATAACAGTAGAAAGATCACTACCCAACCCAAGTCTAATGTTTGAAGCAGACATTCAATCTACTGTAATGAGCTTAATGCCCGGTTTAATGGTAGATTTCCCCGGGCCTGGAAAGCTTGCATTAAAAGCAGAGATTGCCGAAGAAGAATCGAACATTAAGTTTAGAGATTTTCAGGCTGCGTCACTTAAGGCTGCTTCTGATTTTAAGAATGCGTATTATCTGCTCCAGGGTACTCAAGACGCAATCAGGGTAACTGTAGATAATCTTGGGTTAGTCAGAGATTTAAAGGGGATAGTCAATTCTCAGTATACTGCAAGCAAAGCCTCTTTACAGGATGTCCTAAGGGCTGAAATGGAGGAAAGGGAATTAGAGGTTGAAGTGGAAAATCTTAAAGATTCATTAACATCCGTAATTACAAACTATAAAGCATCTATAGGACTCCCCCCAGAGAAAAATATTCCCCTTCCAAAGAATTTTATTAACTCTGAAAAAGCTCCGCCCTTAAATGAAATCTACGAAATAGCAAAAATGAGAAACCCCACGCTTAGAAAAATGGCTGCAGAAATCCGGAGAGCGGAAAATGCAGTGTCACTTTCAAGAAAAAGCGAAAATCCAGATTTCTCCTTGTGGGTAATGACCGATGTTAAGCCCAGTACACCGATGCTTAGGCCACGTTTTATTATGACGCTACCGATCTGGCGAGATAAAATACGAGCGGAAATTGAATCGGCTATCGCTCAGAAAAAAGCAGCAGAAGCGCAGTATGCTTCGGAAGAGCTAAAACTGGCTTCAGATTTCGCAGCTTCAGCATTTATGTTTAGAGAGAGTAACAGGGACTATAGTTTGCTTAATGAAGTGCTAATTCCAAAAGCTGAGGATGCTTTTAGTGTAGCACAAAGCGGCTATGTAGGGGGGATATCTTCTTTTATAGATTTTATTGAAGCCGAAAGACTTCTTCTGAAATACCAGCTTGCAGTAATAGAAGCTCGGAAGAACAGAGAGCTAAGCCTCACAAACCTTTCGTTGACAATAGCGGGAATCCATCCCTACAATGTTTTTGATGCTGACGAAAGCGGAGGTAAAGATGAAAAATAAGATAATTTTATACGGAGTCCCATGCATATTACTTGCTATGATAATTTCTTTTACTAGTACCTTATGGGCTGAAGAGAAAGTGAAACAAATTTATACTTGCTCCATGCATCCACAAGTACGACTTCCAGAACCAGGGAATTGCCCTATCTGCTCAATGCCTTTGATTTTAGCAAAACAAAATAGCCCAAAAGAAAGCGGTGAGGTTTCACATCTGGAGCTTTCCCCCCACGCAAGGGCAATGGCGAGTGTTGAAACAGCGGTTGTGGAAAGACGGAAGTTGTCTCATCTTGTTAAAACCGTGGGAAAAGTAATGTATGATGAAACAACACTAGCAACAATTACTTCACGTGTTGATGGGTATGCCGAACGGCTTTTTGTAAATTTTACCGGAATCGAGGTTAATAAGGGAGATCATTTGGTTGAAGTTTATAGTCCTGATCTTGTAGTGGCCCAGCAAGAACTCCTGATCGCGGGTGGTCGCCCAGAGTTAATTCAAATTAGCAAGACGAAGCTTAATCGACTCGGACTGTCAGAGAAACAGATTTTAGAGTTTCTAGAAAGAAAAAAAATTACGGAAAGGGTAACGTTACTTTCACCTGTAACAGGTACTGTCATTGAGAGAAATGTAACACAGAATGCAGCTTTCAAAGCAGGTGAGGTTCTCTATCAGATAGCAAATCTAGATACTGTATGGGTTTATGTAGACGTTTATGAGGACCAGCTTCCATGGCTACGTTACGGACAGCATGTTACGATGATTGCTGAAGCATTTCCCGGTCGTACCTTTGAAGGGCAGGTTTCTTTTATTTCTCCAGTAGTGAATGAAGAGACACGTACTGTCAAAGTGCCTATACATGTTGTCAATAAGGATCATGCCCTTAAGCCAGGCATGTTTGTTTCCGCTGAGATTCACGCAGCGTTAAATTCCGAAGGCGAGCCCGCCGCAACTGGTGTAGAGGGCTCATTTACTTGTCCAATGCACCCTCAGGTTTTAGAAAAGAAGGATGGAAACTGTTCGATATGCGGAATGGATCTTGTTAAGATACCGGGTTCGACGGAAGAAAATGCGAGCCAAAAAATTCTTGCTATACCTGTTTCGGCGGTTCTGGATAGTGGGGAGCGAAAAATAGTTTTTGTGGAAAAGGAAAGGGGTGTTTACGAAGGGCGTGAAATCAGAGTCGGACCTAGAGCAAAAGATACGTATCCCGTACTCTCTGGTTTAAAGACAGGAGAGCGAGTTGTAGTAAGAGGAGCTTTCCTACTGGACAGTCAAGCACAGATTTCCGGGAGTCCAAGCTTATTCTATCCAGATGGCGCAACAGGGCCATCCGAACATCAACATTAAAGGTTAGTTTATGATAAACGCTTTAATAAAATGGTGTCTAAGTAATCTACTTCTTATATTCCTTGCGATTCTAGGTTTGTCGGTAGCAGGGTATTACTCAATTAAAAATACTCCAGTAGATGCAATTCCTGACATTGGTGAAAAACAGGTAATTGTTTACGCCGACTGGCCAGGAAGAAGCCCCCAAGACGTTGATGACCAAGTTACATATCCATTAACAACGTCGTTAACCGGAACGCCTGGAGTAAAAGCGATACGGTCGATGTCTGGCTTTGGTTTTTCGATGGTCTTTCTTATTTTCAAAGATGATGTTGACTATTACTGGGCAAGGTCACGGGTATTGGAGAGAGTTAATGTAGCGCAGCAAAGGCTACCGACGGGGGTTGTGCCTCTACTTGGCCCTGATGCCACGGCACTCGGACAAATATTCTGGTATACGATCGAAGGAGAGGGTTTTGATTTGGCAGAACTCCGATCGATTCAGGACTGGTATCTAAGATACCAGCTAAATGCTGTTGAGGGAGTCAGCGAAGTGGCAAGTGTGGGGGGCTTTGTAAGGCAATATCAGATTGATCTACATTCGGATAAGATGCGCGCTCATCGCGTTACTTTAATGGATGTTTATGAGGCGGTTCGAAAAAGTAATATCGATGTTGGCGCAAAAGTCATTGAGCAATCGGGAATTGAGTACTTTATTCGTGGAATTGGTTTTATAAAAAGTATTTCAGATCTTGAGAATGTTGTAATACGCCAAACTAACGGAACACCATTATTCCTGCGTAATGTAGCAACGATACAGCTTGGTCCGGATTTCAGAAGAGGTGCACTTGATAAAGGCGGCGTTGAAGCTGTCGGCGGTGTTGTCCTTATGCGCTACGGCGAAAATCCAAGGGACGTAATAAAAAAATTAAAGGAAAAAATTAAACAGCTTGAGACGGGCTTGCCCAAAAAAACCTTGGCTGATGGCCGTATAAGCCAACCGAAAATAGTATCATTTTATGACAGAACGACCATTGTTGAAGAGACTATCACGACGTTGCGAGAGGCTCTGCTTGAGGAAGCAATTGTTGCAGGCATTGTTATTTTGATTTTCATGCTTCACCTTAGAAGTACCGTAACCGTATTAATTACATTGCCGTTAGCTGTCGCCTCAACGTTTCTCCTAATGTACTTGTTTGGCATTGATTCCAACATTATGTCCCTCGCCGGTCTCGCCATCGCGATAGGGGATGTTGCTGACATGGGAATCATTATGACAGAAAATATTTATCGACGTGTTGCTGGAAAGGATAACGAGCCCGATAAAAACTTCTTTCAAATAGTTTATGAAGGGGCTTCAGAAGTTGGAGGTGCAATATTTGTAGCTGTTTCTAATACGATTATCGCATTTATTCCCGTTTTCTTTCTAACTGGTCAGGAAGGAAAGCTTTTTAAACCGCTTGCATTTACAAAAACCTTTGCGATTGGCTCCTCGGTAATACTTGCCTTAACGGTAGTTCCTGTAATGTGTTATCTACTCTTTAGGCCATGGAAGGGAGATATAAGAAAAGCAAAAGTTTTGGGTTTAGGCCTCGGTGTGCTCTCAATGATGGTTGTCCATCTGATTTTTTCTGAAATTTATGGTCTTGGCCACTTAAGCGGTTGGCCTACTGCATTTGCAGTAGGAGTAATAGTCTTTCTAGCTGTTTTAAGAATGACAAAAGAAAGATTTTTACCCTTAGAGGAAAACGCAGTATCTCGTGCTATTAATCGTATCTATGTTCCATCATTAAGATGGGTACTCTATAATAAAAAAATCTTTTTTATAGCACCAGTCCTGCTACTTATTACTGGCGGATTTATCTTTAAGAATATGGGACGTGAGTTTATGCCACCCTTGGACGAGGGGTCGTTCTTGTATATGCCGTCCTTACTTCCTCAGGCTAGCCTCAGCCAAACCCTTGAGGTTATAAAAAAGCAGGATTTAGCTATTGCCTCGGTACCTGAGGTAAAATCAGTGGTAGGGAAACTGGGACGAGCTGAATCAGCATTAGATCCTGCGCCTATTGGAATGATAGAAACGATTGTTACTTTGAAGTCTGAAGATGAGTGGAGAAACATTAGGGAGGAACGTTGGTATAGTGGGTTGCCAAAATTCCTTCATCCAGTTTTTAGTCCAATCTGGCCGGAAGAACGTGTAATCACCAAAGATGAAATTCTACGGGACCTTCAAAAGCGTACGGAGATCCCCGGCGTCCTTCCTACCTGGCTCCAACCCATACAAACCAGGCTAGTGATGCTCCAAACTGGATTTAGAGCGATGATGGGAGTTAAAATATTTGGTGCTGAACTTAAAGAGATAGAAAAAGTGGGGCTACAGATAGAAAAGGTTTTAAAAGCCATCCCTGGTGCTACAGACGTAATTGCGGATAGAATTGTTGGAAAGCCATATATTGAAATACATATTGATCGCGAGAAGGCAGCTCGTTATGGGGTGAACATTCGCGATGCTCAAGATGTAATTGAGTTGGCAATAGGTGGAATGAACTTAATGGATTCTGTCGAGGGACGAGAACGTTACCCTATAAGAGTCAGGTTAACCAGAGATAGTAGAGAAAGTATTGACGCAATCGCGCACATTCTTGTACCTACAAGCAGAGAGGTTCAAATACCATTAAGCCAGTTAGCAACTATTGAAATCGTTCTTGGTCCTCAGGAAATAAAGGGCGAGCGAGGCTTACTTGTTGGCTATGTCACGATGAATACACGAGACAGGGATGAAGTAAGTGTAGTTAAAGATGCTGAGAAAGCACTTCAAAAAGCGTTGAAGAATGGCGAAATTAAGCTACCTCCCGGCTATTACTGGGAGTGGTCAGGTCAGTTCGAGAACCAGGTTCGTGCTACAAAACGCTTACAAATTCTAGTTCCGTTGACACTCGCAATAATGTTCTTAATGTTATATCTGGGTTTTAAGAGATGGTGGATTGCACCGATTATTTTTTTTGGAGTGCTAGTCTCCGCATCTGGTGGATTCATTATGCTGTATCTTTGGGGGGTAAATCTTTCAGTCGCTGTGTGGGTTGGATTTTTAGTGCTTTTTGGTGTTGTAGATGACGACGGCGTGGTGATGTCGACATATCTTGAGCAAATTTTTGCAGGTAAGAATTTTCAATCAATTGAGGAAATTCGGAGTGCTGTCATCGAGGCGGGAGTTCGCCGTATCCGACCCTGTCTTATGACTACCGCAACTACGGTGTTTGGCTTAATGCCGATATTTCTATCGACCGGTAGAGGATCTGATATAATGCAGCCGATGGCCATCCCGTCGATTGGAGGGATGGCTGTAAGCATTGTCACCTTATTTATAGTTCCCTCTCTATTCTGTGCTGTGGAAGAATGGAAATGGCGGAAAAATGCGGAAAAAACCGGTAACATGATTAAATAAATTAACATACCGGAGTTGGAATCCCCCCTGTCCCTCATCATGTCTAGTAAAGTTTATTTCGTTAAGATGTCTCTTTAAAAAGGAAGAATGCAAGGAGCATCCAATGGAAAATACAACAACAAATTCTCGTCCAGGTAAAAGTAGCATTTCTGAAATGAGCCGCTGCGCTGACCTTTGTACGGAGTGTTATAAGATATGTCTAGAAAGTATAAAACAGTGTCTTGAAAAAGGTGGCAAGCATTCAGACCCCTCGCACATAAACCTTTTAACTGATTGCGCTAGCATTTGTAATACCAGTGCAGATTTTATGATTAGAGGTTCTGAAAATCATGTTCATACTTGTAAAGCATGTGCAGAGATTTGCCGCCTTTGTGCAGAAGAATGTAATAGCATGAGCGGCGATACTGAAATGGAAAAATGTGCAGAGGTTTGCAAAAGATGTGCTGACAGCTGTCAACAAATGTCTAGTCATTAATCGAGTGATTAAATAGAAAAACCTAATGGGTTTATATAACAATGTTTTATAAACCCATTTTGATTGTTCCGCGGAAGAATTTTGCGGAATTTAATATTTAAACAACGGAAAAGCGCAGAAAAAATCGATAAAATTAAATAAAAATTATGCCAAGCAGAATGAAAACACTGGGATTATGGGAGATACACAATTAATTGGCATGAACTATTTCAGTCACTATAACTTTAAATTATCAATATCCACTAGGTTTAGCTCCTAAAGGGTTAGGCTTTATAATAATATTTCATTGAGCAATAGAGTCATGATAGGTACAATTGCGGCTAGCGTGTATCATTTGGGCTTCTAAATCCAATGATTGCAGCCACCGCTATGAGCCTGAGTTCCATTTCGGTTATTGGTAGTGCACTGCGACTTCGAGCTATTAAGTTTGAGTAAGGAAATAACTAGCTGTGAATTAATCGGGGTGTTCCCACCGCCGAGCATATATCATCATTAAAAGACAGCTATAACTGAAAACGAAATAGAAAAATCTTTTCAATAGTTCTGATAAATGTTATCAACCAAAAACATGAAACAAGGGCTTTCAAAATTATTAGTGTTTTTTATGGTGTTTCTTTTCATAGGGACATCTAATCACTGCTTTATTGAAGATCTTGTCGCTACTTTAACATCGGATGTTTTAGCGGCTCAAACTCTTGACCTTGGTCATGAACATGACGAATCCTCAGAATCATCTCATGGGCATGGCGAAATTCATTCTACCCTAGCTCTGGTTAATGGAGAAAATGACCTTAATCTTTCTAAGCTTATAATTAATTATGTTCCACTGATTTTTATCTCTAAATTTGCGCTTGAGTTTTTGTTAATAGATAAGCCTCAAGCAAAAATACTATCTTCTCTTACAATTGACCCGCCTGGATTATTGCGACAGTTTATTGTTTCACTTACCTTAGCTTCTCAAGCTCCTCCTTCCGCCTCCTAAGTTCCTCTTCGGCGTGATATTTCAAAATTGAACGCATAATCTGAAAATTGTTACATATAAAAACTCAATAGGTAAGACATGAATTTATTCTCATGCGTACTCAGTAGAGTCCTTCCCGTCTGTGTTCTAGTAGTATCATACGGAAGTATTTTAGTTGCAGAAAGTAGAGAACCGGAATGCCAAAAAACATTATCGTTGGATGAGTTTAGAGCCATTTCACTTAAAAATAGCCCTTTAATTGCAGAAATTGATCGTGACTACGCTAATGATTTAGCAACAGCCTTTGATACAGAAGTCTTAACAAATCCAGAATTACAAGTTGAGCAAACTTTTACTGGAATGAAGCTTAATGGTGATAATGATGGGCAATCTCAAGTAAGTATTGGTCAGCCAATAAGACTTTCAAATTTTGGAAGCCGTCAACGAGTTGCTTCTTTAATTAGAAAGTCGGGAGATGCTCAAAAGCGGTCAATGATTCTTGAGTTAACCCAAAAACTTAATATTCAATTTAGAACTCTTTTTATCCTTCAGGAAACACGAAAGATTTTAATAGAAGCAGAGAAAAAAGCGTCAGAAAAGGTTACTTTAATTAATGATGGGGTAACAAAAGGTTTATTCTCGCTTGGAGAAGAAAAACTTTTTGAAGGTGAAAAATATCGACTTCAAGCTCAAGTAAAAGGAGTTGTTGCTACTATTGCGAATACCCAGAATGAACTTGCAAAATCAACAGGTTTTACATGCTCTATCGTCACCACTGGTTATGAACCATTAAGAGAACTACCCTCTGAAGAATCTCTAATAAGTAAGGCTCGGAATAGCGAGTTTAGTGAAAGTGCTCGTATGAACCTTTATTATAATCTGAGTAAGGAGGAAACTAGACTTTCAGAATTAGATGCATTTCCCGTTATATCTCCTCGTTTTTTATATCAACACACAAATGATGGCGGTGATTTTTTCGGTGCTGGTGTCTCTATACCACTACCGTTTTGGAATAGTAATCAGGGTGAGCGTGTCCGAAAGAGTGCAGAAGAACGAGTTCTCAAAGTAAAAAATACATTTTTAGCTAATGGAGGATTAGAGTCTCAAATTAGCAACCTAAGACAATCTGCAATAAGTTTAAGTGAACAAAGTGAACTTTTTTCTTCAAAGGTAATTCCGTCATTTGAGGGTGCTCTTAAATCGCAAGAGAAGCTTTATTCAAAAGGTCAAGGGAATATACTTCAGGTATGGCAAACTTTGCGCGCATTAAATGAAGTTCAAACACAAGGCCTGTTACTTTGGCTTGAGGCAAATTCAGCACGGACACAACTATCTATACTAATAGGAGAGGAAATTTAAATGAAAAACTATACGCCTAATCACTTTTTAATATGCTTTGCCCTCTGTGTATTCATTTTTGGGTGTGAGAGTGACACTCCAACTAAGGAATTGGATAAACACGAACATGGCCACGAAGAAGAGAGCGAGAGGCATATTGAAGGGCACGAAGAGCGGGGCGCGAAGCTTTCTCAGGAGGCACTTGAAACGTCAGGCGTGACAATAGAGCGAGTAGCTCCAGCTAAGATTGCCGTAACGTTCCGAGTAAATGGCCTGGTCGTTCCGACCGAGGAGAAAACTGCTCATGTCATTCCTCGATTCGCGGGCGTTGCACGAGAGGTTCGAAAGGGTTTGGGCGATGAAGTCAAGGCAAACGAAACCGTCGCTATTATAGAAAGCAACCAATCCCTTCAGACGTATGAAGTGAAATCTTTTATTGGCGGGACGATCACCAAACGCCATATTACTCGTGGGGAGTTCGTGTCCGATTCGACAGAGCTCTTTGAGGTAATTGACCTATCCGAGTTATATATAGACCTTTTTGTTTTTGCCCCGGACTTCTCAAAGGTAAAGATAGGGCAAAAGGTCAGGCTTACCTATCAGGGTAAGCTATATCCCGAGTTGGCGGCAGTATCCTTCATTTCACCTCTAATTGATGATGCAACTCAATCAAAGTTCATTAGACTAAAGGTAACAAACGAAGATCGCCTCCTTTCCCCCGGAGCTTTTTTGGTAGGAGACATAGTGCTTGAAGAATTCGATGCCCCCTTAGCTGTACAACTAAGCGCTCTCCAAACTCAGGAAGGAAAACAGGTGGTTTTTGTAAAAGAAGGGGAGGGTTTTGAACCTCGTCCTGTGGTTCTTGGGCGCACCGACGCTCTAAATGCGGAGGTATTAGGAGGCCTGAGTGTTGGGGAAGAATATGCCGCGGGAAACACCTTTATTATCAAGGCGGAACTCGGAAAAGGTGCAGCTGAGCATGATCACTAAGCTTAACCTGACAGTAAGGAAAAATTCAAAGGTATCCTCTCATGATTGAAAAAATACTTAGATTCTCAATTCATCACCGCCTCCTTATACTGCTCTCTACTATGGGAGTAGGCGTGGTGGGCGCAATGTCACTACTAAAATTACCAATTGATGCTGTCCCTGACATTACGAATAACCAAATACAAATTAATACGGTCTATCCAGCCTTTTCTCCGTTTGAAGTCGAAAAGCAGCTTACATTTCCGGTTGAAACTGCCCTAGCTGGAATTCCTGGTCTTCAATACACAAGGTCCCTTTCTAGAAATGGCTTTTCTCAAGTAACAGCGGTTTTTGATGAATCGGTGGACATTTATTTCGCGCGTCAGCAGGTAGGGGAAAGGCTAGTCGAAGCTCGTGAACAGCTTCCTCCCGATGCGGAGCCCCGAATAGGTCCAATTTCTACAGGCTTGGGTGAAATTTATATGTGGACCGTCGAATACAAACATCCGGACGGATCGAGTCCAGAAGGCAAAAGCGGTGAACCGGGATGGCAGCCAAACGGTGGTTACTTAACACCGGAAGGGACCATGCTTACAAATAGTCTCGAGAAAGCGTCCTATCTTCGGGAGGTTCAGGATTGGGTCATTCGGCCTCAATTAAGATCGGTTTCAGGGGTAGCAGGAGTTGACGTAATTGGTGGCTACGTTAAGCACTACGCGATAGAGCCTGATCCCACAAAACTTATAGCACTAAATCTCTCCTTTGATGATCTTTTCTCCTCCTTAGAGAGAAACAATCTCAGTACTGGTGCTGGGTACGTGGAGCATCGAGGGGAGGCTTATATAGTCCGGGCCGCAAGTCGCATCACACAACCAGAAGAAATCGGTGAAATCGTAATAACGGAGCGTGGTGGAAGACCTATAAGGATAAAGGACGTAGCTAAGATTTCTGTAGGCAAAGAACTTCGCACTGGGTCTGCAAGTGAAAATGGCCATGAAGTGGTCGTTGGTACGGCACTGATGTTAATTGGCGAAAACAGCCGCGCGGTAGCAAAGGCTGTAGATGAAAAGCTAAAAGAAATAAACAAATCGCTTCCATCAGACATTATTGCAAAGACAGTTCTTAATCGAACTAAGCTCGTTGACGCCACTATCAGTACAGTCCAAAAAAATCTTGCCGAAGGGGCAATACTCGTAATCGTCGTTCTCTTTGTTCTGTTAGGAAATTTTAAAGCAGCGATCATTACGGCACTAGCTATTCCTCTATCTATGCTAATGACGGCTTTTGGCATGGTGCAGTTCAAAATCAGTGGAAATCTTATGAGTCTTGGCGCTGTGGACTTCGGGCTTATTATTGATGGCGCAGTTATTATAGTTGAAAACTGTTTGCGACGCCTTGCTCACAAACAGGAAGAACTCGGCAGAACATTACGACTAGACGAGCGATTACAGGTCGTATTTGAAGCGGCAAAAGAAGTTCGTCAGGCAACGATGTTTGGCGAATTGATAATTATGGTTGTCTATTTTCCTATTTTGACTCTCACGGGAATTGAAGGTAAAATGTTCTACCCCATGGCATTTACCGTTATCCTTGCTCTTTTTGCAGCAATGGTACTCTCGGTCACATTTATTCCAGCTATGGTAGCCCTCCTTGTAACAGGTCGAGTCTCTGAAAAAGAAAATTTCCTTATTGTAATCAGCAAACGCCTTTATGGGCCCGCTTTAAAATGGTCTCTTAGGTTTCGCTATCCAGTAGTCGGAGCGGCTACGTTGGCTTTTTTACTTTCGCTATTACTTTTTGGCCGACTCGGTCAGGAATTTATTCCAACACTAGATGAAAAAGACTTAGCACTTCAAGCAATGAGAATTCCTAGTACCAGCCTTAGCCAATCCCAAGCTATGCAATTTGAGCTTGAGAAAAAAGTTAGCCTTTTTAAAGAAGTAGCTTTTGTTTTTTCTAAAACTGGTACAGCAGAAGTAGCTGCAGACCCTATGCCGCCAAACATTTCTGATACATTTGTTATTTTTAAACCTCAGGAAGAGTGGCCTGATCCGTCACTTACAAAAGTTGAACTTTTGGCAAAAATTGAGGAGGCTGTCGAGGATCTGCCTGGAAACAACTATGAGTTTACTCAGCCTATTCAGATGCGTTTCAATGAATTAATTGCTGGTGTTAGGGGAGATGTTGCCGTAAAGATCTTTGGAGATGATTTTGAAAAACTTATTCCCACAGCTAAGGAAATCTTTAATATTCTCCAAAAGATTCCTGGAGCCTCCGGGGTAAAAGTAGAGCAAGTAACTGGACTTCCCATACTTGATATTCAGATAGATAGGCAGAAAATCTCACGCTTAGGAATTGATGCAAAAAATATTCAGGATGTTGTTGCAGCAGCCGTAGGCGGTAAAGAATCCGGGTTTATTTTCCAGGGTGATAGAAGATTTGATCTTGTTGTTAGACTTCCAGAAAAATTGCGCGGTGATTTAGACTCACTTAACGGGCTTCCCATACCTATCCCTGAAAGACGTTATGAGGAAAGTGAAGAGGATTTACAAATCAGTCAAGATCTTCAACCACGACCTAGATTTGTCCCTTTGGGATCGATTACAACAATAAAAGTGGTAGAGGGACCGAACCAAATTAGTCGAGAAGATGGAAAAAGGAGAATAGTGGTTCAAGCAAACGTGCGAGGAACAGACATAGGCTCGTTTGTAGCTAAGGCTCAGGCTGAGACTGCAAACATTAAGATTCCGCCTGGCTATTGGCTAAAATGGGGGGGGCAGTTTGAAAATCTTGTAGCTGCTAAAACACGGCTTCTGGTTGTAGTGCCAATCTGCTTCTTCTTCATTTTTCTGCTCCTCTACAGTACATTTAATTCAGTCAAACAGGCGCTGATGGTTTTTAGCGGAGTTCCTCTAGCACTGAGTGGAGGGATAGTAGCCCTTTGGCTTCGCGACATGCCTTTTTCGATTTCAGCTGCCGTAGGATTTATTGCACTATCTGGGGTGGCAGTTTTAAACGGCCTTGTCATGGTAAGCTTCATCAATCAACTAAGGGAAGAAGGAAAACAACTTCACGACGCTATAACTGAAGGAGCATTGACACGTCTCCGACCAGTCTTAATGACAGCGTTAGTTGCTTCGCTTGGGTTCGTTCCTATGGCTTTAGCGACTGGGACAGGAGCGGAGGTACAAAAGCCTATAGCAACAGTGGTTATTGGTGGGCTGATTACAGCAACGTTTCTCACACTTCTCGTTCTCCCGGCTCTTTACAGTCTTTTCCATAATGAAAAACACGATAGGTAAACTATATTACCTATGTACCAAATGGAAATTTCTGAAAATATTAGGATTCAGAGTAATTATCTTTGGAAAAATAAATTAAAAACCCATGAAAAAAACAATAATAATTCACATATTGATAATTTCACTTCTGTTTTCTTGCAGTCCTAATAGAATAAACCTTGAAGCAACAAATAAAATAAAGATAGAGAAATTAATACCAAATTACCTCAAACTTGAAACGTGGGTATTTCAAGAAGGTAAAAATCTTCTCATCTTAGGCGAATTGACATCAGAATCGCGATTATCGCAGTCAATTTACGGCCATGTGCACGTGACCATAGAAACGCCCAAAGGAGAGGATTTTGCTTCTGAGGTTTTGTATTTAAGGCTTATTCCTACTTTTAGAATGCGTATTCCCCATCACGGTACGTTTCAATTTGTATTACCAAAAATACCTCCAGAGGGATCATTACTCACTGTGAAATACGATGTAGCTAGACACTAGTTTTAGAAAACTTTAAAAAAGAAATTCATTTATGGAATTACAAAATAATAAAACACTGTTATCAAACCCAGAAGACTCAAGTTCTAGAGAAACTCATATCGAACAATTAGATGAGTTAAAAATACGTTGGCAACTACTCTTATCACTTTTAATTCTTGTGAGTATGTTGGTTTTAGAATTTGGTTTTAATTTTTCACCACGTTATCCAAATGATCTACTTATTTATTTATTTGCATACTTGCTCGCAGGCTACAATGTTTTATCCAAAGCCATTAAAAAGATAAAAGAATTAGATTTTTTTAATGAATTTTTTCTAATGAGTTCTGCAACCATTGGAGCATTTACAATTGGATCATACAGCGAAGGTGTCGCTGTAATGATATTTTATTCAATTGGAGAATGGTTTCAAGATATGGCAATTAATAGAGCGAAGCGCAGTATTAAAGCTTTACTTGATATTCGACCAGATGAAGTTACGTTATTAGAAAATGGTAGCACGAGAGTTGTAAACGCAAGACAAGTAGAATTGAATCAAATTATTCAAATGAAGCCAGGTGAAAAAGTAGCTTTAGATGGCACACTTCTATCTGACGTAGCATCGTTTAATACAGCGGCATTAACAGGAGAAAGTGTTCCTGATACAAAAAGAAAAGGAGAAAAAGTTTTTGCTGGAATGATTAACCTTAATACTGTTTCTGAAGTGCTAGTTGGATCGCTTTTTAAAGACAGTAAACTGAGTAAAATATTAGAAATGGTTCAGGATTCAGCGTCTCGTAAATCCCAAACTCAAATATTTATTAACCGATTTGCAAAAATTTATACTCCATTAGTTTTTGCATTAGCAATAGCTCTTTGCTTATTACCATATTTCTTCAGTTCAACTTATAATTTTAGTGACTGGTTCTACCGAGCGCTTGTATTTTTAGTTATTAGCTGTCCATGTGCACTTGTTGTCTCAATTCCTTTAGGATATTTTGGTGGGATTGGGTTGGCCTCTAGGAATGGAATACTATTTAAAGGGTCTAATTTTCTAGATGTAATGACAACAGTTAACACGGTTGTCATGGATAAAACAGGCACGATAACAAAAGGAGTGTTTAAAGTTCAACAAGTTGTTGCTAATACCGTCGATAAAAATCAATTAATTCGACTAACAGCAAGCATTGAAAAAAATTCAACGCACCCCATCGCAAAAGCAATTGTAGAATATGCAAATCAAAATATTACAGATCAAGTAGAAAAAACCGAAGAGAGTTCAGGGCATGGGCTAAAAGGAATCGTGGAGGGTAAAAATATCCTGGCTGGAAATCTAAAGCTCTTAAAAAAGTTTAATATAAAGTATCCAGTTGAAATTGAAAAGCTTGTAGATACCGTTGTTGTGGTTGCTATAAATGAAATTTATGCTGGCTACATTACTATAGCTGATGAAATCAAAGAAGACGCCAAAAGAACTATTGATAAATTGCACGCGTTGAATATCCAAACAGTAATGTTATCTGGGGATAAACAGAGTGTCGTGGACTTGGTCTCTGAAAAGGTAGGGATTAATAGCGCCTTTGGTGATTTATTGCCAGATGGAAAGGTCGAAAGAGTAGAAGCACTTAAAAAAGAAAATAGAATTATTGCATTTATTGGAGACGGTATAAATGATGCTCCAGTCATAGCATTAGCTGATATAGGCATCGCGATGGGTGGTTTAGGAAGTGATGCTACTATTGAGACCGCAGATGTTATTATACAAAATGATCAGCCGTCTAAAGTTGTCTCAGCCATTAGAATTGGAAAACTGACAAAATCCGTGGTTTGGCAAAATATTATTTTAGCCATGTCAGTAAAAATGTTAGTACTTGCTCTTGGTGCTGGTGGGGTAGCAACTTTGTGGGAGGCAGTTATTGCAGATGTTGGAGTTACTTTAGTAGCTATTTTAAATGCGGTAAGAATTCAAAAGATCTCAGTTTAAATATCTCCTATTAAATCGTAAAGTACGTGATCCCTAGGAAGTCGCGGCTAATTACCTTTGAATAACGCCCATTATATAAAGATAACCGGCCGACAGACAAAATTTCTGTACCAATACACAACCAAAATGGACTGCTAGAGTGACTACTTATACTTGCAAATCACTATATTTATAACTAACGATAATATAACATTATCGTTAGTTATAGCATGGAACCCGCTATTTTACTACCTTATTCGGCTTATCTTTCATTTTTGATATTCTTTTTTGAAGCTTTATAAGATATGATTTCATCATATGGATATGAATGACACACCCCCTACCCTAACAGATCCTAACAACATGCTGGACCTGGAAGCCGCTGCTCGCCACTACGCTCGGGCTTCTCTTTCGGATAATACCAGGCGCGCTTATGCTAGCGACTGGGCGGACTTTGTATATTGGTGCAAACGCAAAAACCGTAAACCGCTTCCTGCTACTCCTGATACCATCGCCCTTTATTTAACCACTATGGCTGATCACCTAAAGACCAGTTCATTAAGACGTCGGGTCACCGCAATTAGAAAGGCCCATGAATTAGGTAAGCATAATTCCCCTACTAAGGATGAGACTGTTAAAGCAGTAATGAGAGGGATTTTACGA
>DAOLCO010000025.1:0-8476 GCA_035327825.1 Oligoflexia bacterium | reverse complement strand
GTGAAGCTCAGAAACATGCTTCCCCTACTTTGATAAAAGAAATCCAAAGGATGATGGCCGCCCTGCCTGATACCCATAAAGGAATTCGTGATAAAGCGTTGTTACTCTTGGGGTTTGCAGGCGGCTTTCGAAGAAGCGAGCTTGTTGGCTTAGATATAGAGGATCTAGCCCTATCTGACGAAGGACTTGTAGTTAAAATCAGGAAAAGTAAAACAGACCAAACGCGAAGAGGTCGACAAATAGGAATTACTTTTGGCTCAAATAAAGACACCTGCCCAATAACCGCCCTGCAAAACTGGCTTAACATCTCCCAAATCCGGGAAGGCGCCCTCTTCTGTCCGATAAACCAGTGGGGTCAGCTTCTCCCTACCCGACTCACTGACCAATCTGTTAGATTAATTTTACGTGAGGCCCTTCAGCTAGCAGGGATAGGAATAAAAGGCTTTTCAGGCCATTCCCTTCGCGCCGGTTTTGCAACCGTTGCCGCGATAAACGGGGCGACAGAACGCGAAATTCAAAAAACAACAGGCCACTTAAACACAGAGGTTCTAAGACGCTATATTCGGGATGGAGATATATTTCGGCAGAATGCTTCGAGGAAATTGGGACTGTAAACGCTATTTAACTGTTCCAATTAAATTGGGATTAATTAAAGTAACAAAGGCATGTCAGACGGCAATTTCGATTGGCACTCCAATTTTATTCGCTATCGGCGTATATAGATCTGTTTCTACGGAAGTTTCCAATGTAACAATAAGAGAATAGCGAATAGACTTCATCCAACCCAAAAGATGGTAACGCTCTTTCCACCAGCCCGTAACAGGGAAAACGGCGAGCATTCCACAGTTTGCCAGATCAACAGCGCTGCCAGTCCATGAATCTGAATGAATTGAGCCCTTACGCCTAAGATTACTTCCTAAAGCCCAGGATCTTTCATCAGAGCCGCTTACGCCGTAATTCTCATCCTCCTCACGCAGCGCTGCTGATATTCGGCTTGAAAAATCCGATACCATTTCTAGAGGTCGTTTTACTTCAAATCGTAAGCCACATGACTGGTATCGATTACCTCTTGTCCAACCGCGGCCATTTGGACTTGGTTCAATAAAATAAGAAAGTGTAACTCTCATGGTCACCTTCGCTTCACCTAGCGATTCCAGTACTTCTTTAGGCCATGGTAATGAATGTATATGCATCTCCTTAGTTTTGCATTTGCTTCTAACTAATTCAAAAGGTCGAAGTTCAGTTTCGATAATTTGAGTTGCTTCTCTGTTGGCACTCGATATGGCTTTTCTAATATCTGGAACTCCATATCCGTAAACTCTCAAACGATCATGGCGCTTCGGATACGGAAATTCACGCATCATGCTATCTGTCCAGCGAGCTGAGTGTATAAGTAAGCCCCTTATTGTCTCTGCCCAAAGTGTTGGATAAGAAGACCAAACCATTGCAGCAAATCTTGATGCCAAAGCAGCTGACGCGCTAGTGTCACCTGTAGTTGTGAATTGAGCACCCGTCAACGATACCTTAGTAGTGAGCAATGAGAGATCATCAACGGAGTCTGCCTTTTTAGTCGAAGGATCTATCGCACTATTTCCCCCTTCCATTACGATATCGGGTTTTATGGGCCAAGATTTATCTGGCCAACATATAGAAGTTCTACTGCTTGGACTGAGACAGTCAGATTCCGCAATTGGCCTCCAGTCATCGTACCCAACTTCTTCTATTAGATTCCTTTTTGTGTACGCTCCCACTGTAACAGCATTCCATGACTGCGCCGGATCCTCTACGCTTTCTTCATAGTTCTTTTCTGGGTAGCCGTGCTGATGATCTATACCTACGTTCCCCGCCGACACAACAAATAATTGCGATTCATAAGATGAATCATCACGTGCCGATGTAAGTTGGTCGATAGCAGCTGACCAGGAAGATGGATAGCATCCATCACGACTATCAGAGGTAATTGCTAGACAAAAAACTCTTGCTTTACGTGTAGAAGCAGCAATCTTGATTCGCGAAACCGCTTGAGAGGTTATTTCTCCGTAGAGATCAGGATCATTAGCTCCCTTGTCTGGGAGTAATTTAATTGACTCCAGACAATGGTTCAAACGAATGACGTCATCGCCATTCAAAGCTTCTGTCAAACAGCCCCACAGAGCTAAGCCCGCCATCTCAGTACCATGTCCACGTATATCTGTCGTGGTCCAGGTCGGATCGACAGCCAAAACATGCTCTTCGCTAATTGCAAGTCCTAAAAGAGGGTGGACAATATTAGTACCCGTGTCCAAATGACAGATTGACGGCCCTTCATGTGGGTTCCCTTCGACTTTTTTTAATAATGATTCTACGTATTCCAATTGTGAAGTAGGTCCAAGTGACAGATAGTCTCCCGAAAGAGCTTTTGCCATTTTAATTTCAGTAATAAAATCGAAAAGGCCAGGAATATCTAACAGTTTATTTAACGTCCCAGATAAAACAATTACGCTTCTTTCCGGAAAATATAGTATTCTATCTCTGACAATTATCCCTGGTTGTTTTGCACGCCTAATGAAATTTTTAATACCTTCCTTTGAAACATCGCGTAACCAAATTTCGAACCAACAGTTTTCCTCAGGATTAGGAATTGGCAAAGAGTCTGTCCACAATGATTCTAAAGTCGCAAGACAAATTGATGAAATGCTTTCGACTAACTTCCTGTTCTTAGGCTGTCCCGATCTTCGATTTATCTCTGTACAATAAGATTTGAATTTTTTAATGAATAGCCCAATCTTTTCATACGGGATAAAAACAGTAGCTTTCATCACGTCCCCTTGATTTTTTGAGCTTAACAACTCTATCTTGCTGGCTCTAGCCTCAAGACTCCGTAAATATAGATCAAACTTTGGGTCGCTTGTAAATTCCAGAACTATTCCTTTTTCGCGAGCTTGCGATTTTTCATAGTCCGAATCTGACTTGGCCTTTTCAATATCTTCGATCAGCTTTTGACCATGAATTTGTGGGGTGCTACGAAGTGGCGTATCAAAATTATCTCGTCCCAAATTTGGTGAAATATATTTTTCAATTTTAGCGGTAGATTTAGGAAATAGGTGTCTAAAGTTTTTCATTCTTAAAAGATTATAATTTCCCTAATGGCGGCTATGAACGATGTCGTTCCATCAGAAACGATACGATGTCAGGAGTTTTTAATTTATTTATCCCGTTTAATATGCAGTATTTTAGAGCGTCGTTAGAAGCCTTTGAAATTTCCGCGTGGCTTAATCCAGCTGCTGCTGACAGTATTTTTGTCCATGAAATTCTCTTTTCAAGATAGCGACCAAGCCTATTTTGAAGCAGTTGTTTGGACTGATCCTCATTTGGCCGATTATATACTATAATATCATCGAATCTTCTAAATAATGCTTCATCCAACATAGATCCGAAATTAGTCGCAGCAAGTATGAGACTTTCCGAATTATCTTGTTCCAAAAACTGGAGAAAGGAATTCAAAACACGTCTTATCTCACCAACGTCATTTGCTGCTCCTCGCTCGGCACCAATAGCATCAAATTCATCAAAGAAGTATACACCCCTGGTTTGCTGCATTGCATCAAATATCATTCGAAGTTTTGTTGCAGTTTCTCCCATGAATTTTGTTATAACGCCATGAAGTTGAACGTTAAAAAGTGGCAGTTTTAGTTCTCCCGCAAGTGCCGTGGCGGTCATTGTCTTTCCACACCCTGGTGGGCCAACCAGCAATATTTTTCGCCTAGGTTGTAGTCCATGTATACGAAGTTTTTCCGACGCGCGAAATTCATGCCGAATTCGTTCTAGACTTTTTAAAGTTTCAAGATTCAGTACCATTTCTGAAAATCGAGTTAGCGGATAAACTGCTGTTAAAAGTCCTGCAAGTTCCCCTGTCGGTTTTGTGATGGGAACAGCTCTATGTATTCGAGTGCTATTACCATTGCGTTTAATTTCATCTACCAATTCTCTAAGTTCTTCAGCTAAACTTGATCTTCCTGCCTTAGCTTCTGATGCAGCTATTTGTAAAGCCACGGAGACAAAGTGTTCCTCATCTCCTGCAACTATACTTTTAAGTAGCGCTCGTACTTGATTTGCATTTGCCATATTTTTAGACTTTCTATTTTCGGATGTATCTGGCCCGTTACTCGATCCCTAAATACGTATCATAAATTATAATTATTAAACAGAATGTTATTAAATTCTTATCTTACAGAGATATAAGGAATCTGTAAGGTTGAAAGATTAAATTTTAGTTTAATCTTAGGTCGATGTTTGTAGGGGGTTAACCCCCTGCTTGCATCAAGGTAAAAAAGCGGTATCCCCTGTCTTCCGCACTTCGTTTGTGCAGACCGGGTGATTCCCCTCCGCTTTTTTACCTTGACCCAATCTTACCCCCTTTAACTCGCGGGGAAACGCTCATCGGCGCGGCCTAGAAAGGTATTAATTTTTAAAATTAACTACCTTAATCAACTAGGAGAAAGACATGGAAACCAAAACGCTTGATATCTACAGAAAAATAACTAATCAGATAATTGAGGCGATCGAAAGCGGCTTAGCAAAAGAAAAATATACTCTTCCTTGGTATCCCGTAGATAATAAAGACCCAATGCCTAGAAATGTTGTTACAAGACAGGGTTACAGGGGAATAAATATTTTAATCCTCTGGACCGCAGCAGAAAAAAACAACTATCAAAGCGGCGTTTGGGGAACTTTTAAACAGTGGCAGAGCTTAGGCGCAAATGTAAAGAAAGGCGAAAAGGCAACCCATCTTGTTTATTCTGAGGTTAGAGAAAAAGAGCTAAAAGAAGGAGAGGAAACGGCAGATAAATATTTTATCATGAGAAGTTTTTACGTTTTTAATATAGCTCAGGTTGAAAATTATGAGACATCGGAACTAATTCTGGATTCTAACGTAGAAACAAGGCCCGAGACAGAAGCTTTTTTTAACTCACTTAATCCAAAAATTATCTACTCGGGAGATTCAGCATTTTATAGTTACACGAAAGACTATATACAACTTCCTAGAATTTCTCATTTTAAGAGCTCTGAAGATTACTATTCTATCTTAAGCCATGAAATGATTCACTGGACAGGTCACGAAGCTAGATTAAATAGAGACTTAAAAAACCGTTTTGGTTCAGATGATTACGCGATGGAAGAACTAATAGCGGAACTTGGAGCAGCTTTTTTATGTTCAGAACTTAAGATCACAAATGAACCAAGAAAAGATCATGCAACTTATATTAATTCTTGGCTTGAAGTCTTAAAACGAGACAAAAAAGCAATCTTTACCGCCGCCACTAAAGCCCAGCAGGCTGTTGAATGGATGAAGGAGAGCCAACAACAAACTAGAGCCGCCGCATGAAGAAGGGGGATTCTCCCCCTTCCCCTTTTCCAAAAAAAAGCGCCTTGCCGGCGCTTTCTACTTTATAAAAACGAAAATTAAAGCCTCTCAATATTGGCTTTAATCTCTTTCATAATATTTATCAAAACTAGGAAAGTCATCATGATAAAGTGGTCTAGTCCTAAGATACTGTTCTTCATCCTTCTTCCTAGTAGCTTTATCTTCTTCTACCTAAGATTTATTCATCGATATTCTCTTGCAACATATTACAAAATAATGCCCCCTGCTCTATCGCATCATCAAGTGCTTTGTGAGTATGTTTAAAATTATCAAACCAGCGTTTTGGCATATTTTTCTTTGTTGAATTTCTATAGCCCTTTTTTAACATGGCCATTGCATAGGTTTTAATATCCAAAGCGGAATGAGAAAATGGACTCTCACCTGAAAATCGGATTAAGTACCAGTATACGAACATAAAATCATATGCTGCAGGATAACCAACAAAGACCGGTATTCCAGGAAGGTTTTTTAACCAGATCAGATAATTTTTCATTGCTGATTCTGGTTCCTGAAGATCTTTTCTACAAACATCCCAAGCTTCAGGCTGTGTTCTCCACCACTCCATAGTGGTCGGATCTTCCTTTGCATCTTGTAATTTTTCTAAGTTAGCCGAGAAAGTCCCGATTAAAGTTTTGTCTGATTTATAAGCTGCAGAGCCAAAACTAAGCATGGAATTCTGCCCAGGTATTGGACCATCTGCTTCTATATCCGTTGAAACGTAAATTTCCTCTTTACTCATTTGATAATGTCTTCATAAAGAAATTTATTTTTTCTATCACTTCGCTAATTGTATTAGGAGCATCTTTTACTTCTTCTCGGTTTAGAAAATGTCTCCAATATGTTTCTAGACGCGAATATTCAGCACTATCAAAATCAAGCTGATAGCTCGGTTCCAAATTCCTATTTTTAAATGTTGAGTCAATATTGCGTTTTAATTTATTGCAGTTTAGATCCTGATCGCAGAGCTTGAATAAATCGTAATAATCTTTCATCCTAGTATTTTGCGATCCTTTCTTTACCGCAATGTGAAACTTTTCTGAAAATATAGTTTCGAGAGAATAAACGAACAATGAAAGGTCTTCCTCAAAAAAAGATTTTCCTTTATATTTCATCCGCTCAAGTGAGAGCTTTACGGCATCAACCAGATCTCCACAAGCAACATCAATATGCACTGCTCCCTGCATTTTGCCCAAAAGAAAATGGCAATGAAGTCTTACCCCTGATGCTTCCATTTCAGGATGGCTCAATAACTCTCCAGAAACTTTTTCCCACTCAATACCATCATCCACCTCTATAGAAAGGATTGATTCTACGATTCTGATAAGATCATCAACTTGATTACCAATTTCTCTTATAGAAAAGTCCAGATCTCGAGTTTTCCTCTCAGAATCAGTTAGATAAAGAAGAAGCGAACCACCTTTAAAAATAAATTTATCTACATATTCAGAGATACTAAGCCGATATAAAAATTGTTCTGCGCCAAGTCGACTTAAAAGTACTTGAAAAGCGATGCCCCGCTCTTTGGAGAGATTTAAAAGCTGAGCCTGTAAACTTGCGACACTTTTCATTTTACCTATTCATCTGCTAGTATTGCTGCGACATAATCATCAAGAGGCTTTTTAAGTTTTATTCCATAGGCACAAAGTTTTTTCACGTCCTTATTTTCTTTCTTCAGATATGCCTTAAGAGCTTTAAAGGCTACTTCTTCCCAAAGGTATTTAAATGCATCTACAACGCTTTTTTCAGCATCATAGATGAGCACTTTCCGTTTACCAAAATGATACTTTTCTATACCAAGCGAATAACAACTTCCTGAGAGTCTTAGCATTTGATAGTTTTTCGCTTCCACTTTTTGTGGTGGTTTTACTGCCAACGAAATTTTTCTTTCTTCTTGATCGGTAAGATGGTGATAAGTAAGAGAGGAAAGTCCAGCGACAACCGCCTTAGGGTACTTTGTACAAGCCACTACGTATCGCTTCAGATCATCAGTAAGCCAATCAAACTTCTTTGCATAAACACCTCTTTCGAGACGAAACAGCTCCTCCTCGCCCACAAGGCGAGAAAGAGTCATTTTACTGATTCCAATCTTCCCGGCTTCTTCCGTAGTAATAAAAAGATTGAAATCTAAATATTCAGTTAGTTTTTTAGCTAGAGACATGGGGCTTATGTTACCAAAGCGGCAAAGTATTGTCAATCTGCCGTTTTGGTAACACGCTCAATTTCCGTAATAAATCATAAAAGCTCCTAAAAGCATTAATAATTTTATACAAATGAGATGACCTTACCCGATGTTCTGGACAGCTTCTCTCTCTTAAATCTCCAAATCTTAAGGGGGTAAACCCCCTCCTTGCATCAAGGTAAAAAAGCGGTATCCCCTATCTTCCGCACTTCGTTTGAGCAGACTGGGTGATTCCCCTCCACTTTTTTACCTTGACTCAATCTTACCCCCTTTAACTCGCGGGGAAACGCTCATCGGCGCGGCCTAGAAAGGTATTAATTTTAAAATTAACTACCTTAATCAACTAGGAGAAGAAAACATGGAAAACAAAATAGAATTAAAAATAGATACAATGCAAAAACTACAAACTGTTAAGAACTGCTTAGAAGGGATGGAAATACTCAAAGTTTTCGATGATAAACTAATACGCAAATTGATAGATCATTTGGACGATATAGCTGAAGATTTACAAATAGACCTGCCCAGCGCTTTTGATTTGGGCAATGAAGAAAATTATAAAGGCATAGACAGTTGTGATTGACAAGCGCAACCTCGGGTAACCCCTGAAAACGATTCTTTGAGACTGTTGCATAACGTATGTAGCAGTCTCTTTTCAGAGATGATTACTTAACTGTCGAACTAAATACCTGATTCATTCTTCCCCTTGGGGCTCTTATTCTGTTCATGCAAATACTAAAAGGAATAAAGTTATATACATTTGGTTGAGAGAGCCGAGGGGCTCTGAGGAAAAAATAAAAAATCCTCCAGGCGCAAGCCTGCCCGAACGCTATTAGCAATGATTTAAGTGTAGTGCGCACTATATGATCTGACAGGCACCCTGGATTTCTTACGTT
>DAOLCO010000024.1:41087-50971 GCA_035327825.1 Oligoflexia bacterium | reverse complement strand
GCTTTTCCAGTTTTGGGTTATTTGCATAACAGAGCTGAGAGTTTCTGAATCTTCTGGTGATGAATGAGCTGGTCCCTTCAGGGTAATCAATGCGAAGGGGTTGGGATTGTTTCATGGGGGGGATGGTGTTTTTATTTGATTGAGTTTTCTTCTTAGGTTCTCGTATGTGTTTTCATTTAATTATCGCAGAAATAGAGGAGATGTTTCGGGCAAGGATAAGAATTTTTAATTATCTGGTGTTACCTCTCTTTTGTAAGTTCTATTCTGGGATGGTTTGGGAAAAAACCACAGAGCAACCGGAGCAACCGGAGCAACCAGAGTAAGAGGAAACGGGACTGGGTTAGAATCATAAGCCGGATAGTCTTGGTCTACCTTAGACAAGGCCGCCCACCTATTTGGATCGCAACCGCGACCAACCTTGTACTCCATATTTGCCAAACACCGCCCCCGCTTTTTGTTTAAATAAACCTCTCTGGTTGCTTCGGTTGCTCTGTGGTTTAATTTAAAAAACGCGTAATTACGTAGATTCTACTTAATGCTACCAGGATTTTCGAGGTAACAATACGGTTTTGACGGAGCGCGTACCGCGCCCGCTAAACTGAAGCGTTGTTGGTACTTTCTTTAATGGGTTTTAAGTTTTGAATGGAGAAGAGGCTTTTAGTAAAATAAAAGTCAACAACTATTTTTTAGATCTAAGTTGCTAATGATAGGGATTTTTTAGCGTTAGTCCAGAAGAAATACGAAAGATAAAAGAAGGTGGTTGAGGCTTTTAATTTTTTATATGAGAACAATTTTGTTACTTTTGGAATAATATTAGGCACTTTCCAAAAGAAATTCCTCATAACTAGACAACACGGTTCTTTAAAAATTCAATTTAATTATAATTTTCAAAACCTTAGATAAAGATCTAAGGTTTTATTTCTGGTTTTGGCATGGTGCTAGAATGGATAAACCTTAGAGACATCAACTCATAAAGGAGATTTCAGATGTCGCGTTTACTTCTGATTGCAATTTTCTGCGTGTTAACTCCCAGGGCAATAGCCCAGGAGAATTTAACAGAGAGCACTGCCCCCCGAGTTATTATGGAGACACCATATGGTGGCGCGGTCTTTGTTTACAAAGTTAATGAAAAACTTGTTGATTTGAGTGGAACTCCTATCAGCATAGAAAAAGCAAAACTCCACCGAATCAGCACAGACAGACAACAGGAAGTTGGTTTTGTAGATCTCGGAGTGATTGGGCTGAAAAAAATCAATATTCGCAGTGGGATTGTAACGCTTGACGGAAGCAATCAAGGTTTGCCGCCAGGAATTCAAGGAACAATCTATCGCATTGATCGTTCCACTGAATACAAAAAAGTGATCGTTGCTCGTTCAAATCAGGTTAGGCAAGATTCTGCTAATTATTACAACGATCAATATCCTCGTCAGTACACTGGGAGAGGTATGTACGGCTTAGCTAAGCGTGATGGAATCACAGAAACCATTAATCGCTATAAAAATCTTGAAAGTCGCCTTGATTATTATGGCCGTCGTATCGGTGGTTATTACCACCGATACGGGTTTCCAGAAGGGCAAGCGAACCGCAACTTTCAAAACAGCTATAAATCTGAGAACCAGCACCTATGGACAATAGAAATAAGTTCAATTGTGGACTCTTACGAAAGCCTATTTTCTGAGAGTGCGAATGAAGATTCAAAGAAGCCACATAAGTCTGACATAACTCCATTCCTGATTCCCTAAGGGGAATGTCAGACAAATCGCCCCAAGGTTTTCTACTGCTGCGAACGCTCGACTTCGGTGCGTTCGCCTTTTCCTATCTCAATTATTCTCAGTGCCAATCCAAATCCTACGCGCTGAAATATGTTATTGAGGGTAAGGTGCGTGGGCCCTCGTGCATAAGCAGAGTTTACTTCTATTTTTTTGGAAAATACCGGACACCGCGACCTTTACCTGCCTTTATAAGATACTCCTGATTTGTAAGTCTCGTAAGATAAGCTTTAATAGTATTGCGATTTGCTTTAGTTATTGATTCAATTTCACGCACCGTTACTTCACTACGTGTTTGAACCATTTCAAGAATTTTACGAGAAAGAGATGGAAGGGTATCCCGTAAAAATCGCTCTTTTAGTAATTTGTCTGAAAGGTTTTCTATTTGCTTTAACATCGTTCTTAGAAAGAAAATGAGCCACGGTTCCCAGTTTTGATTCTCTGTGTGAATAGTTTGTTGTGTTCGGCGAAGTGCCATATAATATGCTTCCTTATTATTTTCAATCACTGTTTCCATTGAGCTATAGGGTACGTAGGAATAGCCGGAACGCAGCAGCAACAAAGTAGTAATAATTCGGGACAGCCTCCCATTTGCATCGCGAAACGGGTGAATTGCTAAAAAGACGTTAATAAAAATACCAATAAGAAGCAGCGGATGAAGGGCATTTTCATTCACCTGATAATTGTACCACTTTACAAGCTCTCTCATCATCTGAGTTTTTTTGAGATGAATCTAGTAACTAAAGGCGCTTAAGGTGTTAGTTGGTTAATCTCCCTGAGCGATATTTGTCTTGATATATGGAGTAGCAGTCTGGCAAATAAAGATGCTGCTATTCCTTCTTTATATCTGATCAGTTTTTTTATATTTTAATAAAAACTCAATGCGCTCTCTACACCTGTCTTTAGTAAGGCATGTTTTTGTCAAAAGAACTTAAAAAATCATGAAGATTTGTTAAGATAAAAACATAATTCAAAGTCCTGTTGGCCATTGAAATAACGCAAGTAGTCAGGAAGCAGGTCATTGTGTATAGTGTGATCATGCCACACTTTCATTTTTCCGGATTGATCCTTGAAAAAATGCAGCGTCTTGTCTCAGCACTTGAAGATCCGCGCACACCTTTAACGATGGTATTTACCACTTTCCTGGCTGTTGTAATAATCAGAAATATTTTTGAGGGGTACGCCACTGGTCTTGGTGTGGATCCATATCCATACGTGCACTATACCCTCTTTTATCTCACTGTTGCTTTATCCATCGTTGCACTTTTTCACTTTTTGATAAAAGAGCAAGTCGTTAAACTTATACGGGTTGTTTTTTCATCCTTTATTTTTCTTATTATCGCACCTCTTGCTGATTTAATAATACTTAGGGGAAAGCGGTATAGCATGTCTTATCTTCTTCCTGGTGTTCATGAAGATATTTTGCTTCGTTACTTTACGTTCTTTGGTGATTTCAGGCCAGTAGGAACTCCTATGAATGGAGGTGGCCTTATTGGCATTACCCCTGGAATACGAATTGAGATTGCTATCGTACTTGTGTTTTCAGCATTTTTCATTTTTCTAAAAACAAAATCGCATATCCGCACACTTGTAGGAGTGATCGCACTTTATACTGTGATTTTCACTTACCTCGCTTTTCCTTATGTTACAGGTGCCATTGGCTCATTGATTCCTTATTTTGCCAAATACACACAGCCACTTTTTATACATATATATACTCTTCTCTCTCTCTTGCTTGGGGTTTTTCTTTCTTACAGGGCCTCTCCTTATATTTTTCTGATACTTATTGGTGACATTCGACTATTTAGACTTCTGCACTATCTTGGCTTCTTTGTACTTGGAGTAATGCTTGGAATGCCAAATATGAATAATACAGTGCCAGTAGTCGGCTTTATACTTTTACCCCTTTCTGTTGCTTTTGCGTGGGTCTTTTCAGTAATGACAAACAATATAGCTGATATTGAAATTGACCGAATCTCAAATACTGACCGACCCCTTGTTGCTGGTACCATTGACCCGGCACTTTATCAGCGTATTTCTTGGTTTTTCCTTGTTCTTGCTTTTTTTACTTCATTGGTTGTTGATAAACGTGCAAGTTATCTCATTCTAGTTTTTATTTCAGTGTACTTTGTATACTCAATGCCACCCCTTCGCTTAAAGCGTGTGCCTATACTATCAAAGATGGCCATTGGTATTAACACTTTTATTATGACTGTGCTCGGATTAACCTTTGTCACCAACAGCTCTATGCTTACCTTTCCAGGCAGAATTGGATGGTTTATTGTTGTCAGTTTTACTTTGGCGGCAAACCTGATTGATATTAAAGATTATGCCGGGGACAAAGCGGCAGGGATTATGACTTTGCCCTCAGTTCTTGGTCTTCGTCGTGCGAAACATGTTATAAGTTTATTCATCGTAGGTACCTATGTCTGGGGATATTTATTGATAAAAAAACCATTATTTATCCCAGTTGTGGCCACCTTTTCAGTTCTTGAGTTATACCTGATTAACAGAAAGGACTACAGTGACAGGCAAGCTATCGGGGTCTATTTGCTTTCAATTATTGTTATCGGTCTATTACTTATTTTTAGATAAAACGCTGACACAAAGACTTCGTTAAAGCGACGGGTTAACTAGAAGAAATATTGGTATCCAGTAGACTTTATCTAATCCAGTTTGTCATCTGTTGAATCAGGGAAGAGCTCGTCATCTTCGATGTCATCCGGATCACGGTATCCACGTTCTTTTCTTTCAAGCTCGGTCTGGGCTTCTACTGTATAGCGTGCCACTGGTCTGGCAAGTAAACGCTCAACAGGGATAGGCTCTCCAGTAAGTTCACAAATGCCATAAGTATCATCATCAAACTTGGAGAGAGCGTATTCGATCTTCTTTAGGTATTTCTGCTCCCTTGAGCCAAGTTTTGTAAGAGCAGCCTGAGAGTACTCAATAGAGGCTAAATCTACATCATCGCCCTTAAGCTCGGAAAGCGCCCCTTCTGAGGCCTCTTCAACACGAAAAAGGTGTTGAATGATTTTGGCACGTTCGTCCAGAAGTATATTTCTTAACTTATCTTTATCTTTCTTCTTCAAAACAACCCCTTAATATAAACACTAGGAAATAAAATACATTTGAGCAATTTGGATGGAATGTGATTTTAGTACAGCATTAAATTTTTAAAAAAACTTAATCCACGATCTCAAAGCATATCCCTGAAAACCTCAAAAAAGCAAGACCTTCTAGTTTCTAATTGAAATATGAATAGCGGTAATATTAATGACTTTATTGTTTACTTTTGATTTTAAATTGCTTTTTTTGAGTCCATTATTTCTAGTCCACATGTTACAAAAATATGACGAAAACCAGCAGTATCCTTTTATAACATATTGATTTTACTGATAATAAATAATATTCAACATCTTTGAAACTTTTTGTAACAGAAATGTATCTTATCCTTGTAACAACATTGTAACAGGAGCAAGAAAAGCATGGGTCAGCTGGTAGAATTCAAAGCGCGAAGAGGCATGTCTGCATCAAAATCCTATAGAGATTATCAATGGCTGCCGTTTATTCAGGAAGTAAATGGATCAGGACATTATTGTGAAGGGGCTGCTGCGTTTAATTGGCGGGAGAGGTTAGAAAGGGATAATATGGGGAATTCTAAATTGAGTTGTGAGCAGTCTGAAAATAGAATCATTGAACTACTCGATGGGGAGCTTGACCAGGTAACCGGCATGCGCGTGGTGAAGCATGTGAGCGAATGTCCTGAATGTCAAAGAATAATGGAAGAGCATCAACACTTGAAGGAAATATCTTCCAGTCTTAATTCTGGATTCAATAAAGAATCTAATTCAGGTGAAGTTAAAAAACGTCTTCGTTCAAGACTTGTTAATGAACTTGGGCTCAGCTCGTCGTTCCTGGTTGACTAGGTAAGTATGATTTACTTGATTACTATTTTGGCAATAATTCTGGGATTTCTCGTTGTTGCCTACCTGTATTATACTTTTGTAGAGAATAACTCAGAGGAACCAACGGCAGTAAGGAAGTGGACTGATCCAAGCCATAAGGAGTAGGACTTGATATCAGTAATAAAGCGAAAAAGTTTTCCCATAATAATACCCCTGGTTTTAATCTTTTTTGCTAACCTGGTTCTGGCAGAAGATACTTCTGGTACACTTGACTATTCATCGTCTTCAGTTCCGATCTATACAACTGAAGACGAAGTACGTTCGCAGGCCAGACTTCTCAAGTCTTTTGCCGATTTTTTCCGTGATAAAACCGGAGAATCCTATAAGGGCGTGCTTATTGGTAATATTCTCTCTCTGGATGCAGATCTGCGTTATTTATATTTCAAGCCTCGTGATGTTGAGTTACCTAGAATGTTTATTTACATAGATAAAAAAACAATTGTAACCCGGGCATCTGTTGGTAAACGGAGAAGAGTCCGTCCACAGGCAATGATTGAAGGAGCAAGAGTTGCTGTCAGGGTGTTTATTAAGCATGGTGTTATCGTTGCTGATGAAGTATTTCTTGTCGAAGGAGAGTTCGAACCACCTTCTCGCTATGAAAAGAAGAAGTTTGCAGCGAAAGCTGCTCCTGCCGGAGCTTCTGAAAAAAAACCTGAAGGAGGAGGGCATTAAAATGATCTTGCGGAGAATGACAGGTTTTATAGTTCTTATGTTGCTTATATCTTACTTTGAATTAAGTGCAGAGCCTTTAGCAAGTGGAGCAAGAAATAGCCCCGCTGTTTCAGGTAAAACAGGGCAAATTTCTACTGAAAAACAGAAAGACGATAAGGAAATATCAGATAAAGTTGAGATTTATATACCCACATCGGGCGAGACTCACAGTGTTAAATTAAGAAAAAATCAGTCAGCTATTGTTTATGTTTTCCTTTCAAGTCTGGGAGATCCACTTGATGCGTTCATGGTCTCTCTTGTTTCTAACTCTGATAACAAGCTTGTCGGAAGTGTGCTCAGTGGATCTGCTGGTGAAGTCAGTTTCAGCAAGATAAGTGCCGGAAGTTATACTGTGTATGTTAACAGGCGAGTTCGAGAGGAGGGAGAGTTCAGCTCGGTAAAGGTTGGAGATGTTCGCTTAAAGGCATATCCATGATCAAAAATGATATTTGCATTTTGCGAAAAAGTATTGCTAAAGTTGCCCGCATTTCTGTATGCTCAAATCATGAGCAATGGATACTTTTCAAATAAACCTATAAGTATTAGAATCAGACAGCACAAATTTAGGCATGTTTTTTTTAGGCGAAGCCTTCAAGGTTTTGCCGTTATTTTGTTGCTTTTATTCTTCATATTATCTTCTTCTTGTACATCTTTATCGTCTTCCAGGCGTTCTTCAGCAAATACAAAAATGCCCCGTTTTTCTGATAATGAATTCAAGGTTTCTGTGGAGACTGATGGCAAGAAGGTTAATAATCCCGAATCAAGATTGATTCAAAGAATAAGGATCAGGGAATCAGATGTAGTTTCAGTTTTTGGTACTGGGGCAAATCCCAGGGTGCCCTCACTTAATGTGAAAAGGGTATTTGACTCTAGAGGATCAGCTATTGGTCTTGAGATTGTTCAGCTTACGCCACTTGCAAAATCAATGGGCCTTCAGATCGGTGATATTTTAACTGCGGTTGGTAAAATAAAACTTAAACGGGAGCAAGATCTTGTCAATTTTGGAAAGTTATTTTCAGGAGAACCAGAGCTTAGTTTTACTTATGAGAGAAATGGTAACCCTCATAAGACGATTTTTTTTAAGACCAACTAGGAGTTCTGGATACAGGTTAATGACCTTTTCTCTTCTCAAGAACCGCTAAAAGATCTAGGTGCCCCGCATCTCTTGCCCAATCGAAGGATGTTTTCCCGCTGTGATCCCTTATTGAGGGATTTGCACCATGTCTTAAAAGCATACTTGTTACCTTTCTGCAATTGATTCGTGCTGCCCAATGAAGCGCAGTCTCTCCAGCATAATTTGAGATGTTGACACCCTCACCAGTTGTAATGATTTCATGAAGGTTTGAGTAGTCACAGTTTCTTGCAGCTTTGACAATTTCTGGTTGTATAAGTCTTTTTGAAATTTCTGACCGGGAAGTTAAATTCAGATTACTTGAAAGTCTGTGTTTAGCCATTGTTTTTTTTATTATTGGTTCGGATTTTATTGAATTATTTATTTTTTGAATTCTATTCTTCTCCATAATATTTGGTGCTTCAATGACAAATCCGATAAATTGCAGACCTAATGTAATTAGAACAACTATTGTTGCCGCTTTTATCAGGGATTTCAGTGATCGATGAATCGATGCCAGAGTAAATTTCTCGAGAGACGCTTTTAAGGTAAAGGGCTTAAGGATATCTTTTTTTGTCCGCTTTCGCTGGTCTATGGACCAGAGGGCTTTAAGATACAGATAGGCATTGTTGACTTCTCCATTTTGCTGAATAGCAGATATATGAAGTCCGTCAGCTTCTTTTACATTTCGAAATTCGTTTGCACACTGCTTGTATTTTCTTTCAAGATCGACAAGGTTTCCCGGCTCCGGAGAACCAAGTATTTTTCTATAATGATCTTCAAGGTTTGAAATACTCATGGGGTAATTACATCTTCAGTAAATTGTACCACTTTTTAGATGCAGGTACCATGTTTTGGATGCAATCTGTGATGTTTTGATTAGGAAGTGCTTTTAATCTAGTATAATCAATAACTTGTCTTGGTCGAATCAATCCCGTGATTCATCTTTGGGGATCTCTATCATAACTTGTAAGTAGCTGGTTGTATTAATCAAGTGAAGTAAGTTTTAAGGAAATTGTGTGGCTGGTCCGGGTTCTTTTCTTATAATTCAAAAAAGAGCGTTTATCAGTCTTCCGTTTGCGGGAGCTCAAATGCTCTTGATTGCCCTTATTCTCATGCTTATTTCTGTTTCGGCATGTGAAAGACCTGAACCACAGTATCAACTCAAGGAGCCATTTGGTAATAATACAATGAGCGCTGTTGATGATTTAGAACGCGAACCTGATGTAGTTAGAATTCCCAAAAAGAACTTTGACCGGGCTAAATGGGAAGAGATGGAGCGAAGAAATGATTCAATCAAGAAAATTCTTAAACAAGCTCGTGAATGGGATCCCAATAGTAATGGCAAAAAAAGGAGAAGCCTGTAGATAATAATCAATTTGGTTTTTTTGTTAACTCCTTCTTTTATGTCTGAAATAATAGGTAGTCCGGATAAGTCGTTTTTCTAGCTTTTAGTTTCTTTTATAGTTTGATTTCATTCTTTTATTGAAGTATCCAACCCTGATTAAATTATCACTATTTTTGCTTTAAATTGTAATTTATTTACAAAACTTTCAGGTGATTCACATGAAAAGTCCTATGACAAATAAGAGCTATGAGTTTTTAAAGGAGGAGCTTCAGCGTTTAAAAGGAATAGAAAGACCAAAGGCTTCCAAGGCAATTGAAATTGCGAGGGCGCATGGTGATCTATCCGAGAATGCCGAGTACGATGCCGCAAAGGAAGCTCAGGGGATGTTAGAAGCAAGAATCAGGGATATCGAGGGAAAGGTTGCTACTGCTCAGGTAGTAGATATCTCCACTCTTTCTGGCACTAAGGTAATCTTTGGTGCTACAGTTGAACTTGAAGATGCTGACTCTGGTGACAAGCGAACTATTACCATAGTTGGTGAAGATGAAGCTGATGTTGAAAAGGGACTGATTTCGTTCCAAAGTCCACTCGCCAGAGCACTAATTGGAAAAGAAGTTGGAGACCTGGCAAAGGTCAAACTACCTTCTGGCGAAAAGGAATATGAGGTTATGGATCTAAGGTTTGTACCCACATAATTTTTTATGAATTGTCAACCCTTTAAATATATTATGCTTTTTTAAAAATTAGTTGCTGTAATTTAGTGTATGTTTAATCTTCTTGATTATTGAATTTATTGTTGTTGTGTGATACTAACCAGCACTTCTGAGGTTCTGGTTTCTGTAATTCCGCATGAGCATCCGGGTATAGGTTTTTATTCCTGGATCCTGATTCAGCAGTTGTATTCATGCAACTTTTGCTGCTTTTTTGGCTTTCTACTGTGGCTTTCTACTGTGGATTTCTGTTGTGGATTTCTGTTGTGG
>DAOLCO010000024.1:0-40987 GCA_035327825.1 Oligoflexia bacterium | reverse complement strand
TGGCTTTCTACTGTGGCTTTCTACTGTGGATTTCTGTTGTGGATTTCTGTTGTGGGGCTTTCTACTGTGGATTTTTATGGCAGTACTGACTGCAGTAGATTGTATCACGGTCTTCTTTTTATTTTCTTAACATGGTGGTGTGTTTGGTGAGAGGGCTCAGGTTGTGGGTGTTATGGTTTTTTGTTTTGAATATCTTATGTTTTATTGATTTAAGATTGCGGATTTTTTTATAGCAGTGAATTTCTATGGCAGTAGTTAGTAAAAATTTTGTTAATCCTGGAGAGAGTCTCTGGTCATTTATTGAGAGCCAGGTAGTGGATGAAAAGCTTCGTCTTTATGATATAGCCAGACCCCGACCTAATCTTCTTAGAATTTTTGTAGACAAGAACAAGGAAGATTCTGAAAAAAAAGGATCGGGTGTGAGTATAGATGAGTGCGTCGGTCTTTGCAGAAGACTTATGCATGCTTTTGTCGTTGATGGTTTAGAGCTTGGCGTAACTTCTGAGCCTGAGCTGGAAGTGTCTTCGCCTGGTCTTGATCGCGAGCTTCGTCTTTTGCATCATTTCCTTGATGCTGTTGGTTCCAGGGTGAAACTCTGGATAGAAGGGGGTGTTGTGGCGGGGGTGCTTGAGAGTTTAAATGATGGAGTTTTGACTGTGAAAGATTCTGATTCCAGTCCAGCAGGTGAGTTTAGATTGGCCGATATCAGAAAGGCTCAGATTGATTTTTAGTTAACTGGTTTGGTGTTTTAACCTTAGGGAATAAATTATGTTGAAAAGCATGGATAAATTAAGGTCTGGTAAAATAAAGCGGGGAGCACGATAATGGGAATTAAGTTTGATCTTGACCAGATTATAAGTCAGGTTGGTCGTGATAAGGGTATTAACAAGCAAACTTTGATTGATGCTCTGGAATCGGCTGTGTTAAGTGCAGCTAAGAAGCACTTCGGGCATAATCTGAATCTGGAAGCTACCTATAATGCCGAAATAGGTGAAATCGAAGTTCATGAATTCAAGACTGTTGTAGCAGAAAAATCCCATATTGATGATCCTGCAACTCAGGTTGTACTTGCTGAGGCCAGAAAGACTTTTGATCCGGATTGCGAAGTGGGCGACGAGATTGGAAAAAAGCTTGACAGTACGGTTCTTGGCCGTATTGCTGCCCAGACTGCAAAGCAGGTTATTAGTCAAAAGTTACGCGATGCAGAGAGGGACATAATCTATTCCGAGTACAAGGACAGGAAGGGAGAAATTGTAAGTGGAATCGTGCAGCGATTTGAAAAGGGTAACCTGATTGTAAATCTGGGCCGTACTGATGCTATTCTTCCATTTCGAGAGCAGATGCAAAAAGAAAGGTATCGTCAGGGTGACAGAATCAGGGCAATGATACTTGATATTTACCCTATAAGCCGTGGCCCCCAGGTGGTTCTAACCCGAAGTCATCCTGAGTTTATGAGAAAATTATTCGAAGCGGCAGTTCCTGAAATTGGCGAGAATATTATTGAAATAAAGAGTGTTTCGCGAGAACCGGGTGAAAGGGCCAAAATTGCTGTTTATTCCACTGATCCCAATATTGATCCCGTAGGAGCTTGTGTGGGTGTCAAGGGAACCCGGGTTCAGTCAGTTGTTTCAGAGCTTCGCGGTGAAAAGATAGATATTGTAACCTGGACACCTGATGCGCCAAGCTTTGTTGCAAGAGCGCTTAGTCCTGCTGATGTTGTTCGTGTGATTGTGGACGAAGACGAACATTCGATGGAGGTAGTTGTGGCAGATGAGCAGCTCTCTCTGGCAATCGGAAGGAGAGGTCAGAACGTAAAACTTGCTACCAAGCTTACTGGTTGGAGAATTGATGTTCGAAGTGAGTCTATCGCTGAGGAGGAATCCAAGAGAGCCAGGGCCGCACTTGAGTCAATTGAGGGCATAGGTATTGTTGAGTCGGAACTGCTTTATCAGGAAGGCTACAGAAGTGTCTATGAGGTTTCTCAGGCATCTTTGGATGATTTGATTGCAATTGAAGGTCTTGAGCCTGGAAGAGCATCTCAAATTCTCCAGGCAGCCCAGAAACTTGCCGAAGAAGAAAGTCTGCTTGCGCCAGAGATTGATGCTCATGGGAACCGCAAGATGACAGATATTGATCAGCTTATTCTGCCTGAAGAAGTCAGGGAAATGCTCATAGATAACGGGTTTGATTCAATTCAGAGTATTGCTCCTCTTGGGCCAGATGAGTTGGTAGAGCAAGCCGGGCTAAGGCCTGAAGAAGCAGAGGTGGTCTGTGCTGCAACTGAAGCATTTCTCAGAGTGCAACGTCCTTTGTCTACCTCTGGTGTTACTGGTTGATAGACTGGTTTGATTTTTTGGAAATAACTGGTGGGTAAACTGGATTTTAAAAAGAGGGATATTAGAGGTGCAAAACCTTTACTGTCCCTAGATAATTTGGAAACCGGAATTTTGCCTGACAAGAGACCTTTTCGGAAATGTGTTGTTTGTGGAAAAAGTTCACAAAAGAGCGGTTTGTTACGAATGGTTTTGAGAAAAGGAAAGGAGAAATCAGACTTGGTATTTGATTTTTTACAGTCTGAATCAGGAAGAGGTTGGTATGTTCATCCTGAATACTCCTGTTTAGGCAGTAAGGTTTTTTCCGAGTGCTTATATCGGGCTGTGTTAAGGGTATTAGGCTTAAAGGTAAGAAAAGTTGATGGCCAAACTCTTGTGGGTGAGGAAATTTTTGATCGATCTTTAATATGGGATCGAACTTTCGCTGAAAAGCAATTTCCAGGTTTTGTAAAAGAGGTTGCCTTGAAAAATATAACTTCTCGCAAGTTGTTACTAAGAGATGTTTATCAAAAGGCTTATGAGATACTTTCTACTGGTGTTTTATCTTCCGGGTTACCCTCTGATTTTGATTCGAGTCATGAAGGAATCAACTCAGGTAAGGGAAATACCAGAAAGGGTGGTGGTAACCGGAAAGGCTCCGGCAGGACAAGGGGAATTCGGCTTTAGTGGTTCCGATATTCCATAAAATTATTGTAGGGCTTAGGGAATTTGGTCCGTTAGTTTAGAGAATTATTGTATGTCAAAGATTAGAATTTACGAGCTTGCTAAAGAACTTAATGTTGAAAACAAGATTGTGCTGGAACTATGCAAGCAGCTTGGTATTGATGGGAAGACATCGCACTCAAATGTCCTTAGTGATATGGAGGCAGATAAGGTTCGCAGGCACCTTATAAGAACTGCCGTGGGAGAAGTTGATACTGAGCGCGAAGTTCGTGTTGACGGAGGTGTTGTCACTGAAAAGCGGGTTAGTGGGAATGTTATCAGAAGACGAAAGCGAGAATCAGATGAGCCTGAAGTCGCCTCTGAACTATCTGATATAGATAATACTTTTGTTAATAAAACGGCTGAGTTCTCTTCCTCTCTAAAGGGAGAGTTAGGTGAATTGAAGGGGGGTAGTGCTCAGGAAAGAAGTTTTTCACATGATGATTCTGCAACTTCATCTCTTGATGAAAGATTTAATCAGTTACGACACCAGGTGTTCAACGATAGTTCTGTCCCTGATAGTTTGGAGAAAGAAAGCAGCGAATCAGATACTTTTCGTGATTATGAGGGTTTGGATCAGTCTGTTGATGAATCAGGTATCAGTACTCCTCGTAAGAAGTCTCAAGGCAGTTCCGAAAGTGATTTTTCAGATGATGATTCTGATCTTCAGGCTGATTTGATTTTGGAAGACGGGACAGAAGACATTAGTGCTTTAAGAAAAAGGCTGGATGTTCGTGCTCCAAAAATTCTTGGAAAGATCGAACTGCCAAGTCGACCAGTCCTTAGAAAGCCATCTGGAGTATCAAAAGACAGTACATCTGCTGGAGTTAGTAATGGAAGTGTATCAACTTCTGTTACCTCGGATTTGGAAGAGACTAAAGCTTCCCGAAAAAAGGGCAAGAAGGGCATGGTTGTCCATGAGCCTGATAAAGAACTGGGAAAACTTGATTCCAGAAAGAGCAAGAAAAAACAGGTTCTTTCTAAAAGTGATTTGCTTGATTATGAAGGAGATCGGGATTTTTTCAGATCCAGAAAGGATAAGAGGTCCAAAAAGGGTAAATTGGATCCTCTTAGTGCTGAAGCCATAGCAGCACGTGCCGGTAAGAAACCAATCAAGATTGATGGCGAGGTTACTGTTGGAGAAATGGCCCATCAGATGGGTGTTAAAGCATCTCAGGTTATTTCCGAGCTTATGAAGCTTGGAACAATGGCTAGTATTAACCAGCTTCTTGATTTTGAAACAGCAACTGTAATTGCCGAAACATTTGGATTTGAAACCCAGAATACAGAGAACAGTATTGAGAGCATGTTTGAAGTTCTTAATAAAGTGGACGATGCAACGTCCTTGATTTTAAGACCTCCGGTTATTACTGTCATGGGCCACGTTGATCATGGTAAAACTTCTCTTCTTGATGCAATAAGAAAAACATCTGTAACTGTATCTGAAGCTGGTGGAATAACACAGCATATCGGTGCGTATAATGTTGCTCTTCCATCTGGAGGATCGGTTACTTTCCTTGATACACCCGGACATGAAGCGTTCACTGCCATGCGAGGTCGTGGAGCAAAAGTAACGGATATTGTTGTGCTTGTTGTAGCCGCTGATGATGGTGTAATGCCTCAGACAATAGAAGCAATTAACCACGCTAAGGCAGCAGGTGTTCCAATAATAGTTGCAGTAAATAAAATGGATAAAGAAGGAATTAACCCTGATAAGGTGATTAATCAATTATCTGAACATGGTCTGGTTCCTGAGGACTGGGGGGGGGATACTCTTGTTGTAAAGTTGTCTGCGATGACTGGTCAGGGCGTTGATGAGCTTCTTGAGACACTTCACTTGCAGGCTGAAGTTCTGGAGTTAACAGCTAATCCAGACAGGCCCGCACTTGGTGCAATTATTGAATCTAAAGTTGATAAGGGGCGAGGGCCGGTATTAACTGTTTTGGTACAGAACGGAACTTTGAGAAAAGGCGATACATTTGTTGCCGGGGCTATTCATGGAAGGGTTAGAGCTTTGATTGCAGATGACGGAAGAGCTATTGAGGAGGCCGGACCCTCAATTCCCGTTGAAGTGATAGGGGCATCATCAACTGCAGAAGCTGGTGATGACTTTACTGTTACACTTAATGAGGCGCAATCCAAGTTTATTGCTGAAGAACGTGAACAGAGAAAACGAAAGAAAGAACTTGCTCTTGCCAGTGTATCGGCTGGTATGGGTATGCCTCTTACAATGGAACGATTTTCTGAAATAGTAACTACTTCCGCAGAAAAGAAAGATTTACCTTTAATTGTTAAAGTTGATGTGCAGGGTTCTCTAGATGCTGTTGTTGGTAGTCTTATGAATCTTAGTAATGATGAAATACAGGTTAAAGTTATTCATAAGGGAGTGGGTGCAGTAAGTGAAAACGATACACAACTGGCTCTTGCTTCAAATGCAATTATTGTCGCTTTTAATGTTCGACCTGATAACAGGGCTCTTCATATTATTGAAACGGAAGGTATTCCGACTCTTCAGTCCAGGGTAATTTATGAGATTGTTGATGCTGTCAAGGATGCTCTTCATGGTCGTATGGCGCCCAAGTTCCAGGAAAAACTTCTTGGTCGGGTTGAGGTTAGACAGACATTTCGGGTCCCTCGTCAGGGAACTGTTGCCGGTTCCTATGTACTTGATGGAACTATAGCAAGAAATGCCCAGGTCAGGCTTCTTAGGGATGGAGTTATTGTGCATGAGGGCAAAATGTCAAGTCTTAAGCGTTTCAAGGATGATGTAAGAGAGGTTCAGGCTGGATATGAATGCGGTATAGCAATTGAAGGTTACAGTGACATCAAGGATGGAGACATTATTGAGGTGTTTAAAGTTGAGGAAGTTAAACAGCCTTTCATAAATTAGTTTTGGAATGATCAACTTTTAAGTCAAAAGAGTAAAGCAGTAACAATAATATGGGCACGTCACACAGAAAAGCCAGAGTTGAGGAGCTAATTCGCTCTTTCATTGCATCTGAACTAATGCTTATTGAAGACCCTCTATTTTCATATATTACCGTTACCAGTGCTGAAGTCAGCAAGGATCTTAAGTATGCGACCATATTCTGGTGTAAAGCAGTGGGTGCGGCCGAGGAAATGTCTGATGATGTTACCGACAGGGCTCTTGTTGCTGTAACTCCTTATCTGAAAAAGAGAATAGCTGAGGAGTTAGGTCTTCGCTATGTTCCTGCTCTCAAGTTTCGTTTCGATAAAACACCTTATATGTCAGAGCATATAGAATCACTCCTTCGTGAAGCAAGAAGGAAGGATTTGGCAGGATCTTCTACTTTGGAGCGGAGCGATAGTAAATCTGTTGTTGGGGAATCAATGATGGAATCCGGTAATACCCCTCAAATTGAGCTATCTGGTAGTAAAGAATAGAAATATCAAAACAGGGAAATGTTTTGGAAAAAGAGTCATGCCTTGATTCGATTCAGAAAAAAATAAACGAAGCAACAAGAGTTGTGCTTGCTACTCATATCTCACCTGATGCAGATGCTATAGGTTCTTCCGGTAGCTTATGTATTGCGCTTTCTGCTGCAGGTAAAGAAGCAAGGGTCTACCTTCCTGAAACCATTTCAGATAAACTGGGCAAGCTCCTGTCCAGTGAGCATGTTGTCCATGAGTGTCCAAAGCCGGGATATCTTCTGATTGTTGTTGACTGTGCTACAAAAAAAAGACTTGGTGATGATGCAGATAAGCTCTTTGATAATGCTGATTTTGTAATTAATATAGACCATCACATATCCAATGAGCTGTGGGGTAATTTTAATTGGGTGGAAGGTGATACTGCAGCAACAGCGATTATGATTTTTAATCTTATTCAGTCTCTTTCCTTGCCAATAAATTCTGATGTGGCAAATCTTCTTTATGCAGGAATAATGGATGATACCGGATCTTTCAGGTACAGTAATACTTCTGCAGTTGCTTTAGTGTCTTGTGCAAGCCTTTTGACCTATGGTGCAAACCCATCTTTTCTTGCGGATCTTCTTTATTTTCGCGAGCCATTAAGGGTAATCCAGCTTCGTGGAAAGGTTCTTGATACTTTAAAAGTAACTAATTCCGGAAGGGTTGCAACTCTTTGGCTTACAGAGTCAATGCGTATTTCTGCAGGTTGCCTGCCTGATGACAGTGAGGGGATAATTGATATTGCAAGGGCTATAGATGGAGTGGATGTGGCCTTGTTTATTAGAGAAAAATCTCCTGGCAAATGGAAGGCAAGTATAAGATCCAAAAAAATAACACTTGATGTAAGTGCGTTTGCTGCAAGGTTCGGTGGAGGTGGGCATGCTGCTGCTTCGGGTTTCTCTGTTGATGGAACTCAGGAAGAAGTAAGTAAACTTATTGAATCTCACATTGATGAGTTTATCAAAAATGAATGCACTACTTCTGCTTAAGAAACCTTCTGGAATTTCTTCGACCCGTCTTGGATCTTATGTAAAGCGGGTTATTTCAATTAACTTTCTTGATAAAAAAAAACTTAAACTGGGACACGTAGGAACGCTTGACCAGGAAGCAAGTGGCCTTCTTTTGCTTTTGACTGGTTCAGCTACCCGCTTCCAGTCTCATTTACTTGATTTTGATAAAGTTTACAGTGGTTATATTCGTCTTGGGTTTTCAACCAGCACTGATGATATTTATGGAGATGTGCTTGAGGAAATTGGCGCTGATATGCTTAAGGATTCAAGCACATGGCCCTTTCACATAAATAAAATTATTTCTTTACTTGGTGGTTTGCGTACTCAATTAGCTCCTGTTGTGTCCGCAAAAAAAATTAATGGCGTGAGCAGCTACAAGAGAGTTCGCCGTGGAGAGAATGTGGAGAGGAAATCTAAGGAAGTCAGTCTTGATGTTATTGATCTTCGTTTTGTAGAACAGGATCGTATGTACTATAAAATAAAGGTATCAAGCGGGTTTTACGTCCGCTCTTTTGCTCGGGAGATTGGTGAGATACTTGGTACGGGAGCAGTTGCCGAAACTATTCATCGTGATTCTATAGGACCATTTATTCTTGAAGATTCGGTTTCATTGGAAGAGTTGGGGAGCGATATTAGTTTATTTTCAAATGAGATGAAAGATTATTCCTGGTGTTTATCAATGAATGATATTGCTGAGGTGCTTGGCTATTCTTCCCGTATACTTTCAGATGCTGATTCAGTAGCAAGATTTAAACAAGGTCAAATGAGCATTATTTCCGCCATGGATCACGATGAAGGATTCACTATTGTTAACGATATCTCTAACAATCCCTTAGGCGTTATTGAGAAAAGGGGAGAAGATTCAAGATTTTGTTTTGTGTTTTAATTAGTGAGCGTTTTCTCGCTCAAAAACTTCACTTAATACGCTTTCAAGTCGACTGGGTACAGGGATAGTCCCTTTGTTCAGGGCCTCTTTTAATTCTAGAAATTTCATAAGGCTTGGTCTTATGATCCAGACCAGGCCATAGAAAATCTGAACTAGTCTGTGAGCTTCGATTGTATCCCCTTTTGCATTTGAAAGCTGAAGATAGTTTGCTGTTTGTTTAAGTCTGTTTTTTGCGCTTAAAAGATCCGATAATTCATTGATTTCACCTTTTAGGAGGTTCTTTGATAAATCAGTATTTTGAACTTCGTCGATCTGTATTTCAATCAGACTTAGAGTTGAGAAAATATGTGGAAGAATGTGATCAAACGTCATAAGCTATAACCTCCATTTACTCTAGAGTCTGCAGAGATATATAAAGAGCTTCAAAAGGATCGTATTTTATTGAAACTAATACATTTTTTGTATGCTCTCGCATCATTTATCCAGTAGTGGTACAAGAATGTCTGTTCTAGGCGAGGATAAATGAGGCTTAATGATAAAACGAATCTTCAAAAAACTTTTCTCCGGTGATTATAAACGAGCAGGGTATCCAGGAGTTTTTCGTACCTGTTCTGAATGTGGCAAGGATCATTATATAACGAGCCTTGAGATCAGTTTCTATTCATCGCAGGACTCTACGGGGCCAGAAAAATGCCGCCTTTGCAAGTGTAAACCTGTTTTTAATCAGGGTCCTTCCATACTTTCTGGAGTTAATTTGGTTAGTGTAAATTTTCCTGGCGAAGCAAATCTGATAATAAAATCATCATCCTTAATATCCCCAACTGAAGGTCGTTCGTGAAGCTTGCAGGCGAAACTAGAAATCTTTCCGGTTCTGAAAGAATTAGGTTAGAGAAATTACTAAGGAAACGTAGCTCTGGAAGTGATATTGTCGATCCGGATCTCGCAAGGCGATTTGCAGAAGAAAGCACCAATCTGGATGTTCCAATAGCACTTCTATTAGGTCGTGATGGAAGAATAGAGTATGGGATTGTTGGTACCAAGCAGCGAGTATATCTTCCTGACCTTGGGAGATACAGGCTTGATGAGTCCAGATTAAGGCGACTAAGACTGATTGTTTTTATGCCCTCTGATGTTCTTGAGTGGGTTCATATTTACCCAAAGGAAGCAGCAAGAGAAAATCCTGGGAAGAAGGGCATTATTATTGCTCCTAAAGTTGCCCCAGATTTTATAACCGATCTTGAAAAGCTCCGTCTTGATTTGCTTGCCATAATTGCCGTTGACAGGGGCATGCCTTCATCAACATCTATTGCGTATCTTTCTGTTCGTGAGCAGGAGCGTGGTGGGCGGAGGACTGAGGTAGTTAGCGAGCATTATTCTTCATATTCTGGGCTCGATTTTGATTTTGCCCTATTTATCACAGAACTTGAACGTTCTCATAGAAATCTTGAAAGTCAGGTAAAGGAAGTAAGAAAAGACTCTGCTGTACTAGTTGGTGTCTATACTGGTTCACAGGCTGATGCGGCTTATTCAATGGATGAACTTCGTGAGTTAAGTCGAACTGCAGGTGTTACTATAGCCGATACTTTTATTCAGAAGCGCTCAAGGCTTGATCCCAAGACTGTACTTGGTAAGGGTAAAATTGAGGAACTTGTTCTTCGTTCCCTGGATCTTGGTGCCGATATGCTGATTTTTGATTGCGAGCTTTCCCCAAGTCAATTGAGGGCAATTACCTTGATTACGGAACTAAAGATTTTAGATCGAAGTATGCTCATTCTCGATATATTTGCACAGCGAGCAAAAAGTGCAGAGGGACGTCTTCAGGTAGAGTTGGCTCAGTTAAAATACAGCCTTCCCCGTTTGAGTGATCGTGATTCCGGATTAAGCAGGCTTACTGGTGGAATTGGAGGAAGGGGGCCAGGAGAAACAAAACTTGAAGTTTCAAGGAGGAGAGTTAGAGACAGAATTTCTGATCTTGAGAGCAAAATTGAAAAAATTTCAAGGCAGCGGGGGTTACGTCGGGAAAAGCGCCAGTTAAGAGGTGTGCCAGTGATCTCAATTGTTGGCTATACTAACTCTGGTAAATCTACATTACTAAACACAATTACAAAAGGTGAGACTCTAGCTGAGAACAAGCTTTTTGCAACACTTGATCCCTCCAGTCGGAGGATGAGATTTCCCAATGACAAGGAGGTGATTTTTGTTGATACCGTAGGATTCATTCGAGATTTGCCGGAAGAACTTGTAGGCGCGTTTCGTGCAACTCTTGAAGAGGTAGGTGAGGCGGATTTGCTCCTTCATGTTGTAGATGGTTCTCATTTTGAGATTAAGAGACACATTGAAGTTGTTGAGGCAACTTTACAGGCGCTGGGGTTTGATCATAAGCCAGCCCTTCTTGTGGTGAATAAATGCGATCTGCTGACTTCTACTGAAATCAGAACACTTGAGAACAGTCTTCAGTCAATTTCTGTGTCAGCACTTACTCGTGAAGGAATTCCTGCTCTCCTTAATGCTGTAATTGATGCCCTGAATCTTAATTTTAAGGGCCGTGACCCTGGTGGCTTTCTGGAAATTCCTGGTGCCTAAATTCCAAGCCAAGTTTTTGATCTATAACAGTCTGTAATAAATAATGAATTGTTTGCCCTTGGCAGCCAGTCCGATTCCCTTTATAATTAATCATAAATTAAATTTGTAATTGGCATAGTTTTTGACTTTTTATGCACTGTTTTTGTCCCTTCAATCATCTTATCGATTACAAACTAAGTTTTTGGTTGAAGTAAGGGGAATAAATGGCATTAGAGATTAAATTACAGCAAAAACAGATGCAGTCACTGGTAATGACACCACAGCTGCAGCAGGCCATAAAATTACTCCAACTTGGTCATCAGGATTATGCTGAAGTTATTGCTTCCGAGTTGTTAGAGAACCCTGTACTTGAGGAAGTTCCATCTGATGAGCAAAATGTTATTTCCTCTGAGCCCATATCCGAATTAACAGATTCTGGGGATGGTTTTGAAATAAATAAAACGGAAGTAGCTCTTGGTGATTTGCCTACTTCAGATGATACCGGATTCGGTGAAATAAGTTTTTCCGATTCAGTTGATGAAGATTCTGGTTCTATCAGGTCGCAGAACAAGACTGATGAATTTGAGTTTAACGGTGAATTTTACGAGTCAGTACGCAAGGGTGCATTGCCTGAAGATTCTGTTAGTGCATTAGAGGGGAGCATTTCAGTACCTGAGGGACTTTCTTCGCATCTCCTTTGGCAGTTGCAGACCAGTGATTTGACACCTGCACATAGAGTAATTGCGTTACATATTGTTTGTAATCTTGATCACAATGGTTTTCTAGCAGCTACAGTTGAAGAAATTGCTGAGGAGTGCAATGTAAATACTGATTTAGTTGAAGAAGTGCTTTCTATAGTTCAGTTTCTGGATCCGGTTGGGGTAGCCAGTCGCTCTTTGCGTGAGTGTCTGTTGGTTCAACTCGATAGTCAGGGACGATCAGGTTCATTGGCGTGGAGGATCGTCAGTGAGCACCTGAGTGATCTAGAAGTAAGGAATTATGATTTAATAGCTAAAAAGCAGCAGGTGACAAAGGAGGAAGTTTTTGAAGTTGTTAAGGCTATTCAAAAACTTGAACCTCGCCCTGCACGTTCATTTTCATCCGCACCAACACAATATATAAGTCCAGATGTCTACGTTAAAAAAGTAGGTAGGGATTATGTAATCAGTCTAAATGAGGCTGGGCTTCCTAAAGTTAGAATCAATGCCGAGTATCAGGAGATGATTCAAAAGGGAAAGGGAATTGTTGGGGCAGATAAGGAGTATATTCAGGAACGAGTTCGATCTGCTCAGTGGCTTATTAAAAGCATATTGCAGCGGCAACAAACCATATACAAAGTTACTGAGAGCATAATGCGCTTTCAGCGAGAATTTCTTGAGCATGGAATATCAGGATTGAAGCCCCTAGTTCTTAGAGAAATTGCACTTGATGTGAAACTTCATGAGTCTACAATCAGTCGAGTAACTTCAAACAAATATGTTCATACTCCTCATGGTATTTTTGAATTAAAATTTTTCTTTAGCTCTGGACTAAGCTCTGGAAATGGAGATGTCTCTTCAGAAGCAGTCAAGGAGCGAATTAAAGAAATTATTTCAAAAGAAAATCCTAAGAAACCCTTAAGTGATCAGGAGCTTGTAAAGTTACTTCAGTCCGAAGGTCTTGAAATTGCTCGTCGAACAGTAGCGAAATACCGGGAAATGAGCGGTATTCTTTCTTCAAGTCGCAGAAAAAAAATATTTTAACCCGACTTTTCTCAAATGTTATTAAAAATCAGGCATTTACTGTGCTTGTTGTACTTTTTTGCTGTTGGAATATGTGAATTTTTTTCACATAACCTCGTCCAAACGTGTAGAGTGGACGATATAGGGTAGTGGAAGCAGCATATATGAGTAGTTTTATTCCGTATAGATTTGATAACTGGGCTGTTCAATCATTAAGGAGATAATTCATGGGTAACCTAAAAACACCAGAGCTGAATGTATCTGTAACTTTTCGACATACTGATCCAACCGAGGCATTAAAAAAATACTCTACTGATAAAGTGATTCAACGAGTTAGTAAGTATTTTCATTCCAGTGGAGATATTAGAATTGTTCTTAGCGTTGAGAAAATGGATCATCTGGTGGAGGTTCATCTGGTGGGAAAGGGAATTGATCTAGTAGCAAAAGCTACTACTGAAGACCTGTACTCCTCAATTGACAAAGTTGTTGATATACTGGAAGGACAACTTAGAAAACAAAAAGACAAAGTTGTTAAGTCACATCGTTCACATATCCCTGAGCCATTAGGGGCGTAGCTCTGGTAAATCTTAACGGTTCCGGTCTTGATATTGTTTTTCTGGTATTTTATCCGACTTGTTGGAGACCGGTGCCGTTATAGCCATACTTTAAATTTTATATTCTCTCATAGCCTTGTTTGTAGTAGACTCCTTGTGGTCTATCAATTGCACAGCATGACAGGGCACCGACTTGTTAAAGAATGTAAATCTAATTATTCTCACAGGAGTTTCCGGTTCTGGTAAATCCACAGCCCTTCGTGCTCTTGAAGACTTGGGGTATTTTTGTGTAGATAACCTGCCTGCTGCTCTTTTAATTCCATTTGCCGAGGAAATAGTTAGAAAAAAGGAAGCTAGTTCTAGAGCTGAAATTGTTAATTTAAGTTCTTCTCTCCGCTTTGCTCTTTTGGTTGATTGTCGCGACGAAGCTCATTATTCAGTTATACAGGAGGCAAGTGCTCTTCTGGAAAAAGCCTCGCTGGTGCTTAGTTTATTGTTTATAGATTGCAATGATGATGTTGCAGTAAGGCGTTTTCGTGAGACCAGACGAAAACACCCTCTTCTTGGCTCGAGTATGCCAGAGTCGAAGATTAGCAATGCTCAAAGTGCAAAATTTGCTGAAACCAGTAAGGTGCCTCGTAATATTCTTGAAGCTTTGGCTAAAGAGCGCGAGCTTCTTACTGAATTCAGGCAGGCTGCTAACAGAGTTATTGATACTTCAAATATGAATGTTCATGAGCTTAAAAAGCTTATTGAAGATCTTTGCGAAGCTAGAAGATCGCTTCTTGTTACGCTTCAGTCTTTTGGGTTCAAGTACGGAAGTCCAATTGATGTTGATCTTATGTTTGATGTGCGATTTTTACCCAATCCATTTTTCGATAATGAACTAAGAACACAAACCGGTCTGAGTCTTGATGTAAGAGACTTTGTGGGACGAAATCCTGATACTTTAAGCTTTCTTGATAGAGTTGATTCTTTGTTTGATTTTCTTTTGCCAAGATACGAGCTTGAGGGAAAGCACTACCTTTCTATCGGAATTGGTTGTACCGGTGGAAAACACCGATCTGTGGTAATTGCCGAGGATCTTGGATCAAGGATAAAGAACAAGGGCCGCGCAGTTCAGATGTTTCATCGGGATATTGACCGGTAGATTATTAAATAATCCGGCGTAAGAAAGTCAGGATGTCTTCAAGGTGTTTATAAAGTCGCCCGTGTTTTTTGGTTTTTTATTTTTTGAGGCATCAATATTAAACTTTTCACTTTCTTCCTTGATTTTAGAGTAAAGAAATTTCATTGATTCAATCCAGGAGTTAGCTGGCATGTCGGGCATTTCATGTTCCATTAGATGTCTGTCTAGATGAGTTTTAAAAGTAAGAGGAGTTTCAAGTAATTCCTGGGCTTTAAAAATCTTTTTTTCGTCAAGGGTTTTAATTAAACCATTGGCTTCGATTAGTCTTTCATTTATACCCTGAATTATTCTGTCAAGAGAAATGCAATTTATTGAACCTGCCTTTGACCAGTTAAGTGAGTCAATCGGGAAAGCTTTATGAATCTCAGTTAGGAAATCCTGGTATTCAACTACAAAAACTTCTAGCTCTTGAATTCGTTTTTCAATAGGCTCTTTAAGATGTTTTATATATCTTTTCTGTTCAAGCCAGGTCATAGTGAGATATACCGCAATAGAGCCGATACTTAAAAAAAAGCCAAGAAAAAGTAGCTCATTTTTATTGTGCAGGAATCCGGTAAGGGAAATCAGTAATCCAAAAAAACCAAGAAACAACAGAGCAAATACCAGATGTGTAGCAATTTTCTGTTTTTCATTGGGAGTAAGATTCGGTATTTCCATTCTGGAACCCTAGCATAAATGTATTTCAGCAGATATATAGCAAGTCAAAAAATCATTATTTCAATCAATTGCCAATATTTTATGAAAAAACATTCCCCTTTAAAAGATAGTATTATTTCGGTTTTTTTGATTCTGTTTTGTCTCTGGGGGATTGGTAATCTTTTTACTGGTGACAAAAGTAGTGTAATTTCCGAGGCATCAGAAGTAATTATATCTACTGAGATTGCAGAGAAGGCTCATCAGATAAAGTTTAATCCCGAAATAAATCAGTGGGAAGGGCGGAGCCATTGGACCAGGCAGGTTCAGCCGGTTCTTCTTTTTGTTACATCGTGGTGTGGTGCCTGTCGATCCTTGGAAGCATCACTTCTAAGTAATAAAGTCGATTTTATGCGATTTGATCTTGAAAAGGACAGGTCAGCATCAGAGTTATATCAATCAGTAACCGGGAGAAAAATCGGCCCGGTACCAGTTGTGCTGGTCGGAAAAAGGGTATTTGTCGGGAATCGGTCGGGTGAAATTATTAAAGAAGCATTCGGATCCATTTAGTAGACTGGATTTATTATTGGTTCAATTTGGTATTCTACCTTGGTACTTTCACCTTCTACATTCTTTCAAGTGGCTTAAAGCCAAGTAACGAAAAGATTGTTCCAAGCATTTCTTTTCCTGCAAGAAAGATGGCAAGATTAGTTTCTGCTATTTCTTTCTCTTCCCCAATGACTTTCATGCTCAAATAACATTTGGAGATACACTTTGCCAGTTGAAGGGCATAGGTGCAGAGGTGCATAGGTTCAAGGGAATTCAATGTTCTTGTCAGGACCTGATCAAATTCAAGGATAGAAGCCATAAGGGCAAGGGCTTCAGGATTTTTGAAAGTATCTGGAGCAAATTTTGTGGAAGGAGTGCCAATTGATTGTTCCTTTGCCTTAGTAGCTATTCCGCTTATTCTTGCGTAGGCATAAAGCAGATAAGGGCCACTGTCACCCTGAAATGACAATGCATCTTCCCAACTGAAATGCACATCTTTGATATTGGTACGATTTAGTGTGCTAAAAATAACAGCAGCAATTGCAACTTTTTCTGCTACTTCGCTTTCATTTAATCCTTCTGGACGTTTTGATACCTGAGACCTGTAAGCCTGTAACGCCCTTTCTTTTGCTTCGTCCAGAAACTCATTTAATTCTATGGCCTGACCTTCACCTCGTGTTTTCATTCCTAGAACATGCCCAAAAGCAATATGCTCAAGTTTTCCTGCGTAGGGTTTTTTTAGTAATTCGGATATTTTAAACAACTGCTTAAAGTGCAGTGTCTGGGGAGCTCCGACTACATACAGACTTTTACAAAAATTAAATCTGTTAAATCTGTAGTTGGCGGCGGCTAAATCTCTTGTTAAATATAGAGATCTGCCATCAGGGGTTGATATTCTGGCAAAACCCAGATCATCGCCCAGTTCCACGCCAAGTGCGCCCTCAGATTCTTTGAGAAGTGAATTTTCTCTTAACTCCTGTTCCATATTTGCCATTTTATCTGAATAGAATGATTCTCCCAGATAGTGATCGAAGGAGATAGAAAGGCGTTGATAAGTTTTTTTGAGGTATATCAGGGAGGCATCTACGCAGGTTTTCCAGAAAGTAACTGCATCCTTTTCCCCTGCTTCAAGTTTAAGAAAGTATGAACGAGCCATTTCGTTTACTGATTCAGTCTCATTAAGTGGTTTGGCTCCAGGATTTTTTTCCTGTTCTTCCTTAAGGCTGGTAGCTTTTTTGTAGAGTTCTACAAGCGAAGAAACATTTATATCCTTTGGTATTCCCCATAGTCTGGTTCCAGCCCAGACAAAGCCAAACTGTGTGCCCCAGTCTCCCAGATGATTGATGCTTTCTACCTTAAATCCGGCAAAACGATGAAGACGATCAAGAGAGTTACCAATAAGCGTTGCTCTAAGGTGACCAACATGAAATGGTTTGGCTATGTTGGGACTTGAATACTCGACAATAACAGTTTGACCTTTTGGAATCCGTAAATGACAGTATCCAGTTTGAATTATTTCAAGCATTTTTGGAAAAAGTAATTCAAAGTTATACTTGAAATTCAGGAAAGGGCCGAAAGATTGTGCATTAAGTATTTCTACTGGAAGTACAAGTTCTTCTTCGAGTTTTTTTGCAAGAGCTGGAGGTTGAAGTCCAAGTTTTTTCGCATGAGAGAAGCATGGAAAACATATATCCCCATGTTCCTGTTTTTTGGGAGCTTCAAACAACTTTCGAAGTTCACTATCTTGAGTTTCGTGTAACCCGGCTTGTTTTAGAAGGAATGATATTCTGGTAGCAAGATTTTCCGTAATGCCATCTGCCAGGGACTTTCCCGAAGACAAGGCACCTATTTGCTCATTATCTACATGCATATATGGCCCATTCTAACCTAAGCGTTGCGGGAATTGAATTTTAATTCTTAATTAAATCACATCTTTTAAATATGGATTCGCTGGAGAATAGCTTAAAGTAAATATAAGCGAAAGTATCCTGTATTAACATTATTGTTACTTTTAGTTGTCCCAAAAAATGCGGGCTAGATTGTGATAATTAGCATTGCCATATTTGGTGTTTATATCTTATTTTCTGTAGCATAAACCTAAGCAAAATTAATCAAAAACGATTAAAGTCCTTGCATAATTTTCCTTTGCGCTCTAATAAGGTGTCGCCAAAATTTAGCGGGTATGATTGTTTTATTTTTTTAGGGCTGCGAGATAAGTACTTAATTACACGAAAGGGAATTTCAGGTGTTGGTAATTTTTAGTAGGTCTATGTGCTTCAATTCTAGTTTTAAGTATTCTCGAAATCAATCAGTATGTAGTGGTGTTAAACCCATTTTGCTGTCTAATCAGTCTGGTATGTTAAAGATTCAATCACTTCCTATTGTGGTTTCAGTCGTTTTCCTTCTAGCCAGTGTCTTTTTATTGGTATCTTACTTGAAATCCGGTATTTTTGGTGCCTCTGATAAGGGTCTGGCTTATGCGGCTCCTGGTGAAGATCCAAGAGAAATCACTCGTGATGAAATTCTCGCAGGACTATGGAGAGAAGGTCAGGCGGTGTTTTCTGATGTACCTGCGCTTGATCTTTTTATCAAGGATCGTTATGCGCGTGGCTACAAACCTGAGCAGCCAATAAATTACAGCCATGTCATTCATGTAAATGATAACGGAATTGAGTGTCAATATTGTCACTCTGGTGTTGGAAAGTCTGCCTATGCAACCATTCCTCCAGTTGAGCTTTGTATGGGTTGTCATAATGTGATCAAGGCAGATTCTCCTGAAATTCAAAAATTAAAAGAGCATTGGGAAAAGAAAATCCCTATCGAGTGGATTCCTGTTCATAATCTTCCTGAGCATGCAAAATTTAATCATCAAAGACATGTTAAGGCAGGTATTGGCTGTCAGAATTGCCATGGTCAGGTGCAGGACATGGATGTAGTTGAAAGAGTTTCAACTCTTAAGATGGGATTTTGTGTAAGTTGTCACAGGGATCAGGGGGCAAGTATTGATTGTGGAATATGCCACTACTGATTTAGTATTTTTTATAGTTTGTTTATAAGTTTAACTTGAAATGAGGTAGCAGCCTAGATGAGTTCTGTTAAGGCTTTTAATAGAAGAGATTTTTTGAAGGTGATTGGTGCGGGCACAGGGCTTGCTGCTTCTGGTTGCGCGACAGATTTGCCTGAAAAACTTATTCCATATGTTGTGCAACCCGATGAAGTAGTTCCGGGTAATGCTCTTTGGTACACTGGTACTTGTAATGAGTGCTCTGCTGGTTGTGGTGTGCTTGTTCGAACCAGGGAAGGAAGAGCTCTTAAGGTTGAGGGTAATCCAAGGCACCCTGTTAATAGGGGAGGTCTTTGTGCTCTTGGTCAAAGTTCTGTTCAGGCGCTTTATGATCCTGACAGGGTCAGGGAGCCTTTAAGTCGTGGTGCTGGTGAATCATTCAAGCCTGTGAGTTGGAGAGAGGCAATTGATAGTTTTGCTGAGCGTCTTTCGGATACAATTACTGGGGGATCTAAAAAAGTAGTTTTTTTTACAAGACCACTTCAGCCTGCTGAGCGTTCTCTATTGTCCCGGGTTGCAAGTGCAGTTAAGTCCAGGCATGGAGCCGAAATCCAGCATCTTGAGTATGAACTTTTCTCTGATGAGGCTCTAATTACTGCAGCTGAGTCCTTGTATGGAAAGGGTGCTCGCACTTATTTCAGCTTTGACAAGGCAGATGTCCTGGTTTCATTTGGTGCTGATTATCTTGAGACCTGGGTATCTCCTGTTCAGTTTGCTAAGGATTATTCAAGTCGTCGTGTTCCTAAGGGTTCTCATGTAAAAAGTTCCTCATCCGGAATTAGTAAAGTATATCATATTGAGCCCCGCCTTAGCCTGACTGCTGCTAATGCTGATTTCTGGCTTAAGAATGCTCCAAGAACTGAAGTTTCACTTCTTAAGGCATTACTTCATTCTGTTTCCAGGAAAAAAGTCCTTGCTGCTGTTCAGAGGCAGGCTGTGGATGCTGTTCTTAAGGACTTTGATTTTGATTCTGCAATTGCTAACAGTTCTGTCTCAAGGACTCATTTTAATGAAATGGTTGAAAGTCTCTTGACTGCCAGCACTTCTCTTGTGGTTGCTGGTGGTGCTTCAGTCAGCGCAGACGCCGAGGAAGCTTCACACCTTGCCCTACTTCTTAATGATATGCTTGGAAATATCGGTCGTTCGGTGCTTATTTCAAAGTCCAGATCTTCATCCCCTCTCAATACTTCTAGGGCCACACCTTCAAAAATTACTGAGCTTACTTCCGAGCTTAATGCTGGTAAGGTTGGAGTTCTTGTTGTTCTAGATACTAATCCATGCTTTTCTCTTCCTAAAAGTAGCGAGTTTTCAAAGAGTTTGGGAAGTGCAGATTTGCTTGTCAGCATTTCACGGTCACTTGATGAGACCAGTAAGGTGGCAAATATTGTGCTTCCTTTAAGTACCAGCTTTGAGAGCTGGGGTGATTCAGAGCCACTCCCCGGTGTTTTTGCTCTTAATCAGCCTTCGATGCAGGCTTTGTATAAGACTCAGTCTTTTGGTGATATTTTGTTGTCCCTGGATGCTTCATCAAAGTTTCAGGCTGGTGGAGCGCTGAAGGGCTATACAAACTTCCTTGATGTTATCAAGGAAAGCTGGAAAGAGAAACTTGGAACTTCATCTTTTGAATCAAAGTGGGAAAAGGCAGTGGAGGAAGGAGGAAGCCTTCGTTCATTAGCTAATTATGATAGTTCATCTTCTCCTGGCTCTATCTCCTTGAATGGTAATGTTTCAACCTGGTCATGGAACAGGTTCCAGGTAAAAAGAAAAGTCGGAGCTTCTCTTGGTTTAACTGCTTTAGCATTTCCAACTGTTCGTTTTCATGATGGAAGGGGAGCTAATCGTCCATGGATGCAGGAAATACCTGATCCATTGACAACTTCTGTGTGGGGTTCCTGGGTTGAAATTCATCCTGATACAGCTGAGCGTCTTAAAATTTCAAATGGTCAGGTTGTTCAAATTAAATCTGAGGCTGGTGCGATTGAGGCACCTGTTTACTTCAGTCAGCGACTTCATCCATCACTGATAGCTATTCCAATTGGACAGGGTCATGAGGGATATGGCAGGTATGCAAGTGGGGTTGGTGCAAGTCCACTTGAGCTTATGAGTTTAAGTGAGGCGAGTGGAGTGGTGCCTCTTGTTGCATCAGGTGTGAGCATTCGTCCATCAGTTGCCCGGGATAAAATAGTCGCCCTTCAGTTTTCAGATACTCAGCTTGATCGAGGGTTTATCCGGACTATTACGGAAAAGGATTATGAAAAAAGCAAACACCATAAACATCATGACAATCATGGTGGGCATCATGATCCTCTAAAACTTGGTCCAAGAGAAGAGCCCAAGCAAATGTACAAGCAGATGGAACATCCAGTGTATCGTTGGGGAATGTCCATAGATCTTAATTCGTGTACCGGGTGTTCAGCTTGTGTTGCTGCCTGTTATGCTGAGAACAATATAGCAGTTGTAGGTAAGCAGTTATGTGAGCAGGGTCGTGAAATGTCATGGGTTCGGATTGCACGCTACTTTGATGGACCTGAGGAGCATCCTGTTACCAGTTTTGCCCCAATGATGTGTCAGCACTGTGCAAATGCTCCTTGTGAGCCTGTATGTCCTGTCTATGCTACTTATCATGCGGAAGATGGTCTTAATACCATGGTTTATAACAGGTGTGTTGGTACGAGATATTGTTCAAATAACTGCTCGTATAAGGTTCGTAGATTTAACTGGTTTAATTATGAATGGCCGGAGCCCTCAACCTGGCAGCTTAATCCTGATGTAACTGTAAGAAGTGTAGGGGTTATGGAGAAGTGTTCCTTCTGTATTCAGAGGATCAGGGAAGCTCAGAATGTAGCCAAGGACGAGGGCAGGGAAATAAGAGATGGAGACGTTGTCCCCGCCTGTGCTTCAAGTTGTCCTACTGACGCGATTGTTTTTGGTAATCTTCTTGATTCAGAGAGCAGGGTTTCGAAGTTGTCTCAAAGTGATCGTGGTTATAAAGTTCTTGATTTTGAATTGAATACGCAGCCTGCGATTACTTATCTTGCGAGGGTAACGCATCAGGATGTCGGAGGCAAGAAGAAGGAAGAGCACCATTAATAGTGATCTTCTTCAGTAGTAGTGAGAGACTGTTTCTCTCTTGGTTAATGGATTTAGTGAGAGTTTAGATATGAGCGAGCCGGGATCAATAGTTGTCGATTATAAAACCGTCAACGACGATATACTGAGAACTATCGAAGCGCCAAGAATGGGATGGTATATTCTGATTCTTACTGCGCTGACATGTTTACTTATTGGTGCGGTAAGCTGGAAGGGTCAAATTATTCAGGGTATCGGACTTTCCGGTATCAATAATCCGATTGCCTGGGGTGTTTACATTACGGATTTCGTTTTTTGGGTTGGTATTGCTCACTCAGGTACTTTGATTTCAGCGGTATTATTTCTTTTTCGGGCCAAATGGCGGGTTCCCATTTATAGAATAGCCGAAACAATGACTGTGTTTGCAGTAGCTACGGCAGGTCTCTTTCCATTAATTCACCTTGGACGAGTCTGGAATTTTTACTGGCTTCTTCCATATCCTAATCAGCGTTATTTGTGGGTTAACTTCAAATCACCTCTGCTTTGGGATGTTTTTGCTGTAAGTACTTATCTTACTATAAGTCTTTTGTTTTTTATTATCGGTTTGATTCCTGATATTGCAGCAGCCCGCGACAAGGCTACAGGATTCAGAAAGTTTCTCTACGGCGTTACTGCAGTTGGATGGCGAGGAAGTGGCAGTCAGTGGCGTCATTACATGGCGGCCTATGGTTTTTTTGCGGCAATTGCTACTCCGCTTGTTCTTTCTGTTCACTCGGTAGTTTCATGGGACTTTGCCATGTCAAACGTACCCGGTTGGCATACTACTATTTTCCCGCCATATTTCGTTGCAGGAGCTATTTTTTCTGGTCTTGCAATGGTGATGACTATTACAATTCCGATGAGGAAGTGGTGGAAACTTGAAAAGTACCTGACTCATTGGCATTACGAAAAGATGAGTCAGCTCATAATGTTTACATCAGGGATTGTGACTTATGCTTATGGAATTGAATTTTTTATAGCATGGTACAGTAATAATCCCTATGAGCAGTATCAGTTCTGGTATCGTCCTTTTGGCAGTATGGCCTGGGCTTTCTGGATTATGGTTTTCTGTAACTGCGTTGCTCCGCTTACATTATGGTTCAAGAAGTGCAGAACTAATCTGGTATGGCTTTTTATTCTGTCAATTATAATCAACATCGGTATGTGGTTTGAACGTTTTAATATTATTGTCCAGTCACTTGGTCGTGAGTTCGATCCTTATGCCTGGGGAAGTTACAATTTCAGTTGGACAGAAATGGGAATTACTATTGGTTCCTTTGGCTGGTTTTTTACACTTCTTCTGGTGTTTATTAAATTTTTTCCTTCAATGGCTCTGACTGAGATCAAGGAAATTGTTGAGGTGCCTGAAAAGGGACATGCGTAATAATTTTTTGTTAGGGATGAATTTTATTTTAGGCAACATAGGGCTAAATGGGTAAAGAATATTTTGTAATTGCCAGTTTTGATACGGCCGAATCCGCAAGAAAGGCTCTTGGTGGCCTTAAGCAGAAGGGTGTTGGAGATCGTGTTGAGTACTATTCTCCATTTCCCGAGCATCATCTGGAGGATGAAAAATTTGAAGGGAAGAAGAGGAGTCCTGTTCGTCGTTTTACTCTTCTTGGTGCTACTACTGGTTGTCTTGGAGCATTTTTGTTTACAAGTTGGATGTCACTTGATTATCCAATAAGGGTTAGTGCAAAACCCCTACTATCATATCCTGCATTTGTTGTAGTTGCCTTTGAATGCACAATATTACTTGCCGGGATTTTTACATTACTATCAATGTTTCATTTTTCAAGAATACCAAATTTAATCAGGCCAGCATCTTATAGGCCCAGTTTCAGTGAGGGCACCTTTGGTGTCACTGTTATGGTTGATGAAGCTGAAGCCGGAGATTATGAAGCATTTTTTTCTGAATACGGGGCCAAAGGTGTTGAAGTTCAATACGGTGGATAAAAGATGAAATATTTTGTGTCATTAAAAAGCGCGGTTAGCTTTAAGATTAGTAACTTTAAGGTTTCAGTCAGTCCTGGAATATCCACTTTTTTGTGTTGCGTTTCTGGTTTTCTGGCTTTTTCCCCTTCTACTGTTTCTGCCCTTCCCTGGGATGTTGATATGTATTCCCAACAGTCCCTTCAGTATACAGAAATTGCCCGTGCTCCTGTAAAGGGTACTGTGCCAGTTGGGTACAAACCATTTACAATGACTATTGAAGAAGCAGATGGAGTACTTCAGAACCCTGTTCCTCTAACTGACGAGTCATTATGGCGTGGCAAGCGCTTATGGGCCGCTCAGTGTTCTTCCTGTCATGGAATTTCAGGAGAGTCAGCGACTAAAATTGGTGGGCTTCTCGGAGCACCTGATTTACTTGAAGACAGGTTTAAAACTTATTCACCGGGCAGGGTTTACGCTACTATTGTTTGGGGTATAAGAAGCATGCCCCGTTATGGCTATAAACTTTCAGAGGGTGAAAGGTGGGATATTGTAAATTATCTCAGATTTTTACAGGGAGTGGAGAGGGGAACTGGTCTTATAGAGCGTCCTGTTTCCAGTAAAACCAGATAATAAATCAAGGCAGAAAAGTTTTCGCACTTTCAGGGGCGTGAACAGGATCAGAAAAACGGTAAAGGAATAGTTATGTCTCAGTCAGTGAGTCAGTATACGGAAAAGGATATACAAAAAATTGTTGAAGCATCTCCTTTTCCTTCAGGATCACTTTTTAAGTTAAGTTTGTACTGTCTGATAATTGTTGCTGTATTATCCTTTGTTCATGGGATTGTAACTGGCGGTCAGGCCCTTGTTAACTCCTGGATGGCACTTCATGTTAATTTTTTGTTCTGGTTTGGTCTTGCTGCGGCTGCTTCTGGATTTGCTGCCGTATTTCATATTTGTAATGCTCAGTGGGCAAGGCCACTTAGGAGGGTTTTTGAGTCAGCATTCCCATTTTTTGTTATTTCTCCTCTTTTCATTCTCGTTCTTTATTTTGGCGCAGATAATCTTTTTGTTTGGGCAAGGGAGCCTGTTCATGGGAAGGAAGCCTGGCTTAGCAAGGGATTTCTTTATGGCCGTGATTTTTTTGGGGTTTGTCTTTTAGTTTATGTAATTTCAAGGGTTGTTCTTGGTTCTCTTCGTATGGACATCACCGCAATCAGGAAAGGTTTTGTTAAAATGCCTGATGGAGCGATTCCTGAAAGGTGGAAGGCCAAGGGTTATGAGTGTTTAGAGAGTAAGAATGACTCTGCAGAGGAGGGAATACAGGAAACTTATTCGATGATGGGAAGAATGTCTCCTGTTTGTGTCATGATTTATGCTCTTTCAATGTCGCTAATCGCATTTGATTTACTTATGTCTGCTGATCCACACTGGTATTCAACCATGTTTGGTGGTTTTTATTTTATGTCTTCTGTTTACTCAGCAGTTGCTTTTGTCAGTCTTTCTCTTGTAGTTCTTAGAAGTTATCACCCTATTTTTAGAAGTGCTTTTAAAAGAAAAACGCTACATGATCTTGGAAAGTTACTTTTTGGTTTTGGAATTTTCTGGGCCTATTTATTCTGGAGTCATTATCTTCCTATCTGGTATAGTAATATGCCTGAGGAGACTGGTTATATGATTTTAAGGTTAAGAGAGTACCCTTGGAGAAATGTTGCTTGGCTTGTACTAGGCTTATGTTTTATTATTCCTTTCTTTCTTGGATTGAGTCGTGATCTTAAGCAGGTTCCTGTATTTCTTGCTTCAACAGCAGTTTTAGTGCTTGTTGGTTTATGGCTTCAGTACTACCTTCTTTTTGCACCTTCAATTTACACGAATGAGGTTAGTATCTCAGTGAAAGATATTGCCATGGCGCTTGGATTTCTTTCAACTTTTGTGCTTGGAGTTATATATTATCTGGAGAGAGTTCCTCTTATACCTTTTGCTGATCTTTTGATTGATACAAGGGACAAGTATCTTATGGAGCTTGAAAAGGCTGTTGCTGCCAAAAGCAAATAGAAAATAACCTTCCTTTTTCTATTTTAGCAGGAAAAATTCCCTGTAATTATTAGGCAGTAATCTGATTGATGTATGCAAAAGTCGTAAATCTGACACTTTAACTAGTATATAGTTCAAAAAAAGACACTATGTAGCTCTTTATTAGGGCTGTAGATAGTTTTGTATAAATCATGATGGTAGTTAAATGCACATGTGTTTTAGGTCAAATGAGGTTTTAACTCCGGGCAGAGCCCGTGGAGGTTCAAATGGAGTCGTTCTTTCCTATTTTGCCCGTTATCGTAGATGGGTATCGTTTTGAAATTAGATGTTCCTCCGAAGCAGATAGAGGTCATGCTCAGGGGCTATGCGATTTAATTCGTGAAGCCTCCCAGAAGGCTGATATAGCTATTCGCTCTCAAGAGGAGCTTTTGGAGAAAATCAATTCTGGAATGGCAGTCCTCGCCTTCAGGACTGATGAACATGGGCTTGACCTCATTGGAGGAGCATATCTTAAAGCTTGGGATGGAGGTCAAATGGTAACCCACTCAGCCCTTGTTGTTAAGGAGGAGTATAGAGGGTTCAAAATTGGGAGACAAATCAAGTCACTTCTTATGGAGATGACTCAAAAGAAGTTTCCTGGTGCCAGTATTTTTAGCCTGACAACCAATGCATCGGTTGTAAAAATGAACACTTCCCATGGATTTCGGGAAGTCGGGCTTGAAAATGGTCCTCTGGATGAACACTTTTGGGAGGGGTGCAAGGGATGCCCTAATTTTAAAGGGCTAAGGGATGAAAGCGGTAATCGAATTTGCTGCTGTAATGCCTACCTTTGGACTTCTGGAAAGAGTTGAAGGATGACTTTATATGGTTTGCTATAGGCGCTGATTAGTTTCAGCGTCTTTTTTTACATAGTATAGATAATATATTTCTAAACTAAAGTTTTTCACAAAGACCGCTATATATTTTGCAATAACCTGTTACAGCATCTGCAAGATCACTTATTCTTACCCACTCAGAATTAGTGTGGGCCTCTCTGATACTTCCAGGGCCATAAAGCAGGTTTTCAGTTCCAAGTGCCATGAAGTGGGGAATATCTGTAACATAAGAAACGCTTGAAAGTCTGAATCCATCCAGAGTTTTAAGCTCTACTTTCGGTGCAATATTGTTAATCTCAAGAACGCCGTTTTCTCCAACAACGGATTCCAGAATTTCAACCACAGAATCTGAGTCGGTAACAGTTCTGATCATTCCATGAATTATTCCATTATCTGATAGTATGTTGCTAGCAGAACCCGCATTAATTAATCCAAGATTGATGGTGGCAGGGCCAAGTAACTCATCATAACCAAAATCAGTATTCTGAAGTTTGTAGGCAACCTCAATAAGTTTCTTATTGGCATCTTCCCCGTATTCAGGGTACCCCGAGTGGCATGCCTTTCCTTTAGTAGAAACAGTAAAGCTTAGTCCACCTTTATGGGCTGTTACTAGCGAGCCATCAGTAGGCTCGCCATTAATTAAATATTTAATGCCCCGATTATAAAGATATTTTGCGGCAGTTTTTGCTCCTATTCCATCGGTTTCTTCACCAACAACTACAAGAAGTGAAAGATCTGTGTTTCCATCAAGGACAAGTTTATTAACAGCAATAATCATTGATGCAAGAATTCCCTTTGCATCACAAGCACCTCTTCCAATCAGCTTTCCATCAGAAATTACAGGCTTCCATAAGTCTTCAGGAGCAGGGACAACATCAATATGTGTTGTGAAACAAATGCGGGGAGTACCAAAAGGCACAAAAATATTAAAGCGGTTTTCGGATACAGGAATTTTTTCATAATCCCAACCAAATGAAGTAAATAGTTCAAGAAGATATAAAAGAGCATCACCCTCATCTCCGCTTAAGGATCTGATGCTGATTAACTTAGAGCTTAAAGACACAAGTTTATTGGTTAAATCTGAATCATTCATGGCTCATCAAGTATTACACACAGGCGACTTTCAAGAAATGCTGGAAAGCAAAAATAATTAAAAACTCACTGGATCAGTCTTTTTCCAGGAACCACCAAGTGCCCGGTAAAGTGAAACATAGGAAAGCGCCTTTTTTGTTTTAGAATCAGTGAACTCAGCATCAATTTCAAGGGCTGATTGCTGAGCAGTTAAAAGGTCAAGGTAATTTAGCATTCCCTCCTTGTATCTGACCTCAGCAATTCTCTCTGCTTCTTTTGCTGATTTAAAAGCTCGTTCAAGGTGATATTCGCGTTCAATCTCTCTTGCAAGTTCTGCAGTTGCATTCTCAATTTCTTCGAGAGCGATGATTAATGTTTCCTGAAATTTAAAGATCCTCTCCCTGTGAACAGCCTTGGTTCTATCAATATTGTTAAGAACAGCTCCAAGATTAAGAATTTGCCATGAAAACCTTGGCCCATAGCTGTAAGCTTGAGCGCCTGATTTAAAAAAATCTTCTGGCACTCTTGCTTCTCTTGCAAGTTGTCCGGAAAACTCTATTCTTGGGAAAAGATCAGAAACTGCTACTCCGATTTCGGCTGATGAAGCCTGAAGGTTTCTTTCTGCAATTTTTACATCTGGCCTTCTTCGGAGTAATTCTTCAGGACTTGATAGTGCGGCTCTTCCTGAATATTCAGGGATTATATCATTCTTTTCAAGCATGCTAATAAAATCAGGTGAAAAGTCACCCATCAGGGCAGCGATTCGATGAGTGCTGATCGCAATAAGTGCATCAAACTGACTAACTGTTGACTCAGTACGGGCAGTAAGGGCCCGGGCTCTTTCTGTGTCAAATGGACTTGAATCTCCTATTTCAAACCTTGTTTCAATAAGTTTGAGAACTTCTCGCTGCTTTTGAATGTTATCCAGGGCAATTTTCTTTTGTCTTTGAGCACCTCTAAGTTGAAGATAGGCTGTAGCAACCTGAGCCTGAACAAGTCGCTTTGCATCGTCAAGGGAGTACGCTGAAGCAATTGCAAGGCTATCTGCTGATTCAACGCTTCTTCTAAGTCTTCCAAAAAGGTCAATTTCCCAAGTTGCTTCGAGGCCGGCAGAATATACTTCAAACTGGATTCCATTTGCGGCAATGCCAGGAAAACGTACGGCTGCGGTTTTATTTTTCAGATATTGTCCAACTAACGTTGGGGTAGGGAACAGTCCAAAAAATGTCTGCATGCTTGATGCGCGAGCCTGTTCAACTCGTTCAACTGCTTGAAGTATTCCAAGGTTACTCTCAGACACAACTTCAATTAAACTGTTAAGAAGTGGATCATTGAAGGATATCCACCAGTCAGCTGTTTCATCAGGTCTTTCAGCGTTTTTTTCATTTGGTTCGAATTCATCCAGAAGTTTAGCTCTTGTGAGGCTGTTTTCCGTTTCAATTTTTGGAGACTCAAAGTCAGGTCCGACCGCAAGACCTGGCAAACATCCAGAAAAAGTAATTGATAATGAAAAAACAATAATTCCAGGATATGAAGAAGTTAGCATCACTAGAATATAATCTTTAAAGGTATAAAAAACTTTCATCTTGTTTTCAAATTTATGCTTTACTATGAACTGTTAGTTGTCCGTAATTATTGGTGATACTTTCTTCTTCTGTTAAGTCTTCTTCTTTTGCTTCTCTTGAAACTAGCAGGTAGATTGATGGTAGGATAAGTAATGTCAGGATGGTTCCAATAAACATTCCTGAAACAAGAGTTATTCCAATACTGTTTCTTGCGGCTGATCCTGCACCAGAGGCAATAACAAGAGGAAAGTGGCCAACTATTGTAGCAACACTGGTCATTAAAATCGGACGAAGTCTTGTAACCGCGGCTTCAATTACTGCGTCACGTTTGGAGTAGCCCTGCTCTTTAAGCAGATTTGCAAACTCAACTATTAAAATTCCATTTTTGGATACCAGCCCAACTAGGGTTACAAGGCCAACCTGGGAATAAATATTCATTCCGGTAGCTCCAAGAAATGGAAGAATAAGTGCCCCAGTTAGTGCTAAAGGAACGGAGCCAAGAAGAATTATAAATGGATCACGAAAACTTTCAAATTGTGCTGCAAGGACAAGATAAATAAAAAGTATTGAAAGAAAAAGAGTGCCAATAAAGGTATTGCCTTCGTTTCTAAGTTGTCTGGATTCTCCTACATGGTCAATTTTGTAACCAAATGGAAGTATCTCGGCGGCCTTTTTTTCAATGGCAGAAAGGGCATCTTCTACTGTTGCTCCCGGACGAGGTGCTCCCTGAATCTTGAAAGAGTTAAGTTGATTAAACTTGTTAAGTGCTCTTGGTTCGGTACTTAATTTTATTTCGGCAATTGCACCAAGTGGTATCTGCTCACCATTTGAACCACTAACATGTATTAAGTATAGTTGATCTGGTGTAAGCCTTGATACTCTTTCTGATTGGGGCATAACCTTGTAACTTCTACCAGAAATCGAAAATCTGTTTACAAAGTTTCCACCCAGATAAGTTCCAAGTTCTTGTCCCAGAGTTTGAAGGTCAACACCAAGGGTGGCCGCTTTTTCACGATCAAAGACTATTTCTGCACGAGGAACGTCATATTTGAGGTCGGTATCAGCAAACATGAATTGTCCACTCATAAACGCAGACTTTACAAGTTCCTGAGCAAGGGGGAGCATATTCTCAGCATCATCAGTTGAGCTTACTACCATTTCAACAGGAAAATCACTGCCACCAGGCAGGGGAGGGGGAGTGGTTACAATTACCTGAATCCCGGGGATCTGGGCGGTCTTTCCCCACAACTCAGGCTCCATTTCTTGAGTGCTACGTTTTCTTTTTCCTTGGGGTACCGCAAGCATTCCGGAAAAACCCCCTTCGGTAGTTGTCAGTTGAAAAGAGGTTTTATACTCCTCTGTTGAGCTATAAGCTTGTTGAATCAGCTCAGTGTATCTTGAATTTTGCTCTATAGTTGCGTTAGGTGATGAAAGAACGATTCCAAAAATAACACTTTGATCTTCTCGCGGAGCAAGCTCTTTTACGAATATAAACATATAAAGAGGAATGCTGAGTGGTATTAGAAGGAATGCTGCTGTAAGAATTGATGTTTGAAGAGATAGAGTTTTATTTAAAAGTTGTCTGTATCTGGATTGTGTAGACTCGGTAATTTCATCAAGCTTTACTTGAAAAGCTGTCTTGCTGAGACTTTTTCCCAATAATCTTCCTGACATCATAGGGGAAAGTGTAAGTGCAACAAAACCGGAAACAAGAACTGCTCCTGCAAGGGTAAATGCAAACTCACGGAACAATGCTCCGGAAAGTCCTCCCTGAATTCCTATTGGTGCGTAAACAGCTGCAAGAGTAATGGTCATTGCAATTATTGGTCCAGCAAGCTCACGAGCGCCCTTTATGGAGGCATTAACGGGCGATAAACCTTCCGAAATATTTCGTTCAATGTTTTCAAGCATTACAATGGCATCGTCAACAACAAGTCCGACTGCAAGAACAATTGCAAGGAGTGTAAGAAGATTAATTGTAAATCCCAACAAGGCCATAATACCAACTGCACCAACAAGAGACAGTGGGATTGCAACAACAGGAACAAGAATAGATCTGAATGATCCCATAAATAGCAGTATGACAAGAATTACGATTGCCACTGTTTCAGCAAGTGTTGTTCCAACCTCACTTAAAGCATCTCTTATGAAGTCGGTAGCGTCATAGGGAATATCGACATAAAGACCTTTTGGTAGATCCGCTCTTATCTTGGGGAGTATTTTTCTTACCTCGCTAATTACTTCAAGAGAGTTGGCATCTGGCAGGGACCAAACACCCATGAATGTGGCCTGTTTCCCGTCAAATCTTACATCTACATCATAATTCTCCGCTCCAAGTTCAACTTCTGCAATATCCTTTAGGCGAACAAGATTATTTCCTTCGTTCCTGATAACAAGATCCATGAATTCATTTTTGCTTCTCAGGTCAGTATTGCTTACAAGCTGGATACTTTCCATGGATCCTTTTGTTTGCCCAATAGCTGAAAGGTAATTGTTCCTTGATAGGGCATTCCTTACTTCATTTGCACTTATATTCATTTGTGCAAGTCGCTCTGGCTTAAGCCAGATTCGCATCGCGAAGGTTCGATCACCAAGGATTTCAGCTTTCTGCACACCAGGCAAGGAGGATAACTGGGGCTGAACTACCCTTAGAAGATAATCAGTAATCTGATTTCCTTCCAGGATATCCGAGTAGAAGCTAATATACATTGATGCAAAGCGATCATCGGTGCTTTCTATCTTGATAATCGGCACTTCGGCCTCAGGTGGAAGATCGTTTCTTACTTCGGCTACCTTGGCCTGAATTTGAGTAAGTGCTCTTGAAACATCGTAATTTAACCTCAGGTTTGCTCTTATAGTGCTTATTCCCTGCTTGCTGCTTGATTCGAGATATTCAATTCCATCAGCACTTGCAATAACCTTTTCTAGAGGTGTTGTTATGTAGCCCCTGATGAGCTCCGCACTTGCGCCAATATATGCTGTGGTAACAGTTATTACTGAAAGGTCACTTTTTGGATATTGTCTTGTAGGCAGATATTTTACTGCGGCTATACCACTTACGAGCACCAGAAGGTTAAGGCAGATTGCAAGAACCGGTCGCTTTACAAAGATGTCTGTGAGTTTCATTGATATCTACTTTAACGATCTTGATATAAGTTTTGAGTTATCTGTTTATAGGTGAAGGATTAAGATTCATATCAGGTGAAACGGAGTTATTGATAATTACAACGGCTCCAGGGGATAATTTGAACGTGCCAGATGTGACAATTTCAGATCCCTTGCTAAGCCCCTTTTTGACTGCAACCATGTCTCCTCGCCTGTCCAGAATCTCAATAAACGAAGGATTTGCGATTATTGTTTCAGGGTCTTTTTCCGGGTCTTTCTTTTCCAGTACAAAGACGCTGTCTCCAAAGGGTGCGTATTTAATAGCTGTTGTTGGAATAACAATAACCTGATCGCTGTAAGGCAAGGCAATTTCGATACTGGCAAACATACCGGGTCTAATTTTTTCATTTGTATCAAGAATTTGAGCCTTAACTTGCGAGATCTTGGAAACAGGAGAAATTGCAGGATCGATAGCTGTGATAAGAGCGGGGACTGAAAGCTCAAGCTCCTTTAAGAGGATTTCTGCCTTGTCTCCGATTGAGATTCTGCTTACATCGTTCTGGGAAAGAGAGAATGAAAAGTACATTTCAGACATGTCATATAGGGGGATAAGCGGATCACCTTCTTTTACATATTGACCTTCATTTACTCTTCTTACGCCAAGAACTCCGTCAAATGGTGCTCTTATTTGTTTTCTAAGAACTCTGGCCATAAGTGCATCTGTACTTGCAGAGCGCTCTTTAAGGTTTAATAGAGCAGTGTCATATTCTTCAGCGGAAATTGCTTTTGCTTCAAAAAGTTTTTTTTGCCTCTCAAATGTTTTTTTGAGTAGATTCATTTGTGCTTTTGAAGCCTCATACTCCGCAAGTTCCACGCTTGCATCTAATCCAATGATAAGATCGCGAGCTTTAACCGGGCTTCCATCTTTTAGTGGAATTTCATCCACTCGTCCTGAAGACTCAGCAGAAAGCATAGATCCTCTGGCTGCTTCAATTGATCCAACTGCCCTGATTACCTGATTCCAATCAGAGTTTTCTACCTTCATTGTAGTTACAGCAATGGGAGGAGGGCCCATTAGTTTACCCTGTGCGATTGCCGCCTTTATTTGAAAGGCTTTAACTGTGCCAAGAATTGCAACTAAAATAAGAACCGGAATTGCCCCTATCCAAAGGCGAAGAAAAAATTTTACCATAACTTGAAATTAATGCTTGTAATTATGTATTAGTTGTTGTGGACGATTTTATAGTACATAACTGTCATTAAAGAAATTTGCCCAAGCAATTTTCTCGCCTTATTTATGATTAATTTAGCCGTGTTTTTTTGGAATGTTTTCTGTTAATGAAGATTTGAATATTACGGAGGAGTTAGTTCCGGTTCCCGGTGGGCGGGTTTTTGCCCGCTTGTTTGGAGGTAGAAAGAGCTCAGCTTTTGAAAAGTTCTTTGAACTTTTTGGATCAAGAGCAGGTATCGAGTGTTCTTTGATTAATCTTCATGGCGGTCCCGGATACCCTCATGATTATTTACTAGGACTTTCCGGGCTTTCGGATATTCTGCCAGTTTTATTTTATGATCAATTAGGCTGTGGAGGGTCTGACAGGCCATCTAATTTGTCACTTTGGAGAATTTCCCGTTTTGTTGAAGAGATTGAGACAATAAGGGAATTCTTTAAAATTAAAACTGTTATTCTTCATGGTCATTCCTGGGGAACTATTCTCGCTCTTGAATATGCCTTGCGGTATCCGGAGCGGGTTAGGGGAATTGTTTTTGAAAGTCCGTGTATTAATATTTCCAGGTGGAAGCTTGATTCCGAAAAATTTTTAGAAAGCTTATCTCAAAAATCAAGAGACGCTATTAATAATGCAAGATCTACATATCGCTTTAATTCAAAAGAATTTATTGAAGCAGTGGATGAATACAATCAGCGTTATCTTCATCCAGACAGGCCTCAGCCGGATTTACTCTTAAAATGTAATCAAAATTCAAGTACAGAAGTATATACTACAATGTGGGGTCCTTGTGAGTTTATTGTCTCAGGGTCTTTAAAGGATTATGACAGATCAAGCAGCCTTTCTTCTTTATCTGTTCCTGTTCTCTATACTGCAGGTGAGCATGATGAAGTAAGCCTGGAAACCCTTGAAGGCTATGCCAGGGAAACTCCCGGAAGTTACTATAAAATATTTGACGGGGCGCATCATTTTCCTCACCTTGAGGCCGAGAATGAATATCTTACAGTGATGAAAGATTTTTTAAGTGATGTACTTGCAGATCAGAAAACATAATCAACGGTTAAACCGTTCTGGGCACTTCCCTGACTTCCATAACATTAGTTGATCCAGTTCTTTTTGTACGAAGACCAACTGTGATAAGAACCCTTGATCCAGGTTTAAGGCCATAAGTATCTCTTGCTGCAAGGAGTGCCTGCGAAACTTCATATTCCATTGAGGCATCATTAGAGCTGATGTCAATAAGTAGCGGTTCTACTCCCCAATAAAGCGCCATCTTGGCAAGGGTTTCTCTTACAGAGGTAGCACCAAAAATTGGTGCCTGAGGACGATACTTTGCCATAAGACGAGCAGTGGAGCCGGATTCAGTGCAGGCAATTATTCCGGAACAGGCAAGTTTAGAAGAGGCATTTGATGCTGCAAAACAAACCGCATCTGCAACTTTATCTCTTGCGGCTCGTTTTTGTCCAAGAAGACTTGGTCTATTAAGTTCGGCCTCCTTTTCAGCTTCAAGCAGAATACTCGATAAAACCTGAACTGATTGAACAGGAAATTTTCCAATAGCAGTTTCATCCGAAAGCATAACGGCATCTGTTCCATCTCTAACCGCAGTATAGACATCACTAACCTCAGCCCGGGTGGGTCGAATCTCGTTAACCATGCTCATAAGCATTTGAGTTGCAGTAATAACAGGCGTGCCGGTTAAATTAGCCTCACTGATTATGAAACGCTGAGCTGCAGGAACTCGTTCAAGTGGCAATTCGAGACCTAGATCTCCTCTGGCGACCATTACTGCATCTGATGCTTCTACGATTTTTGAAATTTCATCAAGACTGCTTGCTCGCTCAATTTTGGAAATAACAGGAATTTTTGCGCCAAATTTTTCCATTTCAATATGAGCATCGTCTACATCCTTTGCACTGCCGACAAAGGAAAGAGCAATGTAATCCACCTTGTTTTCAATAGCCCATAAAAGATCGGCTTTATCTTTATCCGTAAGGCATGGAAGATTAAGTTGGGAATCAGGAACAGATATGCCGGAACGACTTCTTAGTTTGCCGCCGGAAATTACGCGACAACGAACAAAATCCGGGCCAAGTTCAGATGCAATAAGAAGAATTCGACCATCAGCAAGTAAAGCTTTTTGTCCAATACGAAGAACGGCAACTGGATCAAAAGCCTCAATATAGAGTTCTCCTGAGGTTCCTTCCTTTCCCATATTCTCGGGACGAAGAAGAAATTTGAGATCAATCAGGGAGCCATCTTCAAGAAACAGTTCTCCACCTTCAACTGGACCAATTCTTACTTTTGGTCCACAAAGATCAACGAGGACAGCGATATGTTTTTGTTGATTGCTGGCTTCTTCTCTTACTATATCATATATTTTTTTATGATCTTCGTGGGTGCCGTGAGAAAAATTCAACCTTACGACATTTATTCCAGCCTCAATCAGAGCACGAATAATTTCCGGAGATTGTGAAGCTGGGCCAAGAGTGGCAACGATCTTTGTTTTTCTTCCAGTGAGCGACATCGACTAATATTCTCCCTTCCTGCTATTTAAATTTTCGGTTAATGAAACTAACCTCTTTTGCTTTTCTAAGAGCTCTAATCACCTGTTCTTCATTTATGGCATCTTCGTCAAGGAGAAACTGTAATTCCTGACCAAGAGTGGTAAGTTGAAGAGCTGGTGAATCTGTTGAAAATGTATAGGCTACACCAAACTCGTCAAGAGTCATAATAAATTTTTTATATTCTTCTGCATCCTTTATAGCACGGGTAAGAAGATTTGATTTAACGCATAATTCACAGCATATATTCCGGTCAGCAAGAAGTTTAAGACCCCTTGCGTCTTTCTTTTCCCACCATGCTTTTGCTGCTATTACCGGATGCCCTACGCGGTGAGCTTTGCAGGCCTCAATTGTATTAATGAATGTATCAATAGAAATGTGTGGGGTTTCTCCTACATGGACCGTTCGCCCAAGTTCATCACCTGCGGCAATATCATATAACTCTGCTATCTGGGCCAGATCCTTGTCAGATTCCAGGGTAAGGGCTGATTCGGGGCCAGCAAGGTCAACCCCTATTATTTTTCTCTGGGTAGAGCGCCAGAAGGCAATTTTTTCAGCAAGTATTCGATTCATTTCCCAGGACATGTCCCTGCCAAAGCATGAAATCAAACCCGTCTGGATTTTACTTCTATAGGCTATTTCGCTTTCTTCTGCGGCCTCACATGCTGCGCGGATTATGCGATCTACGTCATAAAGACCGCTTATGCCTGATCTTGTTTTATGTGCCCCGGTTCTTTTTAGTGGATTAAAGCGAAGCTCAAGTTGAGTTATTGAAAACGCCGGCTCAGGGTCACCGCCTTCTCCGCCCGGAGCAAGCCTGCTCATGCCACCAGTTCGATAGGCTCCGTTAATGGCAACCATGATGCTTTCTCTTACCGCCTGGGGGCCAGCCTGAATCAGCTCTACGGTATCAAAAACTGCAAGATAATCATCAAGGTTTTGTAAAGAATCGCTTCTTCTGTGAAGAAGACTTATGAAGTCTTCATAGGAATCGCCCACTCCCCTGATTCCACGTGACATACCCATTTCCCAAAGTCGATAAATTGGAACAGAACCGCCCAGGTGTACATGCAGTTCGGCAACCCCCCTCAAGTCATCAGGAAGGATATCTTTAAGTTTAAGCTTGTTTTTATTCATCGTTCTGAATGTATCCAGTATCCGGCTTTTCGTCCAGTATGGATTTGTTACTAAAAATAGGTGTTACTTGTCAGATTTTTTGTTCTTAATCTTTTTCTTGCCTTTCTTGGTGTCGGATTCTATTACTGGGGGCTCTTCTCTTCTTGGTTTAATAACTGGTGGCTTTGCATCTTGAAGTAAAACCAGAAGATGCATTTTCAGGATCATTTCGCCTTCGCTGTTTCTTTCAACAGAAAAGCTTCCCGGTGGCAAGTCCTCTTCCTCTGTGCTTGAAAGGATTTTTAGAGTTTTATGCTCAGGACTATAATTCAGGATTAAGGGTTTTGTGATTCTTATTCTTTCATCTCCTGTCAGAACATAGAATCTGGCCTGAGCTTTTATATTTGTATTAAGATCAGGTTCCTCGCTTTTTGATGATATGATTTCTTCGTCATTCTCATTGGCTATAGTGGCTTGTTCTTCTTCAACTTTTTCTGCATTTGTAATGCCAGTTCCAGATGCTTTTTGGTAGTTGACTGAAAGTGAAACAAGTCTTGGTACAAACTGTTTTCTGATATATTCCTCTGGTTCAGGATGAGGAATTTTGTTAACGCTGAATTCAATGTCTGCCTTTATAAGTGAGTTTTCAAATGTTTTTAAATCAACCTTTGCGCTCCATATTCTGTTTCGCATGAGAGCTTCAAGTCGTTTTTCCTTTGGTTCTTCTGGTTTTATGTTTTCAACTTCCCGTACCTTGGGTTGAGTTTTAAGAAGTTCCTTCATAAATGCTGGGTTCATTACCTCACTAGAGGAGGGCTCAGGCTTATCAATTTTAACGAACAGAAAATACCCTCCTAAAAGAAGAACAACAAGAAGAGCCCCAATTAGTTTTAGGTCAGGTATTTTGTGTTTAGTTTTCTCAACAGATACAGGTTCGGCCTTGGCTTTTAATTCAGTTTTCGGCTCAGTTGTATTTGTATCTATTCTGGATTCTCTTTTTTTAATCCCCTCCAGATCTATTGGTACATCCATTGGTGGCATGACTGGTTTTGGTGGAGGTGGTGGGGGGGGAGGTGTGGCGGTTTTAATAGTCTCTTCCACATCAGTCAAGATTGAGAAATCATCTTCTTTGGTAGTTTGTGTATTATCAATTAGGTCAGGAGTTATTTCTTCTTCCTGTTCTGAAAACAGAAGAAGTTCCTCGAGATTGCTGGTTTTGTTAACTTCTTCTGTTGTATCATCAAGTTCAAAGATTAGTTCTGAAATTAATGACTCTTTATTTTCATTGGGGGAATTCCGTTCTGGTTCTACTTTGATTCCTGAAGTCTGTGCGGAAATACTATGATCACAGTTATTTTCATTGTCTGTTTTTGGACTTGATTTTTCTTCTTCAAGCTCAAAGGATAATGAAAGAGAGCTTTCTTCTTCAGTTACTGGTTCCTCTTCTTCTTTTGTTTCTTCTATTTTTTCTTCCAGTTTTTCTATTACTGGAGCTTCTTCTGATACTTCCTCATTTTCGTTAGAAAATTCAAGTTCTAAATCTAGGCTTTTAGGTTCTATGTTGGACAGTTCCGTATTTTGCTCATGGACGGGATCTTCTGATTTTGTGTTGGTGTTTATTTGTTCAAGAGAATTTTTAACCTCAGCAACACCACCGATTGTTTTAATCATATCGGCGAGTGCTTTTGCTGAGGGTTCGCTTAGTGATCCTTCTACTTCAGTCGGTATGTTTTTTATTAATTCCGTTGCTTCATCTTCTTCCAGGCAAAGAACATTTATCAGGGCATTTTTAAGAGACTCTAATCCCTCAGCTGTGTCTGGTGAGCTTCCTCTGAGAAAAACTGAAAAAGTATCCATCATTTGTGAATAGTTCTTTAAAAATTTGCGATACACTTAGGAGAGTAGTGCTGAATCCCCTCTGTAGAATCGGCATTATGAAAAATTTTCTAAAATTAACCACGAAGAAGGCGAGAAAGAGCACTAAAAATTTGCATAAAATAGTGCTTATTATTGAAAAATGAGTAAAAACAGGGAACTAGATACGCTTCTTCATGCCTGGGGTTTGCAGTCATCATTTTTTAGTACTCGTTATTGTCGAACATTTCGTAGTTTTACAGAACAGGTCATTTCAAGAGAGGAGTTGGAGAGCAGTCTTCCGCTTCCGGAGGACAGTTTCTGGCGTGCTTCCAGGGAGGAGATGGAGCGTGCGGATGAACTAGGTGTTTCGTGTGTTAATATACTTGATCCTGAATATCCTCTTCGTTTGAAAGAGATTGAAGATCCTCCTCTTGTTTTATTTATTACGGGGCGAAATCAATGGAATGAAAATATTTTTCTTGATCGACTATTTTTTTCGATTGTTGGAACCCGAAAAATGACGCCCTATGGTCAATCTGTTACAAGAAAGGTTGCAAGAGGTCTTGTTGAAGCCGGAATAACTGTTATCAGTGGTTTGGCTCATGGGGTTGATCGAACTGCACATGAGCATTCCTTAAAGGCTGATTTCTCTCCTTCTACTATTGCTGTTCTTGGTTCTGGTCTTCTTGATATTTATCCCGCAATTAACAGGCCACTTGCGGCGGATATTCTTGAAGGTGGTGGTTATTTGGTAAGTGAATATGGACTCAGTGCTGCTCCTCGGGCGCATCATTTTCCGAGGCGAAACCGTATAGTAAGTGGATTATCTCTTGGGGTATTAATTGTTGAGGCTGAGGAGAAGAGTGGAAGTTTGATTACGGCGCGTCTTGCGATGGAGCAGGGAAGGGAAGTGTTTGCTGTTCCGGGTCCGATTGATGCGCCTTCAAGTCAGGGATGTAACAGGCTTCTATCTGAGGGGGCGAGTCCGATGTTATCTGTTTCGGAGTTTGTGGATACTCTTCTTGAGAAGTACCAGCGTTCGGGTGATTTGGAAATTGCAAGAAAAAGGCGTGAAAAGAAAGAGTCAAAGCTTGTGCCAGAAGTGATTCGTATAAACAAAGTGGAGAGTGATATTTCCCTGGTTCCTGATTCTCCATCTAGTCTTCTTATTAGCTTGCTCAGGGATAGTCCTCTTTGTTTTGATGAGCTTCTTGAGACTGGTCATTTTAGTGACAAGGAGCTTCGAGCCTTGATTCTGGAGCTTCAAATGTCTGATGTTATTGAGGAAGTATCTGGAATCTATAGAATAATTTAACCATTTCCCTTGACTTTTTGTCCTGATTTAGTCAAATTGCCACGTCAATTGTATCTTATGGTGGGTGTAGCTCAGTTGGCTAGAGCGTCGGATTGTGGCTCCGAAGGTCGTGGGTTCAAGCCCCATCACTCACCCCATATTTTAATTTTCCCACGGCCTTGTCTGTATCTGCTCTCTCTTCCTCCTCATTCTCACACGTTCTGATCGCACGTGTTCCGAGGGCTCCTTAAATTTTCAAATTTATATTGGCTGAGGAAAAAATTTACTCCTCATTCCGGAGGAAGAGTGAGCAGATACAGACAGGGCCCGACCCGCGATAATTTAATATTTAAGAATAGTTTTACTAAGGGAAGTTTTTAAATTAAAGAAAATTTCTGAAACTATTTTCAGGGTAATAAGGAAATGGAAAGTTTTACTGCTTAGATTAACTTCCAATTTAATAGGGCACGTTCTAACACTTCAAATCCATTGACCTTTCACTTTTAAAGTGATTGAATGGCTCATCCGCCATTAGAGTGGGTTGGAGCTTCGATGGGAAAGTAATTCTCAATCGTCATCTTTGCTCTTGGAATCAGTCGTCGTCA
>DAOLCO010000023.1:0-51463 GCA_035327825.1 Oligoflexia bacterium | reverse complement strand
CTCTGATGGGCGGGGATTGATAGAATGGGAGTTTAAGACTTTTTGGGACAGCCTCATATCCAGGGGATCAACTTTTCTGATATCAGGATCATGGGCCCATGGGGGACATGCCAAGACCGAAGGATGAGTAAAATCAACTGGTCTGTAATGGTCGCCCGTTACCGGAGCTCTTTCCGGGTAATCCGGATGTCGGAACTGGTTTTGAACGCACTTTATGTGTGTTTTTGGGATGGTGACCTTTCGATCTATTCCGTCAATTGTAACAATGTGCTCCATTGAAAATTCCTGATTTAACTTTTAAAGATGAAAAAAACCTATGAGCACCTTGCTCATATTAAGAAATTCTATATTTAATATAATAAGTTTAAAAGCTTATTATAAATTACAACTTACCAGGGTTTGAAAATTAAAGAGCAGGAGCAATTCGTTATGACTTAATTATTAACCGTAAATGACTTTTGTATTCGATCTTCCTTTTAACCTTTAAAATTAAATGTGTTTCCGGGGCAGGATAGTACCTCGGAAACACCAAATCTGTTAATTTAGAGTTAGGTTTACCTTCTCAAGTAGAGCAATCCACCTGATTAAAAGACAATTTTGCCACACTATCATTTCCATCTGATCCTGCGTCATTAGATTCTCTGTTTTCATTGACCATTTTCAGCTTTAAAAGTTCAGAAAGCCTTTTTAGTTTGTTGACCTGTTCGATTAAAGATTGATTATCCAGTTCACCAATCTCCATCATGATAGTATGAATACAAATTATTGTTTTTTTTGAAACAAGAGTTCTGATGTATAGAAGATTAACATGTTGATCATCTTTTTCTTCGCATGCAAATTCTGCCCAGGTGTTATCATATTCGTCTTGATAATTAACTTGGTCAGAGATTAACTTAGCACCGTTCTCAAGATAGGAAAGTATGTGTTCATTAACTTGCTGATCAAGATCCCAGTCTCCAGCATTTCTGATTGAGACTGCCAGAATCATATTGTCCGCCCAAATTGCGATTTTAACACCATTGTTCTCAGTGAAATTATTGCTGACCAATTTCCATCCCTCAGGAATTGCTAACATCATTTCGAGATTATTATTTGGGATTCGAATAGTAATAAATTTGGGGGTTGTTGAATTGAAGCTTGTTGAATTTCTCACTTTTGGGGAGGAGTGCTTCTCATAGGCATAAACAAGACCCGCTCCTGCTAAAGCAAGTAGAAGATAAACAGCTTTTCGTTTAGTGACAATTTTGGCTCTCATTTTATTTTCCTTAAAACCAGTAACAACCTTGAATAGAAGATCGAAACAGAGTTACTTTTGCAAGTACTTCTGTTTCGATTCAAAAAATCGTCTTCTCTGGTAGCAAAGTAAAAGAACAGTAGGAATAAACGGGTATATAGAGGAATTATTCAATTAACTTCTAAACGCTTGATTGCAGATCGATTGTAACATATTTATTAAGTTCTGGAAAATTGCGATATTTTATTTCGTTTTATTGAATTATTCAAAGTGGTTTCTATGCCTTCTAAAATACATGACTGGTGAGATAAATGGATAATAAAATTAATAAAATTTTGTTACTTTTTTGTGGTGGAACAATTTCCATGCACAAGAACGAGCAAACTGGAGCTTTGGATATTGCTCATGGAGCTGAGCAATTATTTAAACTAGAGCCACGAATTATTGAGTTGGCTGAAATAGATGTAATCAGTATTTCTAATATTGATAGTACCAATATGTCACCTCGTGAATGGGAGAGAATTGTCTCAGCAGTTGAGGAAAATTATGAAAAATACGATGGCTTTGTTGTTACAATCGGAACAAATACCTTAGCTTATGCCTCAAGTGCGGTTTCTTTTGCGATGCAAAATCTTGGAAAACCTGTTGTTTTTACTGGCGCACAAATCCCGGCGGAAGCCATTTCAACTGATGCGAGAAATAATCTGGTAAATGCCCTAAGAGTCTCATCGATGAACCTTTCGGGTGTTTTTGTTGTATTCGGTAGTAAAATTATGACAGGAAGCAGAGCAAAGAAATTAAGCGAATCAGAATTAGATGCATTTGGTACTTTTAATGAAAGTGATTTTGGTGAAATATCAATTGGAATTAAACTAAACCAGCAAAATTTGGGTAGACATAATAATAAACCAGATTTTAAAAATGGGTTTAATGATAATATTGTCAGTCTTACCTGCATACCCGGTCTAAACCCTGATAGCTTGCGATCACTAATTGATAGTGGAACAAGGGGAATTATTCTTAGAGGTTTTGGTTCTGGTGATATACCATATAGTTACTTACCACTTCTTGATTATGCCAGAGAAAAAGAGGTTCCTGTAATAGTAACAACACAGTGTCGCGGGTCAACGGTTTTAGGTCTTAATGATCCGGGATTAAAGGCTCTGGAAGCAGGAGTTATACAAGCTTTTGATATGAGTATGGAGTCAATGTCCACCAAGTTAATGTGGTTGCTGGCTCAAAATACAAGATATTCAGATTTTAAAAAGGCATTTCATAATAATATGACAGGCGAAATCAACATTAAAAAAACAAAATTTTTCCTTAATAAAGAACTAAGAAATCTTGTTGATTATTCTGATTATGAATAATCTTGTTTGGTGATTGGATGAGTCTAAGTATTATCATTGCTTGTATAGGCTCATTTGTAGCAGGAGTAGTTGATGCTATTGCTGGTGGTGGCGGGGTCATTACCATGCCTGTTCTAATTTTTCTTGGTTATCCTGTTGATATGGTATTAGGAACCAATAAGCTGATAAGTACAAGTGGGACAAGTTTTGCCGCAACTAACTTTATAAGGAAAAATCATTATTCTGATTTTGTATTAAAATATAATTTAATATTTACCTGTATAGGTGCTGCCATTGGGGCGTCTTGTGCTTCGCTCGTTGTTGAAGAAGTTTTAAAACCAATAGTAAGTGTGCTTATTATCGGTATTGCATTATATCTTTTCTTTAAGCCTGATATTGGAATTCAGGATAAAAAATTGATTTATTCCAGGTACAGGATTTCGGCTACTTTCGCAGCTTCTTTCGGGATAGGGTTTTATGACGGGATTTTTGGTCCAGGTACCGGAGCATTTTTAACTTTTATGTTTTTAAAAGTGCTTGGTCAGAATTTTTTATTGGCAAATGGTAATACCAAGATTTTAAATCTTGCCAGTAATGTGGTTTCTCTCGCTATTTTTGTTTATTACCAAAAGATTATTTGGGCAATCGGGATTCCAATGGCATTTTGTAATATGCTTGGAGGAATCATTGGTTCTCAAATTGCTATTAAACGTGGAACGAAATGGATCAGGTGGATATTTATCTTTATGGCATCGCTGGTAGGGATCAGGCAGTTGTTGTGATGGGTATTATGTACTTGTTTGAAAGTCTAAGTCATTTGGGTAAAAATATCTAGCCTATATAGTATTTTCTTATCCACCATCTCTTAAGAAATGGTAAAGATTGGGTAGAAAGGAAAAAACCAAGTGTAGGAATAATTGAGCTTACCATGTAATTCTCAACACCAATACTATAAAACACTAAAGATACAAGAACCCATGTCATTAAGCATATTGCAATTATTCTTGTCTTGCTAATTTCCCAAGCTTTATTGATTTCAACGTTCTTGTTTCTTTTCTCAATCTCAGAGATTGCTGACTCAAGGCTTGTTATCTTTTGATCAAGTTGTGTAGGTTCCATAGCAAAACACACCAAATAATATTATTTAATTTATAGTTTATTTAGTATTTAACATAAACAATTTTTTTTCCAGGACTGGTTTACTTATCCAGTCCTGAATTTATCAAATTTTTACCTGACTGTAACACTTTTTGCCAAATTGCGAGGTTTGTCGGGGTCAAGATTCTTTATTAAGGCGCATTTATAGGCTAAGAGCTGAATTGCGGCTAGTGCTGCAAAAAAGTATGCGATTCCATCAAAATCAACCTTAATATGTACGTCCTCGGGGGATAGCTTCTTTGGAGATAAGGAAATAATTTTTCCACCTCTTGCTCTAATCTCACTTGCGTGAATTTTAATTCTTTCTCTACTGTCGTTTCTATTGCTATTGTCTCCATTTTTCTCTTCGGTATTGTTATCTGGAGCAAATACTATACAAGGAGTACCTTCTTCAATCAAAGCTATAACCCCATGTTTAAGTTCCCCTGAGGGAAAAGCTTCGGCATGAATGTAACTTACTTCTTTGATTTTTAGTGCTGCTTCCATAGCAAGAGGATAATATTCACCAGTACCGACAATGAATATTGATTGTTTCATGCAAAGAAAATGAGCAATATCATCTATCTCTGAAAGGGTATCATCTTTTAGCATGTATTCAATGGCATTGGCAGCCTTTAGTAAGGAAGAGGCGATAGAATAATCAGTTTCAAAAAGAGCAAAAAGATTTGAAACCATTGCTGTAAATGCCTTTGTTGATAATACACAAATTTCAGGGCCAGCATGAACAGGTAGTGAACAATCCACAATTCTTGAAAGACTTGAAGTTGTAACGTTTACTAATGCACCTGTTTTAATGTTTTTTGCTTTTGCCATTGTAATTGCATCAATAACGTCAATTGTTTCGCCACTTTGAGAAAGAGCAATTACCCTGGAATTATTATTAAGCTGACCAAGGAGCATTGGTAGTTCATGGGCATAAACGGCACGTGCTGTAATTCCCTTTCTTGCTGCAATGTATGTTGCAAGCAGGCAGGCATAAAACGCTGTTCCGCATCCAGTAAACCATAAGTCCGATCCTGAGCTAATAAAATGCCTCATTGATTTTAGTTCAGGTGCCTTTGATAGTGAAATGTTTCGAAGGATTTCAGGTTGCTCACATATTTCCTTGATCAAGTAATGAGGATATGAGCCAAGTTCAACCTGACTTAATGTCATATCAGGCTTTATCCAGTCAGGTTCTTTATAGCTTGAACTCAAAGAATCATAGATTTGAACCCTTGTTTCGCTTGCTACAAGAATTTCATTATTTTCAACGTAATATATTAAATCACAGTGTCCAAGAAGTGGAGCTACGTCAGAAGCAATGAAACTTCCAAAATTACTTTTTCCAATAACCATTGGAGAACCATTCTTAGTGGCTAATAGGGTTTTTGTTTCCAAATCCATAATGACAACAGCGTTATTTCCACTTAGTTGAGAAATTGTTTTTATAAATGAAGGCAGTGGGTCAAGGCTGGTACGTATTTTCTCGTATAATTGAACAATAATTTCCGTATCGGTTTCGGATTGAAAACAGCAGTTTGATTTCTCGAGAACGTTCTTTAATTCAAGATAATTTTCAACAATTCCATTATGTGCAACTACGGCCCGTTTATTATTACCAACGTGAGGATGAGCATTTGTGATTGTTACTCCTCCATGAGTGGCCCATCTGGTGTGGCCAAGTGCCATGCTGCCTGCTTTGAACTCAGGATAAGACATGGGCAGTTTGCCAATTTTTTTTACGACTTCCAGATTTTCCCCATAAATGGCGACTCCCCAGGAATCGTATCCACGGTATTCAAGTTGTTTAAGGGCATTAAAGCATAAGGCGCCAATGTTTTTCTGTTTGCCTGTAAATCCAAATATTCCGCACATATTTTTATCTCCTGTTTAATACAGGGAGAATTAAAACGTCTATCAACGAAATGATAACGCTCCATTATTACAGGAATAACTTCTGAAAGAATTATTTCCAGAGAAGTTATCTGTAAAAATGGACAAATAAAAATGTTATTGCGATTTTAAGGTTTAGTTGGCTCTGAATATCCACCTGATACAACTTTTGTTTAACAATTGCTTGTTAGTTTTATTTGTATCTTACGATTGTGGTCACCGGAAAGTCATCCGCCGAATATTTCGATAAACTTTCTCCTCGTCAACTCACATAAAGCATATAATATATGAGTCCTGGCGCTACCTGCTTTTTCGCAATTAATTATAATTTATATGTTTTGATCTCCCTTTCTAAGTTGATTTCTAAATTGTTAGTATATTACTTTATGTCAAGGTGCAAGTATAAGGAGGCATCTAGCAATTTATATAACTCGGGAATACTCGCGCGAATATTCTAGTTGTAAGGAAGGTCAAAACGAAAATTCACATTAAGATGGTTAAGATGGTTGTATATTATACGACTTTAAAAACCAGTGTGTTGTAGGTCAAAGCCTTACCAGATGATTAACCTGGATCATGAATAATCCAGTTTAAGTTAAAAGGGCATGGAAATGGATTTTCCTATGAGCCCTGATATTTGACCTGGAAAGCATTCTCTTGACATACTTCGAATTTTCTCCTAAAATCCGAAGTATGTTTCGAAGAAGCCTTAACCCCCTAAAATCAAATAGTTTTTTATTGTTTGGCGCGCGTGGTGTTGGTAAAAGTACTTTAATAAGCGAGTTACTAAAAGAAGAGAATTTTCTTGAAATTGATCTATTAAATCCATTGGTTTTTGAGCAAGCTACCTTAGGTTTTGCAGAGCTTGTTGCAAGGATTGAAAGTGCAGTTAAAGAAAAAAAGTGGATTTTCATCGATGAAGTTCAAAGATATCCCAAATTACTTGATGTGGCACAGTCATTTATTGATAAAGAAAAAGCCAGGTTTGTTTTATCAGGATCAAGCGCTAGAAAGTTAAAAAGAGGATCTGCCAATCTTCTAGCTGGTAGAGCATATAATTATTCAATTTTCCCATTGACCTATAAAGAGCTTGATAAAGACTTTGATCTTAATACTTATCTCTCCTATGGTGGACTTCCTCATATTTGGAACATAAAAGACAAAAGAGAAAGAATTACTTACCTAAGGAGCTATGTAGCTACCTATTTAAAAGAAGAGATTGCAGAAGAACAAATAATAAGAAAACTTGAACCGTTTAGTCGATTTTTACAAGTTGCGGCTCAGAGTAGTGGTAAAATTCTAAATTATTCCAAAATATCAAAAGATGTGGGAGTATCAGATCAAACTGTAAAAACGTACTTTCAAATTCTGGAAGATACACTGGTAGGTTTTATTTTACCTGCATATGACAGCTCTATAAGAAAATCAGCAAGAAAGGCCCCAAAATTTTATTATTTTGATACAGGCGTTTTAAGAGCTTTGTGGAGAACGGTAGATCAGACCCTTGAAGAGTCTAATTATCAATATGGAAATCTTTTTGAGCATTTTATAATCAATCAAATCAAGAACGAGTTTCTCTATTTAGAGAAAGATTACAGTTATTCATATTACCGAACATTTGAAGATGAAGAAATTGATTTAGTAATTGAACGACCTGGAAAACCCCATATCTTAATTGAAATAAAATCTGCAAATAAGATAAAAATTGAGCACACTAAAACAATAAAAAAACTTTCAGAAAAGTTTAATTTGCCACAATGCTTTATACTATCCAAAGACCCTGAAAAAAAGCTTTTTGATTCTATTACCTGCGTGCACTGGGAAGATGGTATTAAGGAGATTTTAGGAAGTTATTAAATTGTACAAGTTTGCTTTTGATTGCTAAGTTTTTTAATGGCCGTGGGTACCGGGTTTCTTTCCCAAGATGAAGATTATCATAGTTAGTTTGGTGACTTATGGTAACCTGGTTCCAGAAATTTTAATAAATTCCAATAACGGAAAGCATTGTAAATTTCTGTTATTTTGCAGAAATTAGCGTGTGCTTACTGTCTTCATCCTGCTCAATTATCTTAATATTTCCCGAACGTATTATTTTTAATGCAGGTGAAAGACCTTGAATTTCTCCCTGAGAATCGAATTCCCAGTTTCCAAAGATTCCGGAAAACTTTTCATTTTTGAGAAACTCTGCTGGATTAACGCCAGATTCAAGGGCAAGGTGCAGGGCTCTAAATCCCTCAAACGTACTAAGGAAAATAAGTTCGGAGGTTCTAATCTGATAGCCGGAGTTTTTAAAACTACTGTATAAAGATTTTCCTTCGTTATTTAAAACATTATCAAGTGATGGTGAGTCTATAAAAACAACACCTTCCATGAGATTTGAAGAGCTTTCGATGATAGAGGGAAAAGCGGGCCAGTAGGCACCATAGATAGTAGTTGTGAATTTAATTAATGAAAGTTGATTTAGTTGAATTTGAAAACTTGTATGTAAATGACTATTTAAAAATATGGCATCAACTTTCTTGTTTTTTAACTTAAGCAGATTGGGCTTAAAGTCATGTGTATCTGGCAGATAATTAATTTCTACTATGGATGTTTTATTTTTATCGAGACGTTTTATAAAAGCATCTTTTAGATCCTGTGCATAATCGCTTTCACCTGATAGAATTCCTATAGATGAATGACCTTGCTTGTTTACGTAGTCAGCAAGAACATTCGCGCTATTATCATCACTGAGATATGTTCTAAATTTGTTTTTTATTGATGAAATTCTTGGAGAGCTTGCATAGAAAATCATTAACAATGTGTTGTTATTTTCATATATTGTTTTGCTGGAAAGAATTGGGCTGCTGCATGCAAAGCCAATAACAATAGGTATTTTTTCCCGAACAAATTTATTTGCAACCGTGACTCCTTCCTTGGCGGAACACTGATCATCCTCAAATACAAGTTCGTATGAATTATTAGCTAAGGTTTCATTAGCAAACAGAATTGAATCCCTTATGTCATAACCATATATTGCCCCCTCGCCTGAAAGTGGAATTGATACACCAATTCTGATTTTTTGGGTATTATCAGGTTTCTCGCTTTGTTTTTCCGCACAAACAATACTGGTCAGAAGTGAAATATTAAAAATTGATAAAAAGATTAGCTTGATAATTTTATTCGCCATGAAAACCATATATTATGATTTAATATTTTGAATTCTGCTAACTGGTTACACTGTGTAGCACACTAAATCAATAAAAAACTTTCAGAAAACATCAAATTGCCTAAATGCTTTATATTATCCAATGATCCTAAAAAAAGAATTTTGATTCAATTGCCTGTTTTTATTGGTAGGATGGTATTGGGGAGATTTTAACCCGTATTATTCATCAGGCACTCGCCGCTCGCAGTAGGAGGATGATGGATAATACGGGTTAAGAAGTTGGTAAATTATGTAAGTTTGGTTTGAGAGCTTTGCTAAGTTTCTATTCGTCTTAGATTTTCCTGCCCATATCCATTTAAAACCCTGATTGACCCAATCAAGGAAACAAAAATAATTAAAATTATGAAAATTAAAGATCCAGTTAATATGAAAAGTATTGGGATGTAAGGTGGTTCACCAAGATAAAATCGGGAAAAAATCATTGAAGAAGTAATAGCAAGGAGAAGTCCGGAAATTGTACCTATGGTAGCGATACTAAGGTACTCAACTAAAGTAATTTTTAATATCATGTTTCTGCTTGCGCCAAGTATTTTAAGAATAATATTTTCTTCCAGTCTTATCGCGCCAGAGCTCCAGACAAGAGTAAGTACAAGAAGTATGGAGCTTCCGAGAACAAAAGAAGTGATACTATATATCACTATTCTAAGTTCTCTGTTTATTGATTTTACAGTTGATAATATCAGATTCAGATCTATTGCAGAAATATTTCCAAAGCGACTTACAAGAGTTTTCTGAACCTTTGCGCTATCTGCAGGGGAGTAAACATGACTTGTTATTACATAAGTTGTAGGGGCACCCTCAAGAGTTCCTTCCGGAAATATAACAAAAAAATTAGGCTTTATTTGCTGCCAGTCAACTTCACGAATACTTGAAACTATAACATCAAGTAATCTTCCCTGAACATTAAAAGAAAGGGTATCGTTAATATCAACACCCAGTTTTTCTGCAATGCCCTTTTCCAGAGAAACCGGAACCAGCCCTTCTCCATTCCAGTTACCAATAAATTTTCCCTTTAGAACAGTTTCTTTTTCATCAAGAGAGGATTTAAAAGATGAACGATATTCCCGGGTAAGAGTCCATTCAGGCATTTTTCTTTCATAATGCGCTAACTCAGAGAATCTAAGTTTCTCAACAGAATTGCCCTTAATCATTGTGATTCTCATGTTTACAATTGGAGACTGATCAATTATTTCAAGATTATGCTCTCTTAGAGTAGTCTTTACATGATCTTTCTGGTCTTCCTGAATATCAAACAATAACAGATTAGCCCCACCATCATTTTCCAGCTTGGAAAGTTTCGAAATTGAAGATCCTGAAAGTAATTCAACAACAAAAAAGGTAAAAGCACTTAACCCAATAGCAATTATTAGCACATGAGTTCTATTGTTCGGTCTGTAAAGATTTCTGTATCCCTGGAGAATTTCAATCTTTGAAGAATTTTGAGAAAGTCTTTTCCCTAGTGACATTATTCCAAAACCTACTACAAATAGAATCAAAATAGTTAGTACAATTCCTGAAATATAATAAAGTGATAGCACAAGATTACCTGTAAATAACGTACTTGAAAGAAGAAATATAAATATTGCAAGTAGTGAAAAAAACAAGGATTTAAATAAAGTTAAGACTCTGGACGAATTATCAATTCTGCTTCTTGCAAGGAGAAATGGAGAAGATCCGGCAATAGTAATTACAAGCATAGTTACGATAAATGAAAAACCTGTAATTTTCCATGACACAGTAAAATCACCGGGGAAGGGAATAAGTGAGGAGAAAAGCTCCGGAAGAATATACGAAAATATAATTCCAACAATCAGGCCAATGATTGAGCCAATTGCTCCAAATAATACAACCTGCAAGCACAAAAGAGTATTTATCTCTCTGCTGGTAAATCCAAGATAAAACAGGGTAAGAACAAGATCCTTCTTTTTCCTGTAAAATGTATATGCTCCTGCTGCGATACCAAGAGATCCTATCGTAAGGCTTAGAAGGGAAATAATATCAAGAAACCTAAAGACTATCGAAACGGTTTTTTTTAGGCTCTCACTTCTTTCATCAAAGCTTTCAAAACGAAGATTTAGCCTTATTATGTCATCTATTAAATGATTTTTAACAAAATTTAAATCTGTTTTATCAAATAATCGGTAGTAATAATTATAACGAGCCAAACTCCCAAGGGTTAGAAGTCCGGTTTCTGGAAGATCGTTAATATTAATTATGGCTCTTGGAGCGATCGATCCTCTCATATCAACACTTCCCGGAATCTGAGATATGGAATCTCTTACAATAAATGATTTTTTTCCAAGGGTAATCAAGTCGCCAATAGAAATATCAAATTGAATCATTATGCTCTGATCAAGAACAGTTTCTCCAGACTTGAGATCTGATATTGATGTGCCTTTAGATGTAAGTATTTCACCGTATAGTGGATAGTTGCTGTCGACTGCGTTTAGCTGAACAAGTCTGCTTAAGCCTGATTTATTTGCAAGGAGCATGCTTGCAAGACTTATTTCTTTTGATAATAAGAGATCTGCTTTTAGTCGAGTGCTTAACTTTGAGGTGAATTCTTCCGTGTCATTGTTTGGGGCGATTCTGCTGCTTATAAGAAAATCAGCGCCTAACAGAGTTTTCTTGTTTGAATCAATTGAGTTAAGGAGTCCATGATGCAAGTTTGAAATTATCAGGAGTAATGCCGTTCCAATCATGCAGCATGAAGTAAGTATAAAAAGCGATAACTTCTGCTTCCATGCGTCCTTTAGAGCAAGTAAAATTACTGTTGTTATTCGGTTCATTAGAGATGTTTTCCCTGATTATGATGAATTCTCTTAGGGGTTGAGTGATAATAAGCGGGATGCTCGACTGGCCAGATTGTTATCATGCGTTGCTACAAGAAGGCTTATTTTATTTTCTTCTACCATGGAAAATATCAAATCAATTATTGTTGAAGCGGTTTTGGAGTCAAGATTTCCGGTAGGTTCATCTGCAAGGATAAGTTTGGGGCTCCCAGAGAAAGCACGGGCTACGGCTACTCGTTGCTGTTCTCCTCCTGAGAGTTGCTCAGGGTAATGATCTTTTCGATGACCAAGGCCAACTCTTTCGAGTAAATCAATGGATTTTTTTCTTGTTTCATTCACACCATTAAGTTTTGCAGGTAATTCGATATTCTCGAGCGAGGTAAGGCTACCAAGGAGTCTAAAGGACTGAAATATAAATCCAATTGAAGTACCACGTAGTTTTGTAATTTCATCTTCTGTCATGTCCTGAAGAAGTCTATCAAAAAGAATTATGCGACCAGATGTTGGTCTCTCCAGTCCAGCTGCTAGATTTAGCAAAGTGCTTTTTCCACTTCCTGATGGCCCGGTTAGTGCAAGAGTTTCGTTCTGATCAAGATTAAAGGAGATCACTGGAAGTGCACAGATCCGCTCTACCTTGTCATTTTCACCGGATTTATCTTTATTCGTAGAACTTGGAGGTGGAAAGCTTTTTGTAACTTCCTCAAAAACAATTATACTCATACTTTTTAGAACATTTGTTGCTATTAAACTTGTATAAGAGTATTTTATTTGGCTCTACATGGCAAAAATATATAACAGATTTATCTTATCATTGTTTACAGGTAATTTCTTTTGCAGAGTACCTACGCCTTTTTTGTTTATTACATTACTCACTTTACCGGCTATGATTGTTGCAGATATTTCTAAAGACAGTGATGCGTCTCCTAATTCACCTGAGTCACTTGGTCGAATAATTTTTCTTGGCGATAGTCTGACGGCTGGATATGGACTTTCTGAGCAATATTCGTATCCCTCACTTATAGAAAAAAAGTTAAGATTCCTTGGTTTAAATTATGAAGTTATTAATGCTGGAATAAGTGGGGATACCACTGCCGGAGGGCTTAGAAGGATAAAGTGGCTTATTGGTGGCAAACCTTCTCCTGCTAATTTCTCTTCTGAACAGGGTGCTGAGGTTATTAAACGACACGAAGTTCTTGTTATAGCACTTGGTGCAAATGATGGCTTAAGAGGGTTTGACCCACTGGTAACAAAGGAAAATTTGCGAAGTATTATTCTTCTTGCCCGGTCAGAGTTACCGGGAGTATCCATAATTCTTCTTGGAATGAAAGCGCCTCCAAATATGGGGGAGGATTATACAAATAAATTTGATTCAATATTCAAGGAATTAGCTGATGAGTATGGTCTTCCCTTTTTGCCATTTCTCCTTGAAGGTGTCGCTGCCAGAGCAGAATTTAATCTTCCCGATGGAATTCATCCAAACGAATCTGGCTATGAGGAAATATCTGAAAATGTCTGGCAGGTTCTTTCTCCAGTGCTGGATTTGGGAAAGGCAAAAAGGGGAACCGAGAAAGGGGATTAAAATAGTGTTTATTTAAGTGTGATTTTTCTATCATTTATTGATAGCATAAGGACTGATTTATTCATTCTTTTTGTGGATTATTAAAACACATGTCATTTCCAATTGTTAGACCAAGAAGATTAAGAAGAAGTGAAAATATCAGAAGTCTTGTCCGGGAGACCAGGCTTGATCCAGCTTCTTTTATTCAGCCTTATTTTGTTGTTCCTGGTGAAGGAAAGCGCATGGAGATTTCTTCCTTACCGGGTCAATACCAGTTTACAGTTGATCGTTTGCTTGATGAAATCTCAGAAAGCAAATCACTTGGTCTAAAATGTTTTATGCTCTTTGGAGTCCCAGACTACAAAGACGAAGAAGGAAGCAGTGCATGGGATAATAATGGTATTATTCAACGCACTACTCGCGCTATAAAAGAAGTACATCCAGATATTCAGATCATTGCAGATGTTTGCTTTTGTGAATACACAAATCATGGACATTGCGGTGTGCTTTATAATCCATCGGGTTCAATTAATAATCAGGATGTGCATAACGACAGGACTCTCTCAAATCTTGCAAAGCAGGTAATTTCTTTAGCAGAAAGTGGGGTAGACATGATGGCCCCATCTGGAAGTATTGATGGTATGGTTGGTACTATAAGAAACGCTCTTGATGGGGATGGTTTTTTTGATCTTCCAATAATGAGTTATGCAGTAAAATATCACTCTTCATTCTATGGGCCATTTCGTGACGCTGTTGGGTCCGCTCCCTCTTTTGGAGATCGACAGACCTACCAGATGGACCCTGCAAACAGTATTGAGGCATTAAAAGAAGCCGTTATAGATATTGATGAAGGCGCTGATATTATAATGGTGAAACCCGCGCTCTCTTACCTTGATATTATTTACAGGGTTAAGGAAATATCATCAGTACCATTAGCGGCATATAATGTAAGCGGTGAGTATTCCTTGATCAAATTTGCAGCAAGACAAAATCTTATTGATGAAAAACGGGCACGATATGAAATTCTGACTTCAATGAAACGTGCAGGTGCAGATATTCTTATCACTTATTTTGCTAAAGATATGGCAAGGGATTTGGCTTGATATTGCTTTAGATTAATTCTGATGAGCATGAATTTAAAATTAAGTACAACTGACTCTCCTATGGATAACCCAGATAGTGATCTTGAGTTTATTAACCGAAATTATAATTATGATGGCTGTGGCTTAGGTATAGTTGTTGGGGATAAATCTGATCAAAAAATATCAAAGAGAGATTCTTTTCTTTCAAGGGTTAATCTTTTTTCTGCTTTTAATCGCTATGTAACTGCTGGTATCAAGTTTAGAGGGGCAGTGGTAAGGCTTATAAATTATCTTTATGAAGGTAAGGAGATTCAGTCCCAACTCCATAAAGATGATTTTCAACTTTTAGTCGGTGGGCTTTTGGATGAAAGATTAAAAGGCATTAATTCCGAAATGATCCAAATGAAAGAAAAAATTGTTTCACTTGAAATCGAGAGCTCTTCTGCAAATGAACTCCTGAAACAACTGGATTCGGTAACAAGAGGTCTTGAAACAATTATATCAATGGAGTTTTCAAGACAAAAGCAACCTGAATCTCCTGATATGAAGTCTGTTTCAAATGAACTTGATTACTCATATCTTCTTCTTGAGAATAGATATCGGGGTTCAGAGACTGAAATTCTTGAGCGGATGAAACCTTATGCTGATTTTATTAAAGGTGCTGTAAGTAATCTTGATCCTGAATCCGAAGTGATTGAGATTGGCTGTGGACGAGGAGAGCTTCTCTCGCTTCTAAAAGATCAGCATATAAAAGCACGGGGCCTTGAACTTGATGAAGCCATGTGTGAAAGGTGTAAGGCCAAGGGTCTTAACGTTTTTCCAGATGATCCTCTTGTCTATATTTCCAGTTTACCTGATGCTTCAGTAAACGGAGTCATTGCCATACAGGTAGTAGAGCATCTTGAAATCAAGTACAGAAAATCGCTATTCTCTCTTTTACGGCAAAAAATCAGACCTGGGGGTTTTCTAGTTTTTGAAACAATAAATACAAGCTCATTTGTTCCGCTTTTACAAAATTATTTCAGGGATCCCACTCATACTACACCACTTCATCCTGATACTTTATGTACTCTTTTGGAGCAAGCTGGATTTTTAATTCGCGAAATTAAATATTCAAGTGAATATCCTGATGAAGCTAAAATTCCTTTGCTTCCAAAGCCTGAAGGAATGCCTTTTCGTCACCAGGAGCTAATTAGGCATTTGAATGAACGATTTACACATCTGAACAGATTACTCTACGGTCCACAGGATTATGCAATATTTGCCGGGTGTTCTAATGATTGGAAAGTAAATGGGTGATACTTCGGATTCTCTTCTATGGGTTAGTCTAGGTAACGATCCCCTTTCACCCGGTTTTTATATGGGGTCACTTCTTGAGCCATATGTAAAAAATTTTTCAAAAACGAATTTTAATCAAAAGAATACAATTAATAATCACAAAGGTGTGATAGTTCTAAATCTTGAAGATTCATCAAACCTTAAAAATTTTCTAAATGAGCTAGATTTTTTTCGTGATTTAACTGCTCATACCCTGATCGTGATTTTTCATGATAGTGATTTTTATGAGTCAACTCTGCCCCAGTTTTCTTTTCATGGAAAAGTAATAAGGTTTTATCCTTGGGCTCATTTTATGAAAAATCAGGGGGAAGGCGACATTTCTCCAGAAAGCCTTTCCTTTCTTTTTCCCTATCCATGGTCCGGGAATGAGTTGTGCCTTGGCTTTTCATCTGAGGACGAGAGTGATTTAAGAGTAATCCAATCATCTCCCATACTAATAAATATTCGAGGCTATAGAGAGGGTAGGTTATTTGTTCTTGGGAAAGTATTAAAAAAAATGAAATTGACTTCCAGAACGATACTACTTTCCATGTCAGAAGAGAGAGAATATTTTACGAAATATCTTTCTCATTTTGGGTTAAATGATCTTTGTATATATAGTCCTTCAAGGATTTCCTCTTTGTTAAAACTGATAAGGAAGAGTTCCTTGATTATTAATCCATGTGTTAGTTCAGTAAGGCCACTTTCAATTTTGCTTATGGAGGCTTTTTACAATAAGATTCCAGTGCTTCTTAGTGATTTTGGATCAGCAAAAAGCCTTCCTTCTTTATGCAGAAAATATGCTGTATCTCCCTATGGGGATGTAGCAGAAGAAAAGGCTCTGGAAGAAGCCATTTCAGAAATTCTGGCTGATCAGTCCAGGTTTAAAACTGATTCTGTAGAAAGTCATTTGCGTGAGTATGCTCTGGAGTATGGCGATCCAACAGCCCTCTCAAATGAGATTCTGAATTTGATACGGGATTAATAATCAGATTCGGTCTCAATATCAAGTCCAGGAGCCACGAGTGTTTCTTCGATCACTGAGGGAAGTTCAAGAGTTTCTGTGTTTCCTGTAGCGTTAAGCTGCGCTCTTTTGTTCTTTTCAATCAGAAGAGCGTTTGCTGATGCTTCAAGAAGTTTTTTTGTTACTTCGTCAGACTTTATTTTTTCTTCGATGCCAGCAACATTTGAGATATTACTCTGATGAGTTTCATAGGCAGATTGAGCTCCATGAGTCACACCATGATTGGACACTCCGTGCATGGAGCCAAGAATTGGTGCCATTGTCAGGCCGACCAGAGAAGATAATTTTATCAGAATATTCATTGATGGGCCTGAAGTATCCTTGAATGGATCACCTACAGTATCGCCAGTAACTGCAGCTTTATGTGGTTCGGAACCTTTATAGAAAGTTTCTCCCTTGATATCGACACCTTTTTCAAAAGACTTTTTGGCATTATCCCATGCTCCCCCGGCATTTGATTGAAATATAGCCCAGAGAACTCCAGAGACTGTTACTCCAGCCATATATCCGCCAAGTGCCTCTGGGCCCATACCGAAACCGATAACAACAGGTGTAACGATTGTTATCGTGCCAGGAAGCATCATTTCTCGAAGAGCAGCTTTTGTGGAAATTTCTACGCAGCGACCATAATCAGGCTTTCCGGTACCCTCCATGATGCCAGGAATTTCTCGAAATTGTCTTCTAACTTCATTAACCATGTCCATGGCTGCACGTCCAACTGCACTCATGGCAAGTGCTGAGAATACAACAGGGATCATTCCCCCGACAAAAAGAGCAGCTAGAACCTTTGCGTCAAAAATATTTATTCCCTTAATGCCCGTAAAAGTTACATAAGCCGCAAATAGTGCAAGTGAAGTTAAAGCCGCGGAAGCTATTGCAAATCCTTTTCCTATTGCAGCGGTTGTATTTCCTACTGAGTCAAGTATGTCTGTACGGCTACGAACTTCTTTTGGAAGTTCGCTCATTTCAGCAATTCCCCCAGCATTGTCAGCAATAGGTCCAAAAGCATCAATTGCAAGCTGCATGGCTGTAGTAGCCATCATTGCAGAAGCTGCAATACCAACTCCGTAAAAACCAGCAAGGGAGTAAGCCGCCCAGATTGCACCACCAAAAAGTACAGTGGGAAGCCATGTTGACATCATTCCAACTGAAAGTCCGGATATTATATTTGTAGCGGCACCAGTGGCAGATTGTTCAACAATAAGCATAACAGGCTTTTTCCCAAGACCGGTATAATACTCAGTTATCATTGAGATCAATGCTCCTACGCCAAGACCAACAAGTACTGCAAAAAAAACATTCATTGGTGTTGTGTTAATCAACTGGAATTCTCCGGCAGTAAAGACGCTCATTTTAATGCTAGGTGGCAACATCCATTGAATTGCAAAGTAGGAAGCTACCCCTGTTAATGCTATTGATACCCAGTTCCCTCGGTTTAGAGCTGATTGTACATTTGCTCCATCAAGGTTGTCAGAGTCAGGAATACTGACAAGAGCCATTCCGGCAATTGAGAATAAAATTCCAAGTCCGGCAATCACCATTGGAAGAAGAATTGGTCCCATTCCTCCAAATCCATCTCCTCCAAGATTTCCTCCCATGTCGCGGATTACATAGTTTCCAAGCACCATGGAGGCAAGTACCGTTGCTACATAGGAACCAAAAAGATCAGCACCCATTCCGGCTACGTCGCCCACATTATCGCCAACGTTATCAGCAATAGTGGCAGGGTTTCTTGGATCATCTTCTGGAATGCCCGCTTCAATTTTACCAACAAGATCCGCTCCTACATCTGCGGCCTTGGTGTATATTCCACCTCCAACACGAGCAAAAAGGGCAATTGATTCAGCGCCGAGTGAAAAGCCAGCAAGTGTTTCAAGTATTGTCGACATTTGGGAGACGTTTGTCCATGTTCCCTCCATTAGAAAATGAAAGAGAAGGGCAAACACAATTCCAAGTCCAAATACTGCAAGACCAGCAACACCAAGGCCCATTACTGATCCGCCCTTAAAGGATACTTCAAGTGCTTTTGATAAACTTGTACGAGCCGCCTGAGTAGTTCTTACGTTCGCCTTGGTGGCAATTTTCATTCCAATTAGTCCAGCAACAATTGAGGATATTGCTCCAAAGACAAATGCTATAACTATTGACCAATGCTGAGTTTCGCCAAAAGTTGCAAGAACTCCAAGAAGTGTTCCTGCAACGAGAATAAACACGGCAAGCACTCTGTACTCGGCACTTAGAAATGCCATCGCGCCGTCAGCAATCGCATCCGATATTCCTTTCATTTTATCTGAGCCCGCGTCCTGCTTCTTAACCCATGAGGAAAGATAAGACATGTAAAGCAGACCAATTAGACCAAATACCGGTATCCAGTAGACTAAATTTTCCATACTGATTTATTGCTTTTATTCAGAGAATATCAAGTTATTAAATTATAATTGTAGAAGAGAAAATCGGAGACGTCTTTTACCCGTCGATAGAGTGAGCGTCAACTTTTACATCTTTATCGACTAAATTACTCTGCATATATAGTGGTCTAGGGGCTAAAGCCAGTGCTGGCCTTTAGGAATGTATTTCTTGGGCAGTTCACTTTCGAAGCACTGATCCCATGATTTAAGAAAATTAAAATTAAAAATATGCAGGAAAGCAGCAATGCCGTCCTTCCAGGTAATTTTTTTACCTTCAATGTAGTTTCTTGGAAAATAATTTATTGGTACTTCGGCTAGTCTGAGTTTTAATCGTGCAACTTTCGCGGTCACTTCAGGTTCAAATCCAAAGCGGTTTGATTCAAGTCTTATATTCTGAATTATTTCAGCCCGAAAAAACTTATAACAGGTTTCCATATCACTTAGATATAGTCCACTACATAGATTGCTTAGAACTGTTAGAATCTTGTTACCCAGATAGTGAAAAGTCCTGTGAACAAGCAGGCTATTTTTATATCTGGAACCGAATACAACATCTGCATTATTATTAAGTATTGGAGCAATTACTGCTGGTATATCGTTAATACTGTATTCAAAATCAGCGTCCTGAATGCCGATTATAGTTCCCTTTGCACTCTTTATTCCACTTCGGATTGCAGCACCTTTTCCTTCATTAACTGTTTTGTTGATAAGAGTGACAGGTGTTTTAAATTCAAATGATGTAAGGATATTCCAGGAATTGTCCGTTGAACAGTCATTGATTATGACAAGTTCTTTTTCAGCTTCGAGCCGAAGGGAATCAACATCTTTAAGAAATTCTTCAAGATGATCTTCCTCGTTGTAAATTGGTACAATAAGTGTGACCAGTTCTTTTTGTGTCATGTTGGCATTTTAGGTAAATGTTAAAATATTTATTGCAGTTCTATCAGCTCAAAATTGATTCAAGTTTTTTTACAAAGTTATCAAAACTAAACTGGACAGAGGACTTTTGCAAGGTATGGCGAAATCTGACATCCTGTTCATGGCAAAGATCGCTAAGGACACTCGTTATTTCAAGCAGTTCTTTCTTGTCTGAAAAGAAAAAGCAGTTAACTCCAAAGTAAAGCTCCTCGGCTGCACCACTTCGCTGGTAAATTATTGGAATACAGCCATAAGTTAGTGCGTCAATAGAAACAAGACCAAGATGCTCGCAAAGCTCGGGGTGAAATCCAGCCGGAAGGTGCATTCCAGTACACTGCCACAGGAAAGAGCTTTCCCGATAGGCATTTTCAAGTGTTAAAAAGTCTGCATCAAGTATAAATTCAACATTAAGGCCAGTAGCTTCAAGTTTGCAGGCCTCAAGATACTGAGCGCTAGTTGATGAATCTAGCAGGCTACCAATCAATGTAAGTTTCCAATTTGAGAATTTTGGCTGTTTTACGAGTTCCCTGAATGAACTTATTGCTTCAAGCTGACATTTGTTATGACCATCAAGATCAAATCGCCCTACAAGGAGAATATTCAAATCTTTTTTGATTTTGCCGGCTGAATTCGATTTTGACTCCAAATTTGATATTACTGGTGGAATAATAACCATGGTCTTAAGATGCCCTCCCCAGTATCTTTTCAGATATCGCTCTGTAAATCTGGAATTGCAAATAAATACTTTGTAGGTGGACAGGAAGTTTTTGTTGAAATTCAGATTATTTTTTGGAAACATTGCCATGTAGTGACTGTTTTCAATGGGTGCATTCATTGTGGACCCAAAGGAATGGTTTAAGAATATGTCGGGATTTTTTTCATTGATAAAATTCCTTATCTCTTCCTCTGTTTCCATATAAAGGATAGTATCTGTTGTACCAGGAAATATTGAAAAGCGTCTGGATAGAGTCTCAAGTGAAATTTTGTTCGATCCATTACTAACAAGATGAGCTTTAAAGCCAAGCTCTTCAAAGCCTTTAGCAAAAGCCAGGCATGACCTTTCACCACCTCCTGCGGTATCAAAAAATTCGTTGTAAATTACAACAGATCTGGACATCAGTTTTATCTCATGGGTTTTCTGTTTTTAGTCAACTCGATCACCTCTTATACTCAGGGTCTTCCATGGTGCTTCTAGTCGGGCACGGATTCTGTTTATTTTGAATCTTAAATAATTTTTATAATAAAAAACAAGTGTTTTGAGGTTGCTATCTTCTGGAAGTGTTCTGGTTATTATCCAGTAGTAAAATTCATTTCTTCCTTCTATTTTTATTTTGGAAATTGTTTTTTTCCAGTGATCCGGTTTCATTGTTTTGCTTTGGAAAACCAGTTTGGAATTTTTTACAGTTTGTTTAAACTCTCTGGAGTGTTCTTTGCTTGTTCCTGCATGTAGGTGAGTAAGTTGTGATAAAGGCTGGTAAAGGGAGCGGTATCCAGCGAGTCTTGCACGAACACAAAAGTCGGTATCCTCGTAGTATGAGAAGTAAGTCTCATCAAATCCACCGAGCATTTTCCATACTTCGGTTTTTATGAACATTGAAACGCCACATACTGCATCTACATCCTCCATCACGCTGTATTGGCCTTTGTCAATTTCTAGAAATCCTCTGTCTCCTGCTGAGTAATCAAGGTAAATAACTGATCCCGCGTTTTGAAGGATTTTCTTTGCGTTTTCTCTATCCAAATTTAGTTTTAATGTTTTTGGTTGATCTCTTTCTATAAGGGTTTCAAGCGGTGGAAAACCGGAGTCGGGGCTGGATATTCTGACTGGCAGATGGTTTAAGCCTGCGTTATGGTTTTCAAGAGTGAGGTGTACTTTAATATAACCAGCTGTCTCTATAATAGGGATGAAAAGTCTTGCTTCAGGGGAAAGCCAGCGTCCATCTCCCTGAGGTTCATAGCACCCCTCAAATTTGAAGCGATGTTGATCGTCTATAACTCCATTACCATCTGGAATTCTAGACATGAACACACCAAGTCTTCTGATGTCGTTGCTCCCATGTTCTGTGGGATGATACGCGGGGGAGTGAATGTCAATTACAATAAATCTATCCATGAAGCTGGTTCTTGATCCGCAAATGCCACACATGGGCTCGTTTGTTAGGGTTTCTGCTGCAGTTTCAAACCAGCGTGAGTCCACCAGTGTGTCGTTGTTTAGAAGTACTATGAAGTCAGGATATTTTTCCCCGTTACGAATAATCTCAGAAAGACGATTTGTTATGCCAATGTTGTTTCCTTTTGAGAAACCCAGATTTTTTTTTAGGCTTATTATGGATAACTCCGGGAAGTCTCTTTTCAGACTCCAGGGATTAAACTTTAGACTACCATTATCAATAACGGTTACTCCAAACGTGTGAGCTTGTATTTGGTTTTCGAAAACCGACTTTAGGCAAGGCTTAAGAAAATCAGCATATCCGTAATTCAGAATAAATATTTCGCCGTGGGCCAAAGTTGGTAGCCTGAGTGATAATCATTAAAAGATCTCTTAAAGAACAAAGTAACATATGCCAAGAGGCAGGAATTATTTCAATTGGTTAACTGATTCATTTTAAGGGATTCTAAGCTATTTTTCTGTTTGTGTAGAGAGTTCAGCGATTTAACCACTTTACTCTTAAATTTTTTATCCTGAATGAAGCAAGTCTTGGTTTCTAGTAGATATAAGGGTGTGGTTGTTGTTGGTTGTTTGAAGGATGTTGTGATTCAAGAGGATGTACCCCAAGTACTACTAGGTGCGGGGGGACTATGGATGGGGTTTGCCAGGGATGCGGTAATAGGTGTGTGCGTGTGATTGAGGTTGAGTGGGGGCTTGGTTAGTGTAAACGGGGATACGAGGCAAAGGCTTTGATCCCCGTTTTTTTTTGCTATAGGTTTATATCCTGTAAATAAATAATAATGATTGCGAGATTAAATATATGAGCTATCCTGTTAAAATCCTTGAAACATTTCCCAATCCTAACCCTGAAAGAGATTACAGTATTTTTTTCGACTGTCCTGAATTTACCTGTCTTTGCCCAAAAACCGGACAGCCTGATTTTGCCAGATTTGAGATTAATTATGTTCCTGACAGCTTATGTGTTGAACTTAAGTCATTGAAATTATACCTCTGGTCTTTCAGGGATGAAGGTCATTTTCACGAGGCCGTCACTAATATGATAGCTGATAATATTATTCAGGCAATTGACCCAAGAAGTATTGAGGTAAAAGGAATTTTTAATGTCAGGGGAGGGATTTATACCTCCGTATTAGTCTCTCATAGGAAGATTAACTAATAAAAATATATTAATATTAGAAGGTTATGTATTTTTTAGTGAATTATAAAGTTGAATAGGTGGTATTTTACTATAAATGTTTTCTTTAAGGGTCGATAAGTTGAGTAGGTTATTGATTATTTTAGATGACATTGCTAGAGTAGGGACAGTTTTTTAGTTAACTTTTTAAATCAACATTGCATAACATGTGCGGGTGGTTGGTTTGGTTTGAATGCGAATATTTTATCTGCCAGTAAGTTTTGGCAACGAAGGTAATCTAGATTCAAGCTATAAAAAGTTGGTCAGTTTTTTAATCATGTTGTATTTGCAACGATGTTGAATCTGTCCAACTGATTGGGAAGTTTGAAAGAAGAATAGGTAAGTTAAGGAAGTAACAATACGATGAAAGCAGTACCGGGTGTTGTGTCTTGTTCCAGGGAATTAAATAGTGCTACCGTGAATAAATCAGGAATAGCTCTTTTTCTCTTTGTAGTTTTTTTCCTGTCTACTAACGTTTATGCGAGTTCATTTAGTAGCTTTCTTACCGAACGTAATAATTTCTTCTTCCCCAAGGGAGATCCCAACTTGAGTTCCTATGATGGAGACGGACATAACGCCTTTGAGGTATTTTCTTCGTTTACTACCTCAACACTTTATCAGATGAATTCTTTTGATGGCGGTTCACTTGGGCGAAATATTCAGGCTTTTAACCTGTTAGAGTATGCCTGCTATGATGGAATGTTTCCAGCTTATGCTAATCAATTTGGTGTAATTGATAATGAGGGCAATTTCTTTTCAATGATTGATACTGCTGGTACTAACCCTGTAACAGAAGGCAATTTCGTTCAGGCAGCTGGTCAGGAGCTTCGCTTTGGCCTACTAAGTCCTGAAGGGCTTTTCTCTTCCGTTGATTCCGAAAACGATGGTAATGCAACTCAAATAATTGCCAAAGTTGTCGATAAGGATGGAGAGATAACCATTGACAGAACAAACCTTGGAGGTGGTACTGTTACGTTCCAGCTTTTCGCTGGAGATGTTCTGCTATTCATTGAAGATATGAAGGCACTTGGAAATGGACTTGAGTCTGGTCTTGTTCCTTTTACAAGTGATTATGACTACAACGATATGGTGCTTGTCATTCGTCAGAGTGAGATTCCGGAGCCAGCTACTCTTCTGTTATTTGGAAGTGCTGTTGCCGGACTTGGGCTAAGACGAAAGAAATCAAAAGCCGCTTAACCCTGGTTAAGACCACTGTTAAAACGACTTGAGTCTTGTGCCCATTTTTAAATGGGCAGTATGTCTTTGGATACGTTTTTTATGGAACTAAAGTTGAACTTGCTCATAAAGTAATCAAGTTTGCTTGTGAGGCTCTTAACGCCGTAATAATGCCTTATTTTTTTCCCTAAAGACAGATTCGCAAAATGTGGTTGACCATAATCGATCTCCCATGGGTGAAGGTAGCAAATTACCGGGGTCCTTTCTTTTTCAATTTGCTTTAGAGCAGTGGCAGTTAAGAATCTCGGCAAGAATCGCCAATACGCCCCACCTGCAACGGGTAAGCGAAATTCTTTTAAACCAAGATTTAATAAATAAACAGCAAGTGGGAGTACTAATAGCTTTCCATAGTCGGTAGATCTTTCTTCGGGTAGCAGGGACCTGTGGGGGTTGCCGTAGCGGTGATGATAAACTGGATAAAGGCTTGAGTCATATGTATAGCCTGCTTTTGTTAGCTCATCATAGGCCCAAAGGTTTTCATCACGAATAGAGAAATTAGGTGCTCTATAACCATGGACTTTTATCCCGCTAATATCTTCCAGGAGCTTTTTGCTTTTGTCTACGTCTCTGAAAAACTGCTTTCTGTTTTGAAAATAAGCAATTTTGTGAGCAAATCCATGAGAGGCGATTTCGTGGCCCCTCTGGGAGATTTTTTTAATTAGTCCCGGATTTGCTCTGGCGCAGTAACCGAGAACAAAAAATGTCCCCTTCTGCTTGTATCTGTCAAAAGTATCAAGAAGAATATCACATGACATTTCAACTCTTGAGGGAAGGTATGACCATGATTTTATGGGACATACCTCGGCAAGGTTTGCAGCGTGAAAGTATTCTTCAAGATCGATTGTAAGAGCAATTTGATTTTTCATTAAATAATCAGAACAGAGATAGAATTGGATACAATGACTTAAGTGTTTCAAATATTTTTATATTAGCAAGGCCAAGAGAAGCTAACAATAGCCAGAGCTTTGTGATTCCACCAGATAGACTTTATATTTAATCCCGCAAAATTTAAAGTTCTATAAATTTATTGCAACATATGATATTAGTTGAAATGTGAAGTTCTCTTTTTTAAAGAATAAGTTTGAAAAGTTAAGGGCCATTCCCCCAGCGGCCGGGACTTTGTCTCCGCTTTCCTTATTGTGGGCTATTATTTTGTTTTCAGAGAAGCGGATTAAGTCAAAAATTCGATCCCAGTATCCTGACTCTGAGATATATTTTTTTAATAGTGGAAAAAGTGCCCTTACAGTGCTTTTTCAGGCTATTCAAAGTACTACTGGTTGTAAAAATGTCTGGATGTCTGCTTATACCTGTCCGGATATAGCCAGCTCAGCTGTTAAAGCAGGCGCCCAAATTTTTCTTTTTGATGTTGATCCGACAAGTCTGAAGCCCATTTACCCTGATCAATCACTTCTGCTTCCTGATGACTCTGCGGGAAAAAATGCCGGAGCATTAGTTCTATCGAATCTTTATGGTTTACTTGATCCATTTCCATATGCACTTATGAGTAATATGTTTATTGTTGATGATCTTTGTCAAGCAGGGCTTGGAGAGAGGAGCAAAGTAAATTTCCCTTTAATCAAAGTATACAGTTTTGGTCGAGGTAAGGCCTTTCCTGCAGGGGGAGGAGGAATGTTGGTGGTGCCCCGTCTGGATTGTGGAGAAAATAATAACTTGCCATTTCAGCTTCTAAATCGAGAAATAAGGTCAATTTACCAAAATCTAGAAGGACAGAATTTCTTTGATAGTTTTTTTTATTTTATTAAAGTTTGTCTGATTTTTATTTTTGAGAGACCCATTCTATACTGGATTCCACTTCTTGTACCCGGCTTGAAAATTGGTGAGACAAAAGTGGTTCAAGATTTTTCTGTTGAAAAGGGAGGAAAGATCATTTCTGCCGCTGCAATGTCACTTCTAGGAAGAAAAGTGATAGATTTATCAAGAAAAAAGAGAGCCTTGGAATCAGGTTATCCAATTAGCATTAAAGGAGTAGTTGAGCCATTTTTTATTAACAAAAACTCTGAAACTGGAAGTGTCCTGATCCGATATCCTGTTGTTTTATCTGAAAGGTTAAAAGATGAAATATGTCGAGATTTTGGAGAGGCGCAAAAATTAGGTTTATCCCTGTCGTACCCAAAATCAATATCTGAGTATGAAGAATTTTGTGATTTATTCGCTAAATCTGTAATACAGGGAGCAAAAAATCTAGCAAAAAGTGTTGTAACTCTACCAGTTCATAGTTATTCTAACAAGGGTGATGTTTCCAAAATTCAAGAATATTTGCTTAAGAAATTAGAGTTGTTAGAGACTAAGTCTCCTGATTTTTAAAGATCAGATTATTTTGATTTTTGTATTTGAAGATTTTTTATTCACTTATTTTAAGTCTTTATTTTGTATAAAATTGACCTGTTAATTAAATGCTTACTTATTTGGCGATAATCAGTATCTTTTCGATTTTTTATGCCTATTTTGGCTATCCACTTCTTTTATCATTTATAGAGCAGTACGGTAGTGATAAACGTGCTTTTGATAGTGCTTATGATGCTGCTGCAAAAGTTGCACTTACTCCCGAAACCGTGACTATAATTATTGCTGCAAGAAATGAGGAGTCACATATCAGAGATAAACTTGAGAGCACTCTAAGACTCAGTTTTTCTACACGTTCTGATAATGATCAAAGTAAATCTAACTATACCGTAGCTCAGGAACTTGAATCTGTTAGTCCTCGTGTTCAGGTTATAGTTGCAGATGATGCAAGTATTGATGGAACGGAAGATATAGTTAGGTCATTTGCATCCAGGGGGGTTATACTTTCTCGTTTAAAGGATAGAGGTGGTAAGGAGCTAGCACAAAAGGAAGCTGCCAAGATTGCAAGTGGAGAAATTGTAATATTTACCGATACAAAAGTTGAGCTTGAACAGGGCGCGATTCCCCTTATTCTTTCATATTTTCCCGATCCTTCTGTGGGGGCTATCAGTAGTGTGGACAAGGTTATTGATTCTTCTAAAAAGAGCGGTGAAGGTCTTTATGTAAAATACGAAATGAGAATCAGGGAACTTGAAAGCAAATTGTCTTCGCTAGTTGGATTAAGTGGCTCATGTTTTGCCGTCAGAAAAGAAATTGCTCTTGAAATTGATGAGAGGATCCCAAGTGATTTTGGATTACTGATGGCTACAATCCGAAGAGGTCTTAGGGGTCGACATGCGCCTGATGTAGTTGCAATTTACCATGCAGTTGTAGATGCAGATAAGGAATTTAACAGGAAAGTTCGTACAGTGCTAAGGGGAATGAGCGCATTGTTTCTTAATATTGATGTCCTGAATCCTGCCAGATTCGGTTTTTTCTCATTTCAGATTATTTCTCACAAGTTGTATCGTTGGGGTGTGCCGATTTTTTTTCTTGTCCTGCTTTTTTCCTCTTTTTTACTTTCCGGTGAATTTATCTGGGGGCTAATATTTTTAGCTCAGTTACTATTCATGGTAGCGGGATATGCTTCTTATGTTTCGCCAGATTTAAGAAGTAAATCAGTATTCAAGCTATGTCTTTTTCTCCTTCTATCCAATGCTGCGATTTTAGTGGCATGGTATAAGTATTTGTCAGGAGAGCGGCTGGTTGCCTGGGATCCTTCTCAGAAGGGATAGGTAGTATTTATTAGGTTATAAAAATGATTTAGGAGATACTGATATGGGATTTGTTAAGGAGTTCAAAGAGTTTGCCGTTAAGGGCAATGTTATGGATATGGCTGTAGGAATTATAATTGGCGGAGCTTTTGGTAAGATTGTAACTTCACTTGTTGGAGATGTAATAATGCCTGCTGTTGGTATTCTTGCTGGTGGTATTGATTTTACCGGTTTAGCGGTTACGCTTTCTGATGTAACGGGATCACAGACTGTAACTCTTGCTTATGGTAAATTTCTTCAAACTGTTTTTGATTTTATTATTGTGGCTATTTCAATTTTTATTGTTATTAAAATGATAAATTCCTTAAGAAAAAAGGGTGAAGAGGAACAAAAAGAAGAAGCTCCAGCAGAGCCAAGTGCGCAGGAGCAGTTATTGACAGAGATCAGAGATATTCTTCGGGTAAAATAACTTTGGTCAATACGGTTAAATTTTTATTTAGTGCTGTTGCCCTGATTTATTTGATTTCTGCAAGTTGTGGTTTTGGATCTGAAGTTTCAGGTAAAAAAAAGGTGGTAGCATAACTGTAAAAAATGATATTCTCGATAAAGAATATAATACCTTTGTTGTTGATAGATTAGTAACCGGCAGGGGGTCAATCCCTTTCAAAATTACTCTTCGACCAGGAGAGGAGTTCAAATTACCATTTACCGGTATTCGGGAAATGCGTTTCATAAGGAGGTATGAGGATCATTCGAAAGTTTATCAGGTAGATTGTCCATCTGATTTTGATCTTGTAATGACAATAAAACTTATAGATGTTCACACAAACAGGCTTTCAGGTGGATGCAGGCTTACAAAAAGGGGAAAGATGACTGGAGGGGGTTTGGTGAAGTGGGAGTAGGGGGGAATTTAGAGCAACGAACGACAAGGTGGGCAACATTTGTTGGAACGACTGGGCCTTTGCAGGATTTGGGTTTGTCGATTTAAAATTCCCGATTAAAGAAGCCGTGTGCGAATTTCTTGAATAAAACCGCAACGGCCTAAAATGAGACCAAATCAAAATGACCAGAGTTTAAAAAAATGCTCAGGCCTCGATAACGGCGCTATTGTGCCTTCTTGCCCAGATATTATAGGGTAAAAGCGCAATCATTCTTTCTACAAACAGACGATCCAGATCAGTCATAAGAGAAATTTCCAGATCTCTTAGTTCCCGAAGCTTGCTAACTAAATCATCTATTTGTAATTCACTTTCAAGAATTCTGCACCGACTCTCTTTCGGGGGGATTTCCCGCTCAATTTTATTCGAACTCTCTGTTTGAGAAGCAAGTTCCAGGCGGGCATTCTTTAACTGATCTTCAGTTTCATGAATTGACAGTGTCAGTCTCTTGAATTTTTCTTGTTTGCCCTCAGAGTTCTCTTCCTTTAGCACTTCCTTGATTGAGTCCTTGAGGGTAATAAGCCCGGATTCTAGTTGATTTTCAAGCTTTGTTAGTTCATTGATAAAACCTAGGGTTGACAAGCGCTTTTCCTTAAGATTTGCAATCTGTTTGGCAGTGGCATGGTACTCCTTAACCTTTCTGTCGTCCTTGAAGTTTAGTTCTATAAGGCTATCAATCTGACACTTGAGGCCTCTGATCTGAAAGACCACGGACTTGTGTTGATCGATCAGTTTCCCTTCTGCAGAATTGAGTAACTTAATTCGATCTTTAACAGCGGCCTGAGATCCAATGAAGGGAGGTTTGCTAGAGCTTAAAGCGGGAATTATCAAAGCCAATGCTTTAATGAAAAATAGTACAGCATCAACCTGAATTGCGCTAATTTCGCCAATCCTATCTCTTGATTCTTCTGAGAAACTGCAACTTCTAACCCAAAAAGTATCCTTCTCGTCCATGATCTTTGAAGGAATTTTCCCCGTAAGGCGAAACTTTTCAATTGAATCTCGTAAAATTCCAAGTATAAGATCCAATTTTTCAGTATTGAATCCTTCGGGTTTATTGCCTTGGTAATTGTACCATTCGCCGTAAAGTGTGCCTTTTTCAATAAGCTCGACAAGCTCAAGTCCAAGATTCCAATATTCATAGCCGGATAAATTTTGCCAGCCGGAAAATTTTGATTTTGAGGTAAGATAATGAGCGCTCTCGACGTTGCAAAGAATTGTGATAAAGGGATTTCGTCCTAAGGCACGATCCTGAATACTGTCATACCAGACAAGTTCAATCTGAATCCCGCTAAGGTCGCTTGATACCTCAAGTGAAGTCGGCAATTCCCTGCACACAATATCTCTGAATCTTCCAGGAAATTCATAAGCTCCTGATGCGCCCGCTTTCCAATTATGTGTGAATTGGAAAAGTGTATCACTTGTTTTCCCTTTTGGGTTGATTCGCTTGTTTGGAGAAGCATTTCTCTTTAACAGTTTTTTTCTGTTCTTAGCATTACGGCGTTCTTTGTTGCTAGTGCCCATTATTAAACCTCTCAAATTCAGAGACCAAACTAAAGCCACTCTCATAATACGAAAACCATAATCGCACACGGCGGCCAGGAAAAGTTGGCGGCCGCGAAACTATAAATCTTCCCTTAAATAATTTTCTAAAGAACACAGGTCAGGTTTTATGGAATTTGTGACCTATTGGAAATAAATTATGCTGATCTGCTAAAACAGACACCAAAGGCAGCAAGCGGGGCATAGGAACATATCTAAGTAGTTTTGTCAAAAATCGGGCAACTTTTGCCATTATCGTCCACTGCGACCATGACGACCTCTGCTTCAGTAACTTTAATTGCTTCCCGATTAACGATGCCACGTTCAGCAGTTACAAGGACTTTTACATGAATTGAACTTTTCCCAAGTTTTATGGTCTCGGTATAAAAACTTACAGAGTCTCCAACTTTTACCGGAGCTATGAACTCCACCTCCCGCATAACCTTTGTAACGTAAAGATGAGGCTTGATAGACACAGCATGTTGAGATGCTGCAAGATCGATATGACTAAGGATTACTCCTCCAAAGATGTTACCCATGGCATTAGTGTCTTTGGGGAGCATAACCAGACGAATCTGTGGAATACGATTAGCCAGAGCCTTGTTAAAATCAGACATGAGACACACGTAGAAAAAGAAAAAAGAAAACTGTTACGGTTAGCTTAACTGACAAATGCGAATTCAGCAATATTAGTATTAACTAGACTAGTTGATACCCAGCCTTGCCTTCCGTCAAGGTTTTGTATTCTATACCATAGAATAGTTTCATCATCGGGGTCTTTTACAGGGGGATAAATATCAACTTCATTGCCGGGAATTAATACAAATGTTTCATGAGCATTTTTATTTGGTGCAGAAAGAACACTAATATTAGCTGTTATAACAGCTCCCATTTTGTTCAATTCTGTTAAGTTGCTTATCAATCCTGGTACACCAAAGGTATCGGGCATAATGAACACTCGTCCGAGACAGATCATAAGGGTAAGTATAATAGTGCATGAAGGGATTATGCGCGTATTTAAAAAATTTTTAAAATACAAGATAGAAAAGACCAGACAAAAAAAGCATCCAGCAAGTAAAAGATAATCCTGTAGATAAAGAGGTAGAAAATAAGCAGGTATAGTATATTTCCAGAAAGACAAATTTCCCGGATTTTGATTTATTGGAAGAGCCACAAGTTTTCTTTTTATATTAAGCTTGAATTGCAGTTCAGGTGAAAAAATGGACAGATTATTAGCTTTTCTATAATACAAAATTGATTCTTCAGGTGATTCTGACAAATCACCCAACCTGATAAATATATCAGGATTATTAGCCCCCTCAGAAAGCAGTTTAATTAAAAAAACTTTTTCGTCTTGCAATTGGTTATTATCCGTATTTGCGAGGACAGTTTTCTGATCCATCCCAAATGAAGAAAATAGTAAAAAAATTGAAAAAACCATACTCCTAGTAAAGAAAGAAGTGAGATTTCTTTTCTTTTTATAAACTGAAAGAGGTTTAATCATAGAAATCAATTTATCAGCAGGGATTTCTACATTATCATTAATACCAGAATATTTTTTTTCATCTACATTTTTTATAAACTGGATTACATCCTGAAGCTGTGAGGGTAGTTCGGTAGTTGAATTATTTTTAATCCGAAAAGCATTTATCAGGTCAACCTCTGTTTCATTAATTGTACTCCCGGGTTTAATGGAAAGATCAAATATGTCCTTAAGGGCATTTGTTAGGATATTTAGAGCCTGGTGCTCGTCATATGAACTGTCTGGATCTATAGATGACAAGTCAAAAGAATTTCTTTTAAGGAGAATGGACTTGAATTCTATTGCTAATTTCCTGATTACATCAATATACAGTAGCAAGAAGCTAAGAGGTAGAAGCAGAAATGCAAGAAACAAGGTTAATGAAACAGGAATAACAATAGTCTGTTTGCCAAAGTTTTTCCTTAGTGTTTCCTCGTCAAGTCCTTTAATCTCTAGAGGTTGATATGTTTCTTTGTCAGTTATGTAGTCCCCCTCGGCATTTTTCTCGTCATCATAATTTTCTTGATGAATATCGATTTTATCGCTGGAAGCTACTCGAATTGATTTCTCCAAAGTTGATACAGTTTTGTATTCAGCTTGAACGGGGTCAAACCAGGTGATTTGATAAACTGGAACAGAGTGTATTCCTGCGGTTCTTGGAACAAGAGATATCTTGAATGTTTTATAATGAATTACTTCCCCATTTTTGATCACTTTCTTGAAAATTGGTTTATCATCGTAGCGTTTAAATGGGGATTTTTTATCAGACTTGTCTTTTGCGATTTTAAGAGGTCTTAAATTGGCGTTGCCTGAAACCTGAATGGTTAAGACCAGTGAATCACCAACGTCAAGTTCATCTGAATCAATGTTGCTTGTAACAATAAGCTTTCCGACAGGAATATATGAGCCAGCGTTTGGAGGAGCAGGGGGTAGTGGACGGACATCAAGATTAATCGAATTTGATGTTATCTTTTTCTGAACAGTTCTGAACTGGCTTACAAATGGAAACAGTCCACCAAAGATACGATCATTAAGATTTCCTGGAGGCCCACTACGGCTTCTTTCAAGTACTCTGATTTCTGCAAGGAGTTCCCTTGGTGGAATCTCGAAGGATCCTGCCTGTAGCGGATAAAATGATTCAGAAAAGCTGTGAATGGTAACATTTTGTCTTACTCTTGAGGATTTTTCATCTTCGCCATATCGTTCTCGCCAGAATCCCTGGGGCTCAAAGTCCTGCAACTCAGCCCGGCCAAGATTGGGTGGAGCAATGATTTCGCTTCTATAAGCAATTTGCTCCCCGACATAAGGTCTTTCATTTGAAATAACCTGCACAAAGCTGAAATCTTCCTGATTAGAAGGAATCCTTGCCCCTTGTAAGGATGACGTAGAACTACTTCCCTGGGTTTGTCCAGTAACTGGTTCAATAATAATTTTTTTGGTTGGAAGTCTGTATTTTTTGTCGTCAATTACAAGGCTTCCACGAGGAAGAGGGTACTCTCCGGCCGGGAGAGTGGTTGTGAAAATTACCTGATAAGAAAAAGTTTTTTGAAATGAAATCTGATTGTTAATGATTTGTTGCTGAACAGAGCTTGACCGGGATTCAAGAATAAAATGTTCTGAGTTCTCAAATACAGGATGTCCAGTCGAACGAAAATCGCTTCCGGAAATTGTAACTTGAACGTAAAACTCAGTATCAATAGTTCCTTTGTCCGGTTTAACACTTACATTTACACGAGGCTCTGCTTTAACATTTATTGGTATAATAATTGAGCATAGACATGATATTAAACAAAATCCAGGCAATAAAAATTTTATCAATATTTCTGTTCTTGGTATCATGGCGACCTACCAATCCATACTGGATTTTTTTCTCGGAAACTTTCTAAGCTGTTCTTCCGCTTTTTTATAACGATATTTAGAGCGGAGGTTTGTACTTTCTTCAAGACTATCAAGTTGGGATTCTATTTGATCAAAAGTAACGGATCCTGAATGGTCTTTTGAGCTGTCCTTTTCGGGTAAAGATTCTGGTCGTTCTTTTGCTGATTCCTGTTTATCGCTTGAATCTTTGTCATTATCATTTTCGGTATTTTGATCTTTAGAATTTTCGGAAGAATCTTTGTCCTGGTTTCCTTTGTTCTCGGTGTCTTCATTCTCATCGGTACTATTATCATTATCCTGATTCTGGTCTGATGAATTATCAGATTCATTATTTATTTCTGGTTTATTATTTTTATTTTGATCATTTTCGGGTCTGGACTGAGAGTCTTTCTGATTATTGTTGTTTTCATTGTTTTCGTTATTTTTATTGCTGTCAGAGGATTCTTTATCTGATGAGCTGACTTCTTTGTTTTGATTCTCTTTATTATTGTCTTTCTTTTTATCTTTGTCTTGATTCTCTTCTTTAAGTAATTTCTTTATATAGCTGATGTTCTGATCTATCTCTGAATCCTCGGGCGTTTCCTTCTGTGCTTCCTCATAATGAACAAGGGCATCTTTTAGCAGTCCTCCCTGAGTAAGTGCATTTCCTTTATTAAACAAGGCTCTTGATCTTTCGCTTGATGTGTTGCTGTTTTTATAGGAAAGATCAAATGCCTGTGCTGCTTCATCAAACCTGTTTAATCGATAAAGTATGTTTCCTTTTTTTTGCATCAGCTCATGTGATTCATAGCCTGAGTGTTCAAGGTTCTGAATAGCCTCAAGTGCCTCACTGTATTTTCCGCTAGTGTAGAGTTTGTTCAAATTATCAAGCTCTTTGCGACTTTGAGCTTCAAGTTCCGTTTTGCAAAGTGTTAACAGTAGAAACAAGGCAAGCATAATCGATGACGCAGATTGTTTTCTGCTTAGTATATATGATAGGGGAGATGATTTTTTATTTATGCAAATTTGTCCAAGGAATGGTTTAAAGTAGAGGAAAAATATTAACAATAATCCAATAAACAGGGGTATCTGATAATACTCGTTCCAGATTCTGCTTTCTCCATGGACAAGGCTGTTATTGTTACTGCTTGATTTTATATTCTTATAAACAGTTTTCAGGTCATTGTCGCTTGAGGAATAGCGAGTTAAAAATCCTCCGGAATCCGAAAATTTTGAAACAAGCTTTTCAATTTCAGAGCGGGTATAAATAACTTTTCCAGACGAATCCTTTCTGAATCCTCTGGGGCCAACCAAGGGGGCTCCTTCCGCGGTTCCAATCGCAATTCCAAAAGGTAATATATTATGCTCATTCATCAGACTAAATGATACATCTATCGTTTCGGGGTCAAACTCCATATCTGAAAAGATCAGAAGAATGCGACTTCGTTCAGGTGATTTATTATTTTCACCAAAAACAGTTATTGCCGCATGAACAGCAGCTTCAAGATCTGACCCTTTCAGCGGAACAAGATCGGTGGAAAGATTTTCAGATGTTAGTGATAAAATTCCATAATCAAGAGTTAGAGGGGTTTCAATAAATGAGGCTCCTGCAAATGATAGAAGTGAAAGTCTGTCCCCGCTGATAATCTGGGTTAAGTCCTCAACTTTTCTTTTAGCAATTGTTAGTCTGTCAGGGAGAGTATCTTCTGCAAGCATGCTTTCGGAGACATCAACCGCAATAACTATATCTGCTCCTTCGTGCCTGGTTTCTATGGTTTCAAATCCTAAACGTGGCTGAGTGAGTGAAAGTATTAAAAAAAACATTGCTAATGAAAAGATTGAAATAGAGTTAAGTCTGTATCTTGAAAGTTCGGGTATGAACCCACTAGTTGAATAACTTTTGATAACGCTTGCAGGAAGTACGAAGTTTTTTAGTTGCTGGTCCCGTTTCAGGAGCCTACTCCACCAGAATACAAGAAGTAGAACTGGAATTACAAGCAGCAGCAGTTCCAAATGGGCAAAATCAAGTCCTGTTATGGTATTAATAATATTTTTCACGATATTACCCTAAGCCATGTTCTTGCAAGGATTTCCCCAAATATCAGGGAGATAATACCACAAATCAGAAAAGGTCTAAAATATTCATTGCGGGCAACAAGTCGAGGGGTTTTCATTTTACGGACTTCAAGAGAATCAATTTCACGATAGATTGATTTTAGTTCATCAGTATTTTTTGCATTAAAATATTTGCCCCCGGTCATTTGTGCGATTTCTTCAAGTGTTTTTTCGTCGACCGGGATATTTTGATAAATTATAGCCGTTCTTCCAAAGGCATCTTGTACTGGGAGAGGGGCTGGGTCTTTTCCCCCAATTCCGATTGTGTAGACTTTAATTCCATATCGCTTTGCGATTTCAGCAGCCTGCCTGGGCTGAAGCTGGCCAGATGTTTGCATTCCATCGGTTACAAAAATTATAGCTTTGGAATTGGATTCAATCTCCCTTAGGCGTTTTACAGATAGTGCAAGCGCATCACCCAGTGAGGTACTGTCACCTGCCATTCCAATCTCCAGGGTCTGAACATATTGCTGCAAGAGATTATGATCAAGTGTTAAAGGACATTGGGTAAAGACTTCAGCTCCAAAAACAATTAATCCTATTCGATCACCTTTTCGTTCATTTATGAAGCTTTCAACTACAGATTTTAAAACCTCAAGCCTTGATACCGGTGAGCCTTTAAGTTCAAAGTCAAGTGCGCGCATGCTTCCTGATGCATCTACAGTTATAAGAATATCACGGGCTTCAGAAATATCTTCTGAAGAGAACGTTCCAGACTGGGGACGGGCAAGAGCAATTATAAGAAATAATAGAGCTAATGACTGAAAAAACAAAAGAATCAGGGTTCGATTACGAAGGAGCCATCCAGGTTCGGATTTTATGTTCCCCGATCCAAGTAGAATTTGAATACCAGCAGAAGCAGAATCAATATTTGAATTGGCACTATCAGGTTTTTCTGATCTGTATTTCAGTATCCATAAAAGCGGAATGATTAGAACAAAGAGGAAGAAATATGGACTTGAAAATGAAAACATTAATTTACTGAACCTCTTATCGAATCAGATTTGGAAGTTTTGGTATTCTTATAGTTCTGTTTAGCAGAATCTGTTATAAGTTGAGTTCTTTTGAATTCACGTATCAGTTCTGTATCCAGAGTGCTTACCCATTCTCGGGCATTTTTTAACAGACTTTCACGGAACTCTTTAGAGTCACTTTTTGATGGTTCGTCGCCGTATTCAATTTCCTCTAGTTGTTTAAGGATAATAATCAGTTCTTCGTGAATATTCTTCTTCTTTTGTGATGGCAGAATTGGGAAATGCTTTTGAATTTTATGTGATATGACCTGTTTTATTTCTTTTGAAGTAAGAGTTTCGCAGACTTTATGTTCTTTAAAAAGTGCTCTGTCGCAGTATCTTCTAAGTGCAAGTGATAATTTTTCTGAAAATTCCCTGATGTTTGCATTAGAATTTCCTAAAAAATCAGCGTCTTCCTTGAACTCTTCAATTGGAGAAAGTTTTGTAAGCAAAATTTCTTTATTTTTCATCTTGGTGAATATAAGCCAAAAAATGTAAAATATAATGAAAAACACTATACAATATGCAGAATACTGAAGAACATCTTTTGCCAGGTTGGAGCTACCCGCAAGGGGTTTGATATCTACAAACCCATCTGAGGGGGTGTGTAGCAAATTGGTCGGGTTTTTATCAGGCACGGCGAGCTCTCCTTTCATGAAAGAATGAAAACAGGGATGATCTCATATCATCCTGTTCTGTTAGCTCAAGATAGTTCACCCGGGCTCGCGAGAAAGTTTGAATTAAATCCTCTGAGTGATCTTCGATTTGTTTAATAATTTTTGATCTTTCAAAAGGTGATGATAGATTAATCAAGTAATCGGCCCCGGTTTCAGGATTTCTGATTGCAAAAATGCCTTTTTCCGGAATTTCTTTTTCTATTGAGTCTTTAATCCTGATTGCATAAACATCGTGATATTTTTGAAGAGCTGCAAGGGGTTTTTCGAAGTCCACATCAAAATTAAAATCAGAAATTATAAAAATTATACTTTTTCTTCTTAGGAGACGCTCTGTAGAAAGAAGGCATGGGACAAGTGATGAGGGGGTTTTTATAAAACCCTCCTGTCTTACTTTTTCGGCTTCTGTAAGAATTCCCTGCATTGCTCGAAATGTGGCAGGGATGCCCTTTGCCGGAGGAATAAAGGTGCGATAGTCATGTGAAAAGGGAATTGCACCTACTGTGTCCTGATTAAATATTGCAATAGAAGAAAGAAAGGCTGAAACTTCAACGGATTTTCGAAGTTTTGAATCTGTTCTTCCACTATGGGTAGAGGTGCTTACGTCCGTTACGAGTATAAGTGAAGTTTCTTTTTCTTCACGAAATGATTTTATATATGGCTGCTGTTTTCTTGCGCTGATTTTCCAGTCTATTCGTCGTGCATCATCTCCTGGTGAATAAAGACGTGCTTCTTCAAATTCTATTCCACTTCCTTTATGAAGGCTTTTATAGGCCCCTGCAATACGCTGGTCAGCATAGGAGCGAGCAATAAATTGAAGCGCCCTGCATTCCTTGTATATGATTTCCTTAACGTCTTCAGGAAGCAAGATTGTATCAGTGTTCATTTCTTACATCTTATGGAACCGGTACTTTTGCTAGTAACTCGTCTATAAGGCTATCTGCGGTAAGTCGTTCAAGGTCTGCTTCGTATGACAGTATTAATCTGTGTCTTAGTATGTCATGGGCAAGATCTTTAATCATTTGAGGAGTTACGAAACGAGATCCGGAAAGCACAGCTTCTGCTCTTGAGGCAAGAAAAAGAGAGATGCTGGCTCTGGGAGAAGCGCCAAGCTCTATTATTCTTTTGTCTGATGTTTTTTTGCCAGATTTTGTATCTCGCGAAGAGTCTCCTTCTGATAAAATTGAATTAAGTTCCCTTGATGCGGTAACGAGATTAACTATATAGCGTCTGATTCGTTCATCTACATATACGCGTGAGGCAACATCCTGAATGTATCTAAGTTCATCAAGAGATATCTGAGGGGTTATAGAGTCAGGTTCTGTGTTCCCGCTTGTTATCAGTTCAAGGATTTTTGCTTCATCTTCTGCTGAGGGGTATCCTACAACAAGCTTCATCATAAAACGATCAATTTGAGCTTCGGGAAGTGTATATGTTCCTTCCTGCTCAATTGGGTTTTGTGTTGCAAGAACAAAAAAGGGTTTGGGGACTTTAAGTGACTGGTCTCCAATACTAACCTGACCCTCCTGCATTGTTTCAAGTAAGGCAGATTGAACTTTGGCTGGTGCCCTGTTGATTTCATCTGCAAGAATAAAGTTTGCAAAAACAGGCCCTTTCCTTATAACAAAACGGCCTTCTTCTGGCCTGTAAATTTCTGATCCAGTTATGTCGGAAGGCAATAAATCTGGTGTAAACTGTATTCTGTTGAAACTGCCTGCTACTGTTTTGGCCAAAGCCCTGATAGACAGGGTCTTGGCCAGTCCCGGAACCCCTTCAAGTAATATATGACCGCCGGAAATAAGAGCAGTAAGAAGTCGTTTCTTAAGGTGTTCCTGGCCAAGAACGTGTCTGTTTACTTCGGTCCTGATTCTGGACAGAAGTTCGCTTGCCCGTTCAAGATCCTGTTCGATAAGAGTACTTTCCATTTCTATCGTTTAGGGCCTTTTTCCCTGAAAAGAGCAAAGTGAACTCTTCTGTTTTTTGCATATGCTGCTTCGTTGTCAGCGGGATCAAGAGGAATTTCTTCTCCATAGCTTATAGTCGAAATCTGTTTTGGGTTTGCACCGTATTGAATAAGGAGCCTTGCAACTGCTTTGGCTCGCTCCTCACCAAGGGCAAGATTGTATTCCTGTGTGCCTCGATTATCGCAATGTCCCTCAACTTCTGTTCTCAGACTTGGGTCACGAATAAGCTCATTTGCGCTTGCCCGGATCATTTCGTTATACCTTGGATCAATAGCATTTGAATCATAGGCAAAATGAATATCAGAAAATGGCCCTGACTCTCGTTCTGATGCTAGCGGAATATTGCCACCACCAAAGCGAGCTTCTCCTCCATTAAGAGCTAATTCTTCATCAATAAGAGCAGATGCGTCACCATTTCCACTACCTGAACCAGACGAAGATGAGAAGCAGCCACCAAGTAAGATCAGTGATGTAAGGGTAGTGAAAACAAGTAGTCTGGAATATTTTAAAATGATATTTGATTTCTTCATAGTTCTTAACCGCTAAAAGCCATAATTGTTATGGTATTAAATTTGTATCTGTATAATTGAATACTTTTCATTAAAAGTGTCCTACTTATTGCCACATTGCGCCTTGTTTCCACAAGATGTTTTAGTTTGATTTTTCTAGTAATGTATTAAAAGTTTTACCGGCACTAAAGAGAAAGGCTAGTAATCGAATTTATTGATTCAACTATTTTTTGTTTACCTTCAAATAGTGTCTTGGCAAGCTTGGTAAAAAATTTTCAAACAAGATTTGCTTTATATTTACGAAAAGACGCTAAAGAGCAGGCATTTATTCTAAATCCAGGAAAATTAGACTTTAATTTGTCAAAAACCACTGAAAATGATACAAAATTACCCGTTAATTTAGCCTACAGAGTACATTTTGATGACAATTATCCAGTTAAACTTTTAGAGAGTGAATTTAATGTTTTCATTAAATATTTTTATCAGGTCTTTTATATCTGCAGTTCTGGTTTGTTTTCAGGCAAGTTTGTTTTCTGTGTCATTAAGAGCGGATGATCTTGTTTCTAAAAGCAGTCTTAGTGCGACTGATTTTGATAAGGCCTTTTATTGCGAAAAAGGTTCGGCTGGGCAAAGTTTAAAAGTACCAAGGGAATCCATTCTTCCCAGGGTTCAGACCTCATATGCTGCTTTAAGTGGACTTGGTGCTGACTTTTCGCAGCGGTCCAAGTTACTTGGCATGGGAGATTCTTTAATTAGTAGTGGAAGGCTCCTTTTTCAGCGTCCGGGAAAAATGAACTGGGAGTATTTGGAGCCTAATCCCCAGCATTTCATAACAGATGGGGTTCATGTCTGGTATTATGAACCTATGGTGAACCAGGTCACTGTAGGTGAGCTTACTTCAACCTTTAGTTCTGAAATTCCTGTTTCCTTTTTGCTTGGAATTGGGCGTCTTGATGACTCATTTGAATTAAAGAGTGTTTGTAAGAATTCCGGTGGGATTTTGCTTGAGCTTACTCCTCGCCTTGAGGATAAAAACCTTAAAAAGTTTTTACTTCTGGTTTCTGAAAAATCATTTCTTCCGATTGGAGCAAGTGTGCTTGATGTTGGGGATACATCAACCGAATTTCTATTTACTGATTTAAGGGAGAATCCTGAGTTTGGCGGTAAAGAGTTTGAATTTACTCCTCCCAAGGGTGTGGATATTGTTAAGCATAAAAACTAAGTTAGTATAATGAAACCTGTTCTACCTGTTTTGTCTGATAATAATTCCTGTGATTTGGCAGCGAGTCACCCAGTGGCGTCTTCTCCTGTAGATGCGAGAAATTTTAGTGGAACAGTTGCTTTTGTAACACTGGGATGTTCAAAAAATACTGTTGATTCTGAAGTAATGATGGGTGTTCTGTCACAAAAGGGCTATGTTCCTGTGGAGGACATATCAGTGGCTGATTTAATAGTTGTTAATACCTGTGCATTTTTGGAATCTGCTGTTAAGGAGGGTATTGATACTATACTTGATGTTTCAAGATATAAGACTGAGGGCAGATGTCGCAGGCTTGTTGTTGCCGGTTGTATGGTTGAGAGGTATAGGGCGGAGCTTGCGTTATCTCTTCCTGAAGTTGATATGTTCATTTCGACGGATGAGATTTTAAAGGTAGGGGATGAGGATTCGACGGCTGGGCATACATTTGATGAGGCTCGCAGGCCTTATTTTCTTTATGATGATCAGGCTCCCCGAGTGCTTTCTACTGGTTCGCATACTGCTTATGTGAAAATTGCTGAGGGCTGTAATCGTCCTTGTGCTTTTTGTATTATACCCAAGATAAGAGGGTCCTTTAGGTCGAGGGCCAGGGATTCTGTAATTCGAGAATGTTCAGGTTTGATTTCTCAGGGGGTGAGAGAGTTAAATCTCGTTGCTCAGGATCTTACTGCATATGGAACAGATTTTGAAGGTAATCGTGGGATAATAAGTGAGTTGCCCGGGCTACTTTCAGGAATATGTGAAGCTAACAGAGATCTCGATTTCTGGCTTAGGCTATATTACGCTTATCCGATAGGTCTTTCTGAGGAGTTGCTTAAGATGATTTCTTGTTATCCTCAGATTTGTAATTATCTTGATCTTCCACTTCAGCATATTTCTCATGCTGTTTTAAAGCGGATGCAGCGTCCACTTGGTGAAAAGGGAACAAGGGCGTTGATTGATACGATCAGAAGTTCTTCGCCTGAATTAGTCTTAAGGACTACTTTTGTGGTTGGTTTTCCTGGAGAGACGGATCAGGATATCAGGCAGCTTGAGGATTTTATTAGAGAAGGTCATTTTACTCATGTTGGTATTTTTACCTACTCGCAGGAAAAGGAAGCAAAAGCGTTTTCTTTTGACCAGCAGGTAGATGATGAGGTTAAGAATGAGAGACGTGATCATTTAATGGGAGTTCAGCAGGAAGTTCTTTCTAAAAAGCTTAATTCGTATGTTGGTAAAACCCAAAGGGTAATATTTGAGGGTCTTCATCCTGAGTCTGATATGCTTTATCAGGCAAGATCAGAGTGGCAGGGACCAGATGCTGATGGAATTATAATTATCAATGATTGTGAAGAAAATTTTCCAGCCAGTGAAATGATCGGGAAGTTTATTGAAGTAGAGATAACTGATGTTGCGGGGTATGATCTTTTGGGTTCGGTTTGTGGTGAAGCATAAAGACCGTCTGTTGTTATTCGTAATTAGCTAAGGCTCTTCCGCCTTTAGAGTGGGTTAAGGCATTGAATTCATGCTGGAGTTGTATTTAGATCGAGGCCGCCAAGATGAAAGAAGATAGCATTTTTAAATCTCTTTCTATTTCTAAAAACATAAGCGATTTTTTTAATATGCTGAATTGTCCCACCCGGAATTTTTGCGCCGGGTGGTTTTCTTTCTGCTAATATACCTCCAATGCATACGCTGCTGCCCTATATTACTTAATTTAGCGTAATATTTTGCAATACTAGCCCTGTAGCTTGCTGGTAGTACGCACTGCAAATTAATTCATTACATTATTGAGAATATCGTTGAATGCGTCGTAGATTTGATGTTCTTTCAACAGCTCTCGGATTACCAATTGATTATTTGCTTTGTATCTGAATTCTGCTCTGTGCAAATTTACTGACCCCGATATGCTATAGAACTCTTGTGTATCAGAAAATGCAAAAGTCATGTTTTTTTCATGGGTTCTTGCTCTAGAGTGTAAAACTTGCCCATCGAATGGTTTTATTGGAGGTGCAAATTCGATCCCTTTACTTCTGTTGTGTATAGCACTCATTACAAAAAGCGGTGAGTTTCCTTCTGGGTTAGTGTAAAGATAGGAAAGAGAAGAACCAAATCTATCTGCGAATGCTTCCTCCCCGGTTGTTGTACCAACCCAATAGGCATTTATCCTAACAGCTCGCTTCCCTTTTACTGCGTAAAGCTTGTTAACCAGCTCAGTAATAGGATTAAAACGAGACACCCAACCTGCTGTGTAGTCATCCTCCGGATCGAAATTATTTTCTGGAAGAGGATAAAAATAAGCAGAGAAATGTTCATCAGCATAATTTAATATACCTAATCCATGCTGCCTCCTTACAACAGTTCGAAAGTTTCTTATATCATTGTAATTATCCCAGATTAGATCAAAATACTCTGCATATGCATTATATAACTCAGCATGATCACGAACCAATACGCCAGTTTGAGCAACATTCCAGACTGGTCTATAACTGTTTATAGCAAACTCATCACCGTTTGCAGTAGTTGTGTATACTACATGACCTGTCTCCTTTCCATTAGAATGGATTTTTCTCATAATAACAAATTTATTGTGCATTTGATTACTGCTAACCGCCCCCCAACCTACTCGTCTAACATTTGAACCCAGATGTGAACTGAAAAAATCTGCAATTCCTGCATCATCGTCAGGATTATGATACAGCAGCTTCACATTCACCCCAGCCCTGATAGCCCTTAAAATTAAAGAAATGAGATTTTCACTTCGCATCTCTGCTATATCACTGCCACGAAACCCCTCATTACTTGCTTTATTTCCAGTTTTTACCTCAACGAATATTTTTGGATCTATCTTGTAAATAGCAAATTTAACCTCAACAATATCTGAAGGGTTGGCTTGCTTTTCCTCAATAGCCAGATTAAGCAAATCTGCATACTCAAGAATGACATGGTGTCTTGTATCCAGTTTTGGATTATAACTGTATATCCTAACTGCAGGAGTCGCGCCTGTGCTCAGCTTGAACTTAAAATATTTATCCTTACCTGCATCATTATCCGAAGCTTTGTCTCGGCACGAAAAATCTAAGTCTCCAAATCTAGTACCGCAATAAGCATCAAACATTATCTCGCATAGAGCTTTGCTGTATTGATATTCTTTAGTACAATATTTAATTGAATTGTCTCTATCGGTAAGATATTCAGGGTGCTCATTTTCCCCATGTCCGGAATCTTGCCCTCCTTTTCCAGAATTCGGGTCATCTGTCTCACCAACTCCAATCTTTCTTTCGATATTAAAATCTGGTGGTACTATCGAAAGCATGGATTCAATGAGAGGGACAGTTTGGGCATCCTCCTTCTGGGATAAATAGACTCTTACAATCTCTGCCTGAAACAAGCTTTTCCCAAGTGATTCAAGATAAACAGAACCAATGAAGTTGTAGCCTGTATACTCATGAAGTGGAATATTGACAGAACCTGAAACATTAACGATCCCACCATCTGGAAGAATTACTGCTTTTCCAGACATATCATAGACCCTCATTTTAATTGTTACCACGGTATCATCTTCGCCATACACTCTTAACCAGTTTGGTGCATTAAGGTAAGTATTTAAACCTAATCCAGTCGCATTATAAAAGCCTTCTCCTCCTTTTGAGTTGCACGCCCAGGCAATTTCATCAGGCTTATCAATATTTACTCCATAGAAAAAACTCTGAACTATAACATTCTTGTTACTACGAACACGAAAATAGCCTACATTTTCTTCGCCAATATGATTGTTTAGATTTTCATGATACTGGCCATAAGGAAGCAGCTTGAGTCTCTTATCATATATCCTCTCACCAAACCTATTAAAGACTTCAAGCTGTGCCTCAACTGCTTCAGGTGATACATTGGCTATTTCAGCCCAATTAATGGCGTGACCCATGCTGGAAGCTGCCACCATCCCTGAATCACGTTTTCCTTTTGAAGATGGAATATGCATGCTAAAATTATACTTTAGAGCACCAACTTCCGAATATCGACTCAAAAACGCTCCATAAAAGAGAAAAGGGTTATCAGGCACTATCTCATACACTCCCACAACCTGACCTAAAACATGACCAAGACCAAAGTCTTGCCTCCCGCCTGGTGGTATATCTTGAACTGGTATGATACCAATCTCATTTCCCCCTTGGTCCCTCAAATAAACATTACCACTAAAGCTAAGCTCTCCTGGGTTAAAAATAGTAAGCCAATTGTAAACTGGAGAATTTACGGTTATACTTGGATTAATAGAATTATAAACCCCATAGCTTTTTCCTCTTACAGTTGAATTTAAAGATGAACTGGTAGCATACTCCACCTTATTTGATGAGTTAAAACGATATGTAAGAGTATTGCAGGAAAGTGATGCATCATTATCTTGATCCCCAGAAACTTTACCTATCTCAAATGTTCCATATTTTTCATTAATACCAAATTTATTTAGGATGATATGAGTCTTTCCAAATCCAGGAACAGCAAATTCTTCTTCCCCGATTATTTCATTAATCTGATCTCTTACCTGAAGTTTTATATTTACTGTAATAGCATTCTGGTTCATACACTCCAGAACTACGACATGACCCAGAAAACCATTCCAAGCTCCAAATGCTGGTAGTGAAAGACCAGAGACACTTTTCTCAGAATCTAATCGCTGAAATGGAATAGCAGTCAAAAGAAGAATTAGCACCGAAGCAAGTGCTGAAAGAAATAAGTATGCCCTTCTTCTTAAATCAGGTTTAGTCAGATGATACTTCATGCCATGGATAAGAAATACTTATTTCTAATTCTATGTTTGATTAAGAATATTAAGTATAAGTTTCAAAAAACTCTCAACCGATCCATATCATCTGCTGAATGACAAATTTGAATTCTGTACTTCGTGTCTTCAAACGTACCACTACTGTCCAATAGGAAAATCGAATAAATTCAATTGATTGCAATTTTGTGGTGTGGCAATTTCCGTGGAACGCCCATCAAATGCTGATTTTGGTAAAAGCTGGTTTGGTAAAAGCTGGTATTAAAAACTGGGACTGTCCCAAAAGTTCTGTGAACTTAGGTTAGAAAGTTGAGAAAGAGCTATTTGGTTAAAAACTGGTTTGGTTAAAAACTGGTTTGGTTAAAAACTGGTTGGTTAAAAACTGGTACCACGTTAGTTTCAAATTTTGGTTAAAAACTGGTTGGTTAAAAACTGGTACCACGTTAGTTTCAAATCACTGAGTGAAGAATCGGAGTTTTTCCAACTCAAGTTGTGCTTATCGCTAGAAATACTTATCTGGTTTTCCTGGTTCTGGTTTTTCTGGTACCAGGTTCCCAGTAGAGACAATGCCTCCTCTGAAGTGCCCGAAGTGTGGGGGGAGGATGAGGATCAAGGCGTTTATTCAGGATTCGAAGGAGATTACCCGAATCTGTGAGAACCTGGGACTTGAAGATTGGAGAGCCCCGCCGGAAATGGGTAAGGATAGGAAATTCCAGCAACCGGAATATGATGATTTTATTTTTTAGGCATTTTTGAAATATCAGTGGTAGCCCCTTGTCTGGAATCAGGGAAATTGATTGGAATTCTGCGAGAGTAGTTCTTTTTCGCTGCTTCAGTCCTTCTCGCTTCGAGAATTCCATGGGTTAACCCATGGAATTGGTGGTGATCTTTTAGTTTTCAGCTTGATAATTCGTATTTGACGGGTTGGGGGAGTCTTTATTAGGATAATTATTAGTGATTGTAGTAACTTTTATGTTTTCCTACCCATAAAGACGTTTTTGATATTCCTGCTTCCGGTAGTCATCCAGTTTTATGGCAACCCAGGCAGCTTCGACTAAGACACCTCGTATTCTAGAGCTCCCCTGTCGTGATATATGCCCCGTGACCTCTTTATCTCCACTGGATTTTTCAGTGGGAGTTAACCCTAGATAACAGAACACGTTTCTTTCATTTGGGAATTGACTCATATCTCCAAGCTCGGCCGAGAGGATGCTAGCCGTTAATACTCATACAATTATCGCGAAAAGTCGAGAAATCTTGTACGATAGAGGGCAGTTTTTAGAGTTGTTCGGGCGTTTGGTTTAGCTGTGAGCATAACCAAAGCTGGGTTGACATGAGGAAAGGGCACGGTTAGCTTTAACTCCAATGAGGCACGGATTCACATGTCTCCTTACCCTTTCGAAGGAATAAATTATGATATCTGACACTGTTCTGGAGGAGTGCAAGTTCCATGTAGAAAAAATTCCGGTAGCCGCGTTACCGTGTGCTAAGAGGCTTTTTCAAACATGGGTAGAAATGTCTTACCGTGAATATAACATGCCCAAGGATTATCTAATAATTCTCTGTTTTAACCGAACTCTTAATGATTTAAGAAGGAGTATAGATGCAGATTCTGGAAGTGGTTCGCTAGGTTCTTCTTCGTGTTATGCATTTAATCTTGCGTTGCTGGCAGACTTGTTAGTGTCTATTAGCGATAATGTTTATGATATAATTGCTTCATCTACTAAGCCCATCTGGTACTCTTTGACATCAGTTAACAAAGTTATCTTAAATGACTTGGACATATGGTTAACGAGACTCTTCCCCCAGATGGTTCCAATCCCATTTTCAAAGGAAGATCTATCTGAGTTTTCTTGGAACTCTTATAAGGCTAGAACTGGTTCGCTGAATGAAAGATATTTTTTATTGGCCTCTAAAGGCAATATACTCTCTTCTATAATGGCCAAATGGATAGTGGGCGGTATGTACGATGCATTAGGGGGACGTTCTAGGTCTGGAAGAAAAGCTCTATATGAGTATTTATATTTTACATTACAGAAAGTTTCAATTCAATATGGTGCGCTATTCATTTGGAACATAGTTAACATGCAGATGAAAGAAAAGGACCAATGGGAAAAAAAAGAAATACGAAAATTTAGAGACATGAACATCGCACTAATTTCAAAAGAGAAGTTTATTCAGGATGAAGAGCCGTTTATTAAATATTGCATCGAAAGTGCATTAAAAGAAATCAATAAAAAATGTGCAGAATTTAACCTTAAGGATTATGGAGATATTGTTCGCTTATCCTTACCTAAATTGTTTAACGAAAATTTTAAAGCAGAAGAATCGTGGAAAGAAGATCAAGTTGATCTTTTTCTTGATTTACTTAAGTCATGTGATGATGGAAATTGTGCGGACGGTTTATCGATGTCTCTAAAGAGCATTGTTACGGTGCAGATACTTTTCTTTGTAACATCCGAGGAAATATTTGAGAATGCGCCATCATGGTCAGAACTAGTTGAAAGAGTAATGCTGGCGGAGTGGTGTATTCAAGTTGAATTTGTTTCAATTGCAAATTCACGGCGCGAAAACCCAAATTTCGACCAGTTGTTTGAGGCATTCTTAGATTCGGGTGTAATTGATATTTTCAAGGACTCGGGAGCACTGTCATTCGAAGATGAGGAAAATTACATTTCTATGTATCACCACCTAAAAATGAGAAGGTTTGAAGAATATGATATTGCCATGTTTGAGGGGCGACTTGGGGAAGTCGCCATGGCGAACGTGTTTAATGAAGAATATATTCGAGATAATAGCAGAGAGGACATTCAGTTTAAAATTGAAACGAATATTTGTCTATTTCTGAAAGTATTAAAGGGCATTTTACGTCCAGATTTAGGTAATGATCTAACGTAGAGCTGCCCTATCCCCTATCTTCGTTATTTTCAGTGACAAGCCAAAAGAAGTAGCACTCGACAGCCATGCCTCTGAGCCTATGACGCTCCTTTTCGAAATACGATTTAGGAACTTATGTTGTCACTAAAAAGGCAACCGCGAATAACAGATTAAAGAAGATAAGGTCTTAAGAATTTGCCGAGTAGAGCAGCAAAGTGAACTATTTACTGTTTGACTTTCTGACAATATCGCTAGCCAAATCTTTTGTTTCGTCCGTTATAAATTTATCCATAACAATAACCACTTCATTGGTATTTATTTTTTCGATCTTACCCTATCTTCATTATTCTCAGTGATAAACCAAGACCCCCAAACAAAAAAAGCTTCGCCGAGCTTCAATGCTCTTAAACTTGTGCCCCCGCTCATTTGCAGCATGAATTTTTTAGCTTATCAGCATGAATGATGCGTTCGAAACTGGGCGAAAATGGGGCTTTGATAATGGGAGATTCTCAGCGGCTTGCTGGTGGGGTATTTTGGATTGTTCAGAATAGCGGCGCTTTGTCATTTTGTTTTGATGGTGGCGCGGTGGAGGGTGGTGGTTGTTCGGGTGGGGCTGTTGGGGGTGGGTTTGAGTTGATGTGTCTGTTGATAGGGAGATGTGGTGGATACATGCCGTCGGGGAATTTTACGTTGCGGTTGCCGGCGCGGTAGAGGATTGAGGCGTATTTGTAGCGGGTGTATTTTCCGATATAGAAAATGTTGCAGTCTCGTTTTCGTTCAGGGCAGGCGGAGTGGACGCGTGGGCGAAAGCTGTGTCTGGTGGACTTTTTTGTCTTTTTGGGGCGGCTGCCGGGTTTGATTGTTTTTAGGTATTCAGGGCCGGCGAAGGGTTTGTTTTCGGCTCTTAGTTCTCGGACTAGTTGAAGCCGGCGGGATTCTAGTTTAGAGGTTGGTTCCGTCAAGTACCACCCTCTTTAAGAGCCCTTATGAATTTGTAGTATTTTCAAAAGCTTAAAGTATTGATGCTTAAACGATTTGAAGTTATTTAAAAGAGGGTAGTACCAATCTGTCCAAGCTGGACACCAAACTAATCAAATAGACAATTAATGTATAAAATTGAATATAAATGGATATTTTCTTGTCCATTTATGGAATATTGGATATAATTGGATATTAATGGATACGACAAGGTCTTATGTTTAAGATTGAAAAGATAGTAATTACTGCGGAGATTCTGAGTCTGATTTCACAGATTGATGAGTTCAGGGGCAAGTGGTTGGCTACGCAGGATCTGGTGCCGGATCGTTTAAACAGTCTGAAGCGAATAGCAACTATTGAAAGTATCGGCTCTTCAACTCGTATTGAAGGAGCGCGTTTAAGTAATCTGGAAGTGGAAAGGCTGCTTTCAAAACTTGAGCAGAAATCTTTTGCCAGCCGTGATGAGCAGGAGGTTGCTGGATATGCTGATGCTATGGATGTGGTTTTTGAAAGTTTCCAGCATATTTCACTTACTGAAAATCATATTAAGCAGTTGCATGGTGTTCTCCTGAAATTTAGCACTAAAGATGAAGATCATCGTGGCGAATACAAAAAAATTTCTAATCATGTAGAGGCATTTGATGCGAGTGGTCTAAGTATTGGTGTGGTATTTGAGACAGCTTCACCTATGGAAACACCCAATATGATGAGAGACCTCGTAGAATGGTATAACCATCAGGTAAATGAAAATGCCCTCCATCCGCTGCTCCTTATTGGGGTTTTTATTACCGTCTTTTTAGCTATTCATCCATTTCGTGATGGGAATGGGAGGCTTTCAGGGATTCTTACTACTTTGTTGCTGTTACGTTCCGGTTATTCATATGTGCCCTATAGCTCAATGGAAACAGTTATTGAAGAGAATAAGGAGGCATATTATCTAGCGCTTCGACGAACACAGCAAACGATCCACTCAGAAAACCAAAACTGGGAACCCTGGCTAGTTTTCTTTCTCAGAACTATGTTGAAGCAAAAAGAAAATCTTTCAAACAAATTAAAAGAAGAGCGTTTTTTACGAGATACGCTTCCAGCTCTTTCTCGTGACATTCTTGAAATGGTTCAGACACGTGGTGAAGTGACGGTGCGTGAAATTGAAGCAGTAACAAAGGCAAATCGTAATACTATTAAAGCTCACCTTACGAGACTTACAGCCCAGGAGTATCTTGTGAAGGCTGGTAAGGGTCGTGGTGTTCGGTATTTTGTCAAAAAATAGAGGCAGGTCCCCTTAGCAGGACTTTCAACCATTCGCTTTCTATTTTTCTTAATTAGATAATTATTCT
>DAOLCO010000022.1:0-52475 GCA_035327825.1 Oligoflexia bacterium | reverse complement strand
TGACGACGACTGATTCCAAGAGCAAAGATGACGATTGAGAATTACTTTCCCATCGGAATAGATACGGTATTTACATATACTTTCAATGCTCCAACACACTCTAATGGCGGAAGAGCCATCGCATTTGAAGTGACACTTACATTACAGTAATTCCAGGGTGTTATATACACAAAAAAGTTCACTCAATTTATTTTCAGAAAAAGTCGATTAATTACAATGAAGTACATTAAGGATACAATCATAATACATGGTAAGAGAATGACAAGATAAAGATCGTATTTTATTCCTTAAGTATCCTATGGCAACTTTAAACAGATATAACATTTTAATTATAGATTCTGATGCAAAAAGCAGATCCACACTTAAAGATGTGGCAATGGCGCTGCCCAGTTTTAGTAAAGTTTTATTCTGTAGCTCTCTTGAGGAAGGACTAAAAAAAACTGTTGATCATGACGCAATTGACGTAGTTACACTTTCTCATAAATTTTCTATAAATCAAATTACAGATTTTATTAAAGATGCAAAAAATTCTCCCAAAGGCTCTGAGTGGGCATTCATAAGTGTACTAAAGACCAGTGGTCAACAAAATGAGTTAATTGCTGAACATATGCTGGGTGGAGTAGACGGATTCCTGTTTGAACCATATTCCGCGGACAATCTGAAAGAGATGGCAGAAACTACTTCTAGGGTAAGACAAAGGAACGAAGAAACTAGAATAAGAAATGCTTTGCAGGTATATCTAAAAGAAATTTCTTCACACGTGGACGCAATTGCTTTCTATTTGTCTCAGGGTCGAAAATTTGTTGTTGCCCAGAAGAAACTTGAAGGTATTTCAAACAAACTTAAACGATTCTCCTCAGATAACCCTAAGATTTATCAAGAAGTTATTACTGATATATTTTCAAATGCTGATTGTCCACCTACTAGTTCCTATAACGGAGTAAGCGCCCGCGTTAGAGAAAGAATGAAAGCCAAAAAAATGGCTGAACTCAGTAAAGAATACGGAGAATAATCTGGTTTTACTGTTGAAGACAATATTATAACTGTTCATTTTAAATCTTAATCTGCAACTATGCTCCTTATCCAGCTTGCTGCTTCTTCAGTACTTGCTCCCGGGGTAAAAATTTTCCTGACTCCGATTTTATAAAGTTCCTGTATATCTTCTTCTGGAATAATCCCACCTCCAAATACAATAATATCATCTGCTCCCTGATCTTTTAAAAGCTTTAAAACTTTGGGGAAAACAGTCATATGGGCACCAGACAAGATGCTGACACCAATAAAATCAACATCCTCATCAATAGCCGATCGAACAACCAGTTCGGCTGTTTGATGAAGTCCGGTATAAATTACTTCCATCCCTGCGTCTCTTAATGCACGGGCAATGACTTTTGCACCACGATCATGACCATCAAGTCCAATTTTTGCTACAAGCACTCTTATTGGTCTTTTCATTGTAAATTATTCCGAAAATAGCGATTTTTTAAAGTTGTATAAATAAATTTTCAAATCAGAAGAAACCCGGATCTTTGTAAACACCAAAAACCTTTCGGTAAATATCTGATATTTCACCAATAGTAATCCCTTCAAGTACCCCCTCAATCAAAAGAGGCATTACATTTTTCTTATCTCTGCAAGCGCCCTCTATAGCAATCAGATGTTTATCAACTTTTACCTTGTCACGCCTGGATAAAAATGCAGAAAACTGTTCCCTGCGATTTTTTTCAAGCTCCAAAGGTACTTTATGAATTGGAATCGAACGGCTTTTAGAAGATTCCATAAATTTGGTAACACCAACAATTACCCTTTCACCAGATTCAAGTTCCCTTTGAAACCGATAAGCCGAATCTGCTATTTCACGTTGTGGATATCCAAGATCAATTGCCTTTAACATACCTCCCATTTCATCAAGTTTATTAATATATTTCATAGCTTCTTCTTCCATTGAGCCCGTAAGTGACTCAACAAAGTATGAACCGGCAAGTGGATCTACTGTATCAGCGACACCTGTTTCAAATGCAATAATCTGCTGAGTTCGAAGAGCTACGGTTACAGCCTCCTCTGTTGGAAGTGAAAGTGTTTCATCAAGGGCATTTGTATGTAATGACTGAGTTCCTCCAAGAACTGAGGCAAGTGCCTGTATGGCAACACGAGCGACATTATTCAGAGGTTGTTGTGCGGTAAGACTTACTCCAGCAGTCTGAGAATGGGCCCTTAGCATTAGTGACCTTGGATTCTTGGCATTAAACCGCTCCTTCATAAAGCGGGCCCACATTCTGCGAGCAGCTCTGGCCTTTGCTATTTCTTCAAAAAAATCATTGTGAACATCCCAAAAAAATGAAAGCCTTGGAGCAAAGGAATCAATATCCATTCCCCTCTTGATACAGTGTTCAACATAAGTGATGCCATTATAAAGGGTAAAAGCTAATTCCTGAACAGCTGTAGCGCCAGCTTCTCTGATATGATAACCGGAAATACTTACAGGATGAAACCTCCTCGCTTCCCTGCTGCAATATTCGATAGTATCACCGACAATTCTAAGTGATGGCTCAGGAGGAGAAATCCACTCTTTTTGTGCAATAAATTCCTTCAGAATGTCATTCTGAATGGTTCCCGCCATGTCATGAAGTGAGTATCCGCGTTTGATGCCGAGCGCAAAATACATAGCAAGAGCTGGACTTGCACTACAATTTATTGTCATAGAGGTACTGACTTTTGTAAGATCAATATCACGAAAGAGTGACTCCATATCCTCAATGCAAGCAAGACTAACTCCTTCTCGACCAACCTCTCCCTCAGACAAAGCATGAGTTGGGTCATACCCCATTAAACTCGGCATATCAAAAGCAGTTGAAAGCCCAGTCTGGCCCTGAGAAAGCAAAAATTTGAAACGTTTATTGGTATCTTCCGGATCACCAAATCCTGCAAATTGACGCATTGTCCATAAACGGTTTCTGTAACCTTTTGTACGAACTCCACGGGTATAAGGGTAAATTCCAGGAAAACTTATATCCTCGGGAACTTCATCAGGAGAATTAAAAACAGGAACATTAAAACCGCTTAGGCTTTGAAAAGATGATTTTCTCTCAGAATCCTTGATGCCATCCCTCTCCCACTCCTTTTTTGAAACAGTTTTTTTCTTGCTCATGGATCTTTATAATTAGGAAATCACTTAATATGATTACAAACCTTTTATTAACTGACCAGCTATAACAATCCTTTGAATCTCACTGGTTCCCTCATATATTTCTGTAATTTTTGCATCTCTAAAATATCGCTCAACATTAAATTCTTTTACATATCCATAGCCTCCATGAATTTGAAGAGCCTTATGAGCAACGCTGTTTGCCATTTCAGAAGCATAAAGTTTTGCCTGAGCAGCTTCTTTGGTATAAGGCATTTTTTTATCTTTCTTTCTTGCAGCTACTAAAGTAAGTAATCTTGCAGCTTCAATTTCAGTGGACATGTCGGCCAGATAATTCTGGATACTTTGATGCTGATGTAAGAACTGACCAAAAGTTTTCCTTTCACCAGAATATCTGAGAGCATCACCAAAGGCAGCTTCAGCAATTCCAAGGGCCTGGGCAGCAATACCAATACGACCTCCATCTAGTGTTCCCATTGCAATTTTGAAGCCCTCACCAACTTCACCAAGACGAGCATCATCTGAAACAACTACCTCATCAAGAATTATACTAGCTGTGGGAGAACCACAAATTCCAAGCTTCTCTTCATGCTTTCCAATACTCACTCCCTTAGTCGTTTTTAGATCAACTATAAATGCAGTAATACCTTTATGACCAGCTTGAACATCATTCATGGTAAACACAACACAAACATCGGAAACTGGTGCATTAGTAATCCAGTTTTTAACACCTGTAATAATCCAGTTAGAACCGTCTTTTCTTGCAAGACATGTTTGTCTTGCTGCATCACTACCGGTTCCGGGTTCACTCAGGGCGAAACAGCCTATAGACTTACCTGATGTCATATCAGGAAGATAACGTAGCTTTTGTTGTTCTGTACCAAAATGTTCGATTGGCCAAAGGGCTAATGAATTATGAGCGCTTACAATAACAGAAGTTGAAGCACATACTCGTGAGAGCTCCTCGATAATAAGTGCATACGCAAGTGAACTTAAACCTGAGCCACCATAAGCGCTGTCAACGCATACCCCCATAAACCCCATCTTGGAAAGCTCTGGCAAAAGTTCTTTGGGGAAATAATGCTCGTGGTCAATTTTTTTTGCGAGTGGACGCACCTTTTCCTCAGCAAATGCCCTGGCTGAGTCTCGTATCATTATTTCTTCTTCGGTTAAAAGTAATTCAAATCCATTCATAATTTAAAAAACCTATTTATCAAATACGGGCTTTCTGTTTTCAATAAACGCAGTGCGTCCCTCTACAGCATCTTTAGTGTAGAAAAGTCTCTTGAACTCTTTCTCCTCTACCTTGAGACCATATCCATCGGCAGCCAAGTGAGCAGACTCAATACTGCGTTTTGCAGCTTGTAGGGATAGAGGCGGTTTTTTGGCAAGTTTTTCAGCAAAATCATTAACACCAGTAATTAATTTATCACTTGAGAAAACCTGATTTACTATACCCAATTTAAGCGCTTCTTCTGCTGTAATTTGATCTCCGGTAAAAATCAATTTTTTTGCAACAGAAGGATTTACCTTTTTTAAAATTCGCTGCGTGCCACCAAAACCTGGTATCAGGCCAAGGCCTACTTCCGGAAAACCAAATATCGATCCCTGATCGGACAGAATAAAATCACAGGATAAGGCAAGCTCAAAACCTCCTCCAAGACAATACCCCTTAACATTTGCAATAGTTGGTGAGGGAAAGGAAGAAAGCCTCATAGCTACACGTTGACCAAGCTCAACAAAAGTAGTTAGTGAATCGGGATTTAATTCAGCAAATTCCTTTACATCAGCTCCTGCAACAAAGGCTTTTTCTCCAGCCCCCTGTATAATCAAAACGCGAACCGGTATTTCCTTCGCATCAAAAACCCCTTCTGCCTCAGCTGCCAGAGTGTTTAGACAGGAATCCAGTTCCTGCAAAATTGAAGTATTAAGTGCATTTAAAGCACTTGGACGACTGATTGTAAGTCTTACAATTTTATCAGCTGACTTTTCAATTGTTATTAACCCGGCACTATTCATAAACTTTATTCTTCAAATATAACGATTAAATAAGCATGTTTTATTTAGATTATTAAATCTATCCAGGTGGCCAACCCATTACGCGACCACCAATAACGTGCAAATGAAGCTGAGATACAGTCTGAAGTGCATGATCACCATTATTGATAACAACTCTATAGCCATTTTTTATTAAACCTTCAGACTTAGCGACCTTGTTGCAAACTAGTAATAGATGCCCAAGAAGGTTTTGATGCTCTTCAGTTGCGGTATCCAAGCGAGGTATATCAACCGATTTGGGAACTACAAGAATATGCACAGGGGCGGCTGGATTGATATCCTTAAATGCAATTGAAATTTCATCTTCAAATATAATTGTAGCAGGTAATTCTCTTGAAATAATTCTGTGAAATATAGTTTTTTCTGCCATATCTGGTAAATTCTTAATTTATTAGTATCATAATATTTCTTCCTTTCTGATTAGAGAAAGAAAGTTGACCGATAGAAACAAAACCTTAGAAAATTAATCAAATTACAACCATTAACCCATCAGATTTTAATGGCTTAGTTCTTGCTTATTAAAAGCAGAATTAGATATTGCCATGCTGCCTGGTAGGTCAGGGGAAATATTAATAACCCAAGTATCTGAAATTACGAGAAACTTATCAGAAACTGAAGTTATCATTTAAACCTTCCTCTAGTGTAGCAGGGAATTATTGTCCTGTATTGCTAAAAAATGACGCCTTTCGGCCTGATTGCACTATGGATATTTAGGAAGATGGAAAAAGCAGTTTTAGAAAGTAATTTCAAACATTCTGACATATCTGAGTCAACGGACAAACCCGAGACATTTCTGGCTGACTTCCTGGATCAAATTCGGTATCCACACCTTTTCAGACTTGTGTGTAACAAAAATAATAGTAACCTATTTGAAAATGAAAAGAAGAGACTTCAAAGACCTGTTTCTCTTGTTTCACTTGAAATGCTTGAAGCTGAACTTGTCAATCAGGGTTTGATTGATAAAAACCAGGATTCTTTGGCAAAGTTCGCACGACATCAAATAAGTTTGCTTGTATGGCAAGCGAGACGACTAATGCTGCCCCTTGAAAATATTGAATTTCTTATCGATGTAACTGAACTCATTATCAAACTTGCATATCAGGCAGTTTCTTATAGTTCTGGCGAGATAAATAAAAATTTAAGCTACTCTGATAATCAATTACGATATCTGGAACAGTTCTCAGCTTATCTTACAGGTATCTATCAAACTCCAACCAACAAATATGAACAGGGAATGAACCTTGTTTTAAAATCAATCAGTGAAACAAATATTAATTCTACGGATAAAACTATAAAGTGCGTCATACCATTAAGTAAGACAAATTTTGTTGAAATGTTAAAATCTTCTACTGTCTCCAAAAATAAATAACATAATCATTTTTGTAGAAATTTATTTAAGAAAAATCCAGGCGTAGATTTTACAAATTTGTGGTTCATTGCCCTGTTGGGAGTGTTGTCAAATGGCTTTTTTAAAAGTCGGGCCTTTAAGATTGAAGAAATAGACCTTAGGTAGACTTTTTTTGTTTTACTCCTTGTATCTGGTGTTTCTAGGGCCATCCTTGGCCCTGGAAACACATTGCATTTTCGAATCGACGTTTCGAAAATGTGGACGCCGTCCAGGCGTCCAGGCCTGTTTGGCAACAGGCCCCTGTTATGTTAGTCTCCCTTGCCAAACAACATAAATACCAATTATGCCAACCATTACAGTATCAACCCATGGTCAAGGACTTTATGAGGTTACTCATTTAGTAGAATCCATACTTGATGATTACTGTAATTCTCATAATTCAAACTTCGATGGTCTCTTAACAGTGTTTATCCAGCACACATCTGCAAGCCTGGTTATTCAGGAAAATGCTGATCCAACGGCCAAGCATGACCTAGAGAATTGGTTATCACGCTTTGTACCTGAAAATGATCCGAATTTCACGCATACTCATGAGGGACCTGATGACATGCCATCCCACATCAAGGCGGCACTAACTCAAACCTCTATAGGAATCCCAATCATAGAAGGAAGACTCGCTCTTGGTACATGGCAAGGGATATATTTATGGGAACACAGAAAAATGGCTCATAGAAGAAAACTCGCGATCAATATCCTGGGTCAGTAATTAATTAAACGTTATTTCCCTTCTCCCTTACCTGCAGTAAGGGCACCAGAGCCAGATAATACAGAAGACAGACTGGATAAATACCATATACCATTCTTCTTATGCAGCTTAAGAGTGTCGCTTTTAGTTTCACCTTTGTAAGTCTGTTCAAGTTTTACAAGAGCACTGTCACCAGAGCTCTTGATAGTATCAATTTTATATTCGCTGTTTGCTAACTTATCACTTACTTCTTTTTCTTTTTCTTCAAGACGACCCCGAAGCTTCGCAAGAACTTGTTGTGCTTTAACTGAAAGGTTCTTGTCATCACCACTTTTTACATTTCCTTCCAGTTTAGACTCCAGCAAATTTCCTATCTCGGAAGATGGAGACATGAGCACCTTTCGATAAAAAGCTGATAAATCCTCTGGGGACTTGACCTTCATTATTTCCCTGTTTTTAGGTGGGGTCTCGCTATAAACAAGATCCCAATCTATAAAATCTACAATTGGAGATGGATTACCTGCGGTCTTCATCATATTAATTGCTCCCATAACAAGCTTTTCAGGAGAATCAACAGTGCATGAATGGCCCGAACCAGGCTTGCATGAAGCGGAACTTGTATCAGCAACTACAGTATTTGGTAAAATAGAAAGTAGAATTAAAATCAAACCTGAAACCAGAAACTTTTCTGTTTTTAAGTCTGAATGCGAAACTTCATTTTGTTTACTTATCGGGTTTCCTATACTGGCAACTTCCTCATTTTGTTCCCTGGAAAGCCTAAGAGAGTAATGATAACGACAATTCTTGCTACATGTATTTCTTTCAGTCAGATCTATGCATGAATCACAAACCCTCATTTCTTTACTACACAAAGGACAGGTAATTTGCTTTTCTGCCGGGTCACCACAATGAGGGCACAGAGAGTAACGAGAGCTTGGGTTCAAATTTGAATCTAAAGCTACCCTGTCATCAAACACAAAACACTCTCCTTGAAATAACCCGTCAGGGTATTCTTCGAGATATCTTAAAATACCACCATCTAACTGGTAAACTTTCTCATAGCCCTTCTGTTTCATCTCCAGGTAGGCTTTTTCACAACGAATACCCCCAGTGCAACACATATAAACAGGACTATCTTTCGGTATACCACTGGATTCAACAAAATCAGGAAATTCCTTAAAATCACTTGTCATGGGATCAATTGCTCCCCTAAAAGTTCCAAGAGCAACTTCATAATCATTTCTTACATCAATAAGGAAATAATTCTTTTCGCCTGTTTGCTTATAACGTTTGTCAAGCTCAGCCAGTTGATTATGCCACTCCATTGGAGACAAATGAGATTCATCATTAGCATCAGGAAATAATTCAGGATATCCACTGCTTACAATTTCATTTCTTTCTTTTAATGAAAATCTTTTAAAAGGAGCAGCCTTGGCCGTACTAAACTTGAATTTCCAGTCTCCTGAATTAATTTCATTAACAAGAAAATCAGTAAAACCAGTCAGCATACCCTCTGGAGCCGCTACAGTTCCATTTAAACCCTCAGGAGCAATGATTATCAAACCACAAATATCTAACTCCTTTGCTATAACTTCGAGCTTTGCTCTAAGTAAAGAAAGATCGCTATCGTCCATTTTAATGAATCTGTAGAAGCTTACAATGTCAAAATTCTTACTCATTTAACCCTCTGGCTTGCATTTATTTCAAAAGAAAATGCCAAAACTTTTGCAAAAGACACAATATCAAGTTAGAAATACCCTCTGCCCATAATATAACCCTATAACATTAATGTCCATGTCTACTTCTACCCATTCCATTAATCCCCCTATACTGATTCAGTCAATTTTTGGTGAAAAAATTGAACGGCCACCGGTATGGTGTATGAGACAAGCCGGGCGCTATCTTCCGGAATACCAGGCACTTAGACGAAAGTTTTCTTTCAACACCCTGGCTGAAACTCCTGATCTTGCATGCGAAATTACCTTGCAGCCTCTTCATCGTTTTAAAGAACTTGATGCTGCAATACTTTTCGCTGATATACTTACACCGTCCAGAGCTCTGGGTTTTGATTTCGAGTTTGAACCTGGTCCATGTCTTAAAAACCCTATTAAATCCCCAGAAGATATTTATTCACTTGTTAAAATTCCAGTTAAAGAAAGCGTATCATTCGTATTTAATGCATTAAAACAAATCAGATCTGCTCTTGAGAGCGAGAATAAGGATTGTCGTACGACAGAAGAGAGACGCGCACTTCTTGGGTTTGCTGCAAGCCCCTGGACTCTGGCCTGTTACCTTATTGATCAGGGAATTTACAAACAGCATATGGGCACAAAAATTTTTGCAAGAAAGTATCCGGAAGAATTTTCACATCTGTGCTCTCTTTTGTCAGAATTAACATATGAGTACTTATCCGAAAAGTTTGTTGCTGGAGCAGACGCAGTACAGATTTTTGATACCTGGGCTTCATTATTATCCAGCGAAGAGTACGAGTATTTTTCTGCTCGCTGGATTAGGCCAATAATTAATCGCTTGAGAAATGAAGGAAGAGTTGTTGTTCTATACGTTCAGGGAGATGAAAATATAATAAGGCAAAGTGCCTCTCTTAAACCTGATGTTTTAAGTGTTGACTGGAGGATGCCATTATCCCATCTGGAAAACATTATACCTAGTAACATTACAATTCAGGGAAATACTGATCCAACACTTCTTTTCTCCAGGCCTCAAGAAATTTCGGAAAATGTTAAGGACAGTCTTGGTAGTTTAAAGAGAAGAACAAGATACATTTCAAATCTTGGACATGGTATCCTTCCTGGAACACCAATTGCTGGAATGGAGTCATATCTCAACGCAGTGCACTCAGCCTGGAAAATTTAATCAACACTTACTATTGTTCTACCAAATCAGTTTCAGGGTTTTTAAAGCGTACTGTAAAAACGCTCCCCTGACCAGGATTGCTTTTAAGTTCTATAGATCCTTTATGCATATCTACAAGCTGTCTGGTGATATAAAGCCCAAGTCCTGATCCCTCTATATTTGAATGCTGAGGCAGGCGACCAAACATGTCAAAAAGGGTTAATTGTTTTTCAACATCAATTCCTTCTCCATTATCCGAAACACGAAGTATAACGCTATCACGCCTTGACTCAATCTCCAGAATGACTTCACCAAAAGAAGGTGTAAATTTCAGGGCATTGCCCAAAAGATTTCCAATAATTCGCTTGACTGCAAGTTCATCTGCAAATAATGGCACTGAAGAATCTGGTTTTACAAAAAGAAATGATAAGTTCTTTGAGGTAGCAACAGGTCTTAGCTCTTGGTAAACTTCTTCGGCGATCATTTTAAGGTCTCTCCATTCAGGATTAATTTTCATTAATCCATCCTGAAGACGGCGAGCACTAAGAAGCTGATCGACAAGACTAATGGAAGTTCTTGCACATGACGCAATACGTAACACCAGTTCACTAACAAAATCTTCCTGATGATCTTCAAGAATCATCTCTGTGCTTGTAATAATTGCACCAAGTGGTCCTTTCAGATCGTGTGTTGTTGTAGCAAGGATATTGCGCTCAAGCTCTTTTGATCGTTTTACCTGGGTTGTGTCCCGAATCCAGAGCAGATGATACCTTAACTGATTAGTATCTGCTTGCACGTACTGATGATCATAATTATTGGGATTATTTTTCTGTTGAGGAATGACTGTGCTCAAACGAAGATCATAGTAGTATGATCCCTTTATTTCTTCATTAATGTCATTTATTTTTATTTCAAGCTCTGAACGCCATAAAGAATCGTCATTTATATGAATCTGACTGAATAACTGCTGAGAAAGATCAAAATCAAATCTTGCAACAAGCCCGACCAGATCAGTGATTTTTGATTCTTCTTCTGACAATCCATTTGATAAAATCTGCAGAAATCTTTCAAAGGAGCTATTTCTAAAAAGTATACTTCCATTAGTATCTATAATGGCAAGACCATCCTCTGCAAGACAGGCAGCAAGCCAGAATGCATCACGTTCAGTTCTGGCTTCTTCTTCCCTGACTTTTTGTAAAGCCCTTGCCCATGTTCTACGGACGACAAGCTCAAGATGCTCTGAAAAATTAGATGAGAAGTGCTTACTCACATAATCCCAGGCACCTTCTCTCATTGCCCTTACAGCATCATCAATATTTGATGAACTGGTTAAAACCACAACAGGAAGCAGAGGAAATGCCTTTTCTAGTTGTCCAATAAGCTCAAAACCACTAGAAGTTACAAGATTAAGATCCGTAAGCACAAAATCTACCGGATTATGATCGAGATAATCTACGGCTCCACTTACTGAATCAACAGATACAACATCAAGCATAAGACCGGATAATGACCTGGTAATAAGTTGAACGTGAGCCCTGTCGTCTTCAACAAGAAGAACTTTTCCAGGAAGCTCATCATTATACCTTGAAACAGCCTTGTGGGAGGAGCCAGTTTCATTAGCCTTCACTTCATGCTCAAAATTATCAGAAGTCTCCATGAAAATTCCTGACTATTAGCTTGTAAAAATTAATCGGGTCTGGGCGCTCGACTTGGAATGTTCTTTATTTTAAGATGCAAAGAAGTAAGATATTGATTTTATGAATAGTTTAAATATCACATATTTATTATTTTGTATGTGTTTAACTCACTGTAATTATTAGATTTGCAATAAAGGTACTACTTTCATGGTTAAACCAGACCATTGGATAAAAAAATGGGGTGAAGCAGGTGGCTGTACTCCTTGGAATCCTGATCATGTAAATCCTGCTAGCTTTGACCTTACACTTGGCAACCACTGGATCTGTCCTACAAGAGAGCCTGAAGAATTCATCTCTGATGAGATCATTCTTTTTCCAAGCGAAGTTGTTCTTGCAACAACAAACGAAACTATTCAAATGCCCCGTGAGGTCGTTGGTGATCTTAAACTCAAAAGTTCTCTAGGTCGACTCTGGCTTAACCATAGCCTTAGTGGATGGATTGACTGTAATTTTCGTGGTCAGGTAACCCTGGAACTCCAGAATCTTGGCCCTTACCCAAGACGTTTATCAAAAGGTATGCGAGTTGCACAGATTGTTTTTTTTCAAATGGAAGAACCTCCAGAAATTGCATACGGAGAAGGATCTGTTGGAAATTATCAGGGCCAGAAGGGTGCAACTCGAGCCTGGAAGGATGAATTCTTTCCAACTGTATCAGAAAAATCCAAAAAAAATAATTAATGAATATTCTTGTAACCAATGACGATGGATTTGATTCCCCACTATTTCAGGTACTTGTTAAAACACTAAAGAAAAAAAAATGGGTATCATCTGTTTATCCGGTTGTTCCCTCTAGTGAGAGAAGCTGGATTGCAGGTGCAGTAAGCAAGCACGGTAATCGTTATATACGAACAAGATTAAAGGACGAAACTAAATATCTATTGCTTGAGGGAACACCTGCAGATTGCACCTCAATAGGCATAGGGAACCTTTATCCAGGCACCATTGATCTGGTTATTTCAGGAATTAATTTTGGAAGTAATGCCGGGCTTGCATTTCATTGCAGCTCAGGAACTGTAGCAGGAGCAAGGCAAGCTGCTTTTTTTGGAGTTCAGGGCGTAGCCCTTTCATGTGCTCTAAAGCCGGAAATTTTTAATCTTTGGAAAACCAGAGACTTCAATTCCCTGTCAAATTTTTCTGACTACTTCAATGCTCTGGCAGAATATCAGGTTAACCTTACAGGTCATTTAGTCAATATTGGTCTTTTTGGCAGAAACCAGATTAATAAATCATTTAACCCTCTCAAACCAAATCAGGATATTCCAATTCCTGATTATGCTTCCCTGAACTCTCCATCAGATTTTAAGGATGAACCGCCTGTTGTATGTAACCTAAAAAGTACTAGATTCAATCCAATTTTCATTAAAGAACGCGACTATGTTTATAGTCATAAATTTCAAGGCTTTGCAGGAGACTACGAAGAAAAGTTTGATCCTGATAATCCGGAAGATCTCACTGCCGTCAGATCAGGCAAACACAGCTTGACGTTGTTTAATCTTGAAGCTGAAAATGCTATTATAAAAGCTGATGGATACTGCCGAAGATTAAAATATTATCAAGATCTTGTTAACCTTGGCTACTCAAAATAAACTCTTTTGCAATATCCCTTGTTACTCGAACCATGGCTGACAAACCAAGACCTTTTCCCATAGAAAGATCACGACCGAAAATTGCATAAGCAACTTCTTCTGTAATGTTGGCAACTTCGGATAATGGCTGTCCGCTTAAAGTAGTTGACAAAATTGTGGCCAGAGCTTTTGCAGATATTCCTTGTGGATTTTCAACTGCATAATAGAAGTCAATCCTTCCATCGTTTCTGGTAACAGGAAAAACATAAGCATCAGATTCACAGGCGGGAATTTTATTAATTTCAGGATATGGTCTTCTAGCAATAGATTCTGGCACGTCTTTAAATGAGTTGCCATATTCAATAAGAATTTCCTGACGCAAGGAAACATCACATAAACCTGCCATCTCATCAATAAGTTCCTTAAGGAGGGAAGGCACCCCTACCAAACCACCTGTGGTTGAATTTGCACAAGTACTTTCAGGTAATTTGGATTGTGTCATGTACTATCAATTTAAAATCCACTAACACTTACTTCTCTATTGGAACATTGACCATATTACCCCACTCAGTCCAGCTCCCATCATAATTTCTTACATTAGGAAAACCAAGTAGATATGTCAGCACAAACCAGGTGTGACTGCTTCTTTCACCAATTCTGCAATAAGCTATAATATCCTTGTCAGGGGTGATCCCGGCTTGACTTGTATATATATCAAACAATTCATCAGCATCCCTAAAAGTACCAGTATCAGGTTCTACAGCTTTTGCCCAAGGTACGTTCTTTGCGCCCGGAATATGTCCTCCCCTTAGTGCGCCCTCATTGGGATATCCTTCCATGTGCATCCTCTCGCCTGAATATTCCTCAGGACTTCTAACATCGATTAGGGGAAGACCAGAGCTGACATGACACATCACATCATCTCTTAGTGCCCGGTAACGTTTGTCATCTCGCACAGGAGCAACATAATCAGTTGGAGGGTAAGAAGGTATATCACGAGTAAAAGACCGGCCTTCTTTGCTCCATTTGAGACGACCACCATCCATCACTCTTGCATTTGAATGACCAAATAGCTGAAAAATCCAAAATGCATAGGTTGCCCACCAGTTATTTTTATCACCATAAAATATTACTGTAGTATCCTTTGAAATTCCTGAGCGAGAAAGTAGTTCCTGAAATGAAGACTTATCAAGGTAATCCCTTCTTAAGGGATCATTTAAGTCCCTAACCCAATCAATTTCTATGGCACCATGAATATGTCCAGAAGGATACAGGAGCTGATCTTCGTTGGATTCAACAAGACGAATTCCAGAATTCCCAAGGTTATCAGCAACCCACTCCGTTGATACCAATACTTCAGGAGTGACATATCCTCTGAGCTCAATTTCTTTTACAGCCATAGATTTATCCCTGGTACCTGATCTCTCTTAAGAACAATAATGAATAATTCATTTAAAACAAGAAAAGTGCTTAAAAATGATAGGAATAATAGACTGAATTTTAAAAAAATGCAAGAATTAGAACTATATAATCTCTATAAAAATATAGATTTAACAAGGATCAAATGGCAAGAACACCATCAAATATGCTTCCTCTTGGAACAAAGGCACCATTATTTTCACTACCTGATGTAGTAACTAGTGAAATCATAACTCTTGAATCAGTATATGGAATCAAGGGAACTCTTTTAATGTTCATTTGTAATCATTGTCCATTTGTCAAACACATCGAGAGCGAATTAATTTCAATAGCAAATGATTTTCAGCCAAAGGGTATAAAGGTAATTGGTATCAGTTCAAATGATGTTGAAAAATACCCTGCAGACCATCCAGATAAAATGAGAGAACTCGCAATTGAAAGAAATTATCCCTTCAATTACCTGTACGACGAATCACAGGAAGTAGCGAAAAGTTTTGATGCCGCTTGCACGCCTGACTTTTATCTCTTTGATAAGGATCTTTTCCTTGTTTACCGTGGACAACTTGATGATTCACGACCAGATAATGGCATTCCCGTAAGTGGTAAAGATTTAAGGAATGCACTTACTTCAGTATTAAATGGAGTCGCTCCGGACAACGAGCAGTATCCAAGTATTGGTTGCAACATAAAATGGAAATAATATCTTTTTTTAAGTTATTTTGGGTGCTCCCAATAAGCTTTCTAGCAAAATCCCGATTTTCAATTTTCAATAGTCTTTATCCTGCCTTCTTTCTGGTAATTTTATGTCCCACGATATCACTTTCCCAAGAAACTAAAACTCAACTATCATTTGAAGAGGAAGATCTTGAGGGTTTTACAATTTACAAAAAACCTTGTTTAAATTTTCCTGTCACTACAGGTTATATTAAAGAATTTGACAATGACGAGGAGAGTAATCTTTTATCTATTAAAGATCATGATTTGCTTTGCAATACAGCCGGAATTGCTCTTTCGCAAATAAGACAACTTTTGGCTCTTCCGGAAATAAACTATCAATTAAGCCTGCTGGTTGTAAGCGAATCTCATTTTTTTAAGGAGATTGAAGCCCCTATATGGGCAGAAGCACTTTCCGTAGATGGTGTAATTTATTTACCAAGACAGTATCTTGATGCAGAAAACATTAAAAAAACAATTCACCATGAAGTACTGCATTCTGTTGTTTATCAAATAGCAGGGAACAGGGTTCCCGCATGGCTTGAAGAAGGCCTTGCCCAGATTGTATCAGGGCAAGTTGAACCAAAATTATTTAAAACCCGCAAAATGAACAAGTTTGGTTCTGCACCAATAAGAAAACTTCATAATGGTGGTTCTTATCATACAAGAGAAGAGGCAGATATTGCTTATGGTCTGTCTGTACAGGCCGTAAGCCTTCTTTCTCAGGATCATGGCTTTGCTACCTTTGGAGCTTATTTGGGTAAACTTGCACTTGGCCATTCACATGCAAGGGCTTTTGAAAGTACCTTCAATATGTCTGAAGCAGAACTTGAAAGAACAATTAAAAACGAAGCATCAAAAACTGGAAGAGCAATGCCCCAATCTGATTCCGCCAGCAGAAAAAACAAGTAAACATCCAATAACCAGAAAATGCGAAAGTGACAAGATTAAGAAATTGTTATCACTTTCGCATAAAGGAGAATGCTTTATTTTTCTTTGACACCCTCAACTTCAAGAATTATCTTTACATCATCACCTACCACAAGTCCTCCGGTCTCCATTACTTTGTTCCAAGTCAATCCGAAATCTTTTCGGTTAATCTTTGTTTCAGCAGTAAAGGCCACACGATCATTACCCCAAGGATCCTTGGCTGCACCAGCATACTCAACAGAAAATTCAACTCCTTTTGTAACTGAACCAATTGTTAAATCACCAACAAGTGTAAAGTTATTGCCATTTACATCTTTAATTTCTTTTGACACAAACCCGAGTGATGGATACTTTTCAACATTAAAGAAATCCTCGTTTCGAAGGTGATCATCGCGTTTTTCGTTGTTTGTGTTAATACTCTTGGCAACTACCTGAGCCTTGGCGGAGGACTTGGCTATGTTTTCGGGGTCAAACTGAAATTCACCTTCAAACTCACCAAAACTTCCAGTCACAGTAGCTATTGCAAGATGTTTGATTTTGAAGAGGATTTGCGTATGTGATGAATCAATCTTGTAATTAGCAGCGTTAACCAGAGAAGTTGTTAATGCTGAAGTAGCGAGTAGCGCCAAAGACAAAACACTTTTGGTAATAGAGCACCTGATTGGTTTATTCATGAAATGGAAACTCCTAATTATGGTGTTTAATACAATTATAAAACAAACATTTTCAGCCTAATCTATAAAAGAACACAGAGTTGATTAGACGGCAACTTGATAACCAACTAAAAAACTCGGTAATTGTGGATCTCTTCTGATAAGAATTTATATAGAGCTGCAATTTGGTACTATTTAGCATCATTATCTTTTTTGATACTAAAAAAAAGGCTAATAACTGCTCCCACATGTTTTTTATAAAAACAAAACCACGAATTTTTCAGGAGGTAATTTAAGTGTCGGAATCTAATGAGGAGAAATATGATGTTCTCGTAACAGGCGCAGCAGGATTTATTGGTTCACACGTCGCGGAAAGGCTTCTTAAGAGGGGTGACAAGGTACTTGGCATTGACGATCTCAATAACTACTACTCAGTAAGCAACAAGGAGAAAAATGTTTCTATTCTTTCAGCCTATGGCAATTTCAAATTCATCCGCACTGATATAAGTAACAGCTCCCAACTAAATAAGGACCTGAAAGAAAAATCTTTTAATAAAATAGCTCATCTTGCAGCAAGAGCTGGTGTCAGACCTTCAATTAAGGATCCCTTGCTTTATCAGCAAGTAAATGTTGGCGGGACTTTGAATATTCTCGAAATATCAAAAAATCAAAAATGTTCTAACACTGTAATTGCCTCATCATCATCTGTATATGGGGACTCGAATAATCCTCCCTTCAGAGAAGACGATTCGGCTACTGATCGCTGCATCTCTCCCTATGCTGCAACCAAAAAGGCGACAGAGGTACTGGCTCATACCTATCATCACCTGTACAAGTTACCAATTACTATTATCAGACCATTTACCGTTTATGGCCCAAGAGGTCGTCCTGATATGGCAGCCTGGCTTTTTCTTGAGGCCGCCCTTAGTGGCAAACCAATTCTAAAATTTGGTGATGGCTCCACAAGACGCGATTATACCTATATAGATGATTTTGTATCCGGCTTTGTAGCTGCACTTGATAATCCGCGCCCGTTCGAAATCTTTAACCTTGGAAACTCAGAAACGGTATCACTTAATGAAGCAATAGATATAATTTCAAAAGTCACTGAAAAGAATATCCTGATTGATCAGAGGGAAATGCAAGCAGGAGATGTTCACATTACAAACGCAGACATTTCAAAAGCAAGGGAGCTTCTCGGTTATAATCCATGCACATCATTTAAATCCGGCATGGAGAAGTTTTACGAATGGTACATATCCAGCCACTCACAAAACTAAAAAAGCCACATCTATGATGTGGCTTTTAATTCCTTTTTTCCAATTCCCTTTTTGTCTGGTCAGGGAACTGAAATATTACTTAGTGTAATCTTATGCCAAACCGTCAACTACTTCGAACTGGGTTCCGAAGAATAGTGACACAAGGGCTCTTAATATGAACGCTCCAAGTGCAACAACCAACATTCCAAGTGCTGCACGGTAAGCACCCATGGCAGCAGCTATGATGGCACCAAGACCAGCTACAACCATTATAAGTGCACCAAAGGCACCTTCGATCAATCTAAAGAGGTTTCCAACACCTCCCCGGATAAGCTCATCATCAAATGCAGCTTCGGTAAAGGAACCAGTTGGTCCTCCACCACCTCGCTGGGCTAATGATACATCTACAAGGCCGCCACTTATCAGTAACACACCCATACCAAATAAAATTTTTGAAGAATGCTCCATCCCACATACCGCCACCTTCACACAGGCCGATCGATATCCGGAACGAATACTATCAATAACTCGTTTCATTATCTTCTCCCTCTAAGCTTTCATTAACAATATTTCCGAACTCCCATCACGGCGTTAGTCCGTTCGACTGAAGAAACCAATTGCTCCAGCTAAACGACATCACTACAATAGTTATAGCACTTATGATAAAAAGTGTGTTACGGGAAATTTTATTATGAAAATCAATTAAATGATGGAGAAACGAAAAAATCCAAATAAACAATAGATTATAGCATCTTACAACATCTTTTCGAACTACGGGATCGATTACAAATAAGACCCCGTAGTTATAAATTAGAGCTCTTTAAACTATCTGGCAAGGTTTACTACTTCATTTAGTAAATCAGAAATACTACCAACAACTCTTGAGCTTCCCTGAAACCCTCTTTGAAGCGAAATAAGCTTAATAAAGTCAGAAGCCAGATCTGAGGTAGAAAGTTCAAGCGCACCTGATTCAAGTCTTCCAAAAGTTCCTACATTAGGACTACCAATAATTGGCTCACCCGAAGCCCTGCTTTGTGCAAAAAGAGAGTTACCAACCCGTCTCAAACCCTCACTATTTGCAAATGATGCAAGGGCAATAGTTCCAACAAGAGCTCGCTGTCCGTTATCAAGTTGTGCTTCAAGTGATCCATCGGGACTAACTGAGTATCCAACAACGGATCCACTTCCAGTTCCATTTTGTGCACTCGAATCAATATTACTTGGAGATGAATATTGAGTAAAGCGGGCGAAATCCAATTGAAGAGTACTTGGAGCAGCACCATTACTCCAGTTAATTGCAATGCTGTTCTGGATAGCATCAGTTGGAGTTGTAAGCTGACCATTGTTACCAAATACAAGTGGAACTGTTCCTACCAGAACAGGTATTCCTGGAGTAGAAGGAGGAGCTGTTGTTACATCACCACCATCAACATACACTCTTGCCGTCCATGTACGTGTTGCAGCATCTGTTTTAAAGAAATATGCTCGCATATTATGCTGTCCACCTAACGAATCGAATGCGGTAAAACTGTAAGCAAAACCGGCAGCATCATTTAATTCCGCATATGTTGCACCAGCAGCAAGAGGAGCAGTAACAGGTGTATCAGAATTCAAGTTACCACCTAATGCTATTCTGCTCGTAGCAATATCACCTGCAACACGATCAGTAACATTTAGCGGTGTAATTGCGCCAGATCCATTCGCAGAATATCCAAGTACCAATAGACCATTCTGATCACGAAGAAGTCCATCAGCATCAACTGATAAGTTTCCAGCTCTTGTATAATATGTTGTTCCGGCAGTGTCCCTAACTAATAAAAAGCCATTACCATCAATACCAACATCAAGGCCTCGACCTGTAAATTCAAATGTACCCTGGGTAAGTACTCGAGTAATGGTCTTAACGGCACTACCACTTCCAGTAGAAGTTGCACCACCACCACCAAGTGAGCCGGCAAGAAGATCTACAAAATCAGCTCTTGCAGCTTTGAAACCTACAGTGTTCTGGTTTGCGATATTATCAGCAAGTACTGATATAGCAGTACCATGAGCCTGAATTCCCGATCTTCCTGAAAATAATCCGTCTATTATACTTGGCACAGGCGTCTCCTCCCCTCTCTAATTATTAATTAGTAGTACTTCCCTCAGTAACCATCAACTTTAAGAACCAACAACTTAATGGCAATCCCTCACCCAAACTTCAATGACTCCCTTAGCCTCCTTACAATATATTCCTTAATCAAGAGCACCAGAATCATTCTGATACCTGGAAATAAATTATCTACTACTTTCCGTTATAAACTGCCTTAATTTCATCCAAACCAAACTCTCTTCCTGCTACTATAAGCTTTGGCTCTGGTTCCATTACAAAACCTTCAACTGTTCCTGTAACTCTGGTTGGAATATCGACAAACCTACCATCAGCTCCTACTGATACAACTCTTACATCGTATGCTCCATTTGGTGCATTAATTCCGGTTAAAGGAATTACTTGTGAACCAGCTCCAGGTACCGGGTTAAGCACACTGCTTGATACCACAACACCTTCAGCATTCCTTAGATCAACACGTACTGACTCAGTTCCTGCAGGAATATTTGCATAAAGATTTGAACCCCTTCCATTCTGCACTTCTACCTTTCCTCCAGGAATTTCTACCTCATGTCCAAGGTAGGACGCCATTGAACCTAGACCATCTCCGGCTCCACTTCGGCCATCCATCTTTTCATTAATCTGCACCAACTGTTCAAGCTGACTGAAAGTTGCCAGTTGCACAGCAAACTCTTCATTTTCCATTGGATTTAAGGGATCCTGATTCTGTAGCTGGGTTACCAAAAGTGTCAGAAACTCATTTTGAGATATTGTAGAACTCTTGCCAGTGACATCTTTTGTACCCTGAGCATTAGCACCAGAATTAACTGGTGTAGCTCCTGACTTTAAATTATTAAAAATTGGATTGGTCATAAATGTATCTTTAATTTATCTTCTAATTTCTACGCCACCCATCCACTAACTTCTTCTAACTGGCTCGTTGGAAATGATTGTATTGTACTTTCTACACTTCCATTTGCTTCATTAAAGCCTTTTCTTTTTTCATTTTTTGACGAAAATCCACGATTCTCCCAGGAAGCTCCCCTATTTCCCTCTGAAAATGAGAAATTTTTCAAATCCTGAAAATCTGAAATATCCTTTCCTATTGAAACATGAACCTCTTCAGGTTTAAACCCAAGACCTTGAAGAACGCCGGCAAGTTCATAAAGCCTGGTTTTAAGAGTCTGTTCAACTTCCCTTGATTCGGGAATTAGTCTTGCATGAATCTCTCCATTTCTCTGAGTTACCTTAACTGTGATTTCACCAAGATGAGGTGGATCGATTTTTACTGTAACTGAATCTGTTGTTTTGGTCTCTGCAGCACGAGCAAGAACTTCTTTGATCTTGTCTACATATTTCTGCTGTTGAGCTTCAGAAACATTTACGGCACTTCTAGCCTGAAGACTTGCTTGAGACTTCTGAGAGACATCTTTTAAGCTTACTCCCATCAGATCAACTAATCCACGAGATGATATAAGTGATTCAGCTGCTTCTTCCGCAATTAATCCGGAAGCAGAAGCCAGCGCAAGAGTTTGAGACAATTGCAATGAACTAACTGCATTTCTTGAATCAGAAAACACTGACATTGAAGGTTTAAATTCAACTTGATCTTCTGAATTAGCAACTAATTGCTCGAAAATCTCTTTTGCAAGAAACCCCTGCTCACTTAAGTTTGAATCATCATGCTGATTTTCAATGTTTATGTTATCACTAGGAAGGTTATTATCCTTGCCTGGTGTTTTTATATTCGAAATATTAACCTGTGATGATAAGGATTCTGAATAAGATGATAATGACTGAGAAGCATCCGAAAGTGGTTGATAATTATCAATCACTGTTGCAGATTTTTTTTCTGTTAATGAATTTGTTTCAGGGGCAAGTTTCGTTTCAACTTGTTTATTTTCAGAATTATAGTCCATTTTAACATCCTCAGACTTAACAATTACAGACTCTACTGGGGCGAATGACTGCTTGGCGACTTCATGGTTCTGAACTGTAATTTCTGATACTGCAGATTGCATTTTATTGCCTTCAACTACAACAGAATCAGCTTTCACTGGAGTTTTTTGACTACCTGGTTCACGACCAACATCATTTACAACCTGAGTCTCTTTTGGTGTGGCAGATTCCTTAACAGGATTATCCTTAACATTACTTTCCTTTGGAGCAGTAGTAATTTCTGGATTCTGGTTATGGTTATAACCTTCTGATGAATTTCTGGTGATATCCTGTTCTTTCTTTTCAGAAGGTTTGATCGCTTCTTCTTGTTTTCTGGCTTTTAGTTCGACATTTACCCGGGGCACGTCAATTGCAGACTGAATTCCAGGGGCATGTGGTACCATACCCACCAAACCCTGTAATAATGCAAGAAATGCCTGCTTCACCTCGTCACCTGTTTCACTATTGCTCGCTCCATTTACCGGATAAGAGCCTGTACCTGAATTTAAAATTTCCTGGATCATTCCACTCTCCCTTTTAAACACTACAACCCGTTTATCCACCACCATTTGCCAAAAGCCTCCCAGAATGCTCTCAGCCCAACACAATATGTGCAAAGTTCCTGCCATTGGATAATATTACCCAAAGAATTGAGATATTCAAAAATTTCAAATACTTATTGATTTCTTTACAATTCAATAAAAGGGAATTTTCTGCCTGAAGAGCTGTTTAATGGGAAATATTTTCTTTGATATATTAGACTGAACTACCATTCTATTTTTAAAACTAACACATCTTATATCTGCATTAATAACATCAGTTAATAGTGCATTACTAGTTTACACTAGGAATTTTTTTTATTTATTGAGGTGCCTCCTCCCCAAGTGCAATCTTTCGTTTAGAGCGAAGGAATGTGGTCGGTTCGGAAGAGGTTTTTTATGAGTTCCAGTGAACTCGAATACTTTTTCTGCCCAAAAACAGAAAGGAGAAACTACAATGAGCTACAAGGCTATAAAGAAACGCCTTAGGAAAGCTCTTGGAGCTTCTCCTACTGCATTTGCGGCCGCGATTAATGAGATACTTACATGCAGAAAGCATCCACAGTATCTCAGTGGGATTCTCAGTTATTCTTCAAAAGAAGAGGATCCCAATGAAGTCCTTTTTCAATGGGCACTTCGTCGTGGCAAAATCTGGCTTCCATGAAAATGGTGGCTAGTATCAGGGCGGAAGAAAATGGTTTTCATCCGCCCGACCTTTATTCTTTACAAGATTTAAATCAACATCCACCTAAGGCTCAAAAAAGAAATTGTTAATATAGTTATTTTTTTCAGCAATCTCACCATTTAGGGTACGCTGGTGTTTATCAGGATTAAAATGGTCTATGGGTAATTTTTTACTATCATGAAAAAAATATCCATTATATCCAAGATTTTTAAGGAACTGAAATACTTCTGTTACATTTGATTTTCCCAGATGTCTGTTTTCGCTTTCAAACATTATTGTTGGTTTATCTTTAGTAAGCAGATCCACAGCTCCTTGAAAAACACTTAATTCATGCCCTTCGACATCTATCTTTAAAAAGGCTATTCGATTAGGTCGATCCTTTAAAAAATTATCAAGAGAAACCACTGGAACAGAAACATGATAACCTTCTTCGCTATCTTCTTTATTCTCAAATGTAGCTCCCGGCGAAGTTTGACCAGGGCCCTTTGGTACAAAAAGTTTAAGAGTATTATCAAAAGAAGATACCCCTAAATTATGTACTTCTACATTTCTGCTGGAAAAATATGAAACGACAGAAATTAAATAATTATAAAGTAGCGATTGAGGTTCAAAAGCAATAACCTTGCCTGCTGATCCTGCCGCTCGTGAAAGCCAGAATAAATAGCCACCTTTGTGTGCGCCTATATCAATTACAGTGTCACCCGGGTTGATTTTCTCAAACAGATAGTCAATCTCATTTTTATCAGATACGAACTTGTATTTAAAAGCTCTATTTAATAGCCTCAGACAAAATAATAATTTGATCATAGACCTAAAATATTTATAACACTACTCCAATATCCCAACTCGAGTCGGTACGAGATCTCCGGGAAGGCCCCATCCAACTCTTTTTATCTGGCCGTTTCTAAACTGATGATACCAGAATCCCTTTCTAAAAACCGTAAAATCACTTAGACCATCGTTGTCAAAATCTCCTGCCAGGGGAATATCACCCGAAAGCCCCCATTGTTTAACAATAACACCTGATGTATCCGGATCAAGAATATACCAATTGCCTTCAATGGGTCTCCATATTACATATTTTGGTTTCGCCTCTGCTCCGTACCAGGATGTAATTGGAATATCACCGGGAAGCCCCCACTGTGTAACTGAATAGCCCGAACCAGAAGACATCGATTCTCTTACCCACCACGTTCCACTTGAGGGCCTCCAGACAGCAAGATTTAATTTGCCATCACCATTATAATCAGCAGGCACTGGAATATCCCCAGGTAAACCCCACTGAACAATTAAAACTTTGTCCTCTTCATCCAGAATATACCAGTTTCCTTCAGAAGGACGCCAAACAGCAATCTCATCACGGCCATTATTATTAAAATCATTTATTACAAAATAATCACCTGCTCTTCCCCAGGCACGAGAATATAAAGCTCCGGTTGAAGAATATCTTATAAAAAAATGATATGCGCCGTTTATTAATGTTACTAATCCACTATCAATACTTCCATCTCCATCAAAGTCGCCCCTAATTGGATAATGAGAACTTGCACCAAATGGAACTCCATGTTGCTCTCCAGAAGAGGATTTTAAATACCAGGAACCATTAGAAGGCCTGAATACTACATGATCATCTGAATTATCCCCAAGATAATTCCAGTCAGAAACATTTCTAAGTGAAGATCCAAGAGTTCTGACATGAACACTTGAATAAGTTTTAGCTTCCTGAAGACCATCATCAACAAGGAGATAAACAAAATATTTTTGACCAGGAGGCAAGCCCGATGTATCCCATTTATATATATGATTACCCGAACTCAGACCTTCAAGTTTTTTAATAAGTGTCCCATTAAAATCTTTTTGATCAATATCGTAATATAAGGAAACGTTTAAACTTGAAGCTGTATCAGAAGAAAGTGAAAACCTGATTTCAAACGAATCATTAAATGCCCGATTTTCAGCATGAAGTTTAACAAAATCAAGCATAAACCATGTATACTTGCCTGGAATATTAAACTCACCCGGATCTAACCGCAGGTTCTTCAGGGATTTAAAACTACTCCAGCGAAACCCAGTCTCTAGCGTATCAGCATCATCTAGATCAAACCAATAAGTCTTCCATCCCTCATAGACTATATGCCCCTTAGTAACCATACGATCTACAAGAACATTATCATTATATGCTATTACACGACTGACCCAACCATTTTGAACTTTATCATGAATGCTTGGATATCCATCTTCACCAACAGCCATTCGATAAACAAAATACCGGTAGTAACTGGGATCAATTAATTGATTTGGTGAAATACTTAAATGAACCTGTACATCACTCTCAGAGTGCCCGAGGTGTTGATAAGCAGGTTCAGCCATGGCCTGAAAAACATGTCCACCCATTTTTGATTCCGAATTTGGAATATAGGAGTGATTAACAAATTGTCTTAAAACCTGAGGATAGACAGGATTAAGATTAGCAACAGAATCACTCTCTGGAGCCATGTCCCATTCTCGACCTCTTGCTTTAAATGAATAACTCTCACCTGAATCTGGAGCTGGTGAAAAAATGGTAACGACAGGTTTAGCAATTATTCTTTGCTTTGCTGAATAAGTCGAACGCCTCGGCTGCCCAACAGGTAATCCTCTGGAATACTCCTGAATTTCAACATAAAAGTAATGGTCCCCAGGGGGTAAAGACGCAGATGGAATCACATACTCATTTCTTCCATTATAATAATAGCTATAAACAGGATTTCCGGAATATCCATGATTTTTTGAATCATGATAAATAGTAATAAGGTGATTTGAGGTAAGTGTATTAGATTCAAATTTTATAGAAATTTTAGGAGCAGAATCAGGATTAGAAAGACGCATCCAGTCAATCTCAACAATATTATCAGCTGCTAAATCACTTAAAACTTTCGGGTCAATTCTTAGACTGTAAATCTGACCAGACCAGCTTCCAAAGTAATTTGTAAACTGAGAAGGCTCTGCCATATTTAAAATTACAGTTTCCCAGCCATTAAAGAAGAAGGGACCACGCACTGGAATACCAGCTCTCATGCTATCACCTGCAGGCCACCATAGAGGGCGCGAGGTATCAAAATCCCAGAAAAATGTTAAAGGCCCTGCCCTTGGCCTAAACATTCGATAACTTAGGTGTGTATACTTGGCGGAATCTATAGGATGTCTTATGGCCATTTTAGGCAATTCTCGGTCCCCTGGTAATGGTTCCGCAGATAGCGCACCCTTAAAACCAGGAAATACTGGAAAAAGATTATAATCAGTATAATGCCCACTGGCTTTCCAGATACCATCGGAATTATCAACCATCTCACTTCTCAGCAAATGATCCCAGGCAATCATACGACGCTTTAGCCCATCAGCAGGCTGCAATAAAACATCAGTAAAATAATCGTCCCCTTCTGGATAGTCAGTAGCAACTACTGGAGATGTTAAACTAAACGATTGTGCGAAAACACAATTAAGAAGAAAAATGTTTAAAATAAAAAAGGGGGAAGCAAAAAATAATAAACGGTTATCTAAAATCCTTAACGAAGCACTAGGCATAAATTAATATATGATTAAAAAAATTCAGAAATCTATGATCAACTGAAAGACTATACTGCGAGGCTTTAAATCAATGCAACTGTTATTGCAGCAATAGAAAAAACAGTATCAAAAATAATATTTATCATAGTAAATATGTAATAAAGTAAAAAAATAACCTGATTTAATTAATTATAATGCTGGAACAAGACTTACCTTATGGCTAGGTTTGAAATCAAACTGCTTCACAAGATTTTCAATTGAATTTCTTGTAACGGCCTTGGTTCTTCGAAGCTCTTCTTCAAGTGAAATATATTCTCCACCATACATCCAGTCAAAACCACAAGTCATCATTCGCCTCATAGAACTTTCACCTTGCAGTACAAGTCTGGTTGCTGTTTTGGTTATTGCCCGATCAAGGTCCTCATCAGAAAATTCAAGAGGCGTGCTCATAACATTTGAAAGGATATCTGAAACCTGGGGTAATGCTTCAGGAGTAGTGCTTGCATAACCATAAAAAACACCAACACCGTCCATCTGCTCTGATTCAATTGAAGCAGAATCTGCAAGACCTTTATCAATTAACTCCCAAAAAATTCGTGATCCACTGTGGTCACCTATTATAGTGGAAAGAACATCAGCCTCATATCTGTACTTGTGTCTAACATCAGGCCCTGGGGCAAGAAGCATTACATGAGCACGATTTAAATCACTTTTTGTCAGTTGTTTTGCTACCAGTTTGTCTTTATTTATATTTAAAGGAGGGCGATTTCTTCCTACTTGCATATCACTCCAGTGACCACAATATTTTTCTGCAAGAGAACAAAGCTCCTTGAAATTAAAATTTCCACTAGCAGTAAGAACAATATTAGATGGCTGATAACGTTCATTAAAATATTCGGCCATCTGATCTCTGGTAAGTGCTGATATGCTTTCTATACTACCAAGAACCGAATTACCTGCAGGATGAGAGTCAAAAAAAGTTGCCAGTGCTGATTCAAGAAGCATATAAGTCGGACGATCCTTATAAAGTGCTATCTCTTCAAGAATTACCTTCTTTTCAACCAAAAATTCAGCCGGATCAAGACTTGGTCTCATCATGTCAGATAAAAGCTCTAAGGCATTTTGAAAGTACTCAGGCAAAACCGCCATATAGTAAACAGTACTTTCTTCTGAAGTAAATGCATTGGCCTGAGCGCCAATTGCACCCATTTGATATGTTATATCAAGGGCTGATCTGCTTTCAGTGCCCTTAAAGAGCATGTGTTCAAGAAAATGAGAAACACCAGAAATTTGTTTGGTTTCGTCTCGAGCTCCGGTCTTAACAAAGAATCCAATAGCAGTGCTGACTGCGCTTTCTCTTTGCTCACCAATTACCGTTAGCCCATTATCCAATATAGCGTGATCAAACTTCACAATTTATTCTCCAGTAACTATAAAACTTAAATTATATAAATATGTAGTTAGACTAATTAAGGGAAAGAGGCTTTACTCCAAGCGTTACTAAAGTTACGGCCCGTACTGGCCAGTTTTTATAATGCTTAATTAATGATTCTTCGGTCACATTTTCAATTCCAAACTTTATTTCTTCCAGTGTTCGAAGGCGTTTTAAATTCCACCAGTCAGAAGTAAGTGCCGATGCTCGTCCACTGCTGGATTCACTTTGCATGATAACTCTCGTCTTAAGATCAACTTTGGCCCGGTGAAGCTCTTCCTGGGAAACCCCATTTTCTATACTCCTTAATTGTTCAAGCATAACAGAAAGAGTCTCCTCTCCATTTTCTGGAGTAGTCCCTGCTGATGCAATTATAGCACTTCTACCTCTTGAAGCACTGTGGCTTGCTGATACTCTGTAAACAAGGCCTCGCTTCTCTCTGACTTCAATAAAAAGTCTTCCAGACATACCCCCAGAAAGAACATTAACTAAAACCCTTGCATCGTAATATTCCGGACTTTCAACTCCAACACTTGGATAAGCAAGTGCAATTTGAAGTTGCTCAGCTTCCTTTTTTTCAAATACACACCTTGACTCATCAGATAATTGAGGTACGGTAATTAAATCCTGTCCTCCCTTCCAGGTGCCAAAAAGTTCTTTCACTGAAGCAACAATATCCTTCCAGACAAATTTACCTGCGACAGCAAGAACAGATCCCTTTGCTCCAAAGTATGAATTGAAAAAATCCCGCATTGAGGGTACTGTCACAGAACTGATTCCTTGTGCAGTGCCCAGTGATGATCTTGAAAATGGGGCAGGATAAAAGTTTGCAGATAATATCTCCATTACCTTACTTGCCGGCTCGTCTTCGATAGCCATAAGGTCCTGAAGTGCCAGACTCTGCACTGGTTCAAGTTCATGTTCAGGAAAATCTGGTCTTAGCAGCATATCGCTTGTAAGTTTTAGGGCACTGATCAAATTCTCGGAAAGAAGTGTACCACTGAAACTACAGGCTTCCATTCCCGAACCAGCACCTCGCTGAAGTCCAATTTGCTCACATGCATCAGAATATTCCTTGGCTGACTTTCCACCACAACCTTTCTGGAGCATTTCCACCATAAGATTAGACATACCAGCCTGAGAATCAGGATCCCGAACAGCACCAACTGGAATAAAAAAGGAAAATGCCGCTGAGCTAACACCCTCGATAGGCTCTCCAATTAGGGTTAGCCCATTTGATAGTTCTTCAATAAAGAATTCTTGCTTTTTCAATATACCTCTAAAAATTGTCTCAATATAATCAAGGCTGCTGATTCTAACAGCACTTTATTAAAAAAGGAATAAAAGATTATACTTATTATAATCCAACTAATTTGCCGAAAATAACTCTTAGAGGTTATTATAAACTGGATGTGATGAACTACAATTAGGAGATGGCCCCTATGGATGATCCATGTTGTCATGCCTGTGGAAGAAGTCTTGGATTATCACGAGGAATGAAAATTGGTCGAGGTGAAACCTGTGCTCATTGTAATGTTGACGTAAGAGTTTGTAAAAACTGCGTGCATTATAATGAAAAAGTGTATAATGAATGCAAGGAAACTCAAGCCGAAAGAGTACTTGAAAAAGCAACTGCAAATTTTTGTGATTTTTTTGTTCTTGTTGGTGGAAAATCCAGTAGCCCTGAAAATAGTGGCAAGTCAGAAAAGGACCTTGCAAAGGAACGATTTGAAGCACTTTTTAAATCATAATGTAAAAAATCTATGCTAAAAAAAATTAACGAACAAAACTACTTTAATCAGTTTATAAGTCTTGTTGGCAGAAACATTCGCCTGGCTCTTAGATCAACTGGAGAAGAGCTGGAAGGCACTGTAACAAACGCCATGTTTGACAGCTTTTTGCTCCAAACAAAAAATGCAGTAAAAGTCATTACCTTTGATGATCTTGTTTATTTTGAGCAAGTTTAGTGATGATCGCTCCTAGTTAATGCCTAAAGTTTTCTTTAGTTCGCGGAGTTCTTTTAGCGCTAACGTTGCGGAGGCGCAGGCTGCGCCTGAGAATACGAGCGTGCTCATAAACAGCGCTAGAAATACACCGGGGACGAAATAATCAAGGTATGAAAAAGCTCCAAGGGTTGCAAGAAACCATACCACAAGAAAGGCAATCATGTAGAAGAATGATTGTAAAGGCTCTAGGTTTAGAATACCTACATAAAGTATAAATAGCAGAACAAAAAGAGAGCAAACCCAAATATCAAGTGGAACTGTTTTTATCCAGCGACCCTCAAGAAGATTTCCAACAATACTTGCATGAATCTCAACTCCGTACATACCATATGTTCCATCGCTACTTTTTACTGGCACATTAAGGATTTCCTTATCAGAAGTACCCCTTTCCTTCATGTCACTTTTAAATCCGACAACTACAATTTTATCCTTAAAAAATCCTTTTGGTATAACCCGCTCCTCTGAAAAGAACTGCCAGATGGAAAATGATCTGATAGAACCTGCTGGGCCATAGAACCGAATAAGATCAAGTGCCCCAGGTATTTTAAGATCAGAAGTTACTTCTTCTCTTAGTAATTTCATAAATGGAATTGACCGCTCTAAGGGCACTTTCCCTGATTTATACTTCCCTGGCATCAAATGAATATACGATGCCATTTCATTTATATAATTTAAGTTCATTTCGGTTTCATACTTTGCCGCCTTCCGAATTATTGGATCAGAGTAGATCAGTGTTTCTTCTCCAGTGCCCTTGTCTCTTACGGGTGAAAGCCCGATCGAAACGGGCCCACGCCCTATAGCGGCGGCAAGTTTTTCGGTTGCTTCTTTTTGATCCGCTTCTTCTACTATATCAAGATCAAGAATAACCACCTTTGGCTCATCATCCTGAATTGAATTTAGCGCCCGTGCGCTCATCTCTCGTGGAAAAGGTTTTCGATGTGAAGCGCCGAGTCGTTTAAAACTTTCATCATCAATACTAACGATAACAAGTTCAGACGGCGCATCAACCGCTCCTCGTAAGCTATACAAGGTCTTTAAAAGAATCGTGTCGTGCATCTGGTCTGGAATAAAAAACCCAAGCACCACCGTCAGCACCGAAAACACCCCCGCAATCCCCCAACGCTTTAGGTTTCCCGGTCGTGACTCATCTCTCAGGATTTTTCGGATTAAGTATCTAAGATGGGTAATATGGTGATTCATACAATCATTAGATGCCCTGTAGCAAAAAACGCTTTCTTCACATACCCTGGCCCCTCAAGTCCCTAAAAACACTCTAAAACCCTCCATTTGCCGCAAGGTACCTCAGCCCGCGCACCTTTTAGCTAAAGAATAAACAGATTATTACCGATTAACTCTATGAGCATTAAATGCAAAAGAAAGCACCCTATAGATTTCCAAAACTTAGGACCCGATGTCATGAAAAGATTTTTTGAAAATAAAAGCACGCACGAGAAAGAAGAAACTGCTTCAAAAAACGAACGCGGGTCTACTATGGTGGAGTATGTGTTTTTGGTAGCGCTGATTAGTTTGGGGTGTTTGACGGTGATAACACTTATGCAGGTGGGGATTAATGATAAGTTGAATGACGCGGCTATTGCGCTTGGGCAAGGTGGCGGAAACGATTAAAAATAATTCCCTGTTTAGATCCTAAACCATCTCTAAACACTTTTGCAGGATATAATCTTTTTTAATAGAGACTGCAACAAGATTAAAACCATAAAATAGAGTTTCACACCCTGCGTGATGCAGGATGTGAAACTGAGAGCAAGTCGCAACTTAAGTTTAGGCTACTGAGTAGTTGCTCGCCTTCGCCGGTAAAATACCACAAATGGAAACACCGTACCAAGGAGTAATAAACTACCTGGCTCTGGCACCGAGGAGTACATTGTTGCTCGAATTTGTGTAACATCAAGCCGAGTTGGCGAAGATGAGCCCCCATATCCCAAGTTGAAACTGTAAAGAGAGTTAGCCCCAACTAAGAGTGCTTCCCCCCCGATTAGGGAGAAGACCCCCCCCCCGGAACTACCAGGCGAGATCTGCCCACCAAGCGGATTGAAGAACAAGTGGCCCGGTGGACGAAAAATACTAGTAAAGTGAACACCGCTGACAGAAAAAAGCGAATCTAACCTCCCTTCAAACCCGCGCTTGTTACCATCGTAAACGAGATCATCCATAGTATCGCCTGGGTACCCAAGCCTACCATAGCCGACCATGCTTAGTTGCATTCCCACACTTAATGACCCATCGTACAATTTTGCCCCTTGGACCGGGAAAAGCGCATCAGAGTGAAACACACCATGATCATATCCAGTTCCCAAACCTTGATAGCTCGGATGAATACTGAAATATGATGCGGTGCCGAAAGTTCCAGATGTGATGTCATCAAAGTAGTTACCAAAGCCATACCTCAATTGAGATCCCGGTGCGGCATTAGCCAGGGCGTGCCCTGAGGCCAATCCAGATCGTTGATCATCGAGAGCAGTAAAACTGCTACGTTGAATCGTACCACTCAAAGTAGTCACTTCAAGCCACCCAACCGGATACGGATCCCCCTTATCAAAGTAGGCTTGTCCCGGCGTAATACTCTCCGGAAGGATAATATTCGCCTGAGCGCTAGGCAAAAAGGAAACAAGAGCCAAGAAAACACTTAAGAACTTTTTCATTTTTTTCTCCCTACAAGCAGGAAACTGACAATTAAAAATTAAAACCTGAAGATTATAACATTAATTAAATGTTGCAGCCTCAAGTACGGTATTCGCTTCCCGTGATTTATTGTGCGTTTGTGAATGAGAAATAACCAGAACCTGGTGAGCCTTTCAAGGTCTCAGATCCTTATTCCAGACTACATGAACCCCATACTACATAAGGCACCGCCCCTATTCCAGTCGAAAGGTTCAAAGCTGGAACCCAGGGGCAATGAAAAAATGTGACCAAAGCAAATACAATACTTGAGGTATTGTTCTTCTACCCGTAACCCAAAATGCCGAAACCCAAAGCAAAACAGGGTTTCGACCTCTCAAAATACCATAAGTTATGCGGATTTCATAAATTTAAGTAACAAGAAACCTGAGAGAAAGGTCTGTCCAGGTACCACCCTCTTTTAAAATAACTTTTAAGCATAGTTATTTCAGCAACTTACTAAAGCTTAAACATTTTTTATCTATGAGGATGGCACCTAGCCACCAACTCTTGAGAACCCTGAATTTGGCAAGTATCTGCTACTTTCTTGGCAAGGCCTTTCCAACGCCAAGGGCACTTAAAACATAGTATTGACAATAAGTTATAAATACCACAGGCTCTACCTTGCATATTCATGAAAACCCAAAGTATCGCTTTGACTTTATGTATAAAAGAAATTTAATACTTCCTGACAATCCCGAACGGTCTTTATTTATTTGGGGGGCAAGACAAACTGGGAAATCAACCCTTCTTAGAAAAACATATAAAGACGCACTATGGTTTAATCTGTTGAGATCTGACGTTTTTTCTTCGCTAGCCAGTAATCCTCAATTACTACGTGAACAAATTCTTGGCTCAAAAAGCAAACTAGTTGTGATTGATGAGATTCAAAAAATCCCTCCACTTCTTGACGAAGTACATTATCTGATTGAAGAAGATAATATCAAGTTTATCCTCTGTGGCTCAAGTGCAAGAAAAGTTAGAAGAGGTCATGCTAATTTACTTGGAGGAAGAGCATTAAGATATGAACTTTCAGGCTTGAGCGCATCTGAAATTGGTGAAGATTTTGATATTATTCGATTAATAAATCATGGGTACCTGCCTTCAATATACAACTCCAGTAGCGATTACTTAAAGCTTCTTGAGTCATATGTCGGGGACTATCTGAAAGAAGAAATAGCAGAAGAAGGTTTAGTAAGAAGTCTTCCAAATTTCTCAAATTTCCTGAGAGTAATTTCCTTAAGCGACACAGAACAGATAAATTATTCTGGTATTGCAAGAGAGTGTGGGGTTTCTGCAACGACAGTTAAAGAATACTTTCAAATTCTAATTGATACTCTACTTGGATCATTTGTTGAAGGATATCAGAAAAGGCCCAAAAGAAGGTCCTACTCAAGTCCAAAATTTTATTTTTTTGATGTTGGTGTAATTAGCTTTTTGGCTAAAAGAGGTGCCATTCAGCATGGGTCAGAGCTTTTTGGAAAGGCTTTTGAGAACTGGGTTTATCATGAACTTAGTACTTACTCAAAATATAATAATAAATTTGCAAATATTTCATACTGGCGACTTACAAGTGGGGCAGAGGTTGATTTTATTATCAACGACCTTGAAGTTGCTATTGAAGTAAAGGGAAGTAGCCTTGTAAGAGATGACCACTTAAAAGGTCTTAGGGCAATTAAAGATGAATACAAGAATATTAAAAAAAGAATCATTGTCTCCTGTGATGGAGTCACTAGAGAAACTAATGATGGTATTTTAATATTACCTTATAAAGAATTTATTAAGCTTTTATGGGGCGGTAATATTTTTTAATCACCCTCTCTCAATTTTGTAGGCTCCTCGATTGGCAGGTCTGTGCAGGTACCACCCTCTTTTAAAATCACTTTTAAGCATAGTTATTTCAGCAACTTACTAAAGCTTAAACATTTTATCTAAGAGGATGGCACCTAGCGGGACTTTCAACCCCCTGATAGGGTAGTGTACTTGATTGATTTTTCGTTTCCCGCCCGGGGGACTCTGAGAAATATTCAGCAAATTGCTTGAGAACTTGGGGTCGCAAAGCCGTAAGGCGGCGTATACAATTAGAGGCCGAATTGACAAATGAAAAGCTTGGGTAAGATGGATGTTTTAGGTAGTATAGGGGAGACGTGTGTTGAGTTTTGGTTTCAATGGTCCCTGGAGGTTATGAGGTCATGAATGAGCTTTTTTGTCTGGTGCGTTCGGAATTATCATCAGGAGTTGGCGAATCGGATGCCTTGAAAAGTGTTCTTTCCCTGTGCATTGATCAGGAAAAGGCACCAGTTGCGCTGAGTTTTCTGAGAAATTTCTTCTTGGAGACATCAGAGTTCAGCCCCACCCAACCGCAAATTGCAGAAATTGCGTCAAAACTTGGGGCAGCCTACTATGAATTTAGCAGGGAATTTAGCAGGTCGGAATTCGTCGGCTCATCAGAACTGGAAGAACTCATTGAAAAGGTTGAGTCAGCCTGGTATGCGCTTATTGTGCTGTCAAGTAAAACGAGTGGTGAATCAGGCGTTCAAACTGCCGTAAAGCAGTTTGGCGAAGCTGAGCACGGACTCTATAAAACTTACTAATCCATGCTTTGAGAACGATCGCCCGAAAAACGCCAGATTTGATAAGTGCTAATCGGGTCTTTTAATCGGCGTGCTAATCGGATCGAGTTTCCCTCATCGATTTTTTGAGTGCACAGGTTTTCACTCAACGCACGCCTTTCTTGACCACGCCGATTTGACCTTGGTTTTCGGAATTGCCAGCCCTTAAGCTACTTTGGAGAAATAACATCCACAATAGTAGTGCCGTCAATTCTCTCTATAGTATGAATCTTCCGGTGGTTTGCATCGGGCCTTTCAAGTATTTCTTCGATTAGTTCCGCCACTTCGGTAGTTTCTAAAAGTGAGCTACGGTCGTAGTCACTTTCCTCAACCATCTTCGAATATACAGGGCCTGGTGCTACACCGCTCAATAGTAATCCGGGGTTTCTAGGATGCCCAGAAAGAACCAAAGCATGAGCAGCAGATTTGCTCGCAGAGTATAGATGATCTCCTCGTCTGGAGCCACGAACACCTGCTATAGATGTTACAATTACTATGTGCGTATCATCAGCCTCATCGAAAGTGTCAATCAACTTTTTTACTGATCTGAAGTTAACCTTGAAGATTCGTTCAAAATCATCGTCTAGATCCTCTGATCCTGGGATATACTGACCATGACATATTACCAAAACGTCAATGCTCCCAAGACGTTTTTCCCCTCCGATATCAATCTCTCGGCCATCTGAAGATTGCTTAAATCAACACAAATATCTTGGTCAGTATTTCTGGATCGTCGGCGTTGCCCAATACACTGCCATCCTTTGCTGAGCAAGTGCCTAATAACAACGCTTCCGATGTCTCCCGATGCTCCAGTTATCAAAGCCGTCCTCGCCATATCACACCCCAAAACCTAAGTTTAGCCATGAGTTGGCGGGGTTTCAAGCTACTAATCAAGTTTGGCGTGACTTGAAAAAAATTTTTCGGTCTAAAGATATTTGACTACTTAAGGCTTAACCACTGCATAGACCTTCACCGGCGATTTGAAAGTCTATCAGGATTTCTTCGCATATGAAACACTGCCGCGACCAGGATCTCCATCTCTTGAACCCCCATCTCTTGAACCCTGTAGCAAATACGGTAGGGGAAACGCTTCAATCTCTGGAATCTCATGCCTGACGAATCTGCCGCCTGGGCAAGTGGCAATTCCAGCACCTTATCAAGCGCTAGCCGATACTCGCCTAAAAACTCATCACCCAGTCCAGGCACTTGCCGATCATACCAGGTTGCACCAGATGCCAAATCATGAGCGACTTCAGGGCGGAAGGTTAACTTAAGACTCACCTCAGTTTTGCTACTCGCTTTTCGACCTCTTCCCTACTAATAGCACTACCAGGATTACAGTCATGTTCGGTCAACCGTCGATCAAGTTCGCTTCGTTGTTCAGCAGTTAGACCTGCAACATTGGAATCGTCAAGCGAATCCCAGATAGCTTCTGCCAGCCGTAGTCGGTCAATGACTGTCATGCCAGAAAGCGATGAAATGGTTTGGTCAATACTCCGCATGTGGTTACCCTCCAGTATTTGGAAACACCGATTAGTTTGCCCACTGAACCTGTCGGATACCTGTACCTGCCAGATACTCAGATGTGTTGGCTTATGGAGAATATTATAGCCATAAATATGCCCAAAAGTCCATGAAAATTGCACGGCGGCGATAAGGCAGGAAATGCCTTGGGTTCTGTGCTCTTTGGATCGCTTTCGATACATTATTGGGGCTTGAAGGTCTGTCCAGGTACCACCCTCTTTTAAAAATACTTCCCCATTTTTTTGACACTAACTACGGATCATAAAATCCAATATAATCATCACCCGAGGTGTCCAGGTATTGGCGGAGTGGAGTAGTTATCAATAGAATTAACAGTGAGACCTCTCAGCATCTGCAAAAGCTCAACAAGCTGTTGAATGGAGAAAATAAAAAAGATGGAAACAAAGATTGCTGCATAATAAAAGGGCCTTGTTCCCCTTCCCACCCCTTTTCCAAAAAAAGCACCCTCACAGGTGCTTTCTACTTTATAAAAACGAAAATTAAAGCCTATCAATATTCGCTTTAATAACTTTCATAATTTCATCAAAACTAGGAAAGTCATCATAATAAAGTGGTCTGGTTCTAAGATAGTGCTCCTCATACTTCTTCCTAGTAGTCTTATCGTTTAAATAGCTATTCCACAATTTCTAATTTTGTCATCATCCTATTGGGGATTGCGATTAATTGATATAGCACCATTAACCTTAATATTTTTAGGAAGCCAATTATAGAAATCGTTCCTCGATGCTATGTGATTTGGCTTATCATTGTTTTTGCCTGAAAATACTTCCATACCATCTGGTGGGTGGATGTGAATATCTACATCTTCAGAAAATCTACTTATAATTTTCCAAGCTTTTGAAAGCGAAGTACCACCCTTAAGTTCAAACTTAGGAGGTCTGTCCAGGTACCACCCTCTTTTAAAATCACTTTTAAGCATAGTTATTTCAGAAACTTACAAAGAATATTTTACAGGCCTAAACATTTTATCTAAGAGGATTGCACCTAGCCCACTCCTAGCCACCAACTCCTCCAGATTGATCACTATAACATATATTGCTATAAATCTAATGCTAAATACCGAATTGCCTATTATTTAAATATTTAATTTTAACCTAAGGGAAGAAGAATATTAAAAACAGGTAATCCTTAAACCAATATATAGTTTAAGGATTACCCGTAGTAACTTTTTTAAGGAGGTTTTATGTACGTCAAAGAGCTAAGCGTCTATCCTATCAAGTCTTGCGCCAGAGTTAATGCAAGCAAACTTGAAATGGACAAGTTTGGAGCAAAGTTTGACCGGATGTTCATGCTTGTAACCCCAGAAGGTCAGTTTCTCTCCCAAAGAGGGACAAAAGATAAACCGGGGAAAGGTGAAATGGCACTTATCCATTCCTTTATCGATGAGCAGATTCTTCGAGTTCAAGCACCTGGAATGGAAATTCTTTCTATTGATATCAATGAAAGGACTTTTGAAACTCTTTCTGCCACCCTTCATGATGAAAGAATTGAAGTAGCTGAAGTAAGCAAAAAAGCAAACACCTGGTTTTCAGAATTCCTCGATATGCCGTGTCGACTTGTTGTAAAATGTGAAAGTTTTTCAAGGAATGTCAACCCGGACTTTGACCAAGCCCAAAATCGGGAAGTTCGTTTCACAGATGGCTTTCCGTTTCTTCTGACAAATCAAAGATCACTTGATGATCTTAACTCACGAAGAGATAATCCTGTAAAGATGAATCGCTTCAGACCAAATATCGTCATTGAAGGGGCTTCCCAGCCATATATTGAAGATTCATGGCGAACCGTTAAAATAGGCGAACTCAGCTTTTCTGTCGTAAAGCCATGTTCAAGATGCCTTATCATAAACGTCAATCAGGAAAATGGCTCTCGAGACACAGATGGACCTCTAAAGACTCTTGGAAGTTATAGAAATATTTCTTTCCATGGCAAATCCGGGATCAGATTTGGTGTAAACATGATCCATAACAGTCTTTCTGGAACAATCCGGCTTGGAGATGAAGTAAAGGTTCTTGAATGATTTAAATGAATCAATAACACAGTCAAATACTGCCTGTGGTTTTATGCTACGGGTAGTTTTAATTTGATAAAAGTCCCGGCAACTTGCACCGGGACTATAAATTTTACTCTTTATTGAAACGAGAATGAATATTTGGCTAACAGCTTAATAATACCGAATTCCATTCTTAATCGCGCTAACCAGCTCCGGAATATCAAATCGGGTACCACAAAGTGATGTTTTTCTTATAAAACCATTACCTTGAAGGTTTATCGGAATCCGTGATTCGGATCCACCACTATAGCGAATAAATGGTATCTGTTCTGGAATTAAATTATTTAAGATAAATCTCCCTGTATAGCTTCTTGCACAACAACTACTGTCGCCTGAGGCCCACATGGAAAGAATCATAAAACGGCAATTCTGACTTGGGAACATACACAATTCACTGCCGGTGTTAATCTTGTATACCGATCTTCCCGAGTTACAACTAAGACCCTCACCCTTGTCGTCAAAAACTGAAGTACATCTATGGCAAGAATTATACCTGCAATGATACCAGTGATCTCCAACGCAAAGAGACCAGTTTCTTCTAGTTGACATTGAAAGTGCCTCAAGCAGATCATTTATACCATTTCCCCTCCTCCAAGCAATTTGACCTGAAAGATGATCGCCCCAACATGGGTCAAACCAATCGACTACTACCCTACTCATTTCTTTTACCCTTTTAAAGAACACTTTAAAAAACCTTTCGACTAAATATATGAATTGTAGAGTTTTAGATAAAAACACTTGAAGAAAGTCGAGAATTCTACTAATAGTAGAATTCTTATGAAAAAAAGACAAAATCATCATACCGTATCAGAAAGCATTGTCCTAATTTTAACCTCATACCCTGACCTTTCTGTAAATGAGATTCATAATTACTGTAGCAAATTTGATAAAATGTGTTCCCTTAAAGCTGTCTATAAAGAACTTGCCTATCTTCAGAGTGAGGGCAAAATCCTTAAATCAAAGTCCAAATATCGTCTTCACATTTCATTTGTTAGTTCACTTCTTGATCAGAGAGAATTGCTTGAGAAAAACTATATCAAAAATCTGACTCCTGAAATTGTCCTGAATGGTAAAAACAGAAAAACTTATGCGCTAAAAAACCTGTTACGACTAAATGATCTTTGGAGTAATATATCACTATCACTTCTGAGTATTTGCACTGAAAAAAAATATTATAGCTGGAACCCGCACTCATGGTTTTTTCTTTTTCATGAAAAACAGGAAATTCGTTTTTTTAATACCATGAATAGTATTGGGGTTGAAGCATACAAGATGATTGGTGGAAATACTTATATTGACAGACTTTCACGTCGAACATTTATTCATTCAAAATTATCTGTTTCCTGGAGAGAAGGGCCATTTTCAAAACTCAAGGATACTTACCTTACAATTATTGATGATTACATAATTAGTGCAAGATTGAGTGGAAAAGCCACTCATGCTATAGATGATCTTTGCTATAAAGTTAAGACCGCTAACCATTTAGCAACAATTTGCTTACCTGAATTTGGAAAAGATAATTATGCTTCATGGCTTACTGTAGAAAGAAACAAACCAAGGGCTGAAAAAATGAAAAAAAAGTTCAGAGAGTTTTTTGCTTAAGTTATCTCTACTCACTATCTCTTTTGGCCTGGCTTTACCTTGGCTTGCCTGCCAAATAACTTAAGGCCACCACCAATGAGGTTTCCAGTACCAGATCCAATTTTTGCTACTGATTCTCTAAGTCCTAGACGACCAGAAGTAGGATTTCGTTTTCTGGGTTCACGATTTTGAAGGTCATTAGAAATTTCAATCTGATTAGCAAGACCTTTACCTTCAAATATATCATCTCTTGCTCTAAGTCTTCTTCCACTTACGTTCTCGGTTGGATAGCCCACTGAAGATACCTGACCACTTGATGATTTAAATTTTTCCGAGAAATCCTGCAAATTTGTTTCTCTTACATAAAATGGAGATAGAACTTTAAAAAGATCCCATGAACGCGCCCCTGTGTCATGCAAATCATCATAAAGCTCTATTGCTGAGGCATAGCCAAAATATCGACGAGCAACATAAGAGACTTCTTCTACAAAATCGAAACGGCGCTCAGAACTCCATCCAGTGTTTCCAGAGGGTAAAGAATCTGTCGAGAGAAGAACACCAAGAACCAGCTCACTATCAGGTGAATTATGTCTCAAAAGAAAGCTTTCGGCTATCTCAGGATAATTTTGATAAATTCGAACCAGCGATTCTTCTACTTCAGCAATATTTACACTTTCGCCTAAAGAAGCGCTCAATTCTTCCAAATCCTTATCATGAGAAAACTCAGAAGAATCATCTTCATCAAAAAGGTTCAAGTTTATTCCAAAGCGACTTTCATCTGGGCTTTCTTGTTCATTTAAACTTAACTTTTCATGGTGAATTATTTCAGTTTCCCGGCCACGACGATTACCATGAGGGATATCCACATCTTTTCTGTACCTGGAAAGATTCATGACTTTTTCGGAGTTAGTGGAAATATTATAAGACTCGTCACTTTTTACAAATTGTTCTTCTGGCATCTCATCGGGATCTAAAATTTTAATATTACCAAGAGATCTTGCAGTCTCGTGAATAACTCCTGATGTAAAAAGAACTTCTAGAGATGTACTTGGCTCTACTACAATACCAACATCGTAGGGCAATACCTTAATCAAAGCTTCCCCATTTAACTCTATTAGTCGAGAAGAGTGTTCAGATGAGGAATTAAGTAGGTCTTCACTGTAATCAGATTCAGCAGAGACAGGTAAATCAGGTTTTGAAGTTCGTCTAAGATAAACCGGTATGTAATCAACTCCATCACGATTAAAACTTGTGAGAACCAGAGAAACTGTTCCATCAGAATCTGAATGAACCTTACCACCGACAAATACATTGGTTTTTAACAAAAGTGGAAGTACGACAGCAGTATCGTCAAGCTCACCCCGAGCTATTCTGTACAGATACTTTTCCAGGATTTCTGAATAATGCACTTAGCCTCTAGACCTTAAGTTGCTTGCTATTAGAGCCCTTCTAGCATAAATTCGCAAATTATTACAAAATTAATAGTCTTTAAATTAAGTGAAAAGATAACTTATTGATTTTCCCTAAAGTTTTAATGTGAACTCAGTGTCTTATAATAGAAAAAAAAGCATAATTACTGACGCCGAATGGTTCAGACCCTGGTTTGAGCACAAGGCTTATCTCGAGCTTTATAGTCACAGAGAGGAATCTGAAGCAAAAATATTTGTTGAAACCATTAGACAACTACTTAACCATGCTCCACTTTCTAAAAATAAGCGCGAAATTCTTCTTGACTGTTGCTGTGGTGCCGGGCGTCATCTTAACCAATTATCCAAATTATCTAACACAGCGATAGGCATGGATTTAAGCTTCATGCTTCTAAAAACGGCAAAAAATTTGTACCCAAATCTTGATATTGTAAGAGGAGACCTTAGAGCACTTCCCTTCAAATATAACTCCCTTGATATCATAACTTCACTTTTTACTAGCTTTGGTTACTTCGAATCAGAAAAAGAAAATATTAACGTAATTAATAGCTGGTCAAAACTTTTGAGAGACCAGGGGCTTCTCCTACTTGATCTTCCAAATGCGACATTTCTCCATAGTAATCTAGTGCCTTGTAGTGAAAAAGAAACTGAGAATTTCATTTTTAATGAAAAGAGGGTTTTTACAAAGAATAAAACTCGTGTTGTAAAAGAAATCACTGTTAATCATAAGTATGGAAGAAATAAACCGGAAATATTTTCCGAATCAGTTCGTTTATATACTCATAATGAAATTGTAAATTTGTTTAAACTCTCAGAATTATCTCCTGCCTTGTTCATTGGCGATTATTCAGGTAAAATATACAACCCTGACAACTCTCAACGAATAATCATATTTGCCGTAAAAGGTACTAAATGAAATTTTTTGCGGCCGTAAACCAGACTCATGATAATCTTGAAATCCCAAAATCAGGTATTATAAATTCCAGATTACAGAAATCTTCATCACAACTATCTGAGGATTTATTATCAGAATGGAGCACATTACTGATCAAGTCAGGCGCAACAAACAGGGCTCTTGATGAATTAAAAAAACTCTCAAAATCTGATACTCTCTGTATAGTAGGAGGACAACAAATTGGCATAGGACTTGGCCCCCTTCTGACTATTTATAAAATAGCTTCTATTGATGCCTTGAGCGAACTTTTAAGTAAAAAGCTTAATCATGCTATTATTCCAGTATTCTGGCTTCAAACCGAGGATCATGATCTTGAAGAAATATCAACTATAACCCTTCCTGACAGTTCTGGAAAAACTGTAATCACAAGATTTTTTCCTGCAGACATTTCTAAAAACAACAGAATATCTGTAGGTGCGATACGAATTAATGACGAGTTAGATAATACAATTTCCAGCATTAAAGATCAATTCAGGGTTACTGATGACAATGAAATCTTTAAAACTTTTACAAATTGTTATCAAAAAAATAAAACACTTTCTCAGGCCTTTATCTCTCTCTATTATAAACTATTTCCTGAAAGCAAAGTAGTTATTTTTGATCCACGCCTTAATGCTTTTAATAAAGCAGGTAAACAAATATTTTTAAAAGCCTTAATGGAACATAGGAAAATCAGTGAGCTTTTAGAAAATGAAACAAAAGTACTGGCAAGCGCAGGTTATTCTGTCCCTATTAATATCAGACCCGATTCACCACTATTTTTCTTTCACCCCGAAGGTCCAGATAAATCAAGATACCGACTTCGAGTCACCAGATCAGATGAATTTATTACTCCTGATGAAAAAGTATATAGCAAAAAAATGCTAGTTGAAATGATAAATGATTCTACAAATCACTTTTCAAGTTCGGCTCTCCTTAGACCCCTGATACAGGATTATATACTTCCCTCTGTTTGCTTTGTTGGTGGAGAAACTGAGCTTGCTTATATCAAACAGGCAAATCCCCTATACTCACTTTTTTCAATCCATAAACCTTTAGCAATTCCCAGAGCTAGGGGACTTTTCATTGATGAAAAAATAATTCATTACATTGAAAAGAAATCCGTATTACCTGATCAATTACTATCCCTGGGAATGAATGATTTGAATAGAGTTTTTGTTGATTCGAACAAGCTTGAAAACAAACGGAAGCAACTTGAAGAAAAACTCAAACAATCACTTATTGATCTTGAAAACACATTAAACAATGAAGGAATAAATACAATTCCTGATCTTGAAAAACCCTTAAAAAAAACATTAAACACAATAAACGAATCCCTTTCCAAACTTCTATCGAAATATATGCAGCACATCGACAGAAACAACGAAATAGACTCAGGACGTCTTCAAAGAATCAGTGAAATTTTATATCCAGACAATAAGCCACAGGAAAGAGTATTTTCAGGTCTTTGGCCTTTTATACAACCAAAAGATATGCTAGATTCACCCTCATCAAAAATTATCTTTAATACTATTAAAAATGCCTACGATTCATACTTGGCCGGTCGTCTTAAATGAATGCGTCTTATGATTTAAATCTTGTTGAGTTAAACATTCCTTCACTTGATGTGCTGGCCTTTGCTCCACACCCGGATGATGTTGAATTATTTTGTGGAGGAACGATACTTTCTCTGACAGACAAAGGCTATAAAGTTGGAATAATTGATCTCACACAGGGTGAAGCTTCTTCTCGTGGTACTCTAAAGGAACGTAAAGAAGAAACAAGTAATGCATCCAGTATTCTTAATATAAACTTCAGGCAAAATCTCCGTATTCCTGATCTTTCGATAAATCAGGAGGGTAAAATATCACTAGCTGAGCAAATCAAAAGAGTTACTTACTGCATAAGAAAAGCAAAACCAGATCTACTCCTTTCTCCATACGGTGAAGAGCGTCATCCAGATCATCAGGGAGCGAGGCTCCTGATTGAAAAGTCAATATTTAGTGCTCACGTTTCTTCTCAGTATCCGGAACTTCCACCTCCCTGCAATATACCCATGGTTCTCTGGTATATGTGCAGAAAGGAATTCAGACCAGATTTGATAGTAGACATTTCAAAATTTAAAAAAAATAAAATGGCCGCGATCAATTCGTATATAAGTCAGGTCTCAAGATCCGATTCTCAAAACGAACCCAAAACACTTGTATCAGATCCCCTTTCACTTCATTCCCTGGAGGCACGTGATGCGTACTACGGCAGTCAAATCGGCGTAAGTTACGGAGAAGCTTTCTATGCAGGAGGGCCACTTCCTGTACCAGATCCACTAGCCTTTGTAAGAAGCATCGGCTCATTGAAAAGATTTTTAACCACAGGTAATTAATACTCTCTTTAAAATATCATAATATGAACATAGGCATTACTTGTTATCCAACTTTTGGTGGCAGCGGAGTTGTAGCAACTGAAATTGGTCTATCCCTTGCCAAACTTGGTCACCAGATTCATTTTATTTGCTACGATATTCCTCGACGACTACCGGGATTTGTCGAAAATATCTTCTTCCACGAAGTAGAAGTACGCGAATATTCCCTTTTTGAGCATCAACCATATGCACTTTCACTTGCTTCAAAAATGGTTGAAGTATCTACATATGAAAAGCTGGATCTAATTCACGTTCACTATGCAATACCACATGCAACAAGTGCATATCTTGCAAAACAAATTCTTGGAGATCGGGCTCCTAAAATCATAACTACCCTGCATGGAACAGATATTACTCTTGTGGGTCAGGATCGAAGCTATCTTCCAATAACCCGATTCTCCATTATGGAAAGTGATGGAGTAACGACTCCATCACAATTTCTCAGAAGCGCTACTTATGACAAACTTAATGTACCCTCCAGCACCCCTATAAAGGTAATACCAAATTTCGTTGACCTTGATCGCTATTCACCAGCAAGTGAAGAATGTATTAATCCAGCAGCTCATCTACTTGGTGTCTGTCCACGAAAAAGTAATACAAGAATATTGTTGCACGTCTCTAATTTCAGACCAGTAAAAAGAATTGGAGATGTACTTCGTGTATTTTCGAGAGTCCATGAATCAATTCCCAGTCATCTTGTTCTGATTGGTGATGGCCCCGACAGATCATCCAGCGAAGCATTGGCTCGTGAACTTGGCATAGAAAAAAACGTTTGTTTTCTTGGTAAACAAGAGTCATTTATACCCTGGCTCCAACATGCTGATTTATTCTTATTACCAAGCGAATTAGAGAGTTTTGGTTTAGCAGCACTTGAAGCAATGAGTTGTGGCGTTCCTGTAATTGCAAGTAATGCGCAAGGTATTCCTGAAGTCGTAAAACATGGCGAAACAGGATTCATAGCAGAAGTAGGAAATTGGGAGAAAATGGCCGATTATGCTCTTTCAATATTAAATAATAAAGAACTGCACCAAAACCTTAGAAATAACGCGAGAATACATGCTGTAAAAAATTATAACAGTAAAAATATTATTTCAATGTACCTTGAGTTTTATCAAAATGTTCTTTCGAAATGAAGTTAATTAAACTGTTGATATACAGAATGTTTACCATCAACCAATCTTAACATGCTAAAAGCTCCTCTAAGTGGAACACCGTTAGTTTCATTAAGGGCACAGGTCAAAGGTGCATAGGAGTTTTCTGGAAAAAACGGGAATAGTTCCTTTAAATCAATAACTCGGGATCGGGAGCTACCAAGGTTTCTTGTGATTTTCATTATATTTGATCCGGTATGCAGGCGACAATTCAGAAGCGCTTCCTTTCCCTCTGGGTTTGCAACAAGTAGACGTGAGGTTGTAGAAAGAAATGTATTATAGCTTCCGGATACTTCTCCCCTGATACTTTCGGTTAATGGCAGAGTGGAAGAAGTTGAGACGGCACTCTGTATATTGTACTTAATTGCACTTGCAATCAGACTCTCTTTCTCATTTGAAGAAATCTCAATTAAACCCTGGAAATTAAAAGGAATATGCGCCTGAGATTTTGGCGCAATAAATATAGATTTTGAGCCATCAGTTGATCCATTAGCATGATAAAATTTGATAAATACTTCAGCATTAATATCGCTTGAGTTTGCTAGCTCAATCCATCCTGTTCCTGACTGATTTGTGTTCGCAAGGGTTTCATTTGAATGAGTAATTATATACCTTGGAGCTCCAGTAGGTACTTCTGCATCAAGAATTACAGAACCGCTCGAAGAACCATCGCTTCTCTTATAGTATCTGGAAATGAAAGCATAAAATGGTATTTCCTGATCACCTATTGGCTTAATATTCAGAAGACCTGAAAGTGAATCTCCACTGTTAGAATTTGCGTTAATATCTCTTCTTCCTCCCGCAGGGACAGTAACTATTTCCTCCGAATTAAATATGCCATTAATATTATAACTTGTTACTTTGAAATGCGCCTCTTTGTTACTCAAATTTATTAAGGAAAGCCAGTTCATAACTTCACTAATTGATTCTGGTGCATGGGCATTATTAAGAACATAAACACCTTGATTTCCGAAAAATGGTTTAAAAAGTGGTTGAGATGTTATATATCTGAACGAATTAAATTGCCCAGTATGAGCATAGACATTTGCCCGTCCTGATATGGGAGTAAGAGCACTTATCTTTGCACTTCCATATGAATTTTGAAAAATCGGGCTAAGTTCATTGAATATTACATCAGATTGATTAAATCCACCAATTAAGGAAAATCTGTTGGCAATTTCATTGCCATTAATATCTTTTAACAAAAGGTTAATCTGTCCGGAAAGACCAGATCTGTTAACTATTTCACCAATCGATGCCAAACCTATAAATCCATTCCATGCTGTATACATCTCATTTGATGGTGTTCTGGGGTTGCTCCCAGCGTCAAGGGGATCCGTGCCAGAGAATATTTCCTGTAAATCACTTACCCCATCATTATCAGTATCAGTAGAACCAAAATTTTTAACTGTAAAACATGCGCCTCCAATGCTGTTGTTTGAACTATGGGCACGCTGCTCGTAAACAGAAGTGGCAGAATAACCAAATGGTAGTAAATTGCTTGATGGTGCCATTACTGAAAATCCATCCTGATAATATTTTGCATCGTGATTCATGCCAAGATAATGACCTACTTCATGTGCTAGCGTAGAAGGTAGGGTAACTCTTTGTGAAAGACTTGTTCCTCCTTGAGTCACAAATATTCCCGAATATCTAGGATTAACACACGAGGTTCCAGTGTAAGCCAGACCAGCTGCGCGAGGAAAAAATGTTCTTGAAAAAACCACAGAAAGTTGTCTAGTAACTCCAGAAAAACTATGATGTTCATCTACCGCCCTCGCAAGCATTTCATAAGGATCTCTTGCTGCAATGGCGCTAGAAAAAGGTGAGGATTCCCTATAAATTGTAATTCCTTTTGGAATCATCATGAACCCGATTTCCTGAAGATAAGTATTTGCAAAAAGAGTTGCGCTCAGAATTTCATTTACCAAATCATCTTGAGTACTATTTGAAGCAAAATCCTCTGCAATAAATGCATGGAATTCAATAATTCTCAAAGCCGATCCATGTACTTGAGAGCTTGTTTTTATATTTGAAACAGAATTTGATATTCGCTCACTATTTAGCTCACCTGCGATATGCTTTTCAAGTTCTTCATGTTCATAAACATGGTGGGGAATTCTTACTCGATCCAGTTTTACCAGTGAATAGGAAGCAGATGAATTTTTTGATAATATTGTGTTATCCTCAAGAACAGCGGCAACAAGTTGACCATCCATTGTAACAGCTTCTGGATAAAATTTGTACGATCGCTCGGTGGATATGCTTCCAGTTTCAAATATTTCCAGAGAACCCGAAACTCCCTGATACTCAAATACTTGAACACGAGGGCCAGCCCTGCCAAGTGAACGTTTTAGGTCGTAAATCCAACCCTGAGTTTCGCCTACATTATCAAATTCAAAGTTGCTGATTCGATCAAGATATACACTCTCTTCTGATCGAATTTGAGGATATGCAATGGCAATAATCAGTAACAGGAAAATTACAAACCCAAGATAGCCCCTTTTACTATAGTTCAGCTTCAATTTTCCCATGATTTAATATCGGTTTATATAAAATGAGACTTCAGCCTAAAAAGCAATCATGTAATATCAAGGACTTAGGGCAATAATATTGAATCTTTGAAGAAGTAAAATCATCTTATTACAGATGAAGACCAACACTCCAAAATTTACAGTAGGAATATGTTCATCTGAAAGGGAAGCATATCTTGAAGAGGCAGTTAGTAGCGTTATTCTTCAAAATTATGATGGGTTTATTGAAGTTATCATTGCCGATGATAACTCAAAAAGTTTTTCACCAAATCAACTTGCTCTTAGACTCAAAAATAAATACAGCTCCTTAAAAAACTTTACCATTAAAGTTGTTCAACCTGAGATAAATAAGGATTCGTTTGATCAGCAATTTTCCGGAAAATTTGGAGAAGCTGCCATGCGAAATCTTGTTATTAATTTCGCAACAGCAGAGTTCATAATCTGGGTTGATGATGACGACATCCTTCTTCCAGAGGCTTTGAAAACTTATGAAGAACACATAAACTCAAAACCCGATAGTGATATATTTTATCCAAACCTTTATCGAACAAATGAGTTACTTGAAATTGAACGAGAATACCAATATCGTGTTGTTCCACGTAATCTTATAATCCCCTCATTGCTTATGGGAAGCATATTTCCAAATGGTGGATCATGTATCAAAAAAAAGGTATTTGAAAAGGTTGGTCTGTATGACACCACATTTGAGGTAGCAACTGATTATCATTTTTGGGCAAAAGCAGCTTTGAATGGCACAAAATTTGAGCATATACCTGTAGGTCTGTACCTTTATCGATCTCACGCCTCAAATGCTGCACTTGATAAGGAAGATGAAAGATTTTTTAAAAATAATGGAAGAGTTATAGAGTTAATACTTAGAAATTCATCACCAGAAAGTACTTTTCCATTTTTTGAGTGGAAAAATGATCCAGGGCTTGCAGATTTCCAGGTACTTATTGCATGTCTCATTCTTTCTGAGAGAAACAGAGAGATAGAACTCAGTTCAAGATGTCTCCAGATGCTTTCCCAGGAATCGTATAAAAAATACAAATCAGATAATAACTTTCATCAAATTATTGAGGCAATAAAATCTAATGCACCACTAAGTTTTGATTCTACAGCGCAGCTTCTTGCTGCAGTAATTCAGGCAGGCACACGTTATTCAGAAAATTCTACTAAAAATGCTGAAAATCACGCATGAACGCCATTCTCGGAATTAATTTTGGGCACGATGGATCGGCTGCAGTGGTCGTGAATGGAGTACTTAAAAGTGCAATTGGACGCGAGCGAATTACAAGAGTAAAAAAGGATGGAAGGGTTTGCGAAAAGACAATAAATTATGTTCTTGAAGTAGCTGGAATCGATCTGAATGACATAACCGCCGTTGCATTTTCTTCATATTTTTATCAGCCAGAGGATCATGCTCAAGGTAGCTATATTCGATTTTTTGATGTTCAGGGTAACCCTGTAAAATCCAATCTGGTTCATTTAGTTGGAGGGAAATGTTTTGATGAATACAGAGTTGCTATTGGAGATCAGGTTAAGCCAGCAATTCTTGTTCAGCATCATATGGCTCATGCCGCTTCTGCTTTTTACACAAGTCCTTTTGAAAGAGCTGCATGTTTTTCATTAGACGCAAGTGGTGTACACCCTGAATTCTGCTCACTCTTTGCAATAGGTGCATATAAAGAACTCAAATATTTTTATTGTCCCGGAATAATGGCTGGAAATGTTTATTCAGTGTTTACCTCACAACTTGGAATTGGACCAGGTCTAACAAAGGCTGGAACTACCATGGCTCTTGCTGCATTTGGTGAGATACAGGAGTATGCAAATGACTGGGCGAATGATTTCGCTTCATGGTATAAACGTCCCTTTCAAAATAGTGATGCAGTTCATACCCAGTATCTATGGACAAAATGGACTGGCAAATCTCCACATGAAAACTTTCCTCCAATGAAGGATCCTGATACTGAAGTAAAGAATCATGCAGCAAGTTTACAGTATATGTTTGAGAGGTGCCTTGTAAGCTGGACAAACAGGTTGTATGAGGAAACCAGATCGTTCAATGATGATAATCTTGTTCTGGCTGGAGGATCGTTTCTAAACTCCGACGTAAATATGCGATTAAAGCAGGAAACACCCTTTAAGCGTATTCATTTATTTCCTGCATGTGGCGATGATGGGACAGCTGCCGGAGCTGCTCTTTATTTGTCTCATTCCCTGATGGGTCAACCACGTCATAAATACAAACCATCAGATTACATGTATCTTGGAAAAGATTATACTCCAATGAACAAGCAACAAGATGAGCTTGATTATGATTCGCTTGCTAAAGATATTTCTAAAGGGAAAATAGTTGCCTGGTTTCAGGGTCGATCTGAATTTGGTCCACGTGCACTTGGAAATCGTTCTTTTCTTGCTGATCCACGATCATTGGAGATGAAGGACAGGATTAATCTAAAAGTTAAGCACCGCGAATGGTTCAGGCCATTTGCTCCTGCTGTACTCGAAGAGGAGAAATCAGAATGGTTTGATATTGATTTTGAAAGTAAGTTAATGCTATTTATTACCAGAATACTGAAGCCTGAGTTGATTCCTGCTGTAGCTCATATTGATAATTCAGCCAGAGTACAAACTGTAAGCGAATCTGATAATCCACGTTTTTATAAACTAATTAAATCTTTCGGGAAGCTCACAAATGTTCCCGTCCTTCTTAATACCAGTTTAAATGATAATAACGAACCACTGGTTGAAACCCCCGAGGATGCAAGGAGGCTGTTTGAAAGAACAGACATAGAAATCCTCGTTATTGGAGATCAGGTGATAAGAAAGAGCTCTTAGGAGAGCTTAGCTAGCTTAGCTAGCGTGACTTTCAGGATTTTTTAAATTTATCTGTGAAACCCCTATGAAACTAGCAAC
>DAOLCO010000021.1:0-53183 GCA_035327825.1 Oligoflexia bacterium | reverse complement strand
TTGCCATCTATGCCAACATACCTGACAGCAACAAAGTGCTCACCCTTGACCTCGAGAGCTGCGGCAAGAATAGGTCCGGAACGCACCTCTCTACTGCCAACTATTTCATGCTCATGATAAATAAGAGTAAACCTGTCCCCTTTTCTGAAATCCCTGTGAAACGAAACCCTGTCACTGAAAATATCAACCAGCTCATCTATGGTGTCATAAGAAAGGCCAGAGCGACGTGCCGCAGCAGCAAAAGATGTAGTTATTGATCCAACAACCATTCTTTCTCTGGTCATTTTCTCAACTTCAGTTCGGGAAAATTGAAAAGAGCCGTCATCTGCTCGTTCAAGAACTCCTCGCTGCCCACCAGAAATGGCAAATTTTACTTTTAAAAGCCCGCCTGTCTCATCAAATAGAACCTGAACATCGTCCCCGGCTTTGAGATTTAATGATGACCCAGTGTCTTTTCCACCAGCTTCAGAAAGAGCGTTACTGGCAGATAAAGCTTCCTCAGAATTAATACCATGACGTAAAAGCACATTTCGAAGAGAATCCCCTGACCTGATCTGAAAGCGAGCACTACCTCCCTCAAGTAAATGACCATCAAGTACACGGCCCTCATCCATTCGGCCTTGATTCCTGATAATCTGAGCGAAGGAAGGCATCTCCAACATTGGATCATTAAATGAGGGTGCAAAACGGAAAACTATTCCATCATCCTGATCATGCGAGAGCCCTTTCAACTCGCTCTCCCACCTTGCGCCTTCCCAGAGTGCTTTATCCCAAAAATTTCTCACCCGGTCCCAGGGTAGTAATCCATAAAGAATTAATGAAATAATAAGAAGCACGCCAAATAGAGTGATTGCCTCTGCACGTCTGGCCAGCAGATAGAGAAAAAATCCCCTGATTACACCAATCAGGTCATGACGTGTTCCCTTCTCCCTCAAACTTCCTGAAGTTACTCTGGATAAAACAGATTTGATCGTCCCATTCACAGGCTGACTTGACAATGAACGCTTCTTTAAGCGAGGAGCTCTTGCATGAGAGCTGGCCCGACCTGAACGATTATCCTTTCTTCTTGTTTGCCTTTGCCGGTTCATTTACTGCTCTTTTGATACCGCTTTGTCATCTTTTCAAAATATTTAAAAAATAAGAAAAAATTCTCTGTCTTTTCTGTTTTCAATAATAGCCAGTTCATGAGAAGACCAAGTACATGATAAATCCAAGAAAAAGGGCCCTGGCGCTTGATGTCGGTAAAAAACGAATTGGCCTCGCAATTTCTGACGAACTGCATATTAGTTCAAGCCCCCTCAAGTGTATAGACCTTGGGCAAAACCGGGGAAAAGCAATAAAAGACATAGTTTTAGTGTGCAAAGAGCTTTCAGTTGGGGTAATAGTAGTTGGCTACCCCCTTTCGCTGGATGGAAGCAAAAATATTCAGACCGCTTTTACTGATAAATTTATAAGTTCCCTTCAGGACGCCCTCGACAAAGACGATGTTACCAGTGGCAATATTTCAATTGTTACCTGGGATGAAAGGATGAGTTCTGTTGAAGCTGAGCGCTACCTGAAAGGATCTGGAAAAAAAAGCTTGGAGAGACGAAGAGCCAAGGATAATATAAGCGCACTAATACTTTTAGAAAGCTACCTTTTATCAAAGTCTCATAATTAATAAGTTCATGCCCGGGATCTTTATCTATATAATATGAAATTTTTAGTCTTAATTGGAAAAGCCTCTCCTTTCATTCTTGGTACAGCCGTGCCGATATTCCTCGTTCTTTTATGGCTGAACCTTTCATTTTTCAGGCCCGTTGACCCCGGCTCAAGTGATCTTCGTTATGTAGAGATTCCAAGTGGCGCAAGCTCAAAGGATATTGCATCCCTCTTGTCACAATCTTCTCTCGTTTCAAGTTCGTTTGCTGCCAGATTTATTCTTGACAGAAAACTTTCAAAAGAAAATCTGGCCGTAGAAGATCTTATACCCCCAGGAGAATATGAAATTTCCCCATCCTTGCCTCCAAAGAAAGTAATTGAAGCTCTAACCAAATCAAATCGCATAAGCAGAACTTTTGAAGTGCTTCCTGGAATGGAGTACTTTGACATTGCAAAAGAAATTAATAAATCAGGACTCTTTGGAAAAGAAGAAACCCTGAAAGCGATGACAAAAAGAGAAATTCTAATCAGGCTAAAAGTTGAAGCAAGTATTCCTGAGGGATACATTCTGCCTGACAGCTACACTTTCTCTAAACCGCTCACTCCACAGGAAATGGTTGAAAAGCTTATTCATCTAAGTGCAAAAAATCTTTTAAATAAATTTATATATTTTAACGAAAGAACTAACGATCTTTACCTTGATAAACATAAAATTCTTACCCTGGCTTCAATTATTGAGAAAGAGTCTCCAGAGCCTGCTTTTAGAAAAAAAATCTCTGCCGTCTATCACAACAGATATCTTCTTGGACTTCCCCTTGAAAGCACTGCCGCCCTTCAATACGGACTAAAAACAAATCGCCCACCAAGCCAGGACGAAAAAAATGCCCCAGGCCCATATAATACTTTTATAATAAATAATTTTCCGGCAAGTCCCATATGCACTCCAAGCTTTGAGTCTATTGAGGCAGCCTTGCATCCAGATGAAAGCCTTGCTCTTTACTTTTTCCGGAATAAAAACGGGGAATTTGAATTTTCCGAAAAGCTTAGTGATCACAAACTTAAAATAGAAACAAGGGGCCAGAGCCTCTGAAACAAAGTATCAGAAAAGCGGCATAACAGATTTAGAAACACTCATCGAAACTCTTTGATTGCCCAAAAGGAACATGACCCTCCGTGAACACACCGCCTCTCGTAAAAAGCGTTAAGCTGAAAATCCTGATCAGAAAATGCCTGCCTCTGCTGATTACTTTTCTTATTCCTTTTGCCTTTTATCCAATTTGGAATTCGCTACTTCTTCTCGACTATATCAGCCGGACAACGGGCAATATTTTAATTTCGATTTCTCTCATAATTCAAGTTTCAAGTCTCGTATGGCTGTTTTTAATCTGGAAAAGAACGGATGACATTTATGTCGCAAGAACCATAGACGAACATAGTGAGGCAGAAGGATGTTTCTCGATTCTCTCCGAGTTGTCGCTAAAAGAAGAGTCACAGATGCCAGCAGATCACCTGGCCATAAAGCAGTTCATAAACATACAGGCACAAAAAAAATCTGAACTCCTGAACATAAATGATATAAAATTACCAGTTTCATTTGTTCGATCAATTGCCCCGGCATTATTACTAATACTCGCGCTATTTCTGCTTTATTATACCAAACAAAATCTGAAGATTATAAAATCCTTATATCAGGCAGAAAATGCCGAAATAATTAAAAAGATTGATACGCTTCTTCGGCAGAACTCAAAAATACAGCCCGAAATTGAGAGCAGTCTCGAAAACCTGAAAGATCTTCTTGAGCACCAGTCAATATCCTCAAAGCCCGTTTCAGAAGAAATCAAAAAAATTGAAGAGAAAATAAAAAATCAGGAAAATAAAGACTCCACCCAAAAAGAAAAAGACGAAAACAAGGACAAGGGAAAAGACAAAGACAAGCAGGATAAAAAAGAACAGGACTCAGGAGATACTGGAGGGAAAAAAGACTCTAACAAGGATGCCGATAAAAAAGAAGGCGAAAAGAAAGAAACCAGCTCTGGCAGTGAGCCAAACAATAAAGAGGGAAATGAGCGAGGAGAAGAAAAAAGCTCTGGCAAAACCCCGGAAAAACAGGAAGACAATAAAGACTCAAGCGATAAATCGGAAAAGGACTCAAAGGAAAATTCCGAAAACGGGGAAGGAGAAGGTTCAAAATCAGCTTCTGATTCTCAAAATAATTCCTCGGATAAAGCACCGGAGGATAAAAGCAGGAATGATGGCAATTCAGGCTCAAAGGACAAAGAGCAAAAAGGCGAAAAGTCTGAATCAGGTGAGGGGAAAAATAACGAACCGAACAACAAAACTGAAAATAACGAAGGAGAAGAAAACTCCAGTACCCAAGGAAAAGAAGATAAAAAAGGGGAAGAAGATAAAAACTCGTCTAAAGAAACTGAAAAGGAAAAATCAAACGAAGGAAATCAGGAAGGAGGCGAGCAAGATAATCAGAACGAGGGAAAAGGAGAAGATCAAAAAGGTGAGCAGACTGAAAAGATAAAAGAGCTGATATCCGAAATCAAGGATAAATGCGACGAAAAGAAAGGAGAAAAGGGCGATAACCCTTCTGACAAACCGAAATCACCAAAGGATAGCTCAAATAACAGTAACAAACAGGAGCAAAAAAAGGACGAGAAAGAAAAAGGAGAGAACAAAAAGGAGGATCAGGATAAATCTCCTGACAGCTCATCTGGAAAATCCCCTGAAAATAAGGAGAACAAAGAGCCCGAGAATAACAAGCCTCCAATAGACGGAAAATCCGAGGGAGAGAATCGGAGTGAATCCGGAAACAGCAGGGAAAATGCAAGTGAAAACGATACACAAACAGCAAAGCCAGCTAAAGATCCGGGAAACAGGGATGGCACCGAAAGCCCGCCTGACAGCGAACTTGAAGAGTTTGGAGAGCCAAGAGGTCTTGAATCTTCAGGCGAAGAGAAATTAAGCCTTGAAGGCGCAATTTTTGAGGAACTTAAACTAAAAAATGACCTTGACCAAAAAGAAGTAGGAGGTAATGGAATACAAGAAGGAAGTATTACAAAAGAAGATACCCAGGTTGATTCCAGAATGAAAATTGACGTAAGTGATTTTTCGAAATCAAACCCTCCTTCAAGAAAAGATCAGCAACCAGTTCCACTTGAATATGAAAAATTAGTAAGGTAAACCAATATGACAACTGTAGCGGTAGATACTGCGGTAAAAGCATTTAACGAAACTTTCCATGCACTAAGAGAAGAAATTGGACGGGCTATTGTAGGGCAAAAAGACACAATCGATCTTGCGCTAAGCGCTCTTTTTGCCGGCGGCCACCTTCTTCTGGAAGGTTCTCCCGGAGTTGGAAAGACCCTGCTTGTGCGCTCCCTGTCCCAGGCTTTAAGTCTTGAATTTCACCGAATTCAGTTTACTTCAGACCTTATGCCAAGCGATATTGCAGGGACGCAAATCCTTCTTGAAGATGAACATGGAAGAAAGCACTTTGATTTCAGAAAAGGTCCCGTATTTACACAACTTCTCCTTGCAGATGAAATAAATCGTGCCGGCCCCAAAACTCAGTCAGCCCTGCTTGAAGCGATGGAAGAACGGCAGGTTACTGTTCTTGGTACAACACACCCCCTTCCCCGTCCATTTTTTGTTCTTGCAACTCAGAATCCGATAGAACTTGAGGGAACCTATCCACTGCCAGAGGCTCAGCTTGATCGCTTCCTCTTTAAAGTTCTGGTCAAATCTCCAAACGCGAATGAACTAAAGGACATACTGGATCGTACCACAGGTGATAAAGCTCCGGAGATAAGAGCTGTTTTCAAACCCGATGAAGCAGTTGGCCGAATTATTGCCTTTCAGACACTTGTCCGAAAGGTTCTGGTTTCCTCGGCAATCAAGGATTTACTTGTAAGCATTCTCTTTTCACTTAATCCCGATAACTCACTTGCCCCAAACAGGGTAAGACAATATGTACGATTTGCTGCGGGACCAAGAGGGGCACAGGCAATTCTACTTGCAGCCAAAGTGCGGGCACTATGTAATGAAAGAATGCACGTAGCAAACGAGGACATAAAATCCGTACTCCTTCCAACACTTAGACACAGGCTGATTCTTCAGTTTCAAGCTGAGGCTGACGGAGTAAGCGCAGACGATTTGATTCGCGAAGTAGGAAAAATCCAGGCGTGATTAAATGATACCCCAGAGTTTTCAACTTCCACATGAAACACTGAAAAAACTTCAACAGCTACGAGTGCATCTTAGAAAAGCCGCATTGGGAGGAAGACAAGGATTTCATAAATCCATAAGAAAAGGACATGGCCTTGAGTTTTCTGAATTCAAGGCCTACAGCCCAGGTGATGACTTTCGGAGCCTCGACTGGAATGCCTACGCAAGAACAGACAGGCTATACACAAGAATCTACCAGGAAGAACAGGACGTAAAAGTACTTCTGATTCTTGACTACTCTAATTCCCTGCACACAAGCACACTTGCAAAAAGCATTACTCTTGCACTAGCCTATGTCACACTTAACTCAGGAGATCGAGTCTCACTACTCCTTCCTGGAGTCCATCAAAGTGCATGGAGCGCAAGTCCTGCAGCATATCACCTGATTGTAAAAACCCTGGAAAACGAACAAACCACCAAGGAAAACGAGCTATTCTCAAGTATTATGAGAGCAACTTCTTCAGTTAAACTTCCGGGAAAAGTATTTCTTATTTCCGATTTTCTTTTTCCACTTGAAGAAGTGGAACAAACTTTGGAGTTTCTTTATCGAAAACACTTTGAATGTGCACTAGTAGCAATAGATACCCTTCCTGAGTACCCTGCCGAACAGAACACTTCCTTTATCGACTCTGAAACAGGTGAAACAATTGATTCAGGAAGTCTGTCTTCAAAAGAAATAATGTTGTTAAAAAATCTTCACGATAAACATTTTAGCGAACTTGAAAGGCTAGCAAGAAAACTCCGCTTTACACTGGAAATAGTCAAGTCAAACTCTGTGCTTGATCAGGTTCTATTCGAAGATTTCATTCGCGGAGGAATCTTTCGATAAAAATGTCTTTTATAACCTTTTCATATCCACTTGGACTACTAGGAGTTTCGCTCATCGGCCTTCTTTACTTATGCTACCTGCATACAAAGAAGTCAAAAAACAAACAAATAATTCCGTCCCTGTTTTTTCTTAAGCAAATTACACTTAATAAAATTACCAGCACGAAAACAAGGCTTCCTTTCAGATTTTATCTTGAAACACTTGCTCTTGTGCTATTTGTATTTTTTCTGGCTGAGCCAAAATGGTCCATAAGCGGAGAAGGAAAGATTGCTATTATACTTGATACTTCCCAGAGCATGGGCGCCGTAAACTCTCAGGGAAAAAGCAGACTGGAGCTTGCAAAAGAAGAGATTATTCAGATCCAAAAACAATCAAATGCTGAATTTAAGCTTTTAGAAATTCCTGACTTTGATCTTGATAGAGAAAACAATCTCTCAGATGAGGGGCTTTCCAGATTTTTAACTTCACGACCTGGTCTGGACTCCCTCGACAATATAAGGTCCAAACCTTTTCCTGATAAAATGGAGGAAAAGCTGCCAAGAATTTTAAAAACTTTAAAATCGCTTGAGTTTTCCAGGGCAATATTTATAAGCGACAAGGAGCTCGTTTTAACAGGATACAATAGCGATCTTCCCCTTCAAGGAATACAGGTGGGAGGTAGGGAAAACAATGTCTTTATTTCTAGCGCGAGAATTACTGAAGGCGAAGGTGGAGTTCCGGTAGTCACTGCTTCTGTCGGATTTAACGGAACAGGATCCACCAGACTTAAGCTTGAGGTAGCTCAGATCGTACCCGAAACTATACTTTTTGCTGAAAAGGAAATTACAATTTCTGGTGGATCAACTTCTCTTGAAACAGTTGAACTAAAAAAAAGGCCGCAAAAAAACTCTATCTTCAAGGTGCAAATTTCCTCTTCTCCGGTAAGAGATTCTCTTGAGTCTGATAATGAGCAGTATTTTTCCTACTCAGACAGAACCGAGGAGGCTATTAAAGCCCTTCTTGTAACGACAAACCCTGCTCTCTTTGAATCAGAAAGGAAAAGTCTTGAAATTGCGATGGAAGGAGCAGTTAGGAGCGTCCTTCCGGATGAACTTTTAAAGTTTTCAGAAAACCCGAACCTACTCCATATTTTCTACAAAATTCCGCCTCCAAGAATACGACTTGAAGCAAACACATTAGTTATATTGCCCACAGAAAGTAATGAAATTGTTAAGCTAAAAAAAATTGCTGTTACCCCTCAAATATCCTCATGGGAGGATAATCATCCAATTACAAGGTATCTCAGACTATCTATTCTGAAACCGAAAAGGGCAATTATCCTTGAAGAACCTTCATGGGGAAAATCTGTAATCAGCGCTCAGGACGGACCTGTACTGCTATCAGGATTTTATAATGGGTATCGACTTTTAGTAAGTGGCATTGAACTCTTGCCATTTGAAGGAGATAAAGACAGGCTTGGAAGTGTTCTTCTTTTAAATATTCTTAACGAACTTTCTAAAACAAACAAAAATGATAATACCGATGAAAGTGAAAGCCTGCTCTTAGAGCTTGGCTCACTTAAAAAAATTGTGCCTGACTCCAAACCCCAGGAAAGAGAATTGTTAGAATCTCCATTTACTAAGGGAATCTATGAAGGAGTTGATCCAGTTAGTTCGAGAAAGAAAACCATTTCTGTAAGCGGATTTTATAAGGATGAATCAAATACCTACTCAAGAAATACAATCCTTCTTAAAGAAGACAGCACGGTGTCAGAAAGCGAAAAACAATTGCCTATAAGCTGGTACTTTCTTCTGGCTGGAAGTGCGCTTCTTCTTATTGATCTCATTATAGTTCTTTTTATCGGGAGAGAATTATGATTGGTAAAATCATAAACAGCCTTCCCGAAGGGATAAAAAACCTTTTTTTCCTTGATTTCGAAAATCACAACATCATTTACTGGGGTATTCCAGTCCTGACAATAATACTTGCTCTCACCTATTTCCGAAAATCAAGAAGTACCTTATCTCTTGTTCTTAGGCTTATATCCTTTTCTCTTATTATTATTGCCATTTCAAGACCATACATCTCTTCTACTTCAATCTTTGAAACCCCGGGAAAGATCATGCTGGTTGATACTTCAAGCAGTATGACAAAGGAGGCAATATCAGACTGTGTTCAAAAGGGGAAAAACAGATTTGGTTCTATCAGGATTTTTCCTTTTGATGATGATCTTCATGCTGAAGTATCAGCAGAATCAATTAATCTTGACAATAGATCTTCATCTCTTACAAATTTCGAGCAAAGCCTCCTTTCCTTTGAAAAAAACCATAAAAGACTTGATGCCCTTTTATGCAGCGACGGAATTGAAACAGCAGGAGACCTCGATAATATTCTGCCAATTCTGAAGCAATCAGAAATCAGAATTTCCAGCGTATTTCCGGATGCACGATTTCTTAGCGCAAATAATGTTCGCCTTAAATCTCTTCAAGGCCCATTTACAACCGAAATAGGGGAATCCGTTACATTTAGTGGAAGTGTAGAAAATCCTGGTGAAAATAATTTCTCGAGCAAGGTTAATTTTCTTCTTAACTCAAAAGCTGAAACCTCGGAAAGATCATTTGAAGTTGAGCCAGGAAAAGAAATAAGGTTAAGTCATACATTTAATGATCTTAAACCCGGACTTCAGAAAATCACAGTACAGGTACCAAATATTCCCGAAGAGCAGCTTTCCAGGTGGATAAATGTTAGGGAGCGGCCACGATTACTTATAATTCACGGAGCAGTTAACGAAAGAAACCTTACTGAAAATTTACTTAAAACACTTGGCTTTGAAAGAGATTCTCTTGTTATCGGAAGAGACTCCGTTCCCGAATCCCTTGATAACTATACCGGCATTATTCTTAATAATGTACCCAGAAAACAAATACCTCAAAACTTTCTCGTTTCATTAAAAAACCATGTGGAAAACGGCAAGGGTCTTTTGATTCTGGGTGGTGACAAGAGTTATGGGCTTGGTGGATACGGTGGAAGTATTCTTGATGATCTATCCCCCCTCTCTTCCGTCCCACCAAGAGCCAAAGTCAAGAGGCTTCCATCCGCAGTGGTCTTGGTCATAGATAAATCCGGCAGCATGAACGAGCAGGGTCGAATGATGAGCGCAAGGCTTGCATCTCTTAGCGCAATTCAATCAATGAGAGATGAAGATTTTATTGGAATTATCGGTTTTGACCAGGCGCCACTTTCAATAATGGATATTACAAGGGTAGACAAGGCCAAGCAGGAAGCTGAAATAAAACTGAGGAACCTGACAGCAAGAGGAGGTACGAACCTTCTTCCCGCTCTATCTCTTGCAAGGCTAAGACTGACCAAGATCGAAGCCGGAAAGAAGCACATAATAATACTAAGTGATGGAATCTTTCCTCACTCTAGTAATACCTTTGTAAGGGAAATCAACAACATTAAAAGTGCTGGCATTACAATGTCTACAATTGCCCTTGGAGTTGATGCAGATGCGCCTTTTCTAAAAATGCTTGCCCAGACCGGTAAGGGAAATTTCTATCAGGTGCTAAATCCGAACACCCTTCCCCGGATTTTTCTTGATGAACTGAAAGTTGCCATGGGAGAAGATACCATGAAAGAAGAGTCTGACTTTCCCGTCTCTATAGGCCCGGCAGGGCTCATATCTTCTTCCGTCAAGGGGTTTCCCATTTTAAAGGGATTTGTAGAGACCAAAGAAAAGCAGCGTGCCTCATTAGAGCTTGTCACACAAAAAGGAGGTGAGAGATTTCCGGTTTTTGCAAGCTGGGCATATGGCAAAGGTTCTGTCTTTGCTTTTTCTTCAGACCTTCAGGGTCGCTGGACAGCACCTTGGGTTCGATGGCCAGATATTACGCTTTTCTGGGAGGACATATTTCGAAAGCTTAAGGGAAAAGACGAAAAAAATGAGCAGGAAACTGATTTTGATCTCAGGTACGAAGTTCAGGGAAGGAAAATCAGTCTTAATCTTTTCATATATGAGGCAAAGATTGCTCATTCTCTTGATAGCCTGAAGGCAGTTTTTGAAAATCCAAAAACCGGAAAAACAGAATCGTTTGTGTTTAGCAGAAGAGAAGCAGGTTGGTTTGAAGGCTTTTTCCAGATTGAAACTCCAGGCGATTATTTTCTTGATATAGAGTTGAATAATACACGACTTCCCCGACTCGGTCTTTCAATTTCCGCTTTCGAGCTAGGTGAGCGCTCTGGCTTGGGGCTTGATTACTCGACTCTAAACAGACTCACAACTGAAACAGGTGGAAATGCGGACATAAGCTCTATTGAGCAAGGAGATCAAAGGGCAAGGGAAATAACGGAATCAAAAAGCCTTGCTTTTCTATTTGTAATAGCCGGAATAATTATTTTACTTTTAGAAGTGTTTTTAAGAGAAAAAAATAATGTTTAATTTTGTGGGTTACAAATTGCAACTCTTACTTGTCCAGGACTCTGGGAAGACTTTCTTTGACTCCATGCAAGAAATAGATTTCCGTTAGCATGTACAAGAGACGGGGAGTTAGCATCCCCCAATGAAGTTTCTGGCATTCCAATTCCCTGACTTCCACTACCATCTGCAAATCTCCATTGATTATTGCCACTATATGTGGAGATTCTAATTCCGACACCTTCCTTCCATGCCAAAAAAAGGCTTCCATTAGAGTGAATTAATTTGGATGAATATGCAGAAGATGGAGGTGGGAGATAATTCATCCCGGATAATTCGTCTTGATCCACAGAACTCCAGTTATTTCCCTCATTATAGACTGCTACTCTTACAATACAGCCATTAACAGCATAAGGAGAAGAAGACTCACACCAGGTTGCATAAAGTTTTCCATCAGACCCAGCAAGTTCTCGCGTATGCGCTGAAAGGGTTGGGGTCCTGTTTATCCCGTAACTCCCTCCACCATCCAGATAGCTCCATTTAGGATTGTGATCCTGACCATTATAGACCAGAACCCGAAACTGTGTTGCATTATTAAAAATTGATCCAAATATAAGATAAAGCTTTCCATTTGCATGGACAAGTTGAGGATAGGTGAGATTGTTATCACCTATGACACCGGATATATTTTCATCTTCAATAAATATCCAGTTAGAACTTGTTTCATCATATCGAGCGACCCGGATTCTATAATTAGTCTGCTGGGTGTATTCTAAAAAAGTTATATAAAGCTTTCCGTTCGCATAGAGAATATGTGATCGACTTGAGAAAGAGTTTTGATCAAAGTTATCAATATAATTCCAGTTATTTCCATTGTATGCCCCAACAACGGTTCGATTATTTTCGGTCCAGGTAGCATAGAGCTTTTCGTCAGATTGAGTTATCCTTGGTCCATGAACATTTTGTTGAGACGGATCTTTATTAAGACCTGAAGCGCTTCCACCATCTATAAAATTCCATTGACTGTTGCCATTATAGGCAGCTACCCTGATTCTCGAACCTTCTCTCCAGATTACATGAGGCTTCTGGTTAAATTTACCTATTTGAAGCTCATTTGCATTAAGTTCGGGGTTTTTATTTATACCCGATTCGCCACCTCCATCAATGTAAGTCCATAAACATTTTTCCTTTTGATAATGAGCAAATGGAAGAGAAAGTAGGGTATTGGTAGTTGAAGGAGGAACGCCATTTTGACCCATATAGACACGAACAACCTCTCCCTGAAAATACTTGCCCCATTTTACTGATCTGACGTAAACAGACCCTGCAAAGTCAGGGCCAGTAAGTTCATGAAGTGCAATGTCAGCTGAGCCAGAAAGCACTACTCTACGACTATTTACAGATCTCCCATTAAGGCCAAAAATTATTATATCAACTTCCATCGATTCAGTTGAATCAGTAAACAGCTTTAACCAGTTGCGTGAATTTAAATATGTATTAACGGGCAAAGCCGCACTAGCATAATACCCTCCTGTACCAATGGAGTTATAAGCCCAATTAATTCTTTGACTATTATTCGTATCAAATCCATAGAATAAACTTTGCACAATTAAAGGACCGGTCGCAGTAACTCGAAAATATCCGACATTTGAATTTCCGATATGCTGATGAAGTGGCTCGTGGTGCTGAGCATAAGGCATAAGACCAATTGTTCTTTCGTGTAACCTTGCTCCATTCCTGTTAAAAACAGTAATAGTAGCAGATACTGGATTTGGATTGGTATTTGCAATTTCTGCCCAATTTAAAGCAGGCCCCATTGTTGAAGCTGATATCAAACCGGAGTCTGTGCTTCCCCTAGATGCGGGTAAGTGAATGCTGAAATTAAAAACGCCTGTAGATGTTTCAGAATAACGATTCAGGAACGCGCCATAGGATATGGATAAACTATCAGGAACTATTTCGTAAGAACCGGTGACCATTCCAAATGGATGCCCAAGTGGATAATCCTGTCTTCCTCCAGGCGATATAAGTACGGGTATATCCTGAACTGTAATACCTGATTGATCTTTAACTTTTATAATACCTGAAAAGCTTGCTATTGATCCAGGATTATAGACACTTAACCAGTTATAGACTGGCCTTGGCGAATTAGGGTCTGGATTGAAGGAGTTATATACTCCGGAACTTTTTCCTCTAATTTCAGAATCAGTTCTTGAAGCAGTTGCGTATTCCAGATTTGAACTATTATTCATTTTGTATGTAAGAGGAACACAGGAGACGGATGTGTTGTTTAAACCTGATTTCAGTTCGAATATTCCGTACTTGTTTGTAATACCATATCTGTTGAATATGAGATGGTGTGTGCCTAGAGGTGGTATAACAAATTGTTCTTCCGCCAGAATTATACCTGTTTGATCCTTTAAGATAAGATCAATTAAAGCGGAAGTGTTTTTATGGTTATAGCACTCCGCTATAACAATATGTCCCGAGAATCCATTCCAGGAACCAATAGTTGGAAGTGGCACTCCGGCAAGTCTGGTATCATGCTGGGAGGACATTTGCTGTGGTATTCCAAGAAGCAGAACCAGAAGAATGAATGATCCTAAAATCATTATCAAGTTTTTCATAAAAAGCTCTAAAAGATTAAAGAAAGCGCTCAATACGCACTTAACGGAGATCGACTTAGTCGGATGATTACTTAAACTGCAGATGGGAGCGTTGCGAAATGGCTCTTTCTAAAAATCGGGCTTTCAAGATTGAAGGAATAGACCTTAGGTAGACTTTTTGTATTTCTTTCCTCATATCTGGTGTTTCCAGCCCTGGAAACACATTACATTCAATTCATTAACTCACTCTAATGGCGGATGAGACCCCGAACCCTAAGCATGCACTTAATAACTGGTTAATTACCATAAAACACAATCCATATCATTCTTAACATGTTGATATTACATAAGTTAACAATATATTCTTGCATAATTGTATAAATTTATATACAATTATGCTATGCACTACATCAACATACTTAATAATAAATCCAAAGTTATTTGTTTAAACATAATTCATAGGCATTTGGAGCCTATACACCTAAGACGTATTGTTAACTTTAGTAGCTTACAACCAAGATCAGTTCAGCTTGCTCTTGCGTCTCTGAAAAAATCAAAAATTATACTGAGTAGGAAAAATAAAAATCGCATTGAATATTATTTAAATAAAAATTATCAAAATCTAAATCAGCTACTTATGATATCTAATGATTTAACCAAGGCTTATGATCAAAATAAAAATGAGTATTCACAAGTATTTCATAATTCAATTAAATTTATAATTGAAACCAAGGATCTGATCTCACAGTTAAAATCTAATAATGTCGTTAACTAATTCACTACAGCATGTATTAATACAACTTCAAAATAAATCTATTCGATTTGCATTAGCTGGAGGGTTAGTAGCAAATCTCTACAGAAACGAAGCAAGATTCACAAATGATATCGATTTTGCAATTATTCAAGATTTGGAAGACCTTATATTATTAGAAGATATATTAAAAACCTTAAATCTTGAATTTGGACAAATAACAGAAGGTGATTTAAAAAACATTCCTTTTAGAAGAAAACGGGAAAAATCCAAACTTCAAATGATTATTGGAAGAAGTAAAGTAGATAAATCAGCATTAGGTATTGATTTCTTACTTAGCACGATCCCTTGGGTAGAAGAGGCCGTATTAAGAGCTCAAGCAAACATAGTAGATTATCTTGATTTTAAAATCCCGGCACTTACCTTAGAAGATATGATTATTGCCAAACTTTACGCACTACAAAATACAACTAGGTTTAAAGACTTAGATGATCTAGAGCAATTTTTAAGTTACAATCAGGATATTGACTACGTTTACCTATCAGGAAGAATGACACGCTACAACCTGCCGATTCCATCTGATATAACTAAAAAACTTAAGATTAACTCAGAACTTGGAAAAGTTTCTCGAGAAATAATGAAAAAGAAAAAGCTATCCCGAACAATTCATGAGAGTTCGCAGCAAAAGGAGTGAGAGTGGAGCCTTTGTTAGTAGGGTGGTACTTACTTTAAGGTTAAATTATCAAACACGGAAAACCATACTGCGCTCACTATATACCCCTCGTGATTTGATTTTCCGTATGGAAAATCAAATTGGGGAATGTGAGCCGGAGGCGAACCAGGGATACTTACACCGAACGTCAATACAGCCTGTGTCAAGAAAGACGGAAAATCTAATAGCGTTCACTATGAACTGCCTTCACTTTTTTCAGACTCAACAACTATACCTTCTGACCAAATGGAGCAAGAAACACAGGGGTATAACCTGCTAAAGGCAATGGGGGTAACTTGCCCCATGGATAATCTGGCCAATTATATAGTGGCGAATCATTTTCATCAATTGATCCTCCCGGAAGAATTCGGGAATGTTTTTTTTCAATTTCCTTATGGCTTGCCTTCTCAGTATCGCTTTTTCTTTCATGCAATAAATAATGAGTACAAATTTCAGCAAGCTCATCTGGTGACAACATTGGCCAAGTTTCAATTTTATTAGGATCAATTGACAGATCAAAAGGTTTTCCAGTCATCCTTGCTTTTTGCCAAGCACGAGCTCTTACGGCTGGCCGATCGTAGAGTCCTGTATCAAGAACTCCAGGGCAAATTTCTACCACTGATACGGGGACATTGATGTGTTCTCCTGCTTCAATCGCCCATGTTTTTAAAAATGTACTTGAAACTGTTTTGTGAGCTGCATCAGCAAAAAGATAAGCAACTGGCCTGTAACTTGCAAGTGCAGTTATTGCAATTAAACGTATTTCCTGTTGTTTCTTATCGACACTAAGCGCATGAAGGTAGTTACAAATCGTCTGAAAAAATATAATTCTTCGCTCTATTGCGGAAGCTATATTGGAAGGATCTTCTTCCCATATGGGCCTAAATGGTTCATCAACATCTGCAGTATATGATTCATAAAGAATTGCATCTAAACAACTAATCTTTTCTTCCATATCCCATCTGAACAAAATTTCATCGAGATCTGATATCCATTCCGGATCTGAAAGATCGGCATCAAAAACCCTTATAAATTCTCTACATGGAAGTTCTTCTAATAATTTTTTTACGGTATCAAAATCCTTGGGGGATGCTTGAACGACGACTCGTCTCTTGTTATTTGCAAGCTTAATTGCAACAGGAAGAGATGCATTCAGAAAATATTCGTCACTTGACCCTGAGAATGTCTTTGATTTTGTTCTGCTGTGCTTATCTGGGTCAAATAACTGGGCGCTGCAACCACTGACAAAACACACTGAAGATTTACGAGATAAAGGGACGTGGCCTCCCCCAACAGACTGTTCACTAATCAAGACATCTCTAGATTTCTTTCTTTCAAGATACCGAAAATTAATATCGCTAAGGAGCTCTTCTGGCTTTGGTATTCTTATAAAGGTGGCATTTTTCATACAAAACAGCTCTCAATTCTTGCTAAATCCAATGAAACTTACCCTTAATGCAAAAATCTTGCAATAGTATTGCTAATTTTTTGCATTAAGGGTATTTTGCATCAAAAGGTTTTTTTGTTTTTTCAGTACCCTGGAAAAGGAGAGGTTTGATGTGCAGGACTTGTGACAATCAGCGCGAATTCGTGGAAAGGCTTCTTGGAAGAATGAACAGTCCAGATGTTTCCCTTACCGACATAGAGCAGTCAAGGGTTATCCTTAAAGAGTGGAGAGATCTGGTTTCAAGAGCGATTGAGCTAACCTACTCACCAAAGCTTGATATTTCGAGAGCGGCAGTAAAAGTACTTCACCTTATCAAAACAGAGGATTTGATCAACAAGTATGCTGACAACAAAAAGTTGCCACATGCAGATGCAAGTCAGGTCTCCCTTGTCAGGCAAAGGATTGTTGATTCGGCCGAATCTGATCCGGCAAGAAACAAGACCCGCTTTCTTGAGCTAAGCGATCCACTTTGGAGCAAGTTTCTTGCTCACGACAAAGAGTCAGGCTTAAGAGGAGATGTCGTCGGCTGGATTGAAGGATTCATTCGCATCTATTACCGAAAACTTGTTGAAAAGGTAATTGATCTAATGACTCACAGTAAGAGCGAGATCAGAATTGCTTCCTTAATTGTTCTTGAGTCACTGGACCTTGAATCTCTTCAGAGAGAGCTTGCAAATTGTTCTGATTTTAGTTTTTCAGCCGAGGTAAACGTATCTCCCGACTGGGACAAGGTTCTTTCTAACCTACTGACTAACTCGCCGAAAAGTAGCGATTTTAGCGCTCTTCAGCCCGACACTCATGAGATTGTCTGGATTCCTAACGTCTGAGAGAAACAGTCAACATGTAGAATAAAAATGTTTTATTAATTTCTACAAGGTGGAGGATAAAAATGCCTTCACCTTGTCTTTATCTTCTTTTCGTTTCCGCTCATCCAAGACCCCCAAAACGAAGAACAATTTGAGTAAAAACGCTGTTAAGGTCGTAAATTCTATTTATAGGGAGCGTTGCCAAATGGCTCTTTCTAAAAATCGGGCTTTCAAGATTGAAGAAATAGACCTTAGGTAGACTTTTTTTAGATCCTTATATCTGGTGTTTCTAGGGCCAAGGATGGCCCTAGAAACACAGTGCATTTTCAGGAATCGACGTTTCGAAAATGTGGACGCCGTCCGGGCGTCCAGGCCTGTTTGAGAACAGGCACCAGAAATTAAATTTTTGAATATAAATCATTTTCAACAAATCTGGTAATTAATCTGCTCTAATGCTGAAAAGCTTAATAGTCTAGTGTTTGCAGCTATTTACCCTAAGGGGCAAGGAAATGATTTGCCATTTTTTTCAAGTACGGTTAAAATTATTGGTAGAGTTTTTTAACTGCACTTAAAAAACTTAGGATCCCACCATAGCACCTTTAAATCTCTCAGTATTTTCCATGGAAAGATCTATAAAAAAACAAATAAGAGACGATCTTAGCCGAAAAATGGTCTTTCTTGCGGGACCAAGACAAGTTGGAAAGACCTCCTTAGCAAAGTCTCTATTGATAAAAGGAGATCACTATCTAAACTGGGATTATGTTGAAGATAAAGAAAAAATACTTCTTAACCAATGGCCTACTGGAAAAGGATTACTGATCCTGGATGAAATTCACAAATATCCAGAATGGCGAAACGTCGTTAAGGGATTATTTGATAAAAGAAAAGAGGAGTTAAAAATTCTAGTAACAGGTAGCGCCAGACTTGAATACTATAACTACGGTGGTGACTCTTTACAAGGTAGATACTACCTACATCATCTAGCCCCTCTCACTGTAGGAGAACTGAATATTTCTAATTTAGATGACTTCAATCAACTCCTTGAATTAAGTGGATTCCCAGAACCTTTCTTTAGTGGATCATTAATTGAAAGAAATAGATGGGCTAGAACATATAGAGACCTGTTAGTAAGAGAAGATATAAGAGATTTAGAAAATATTAGCGACTTATCCAAAATGGAGAAACTCTCTCTTAGGTTGCCGGAACTAGTCGCCTCCCCCTTATCACTTAACGGTCTTAGAGAAGATTTAGAGGTGGCTCACCAAACCGTCTCCTCATGGTGTGACATACTTGAACGCATGTACTATATCTTTAGAATCTATCCAATCGGACACCCTCAAATAAAGGCAAATAAAAAGCAAGCTAAACATTACCACTATGATTGGGCTCTAGTGAAAGACCCTGGAGCAAGGCTTGAAAATTTAGTGGCTGTTCACTTACTCTCCTGGTGCCAAAAACAACAAGATATTTTCGGGAAAAATATTACTCTTAACTACTACAGAGATGCTGAAAAAAGAGAAGTAGATTTTATCCTCTCTGAGGATGGACAACCATTTAAGGCAATTGAATGTAAAAGCAAGGCTAAGGACATAGATACTGGTATTCGTTACTTTAAAAAGAATTTTTCAAATGTAGAATGTATTCAAATTGAGCTTCACAATAAAGCCCCATATCAAAACTTAGATGGAACTAAAGCTATGCCACTAATCGAGTTTCTGAAAGAACTTGGATCTCCATAGGAAAAGACCGCAATTAACTTAAGCCCGTACATTGTTGTTTCCATTCAGCTTTTCGCTCGCTTAAAGACTTAATTTTATTTAAATATGTTGCAAGTAAAATCATCAAATATCAATTTAAATTTCAAAATTTTCATACAACTGTAAATTTCGATTCAATAGACAACTACTTCGAGCTCAGTAATTCTCTTGAAATCTTTAATATTTCGCGTTGCAAGAGTCTTTTTATTCCTGATTGCGATTGCAGCAATCCACAGATCATTAGTGCCGATGAGATTGCCCCTTGAGCGTAGATTTTTTGCTATATGTCCGTATATCCAGGCAACTTCCTGATCAATCGGGAGAATCTGAAAAGGCATAAGATATTCTCTAAATTTATCATAGTCTGAATCATGGAGCCCTTCAGCAAATTCACCAACCGTAACAATCGTAATTTGATATGTGGCGTTTAAGTTTTTTTCAAGAAAATCAGACGCTGGCCTCTTGTTTGAGCTCTTATTAATCTCTCGCTCCAGATCAATTAGAAATGTAGTATCCAGTATTATTTCCATTTGCTATCCGGAAGCTTGTCCTTCTTCTGAGCTTCACTCAGCCTATCCAGAGTATCCAGATCCAATACAGACTTGGCCTTTTTTCGGCTTTCAATCCAGTTTAAAAGGTCCACACCAGTAGAAGACCTTTCACCCCAGTGCGCCCTCCTTAAAACCTGAGAAAAGGACTCCCGACTGTCCCTCTTCTGTGCCTTAAGCTTGTCATAAACATCTAATTCGATAGATATAGTCTTTGTTGCCATACACGAATTATGCACGAATTAAAGATTATTGTCAACAACCCCCCCGCCCCCTTAAAAAAACTACCTCTTAAAAAATTTGAGCAGAAACCACCTTCCTTACGGTTTTACTTTGAAATAACTCGTCTACATGATAGAATACGCAGCTGTTTGTTAATTTTAATTCAGGATTTTTTCCGAACAATTTTGAGAGTGCCTTAAAAGGAGTTTATACAATGAAAAGAGTTTTTCTGTTTTTACTAACCAACATCCTCATTATTGCGACGATTTCAATCATAACCTCACTTCTCGGTGTTAGGGGTTACCTCAACGAATCCGGAATTGATTATCAGGCTCTTCTTGTGTTTTGCCTGATCTGGGGTTTTACAGGATCTTTTATATCGCTTCTCCTTTCCAGATTCATGGCAAAAAAAATGATGGGTGTAGTACTTATTGACCCAAGAAATCCAGGCCAAAATTCATGGCTCGTTGAAACTACTTTTGATATTTGCAGAAGAGCAAACCTTCCCAAAATGCCCGAAGTAGGTATTTATAACAGCCCTGATGTAAATGCTTTTGCTACCGGACCTAGTCAATCAAGGGCCTTGGTGGCGGTATCTTCCGGGCTTTTACAAAAAATGAGCAAGGACGAAATTGAAGGAGTTCTTGCCCATGAAGTCGCTCATATAAAAAACGGTGACATGGTAACCCTGACTCTTATTCAGGGAGTAGTAAACGCCTTTGTAATGTTCCTTTCAAGGGCTGCTGCTTTTGCACTTGGTCAGGCTGTAAAAGATGACATGCGTTACATGGTTAGAATGGTTGCCACTATTGTCTTTGATATACTCTTTGGAATTATGGCGATACCTGTGGTTGCCTGGTTCTCAAGACAAAGGGAGTTTAGGGCAGACGCTGGCTCGGCTTCATATGTAGGATCAAACAAAATGAAAGCCGCCCTTCAGGCTCTCCTGAAAATGCAAAACAGCGTCGCAACCAGAGAAGAACCAGAAGCAATTCAGGCTTTTAAAATTTCATCTAGAAGACCAACTGGCTGGAAAGCATACTTCAGCACTCATCCCCCACTAGAAGAAAGAATAAGGGCCCTGAACTAGCCCGTATTAATCATGGTCCTCTTTAATGATCAATGTAACTAAAGCCTATCTTCCAGACCTTAGCGAGTACGTTCGGTACCTCGAAAATATCTGGGACTCTGCATGGTTAACAAATCATGGCCCTCTGATTACCAAACTGGAACAGGATCTAAAAGAACACCTCGGAGTAAAACATCTTTTCGTTGTAAATAACGGCACTATTGCAATTCAGATTGCACTAAGAGCACTTGATCTTTCAGGGGAGATAATTACAACTCCGTTTTCCTACGTAGCAACCACATCAAGTATTGTTTGGGAACACTATAAGCCAATATTTGTAGATATTGACGAAAACTCGCTTACCATAGACCCTGAACTAATTGAGTCCGCAATAACTCCCAAAACAAAGGCCATTCTAGCTGTTCATGTATATGGAAATCCGTGCAAAGTAGAGACGATCGAAGAAATAGCAAAAAGACATAAGTTAAAAGTAATTTACGATGCTGCACATGCATTTGGAGTTAACTACGAAGGAACTTCTGTTCTTAATTATGGAGACATATCTACGCTAAGTTTTCATGCAACAAAGCTCTTTCATACCGTTGAAGGGGGAGCAATTGTTACCAGTAACGACCTTCTTGCCCATAAAATTTCATACCTCAGAAATTTTGGGCATAGCAGCCCCGAAACATTTTATGACGTAGGCATTAATGGAAAAAACTCTGAATTTCATGCTGCCATGGGACTATGCATTCTTCCAAAAATCCGAAATATTATTCAAAGAAGAAAGGAAATCTCTGATCTTTATGACAAGACTTTTCTGGAACTAAAATCACTGAGGCGGCCATTAATATCTGATAAAACAGAATACAATTACTCATATTATCCAGTAATTTTTGAATCCGAAGAGGATCTTCTTCATACAAAAAGTGCCCTCCTTGACAATTCAGTTTCAACAAGAAGATATTTCTACCCGTCACTTAACACCCTATCGTACGTTGAGGCCCAGCAAATGCCGGTGTCGGAGGATATTTCAAAACGAATTCTTTGCCTGCCTCTTTATCCGGACCTGTCGGACAGCAAAGTAATTATGATTGCCAAATGCATTCTTGAAACTTGCAACTCAAAAGAAGCGCGCTTGATAAGTCAGGGTTAGGATTTGGTCCCAGAAAAACAGGAAAACATAAATAATATCCTGATATGCGAAAAATAACACTGATTATAGTAATTACTCTGTTTCCAATTCTTTCGAAGGGAAAGTTGTTCGCAGAAGATCAAATCAGCGATCAAGATAACACTGGGATAGGAATTTTTTTATGTAATGGGGTCTGGGTAAATGAATCCTGCAATAGCGATAACAGTCAGGATAAAAAACCCAAAATCCCTTCAACAAGTAAAACTAAAGACCATGAAAAGACCGAGAAAGCAAAAAGAAACAGGGATATCGAGGAAATCCTTCACCCCCTTGTTATAAAGAGAAACAACTTAAAACGTGAGTTTCAGGCCGAATACAGTATTCGGGCTCTGGAACTACTCTGCTTTAATGAGTTAACTTCTCTTTCAGATTGCGCCGACGAAGCTTCAAATGAACAAGACAAGCTCCTTAAATACGAAATACAACTAAGAGAACTCGCACTAAAAGAAAAAAATCCAAAAAGAGAGAACGAGGAAACAACCACTGGAGCCCACAGCACCACTGTTATTATTAATCAGCCAGTAATTCCACTTATCAGACGACCATATTATGGAAGACCACCAAGATCGCCTGCTTACCCTTCAAGACCCCCCATCTCACAATCTCCTGGAACAAACACGCAAACACCACCCCAAAATCAGACAAATAACAAACCTGTCATTGGGCACGACACAATAATACCTTCTCAAATTCGAAGATAAACGATAAAAACTTTACTATATGAAAAATTTTTCCTGTTTCCTTCTTTTTGGATTAATGTTCGGGGTCAGCTCTATTTTTACTTTAAACCTGGGTGTACTTATGGCAGAAGAAAAGTCATGTGAATTTACGAAAGACCCTGAAGTCATAAAAAACCTTGAACCACTGCAAAAAAAAGTCACCCAGGAAGGTGGAACGGAAAGACCTTTTTCCAATAAATACTGGAACCACAAGGAAGAAGGAATTTATGTAGACATAGTAAGTGGAGAACCCCTGTTCTCATCTCGTGACAAGTTTGATTCCGGAACTGGCTGGCCAAGCTTTACAAAACCTGTAAACCCCAAATATATCGTTGAAAAGGAAGATAACAGCCTTTTTATGTCTAGAACCGAGGTCAAATCGAAATACGGGGACAGTCACCTGGGTCATGTCTTTCCTGATGGTCCAGAACCAGGGGGCTCACGCTATTGCATTAACTCAGCTTCTCTAAGATTCGTCCCAAAAGACCAAATGGAACAAGAAGGGTACGGAGATTTGCTTCATCTTTTCAAATAAATAATCAATTGAAATGCATAGAACAATATCCTCCAAAGTAGTTTTCTCCAAACAATGCGATCACGATATTGGTCTCATGCCACTGTGGCTTCACTGGTATAAAAATATTTTTAAAGCCGACAAGATAATTATCACACCTGTCAAGACACCCAAATCCTCAATAGATAAAACTACCGAGTTCTATGAGTCCGAAGGGTTAAAAGTTCAACCTCTGTACTTTGACAGTTGGGATGATGGTATCGTCTGGAAGGCCCAGCTTGATATAATCAAAAATGAACTAAACGAAAATCTGACTGATACTCTTATACTCTCTGCTGATACAGATCAGTATTTTTCGCCAGTTTCGGAAAAACTGCTTACAAGAGAACTTGTATTCAGACGAATTTTTCTTTATAGCGATCAGGAAATAACTCCAGATAATATTGACTCTGCAAAGCTTTTTTCCCATTCAAGCCTTGATCTGATTGCTGGATTTTATGGTGAACTTGATAATGACAGAATTCACGCAACCGGGCACTTTGCCGGCATCAATCCACGTAACAGAGCGCCAATTGAATTTCATCTTTCCTTAAGAGGTTTTTCGCAGTTTCTTCAGAAAGTGCTTTCCCTTGCTGTTGAAAAGGATGATTTACCAAGTGCAATTCACTGGAAAAAGTGGGCCTCCCTGTATCAGGAGGGAGGAGAATCGGCTCTGCGTGAAGAATATTACAGAATGATGGAAAGTCAAATGTCAGTTTATGACGAACTAGCTTATGAAAGCACTTTCAGATCACTACTAACTAAAGATGCTCTGTCATTGGCTAATAATAATCAGGACGACAAACTTAAAATTGATTTGCCATTTGCATCCCAGGTAGTAAATTCCAGATTCGAAATACAAACATCCTCTGGCACGCAGACAAGATATCTGAAATATCCGATTAATGAAGCATTTCTTTTTTCTCAGATATTTAAAAATGAGCCTTATAAAACGGATTCCGGTCGTGAATCCTGCATTTCATCACCAGATTTGATCATTGACATTGGAGCAAATATTGGGCTTTTCTCGCTATACATGAAGTCAATATATCCAGAGGCAGAAGTTCATGCTTTTGAGGCAAATAAAGACACCTTTTCACTTCTTTCATATAATTTATCTTCTCTAGAGCGTACTACCACCTATCAGTTTGGCTGGGGGGATTCAGATAGAAGCATTGACCTGTATAGACACCCTTTTAACTCCTTTGATGACTCTATGATTCCCGCCTCAAATTACCATCTGATACCAAACGGATGCCCAATACGATCTTCGCCCGGCTTGTTTGATGAAATTTTTAATCCATCAAAAACAATTATGATGAGAATCGCCTGTAACGGAAACGAGGATCGTATTATACTATCACTAGGTGAAAGACTTTACTTTATATCTATTCTCTTTTTAGAACATCTTGATGCCGAATACCTAAAAGTACTCTCAGAAAGTCTAAGCCCCGTTTTTTCGTTAAAAAGTATTGTTACTACTGACTTCAGATACATTGCCTGTCTGGAGCTGGTTGATTCTTTAACCACATAAATCACATAATTAAAACGCTCTCGCTGATTATATCCTGTCCGCCAAAAACTCTAAATTCAAATGAAAATCTGGCCGATAACAGGAAGCAACTGCTTTTATCCCGCATTCTTCAGGCATCAAAAATGGAAGAAAAACTGGAAAATCTTTTATCTCTCATAAAGGAGCATCCTGTACTTTTTCTTGGAGTGCTGGTTTTGGGTTGGTGGGTCTTTCCCGAATCTGCTGCGAAAGTTCACTCAGAAGGAAACTTGCTAAAAGTGGAGAAAGGCATTCAGTACAGAAAGGGCCCTGAAATACAAGTTGAAGTCTTTCCGTTTATGGTTCAAAAAAACATGATAGGCACTCCAAATGAAACAGGAGTCAGCAGAGCTTTATACTACGTAACAAAAAGTGAATTAGAGAGCGCAAAAAAACAGTATCAGAAAAATGGTGGTTGCTGGCCAAGCACATTCTCATCTTATAAACGAGAACTTCTTCTGGTAGGGGATCACAAAAAAGCTACTCAGTTTGTCAAACACGAAGGTCCGCCTTCATTATACGGAACTCCAGAATTTATAACCCTGAAGGGTCATCGCCTGACTGTTCTTTCTGGAAATGAAGCTTCCGAAATTGCAAATCACGTTGCCGGATCAAGAAACGCCGAGTTTTTCCATCTTATCTCAGCCTGGAAGTAATTTAATTGGTAACTTTCTTTTTTACCAAAGCCCAATCATTCCAGACAAGTTCAGGATTTTCCAGATCAAATCCAGCTTCAGTCAAACGATTCCGAAGACAGGATCTCAGACTTGCAATTTGTTCAGAGGTAAGGGGCAAGTAACTAAAATATCCGTGAAAATCACGAGATCCATTAGAAAGATTATCAAATGGCAGAAGAACATAATCTGCCTGCAAAATTCCTATTGGATAATAAAAAAGTCTCACATGATCATAAAAAAGAGGCATTACATATTCTGATGTTGAAAGTGATTTTCCACGGGGAATAATTTCCTTAACCTGCCTTCCAAAATCTGCGTGCGAATAAACCTTACCCTCCCCATTCAGATACCCGGAAATTGTTCTCCCCGTATCTATAAAAGCATGGCGCTCAAGACTTGATAACTCAAAGTTAAAATACTTCTGAAGATTAGGGGATAAAGTTGCCTGCATAAAGGAAATAAATACTATACCAAGGCAAACAATAGCCCTTGCCCACCTAGACGAGAGAAAATTTACAATATTTGAAAAGCCCGATGCTGATGCCCAGACCAGAACGGGGAAATACGTAGTATGATAATGCGTCGACCAGCCGACTTTTTCTGCTCCGCCAATGCTTCCAAACATATTTGGAAGCATAAGTCCAAGCGCTAGTAAAAATGCCTGCCATCTGAATATACCTAAAAAACCGAACAACCCAAGATTTATTATGAGAAAGATATTCAGGTTTCCACGGAAGGTATCATTGCTTAAATTGCGAATAATGGCGCTTGGGGAAAGAATACTTAAAAAACCTCCATAATACTTATTCTCTATAACAAACTTCATTACTAAAACTGAATATGCAATTAGCACAAGAGAGACAAAAAAAAGCGTTTTTCTGGAATTAAAACTCTCTCTGAAAAACAGGATTGAATAACCAAAAACAAAAGCACCGGATATTAATCCCAGGCGATCATTTACAAGAGCGCACAAAATCGAGGTCAGAGAAATAGCAAGCAGTTTTCTTTTTGGCGCATCAATCAAAAGTATTAGAAGGAAAAAAAGGCCTAAAAACAAACGATCAACATATAACTGTCCAAGTAGACTTTGAGACCATGCGGGATGTGCGGCAACAAGACAGGAAAATGCAAGCGAAAGAAACCATGGAATCTGTCTTTTTCTAAGAAACAGATAAGATCCAGCTAATAGAAAATAAAACGATAGAACAGCAAGAAAGGACATAAGCGAAACTGCGGAAAATAGCTTGAGAAATGGTGCAAGGAGAAAAAGAATAAAATATGCATGCCACCTGATAATACTATCAAACTCATTTTCAGGTGGTGTTAAATCTGCGTTACAGATATCTTCCGGAGGCAGGGGCATTAGAGAAAGTGCCTCCCTTAACCCTACTTCCTGAAATAATGGTTTTCCCTGACTATAAATATTCTCAAGCACGGAAACAGAAAGAATATTATCCATTTGCCCGGTGTACCAGCGAAGCCTGGTACTCCAGGTAAAAAGAACTAAAAAGGCTATCGAAATAGCTAGAAAAAGATATTTCTCAAGCGGTTTCATATGAGCATGGAAATAATGAACTTCTTGTGTTTTTTATAAAATAAGAGACCAGCTTCTATAAGGGATTAAATCAGGACTGTCCATTAGCCAAACAGGCCCATTAGAGCTTACTTGATTTACCACCTTGTTATTGATAAATTTCCTGCAATAATTTAGTAAAATTATTATCTTTTATTTATTCTTTAAATTCTCATTATTCACAAAGCAGAATGAAGCAGATCTCATTTGTCATACCGGTCTACAGAAACAAGGAATCCCTGAGGACCACCCATGAAAGAATCAGCACTGCGGTAGGTGAAGAGCTGCCTGAAATTTGTTTCAGCTTTATATTTGTTGATGATGGCTCTGATGATGGCTCTCTGGATGAGCTTCTTTGGATAAGGGACAATAAGCCCAATGTCGAGGTTATTACCTTCTCAAGAAACTTCGGACAGGTTCCTGCAATGATCTCCGGACTCAGAAGCTCAGCAAACACAGGGGCAAGTATAATGCTCTCTGCTGACCTGCAGGATCCAGTAGAAATAATTATTGAAATGATTAAATACTGGCTTTCCGGAACTGAAATTGTAATTGCTCACCGGGAATCAAGGGAAGATTCCTTTTCCAGCTCTCTTACCTCAAAAATATTCTACTCCCTTATAAAGCTCTCAAACCCACTCATGCCCTCTGGTGGTTTTGATTTTGTTTTAGTTGACCAAAAACCAAGAAAAGTTTTGTGCGACTTAAATGAGCATAACAGATTTATTCAGGGTGATATCCTTTGGCTTGGTTTTTCAACAAGATTTATTCCATACACCCGCCTCAAAAGACCGCATGGCAAGTCTCAATGGAATCTTTTTAAAAAGGTAAAATATTTTATAGATGGATTTCTAAGCACTTCTTATATTTCTATCCGGCTTATGTCTCTCCTTGGTGCAATAACAGCTTCTGCTGGATTCCTGTATGCATTACTTATTATATATCTGAAGCTTGCCTTTAATATTTCCCCTGAAGGCCTTGCTCCGATTATGGTTCTGTTACTGGTTATTGGTGGGATAATCATGCTTATGCTTGGAATAATCGGCGAATACATCTGGCGAATTTATGACGAAACAAGAAACAGGCCATTATACGTTATAAAAGAGCATTATAGATCAACTGAAGAAAAGAATTGATAAAAAGGGTGGTCGAAGTTTAAGAAGTATTTCTGTATCCACATGTTCCTTATTTTCTTTTCATTTCCCTCATCCGCCAGGGTCAATCTACCTTCAAACAAGAAGCTCCAGATAATTATCGATTTTATAGGTTCCCGCCGTGTTTCGCTAACTTGAACACAGATTTTCATTACACTACATGCAGAAAAATGCTATTAACCCTCTCTCGTCTCAAAATTCAGAGCTCTTTCAGAGCATACCTTCCCGCATAAAGTGTCATAACTTTCGGTGTTATGCGTTATGAGTCAAAAAGGTTCTTGCTTCGTGGAACACGCGCCTGCGGCTCACACTCCAATCTTCCAAACACCCTTTTCCGTAAATGCTTCTATAGTCTGTCTTTGGGCTTTGTTTATCAAATTTGATAGTGAAGTTTTAGCTATACCAGCATATTCTTTTAGAGCAACAACTCGTTTCCTTTCAAGATATGCCAAACGCTTATGATAACTATTCGTAAGTGCCAAACCTATTATTTTTTCCATTATATCTGTTTTGTTTCTGCTTTGAAATTCCTCAAAGGCAGAGTAATACTGATTTCTATTAGAATATTTTATATTTATTGGCACATAGCCCTCTTTAATCAAGAAGCAATCAAGTAGAACTCTTCCAATACGCCCATTCCCGTCAACAAATGGATGAATATATTCAAATGTTAAGTGTTGAAGCGCAAGTTTTTGGATGATGTTCAGGCCAGGATTGAGGTTGTATACCTTCATCATTTCTTCTAACCTATCAACAATCTCCAATGGGCTTGGTGCGATATGAGTCCCTACTCTGACCCATTCTTTCTCAGACCTGAACCTGCCGGCTATTTCATCCCTGATATTGGATAACAACATTTTATGCAGCAAAAGAATAAAATCCAGGGTGACCGAAGAGTCTTTTGCCTTTAAATCGATATAGTCTACCACTCGTGCCAGATTTTTGGTTTCAAACAATTCCCTTTGCGAGATGAAACGATCAAGGTCGATTTCCAGAAGAATTCGCTCGGTTTCCTCCAGACTAAGAGTACTGTTTTCAATGGCATTGGAATTGTAGACAAGATCCGGAACTTCAGCCTCACGAATAATCTTTAAAAGTGCTTCATTACCGCGAACAGCGTCCAGATATCTAGCCCTTAAGCCCAATATCTTGGAGTAGAATTCCGACCGTTTAGGCATAATATATAACCGTGAAAAATTTAATATTATCTGGCTAATTCACGTTTATTATCTCATTAATCGTGAAAAAGCGCAAATTAATTCAAAAATTAACGATTATTTTGAGCCCCCTCCCCCATTTTTATGCCCTCAAAGCATATATCCGCAAGGGCGCGTTAAAACCAGCAAAATGCAAACTAACGTGCCGGGTTTCCCATAATCCGGCAAGCATCTGAAATATCCTTTACAATAACCGATCCAGCTCCGGCAATTACATCAGATCCGATTTTAATACCTTCCCGGACAACGCTTCCAGCTCCGATAAAGGATCTCTCGCCTACAGATACCCCTCCAGCCAAATGTGTTCCGGGACAAATATGAGACAAAGCTCCAATTCTACAATCATGATCAATACTGCTTCCTGTATTAATTATCGAGCCTTTTTCAATCATGGAATCTGCCTGAATTATTGCGCCAGCCATAACCACAGCCCCACTTTCAATTTTTGCAGAAGGGGAAATAATTGCTTTTGGATGAATTACAATTTCCGGAACTATTCCAAAACCACTTAAATAATCCACTATCCTTGACCGGCCAGCATTATCCCCAACGCCAAGACAAACGCCAACACTACCTCGCCCCTTCTCCAATTCAGCCATTGCCTCTTTGAGACTAATAACAACAGAGCCGTAATGTTCTCCCCCCACTCGCTCACTGTTAATTTCCTCAACAAAGCCCAAAATTTCGGCCCCTAGAAGTCGAACTCCATCGGCAACTACTTTAGCATGCCCCCCTGCTCCCCATATAATAACTCTCGACTTCATAAAGAACCCCCCAAAGTATCTTAAAAACTCCCCAAACTATCACATTTTTGCCAATAATGTTATTCTACTTAATAACAGTTAAATTTTCACCTAAAAGCCCCCTTAAAATGGAGAGAAATACCAAATGAGTCAGGCCGTTAAGGATCATGCCCTTGAGTTTTTGTCGAACGATGAAGCCCTTGAAATTGAGGATTCTCTTTGGTGGGTACAGGGAAGAAAAGCTATAATCAGAAACTACTTAAAAATTGCCCTGTCAGATAACTTTCTGTTTGATTCTGGAATTAACAGAATGCCTAAACTTATGGATGTTGGTTGTGGATCTGGGGGTAGCTTTGATGTTCTTTCCGAGTTTGGAAGTGTCCTTGGGGTAGAGCCATCTTCGGTGCTTGCAAATAGAGCAAGAAACAGGGGGATTGCTACATCTGTTTTTGAGAAAAGCGTTCATGATCTTGAGGAAGTAAAAGAAGTAAATATTTTTACCCTTTTTGATGTATTAGAGCACATTGAAGATGATCATTCATTTATGAAGGGCATTAATGATAAGGCCTTGCAGGCACATCGTGTTCTTGTCAGTGTTCCTGCCTGTCCGGCGTTATATAGCGAACATGACAGGCTGCTTCATCACTATAGAAGATATACAAAGCCAATGCTTAGGGCGACTCTTGAAAATAGTGGTTATGAGGTAGAGCTGATTAGTTATCATATGAGTCTTCTTTTTCCCGTAGCTGTAGCTGTAAGACTTCTTGAAAAGATCAAGGCTTTACTTGGTAAAAAGTCAGATACAGTTGAAATTGGGGATGCTGGCCCGATAATATCTCCAATATTAAAATCGGCCCTTACCCTTGAAAGTCACCTGGTTTCCAAAATTTCCCTTCCAATAGGACTTTGGCTTTTTGCTCTTGCCAGAAGAAAGTAGTTTTTTCTGTTATGAAAATATTTCTTTTTGTTCTGACTGCGCTTTCTCTAATTACTTATTATTATTTTGAATTAACCTACATAGGATTTCCCGATGGGCATATCACTTCCTATGATTACCTTCGTAAATACATATTAATAGCAGCAAGTATTGCTAGGGGGATAAATCACCTTTTTATTTTATTACTTCTAATAAATCTTTGCGCACTTGTTGCGAACTCAACTTTAGGTGATTTTTCCGGAAGGGGAGGATAGGTATTAGCTACACATAAATGTCAGAAGCCCATGAAAACAACTTTTAAAATCAAGGATAAAATTTTTCAATCTCACCACCGCGCACAATTTTCCAGGCGCAATCCATCTCAATTACTCTTGTGCCTCGTGAATTTATTTTACCCGACGCCCCCTCAAAATCCTTTAATTCTCGCACAAATTTAACAATCTCATCTCCCTTGAGCGATCGTTTGTAATTGCTCTCCTTATGTGCAGAATTTATGATTGAAAGGATATCATAACTCTGTGGTGATCTGGTAACTACTCGAGTTTTATATTGCTTATCAAGTTTTTCAACAAACCACAGCGAGGCCTCTAATTGTGCAACAAAAGGCAAACCCTCTATCAAGCTTAAATCGTTTACTATTTCATAATAACCAGTGGTTTTCTGGGCTGGGTTTACTGATCTGATAATTTTCAAAAAACCCTCAACAAATGGGGGGTTCGACAATAACAGGATGAAATCAGGCCTGTCCCTTAAAGCCTTTGAAAGAATAGATCGATAATCGGTATCGCTTCTCAAGTATATGCGATGAGACAAGAGTTTAATATCATGCTCTTTTAGAAGCCCTATTAAATGTTCAGATCCTAGGTTCCACCCAACTGCTTCCTCATGAATAATTGATACGTTCCTGGTTTTCAATTCTTTAAGTAGCTCAACCAGAGACTCAATCCAGGATTTATATGTGCTCTCAATAGTCATTGTGTAATTATATTTCTCGGTTACTGCTGGATTCCATCTTATGGAGAAATGGGGTATTTTTTTACTTTCTGCTATTGGTGCAATAACTTCAGCCATATCCCAGAGACTTATTACGGCATCAACATGATCGACATTAATTAACTTCATTGCTGCAGTTGCGGCATTTTTTCCGTAATATCCATCATCTTCCGCAATAATTTCAAACTTGAATTCATTTGAATTAAAATCCCTTCTGGCAATCTCAAATCCTCTTAATATATCCTGCCCTACATAAGAAAGATCTCCCGACAAAGGAAGACTTGCCCCAATTTTAAATACAATTGGCTCCGATACTCCATATTCAGGGAAAAGAATGCTTGCAAAAATATTTGCAAAAACAAATAAAGATAATTTAACTTTTTTCATTTTGATCTGTTATACAAATCAGATAGCTTAAAGGATTCTTGCTTATTATTTGGTTAAATTTCCCAACCCTAGCCTGCATTATTCAAAAAACATAGAACTGCCTGAAATATCTTGACCAAACAATAATTGAGGCATCCCCCATCGTCAAGCTCAAACTCTCCCCGCCCCTTTTATAATTGGAGAATTTAAAATAGATATTGCACATCTTTCCCACTTCTGGATGAGACCGACATTACACAAACGCAACTAGCTTTACATATTGGCACTAGCCCTTCAAAGATTAGTGAACTTTGTTCCGAAATGAGGGGAATCTCTGCTGAGATGGCCGCAAAACTCGGTTTAACTTTTGGACAGAATCCCAGGCTTTGGTTAGATGCTCAACAAAGACGGGAATTAAGCAATGCTGATTCGTCCAAGATTAAAATTAAGAAAATCTTAAAGAACAAATTAGTTGGAAGCAAGGTCGCTTAATGCTGTCTTTCTCGGAAATATATTAAGGTATTTAACTATGATCCTGTTGCCGAATGAGCATCCCTGGCTTCCGTAACAACAATCGGGACCAAGTTAAGGCTTCTCAGTGCCTTGGCTCGTGAATAATGCGGGTTAAATAGCGCACTATTTTTCTTCATTTAGGATGTCTGGGTGTGATCCGATATACTTAGGCAGATAAGAAATTCATACTCCTGGAATCAATCAATGAGCAGAAAAACAATACTAATCACTATCTCTATTTTACTCCTGATACTTGGGCTTTTTATTTTTGCAGTTTTAAAAAGCGAGACCCTGAGTGAGGCTTCGCGGGGCATCTCTAAAGGATTTAAGCAAGGTCTTGCTCATGGAGCTGGAAGCTTTGGAGCCGCCTTTAATAATGCATACAAGGAGAAATTTCTTATCGAGTTTGAAAACTCTTTTGTTGAATCCTGTCGAAAAGCGAACCCCTCTTCGGAGTATACAAAACAAATATGCGAATGTAGCGCCAAGGGAACAATTCAGCAGCTTTCGATTGAACAACTAAAGGATGAGAGTTTTGCAAGAGAGCATGTGGTAAACAAAATTGTACCTGCCTGCAAAGAAGAAGTAAATTTAAAAGAAAGCTTTAATGCCGAGACCGAAAGTGAAGATGATGAATAGTTAGTTGATCCTGAAGAACCCAGATCCCGAAATAAATCATAACCTTATAAATGCTACATGTAATTTTATCGACCATGAATTGTGAAAATTTGTTAAAAACCTGGTCGAAGTGTGTTTAGTTGTTGAATAGTTTTTATATCCCCACCCCTCCCAGATCGAGGTAGTCTTAAGCTCTCTTATCTCATTCTCCCAGACACTGATCGTGTCTGGTCCGAGGGTTCCATAAAATTCTGTAGCTAATATTAGCTAAGGAAGAATTTTATTCCAAAATCCGACAAGAGAGCACAAGACTACCTCGATCTGCCCACCACCTGTTTTTTCTAATGTAAATGTCCCCTAACAAAAAACAGGACTGGTTCCGTTAAATTGAACCTAAATACGATTGGGGTATTGATTAACCAGAGATAGTAAAACAAAAAGCTCAAACAATTTCCTTGCTAAAATTGCTCCTTTTAACTAAAATATTTTTGTAAAAAGGAGCAATTTCATTATGTTGGCGCGAGACTCACAGGTTATTATATCGAAATTATTAAGGAATTCCAGCAGGGATGTAATTATAGTTGAGGGCGCAAGGCAAGTAGGGAAGACCACATTAGTACAAAGTTGCCTAGAGGATTTCCCCTCGCACATTTCTATCAACCTTGAAACGGATCTTAAAACTCTAAAAGCAATTGATCAGACAGAATCGTTTTCAGATTTCGAAATATATTTAAAAAATTCTTTTGGCCTGAAAGATGCCAAGGGGGAAGTGATATTTATTGACGAAGCCCAGGAAAGTGAAAAGCTTGGGGGATATTTAAGGTCATTTAAGGAAAAGTGGAAACATGTAAAAGTCATATTAAGTGGCTCAAGCATGACCAGGCTATTTAGAGAAAATCAAAGAATACCTGTTGGAAGATACACAAGTATCTTGATTACCCCTCTTACATTTCAGGAGTTTTTAGAAGCACGACAAAAACATGCGCTAGTTGAAATCGTACTAAAATTTTCTAAAGATCCATCCCCTGACTTAATATCTAAAATGACTCATCAGGCTTTTTTAGAGGAATTAGATGTATATCTGGAAGTGGGTGGTTTACCTGCCGTGGTAAATGACTATCTTAACGCGGAAGACTGGAAAAGAAGAAGAATCGATATACTACTAAGTCAGGAAGAAGATTTTGTAAGAAAATCCAACATCACACAAAAGCAACTATTTAACGCGGGACTTAAAGGTGTAGCTAATAACCTTGGTGGGCCTGCAAAATATACTCACATATCTGAAAAATTTGCTGAAGCAAAAAAAGTTGTAGATGCCCTGATTGCCTGGAAACTTATTTATGAAATTGAACAAAAAGGAAATGCTACTACCAGCAGTTTTTTTCCCAAACGGTATATATATGATGTTGGTATTGCTCACGAATTAAGGTCGCATCCTTTTCCTAAAATATCGATCTTAAATACTTTATCATCTCAGCTAAGAACTCCACTCGGAGGTTTAATAGAGAACGCTTTATTACTGCAACTTATTGGAGATCCGGGCGTTTACTCAATAAGTGGCTGGAAAAATTCAAGCGACGAAAACAAGGAAATTGATTTTGTAATACAATCTACCCTAAGCATTCCTGCTGAATGTAAATCGTCGCTCAAATATTCAGAGCGAAATTTTTACGGATTAATGCAGTATTTGGAAATTTCCAAACAAAATAGTGGTATACTAATTAATCTTTCGCCATTTAAAATAAAAACTCTAAATGAAAAAAAACTAATTAACCTGCCCTTTTATCTTGCAAGACTGGACATTATGAAGAACCTGCTTAGCTAACCTGCCACTTAGTCGACAATTACCCTTAACTTACCACAAACCCTTCATGAGACACATCTCATGAAAACATCTTATGTCAATCTCACTTCTTAGCAGTAATTGGCAAAGACCAACCTTGTGGCCAGTAAATACCGTGCTCAAAGCATGGCTCAGAGTGAATCTTTACCTCGGTAAACCCCGCTCCACTGAGCTCTTCCAGAAGATGATCCTTGCAGAAAACGCGCATTTCAAGCGTTTCACCTTCACCACCATGAAAAACCAGATCAGAAAATTCCTGGGTTTCGCCGTCTCTGGTCTTGTTATACAAAACCCAACCCTTTTCTTTCTCCTTTTCAACTCTCCAATCAAACAACTCCGGAAAATGTTCTGTTGTTTCCTGCCTCAGGGAATAAGGAACACTAAAAACAAAAACACCGCCGGGTTTCAGCATTTTATATGCATTTTCAAATGCCCTTGAAACGGGCGGAGTTACATGTTCAAAAACATCAGTTGAAACAAGAAAATCACAGACACCTTCACGACCATCTACCGCATCCCCTGCCCTGATGTTTGTAATATCAAGCATTGGCTCCTTGTGATAATAGGTATTGGTGTAAGAGAATTTTTCAGCAAGCTTGCTTGCATATGTTTCCCAGTCACTTAATCCTATGCCGATTAAATCTTTTCGCTCCGGAAAATCATCAATTGCAAGACTTTCGCCAAACAGTGAAACTGAAAGACAGCTTATTATTCCTCTCATCCTTACAGAAGAATAACAAAGCATACACGAGGAAATCTCCCTTCCAATATTACTCATTGAAGTCTGACAGGAAGCTCCACAAATGTTACAGCGAAAAATCAACTCGCCAAATGATTTTTCAACTTCAGAGGAGTTCTCTTTTTTTTGTGCTTGCATAACTTGATTTCGACTTGTTTAGCGTAAATAAAAATCTATACTTAATAAATATATCTTATTAAATAACACTGATTAACTTATACATCCAGCAGAGCGAGTTTCATTATCCTAAACTGTATTTATTGGGACTTGACGGGCTCAAAAACGTTGAACTCATCGTTCCCTTACGTGTGATAGGGCCTTTACATGTGATAGGGACGCCTGGGTCCTGATCTTGAGATTTAATGGGCCTGTTGCCAAACAGGCCTGGACGCCTGGACGGCGTCCACATTTTCGAAACGTCGATTCGAAAATGCAATGTGTTTCCAGGGCCAAGGATGGCCCTAGAAACACCAGATACAAGGAGTAAAACAAAAAAAGTCTACCTAAGGTCTATTTCTTCAATCTTAAAGGCCCGACTTTTAAAAAAGCCATTTGGCAACACTCCCTTAATAATTGACTAGCTGCCAAGTGATGGCTAGCATTATTACATTTAATTATAAATACACTAACAGTTTCAAACCAAAAGTATTTCAATAATGATTTTTGAAAAAATATTCAGGGCTTTTGATCAGCATGGATTAAAGTATGCGGTAATAGGGGGTATTGCGGTAAATCTACATGGATATAATAGACTTACGGGTAATCTAGATATTATAATTTCACTTGATGATGAAAATATATCCAGATTTATTTCAATAACAAAGTCACTCGGTCTGGTACCACGATTACCAGTTAAAATTGAAGATTTTGCCAACAACGATATTCGGAAGTCATGGATTAGTGAAAAAAATATGGCTGTCTTTTCAGTTTATAATCCGTCAAATCCTCTTGAACATGTTGATGTAAAGATTGACGGAGAAAATAATATAGAATCATACCTATCTAATTCAGAAATAGTTGAGGCAGATGATATAAAGATTTTTTTGGTTTCTCTCGATGATTTAATTAAACTAAAACAAGAGGCAGGGAGAGAAAGAGATCTTGTTGACATAAGAGCATTAGAACGTATTAAGAGGCTTAATGATTGAAAAAGAAGAATTTGATATCGAAGACCTAATTTTCTATCGCACTCTAAATGCAAAGCAAAAACTTGAATATTTAGAACAAATGAATCTTTTTTTATTAAAAATTACCCCTGAAAAAGCCAGGCTAATAAATGAAAAATTAAAGGAGGAGGGCCTATAGTTTTCTGCCTCATAAACAAACCAGACCTAATTCGATAAAATCACAAAATAAATAAACAAAACAAAGCCTCCAAGGATATCGAAAATCAGGCCGGTTATTATCATTTTTATTAATGGCAGTTTCCCTGTTCCGTAAACCAGGGCATTCGGAGGGGTGGATATTGGCAACATAAATCCGAATCCGGCGCTAAGAGCGGTAATCACCGGAAGCACAACATCAGCCGGATTAAGTTTTAAAACACTAGGAACAAGAATTGAAGCAGCAACCGTATTTGAACAAAACTCAGATAAAAGAATGGTAAAGGGAATTACAAGAGAAGCAAGGGAAGAACCTGAAACCTCCCCCTCGGAAATACCTGTCAAATTCAGAATATATACTGGAAGACCTCCTTCAATTACAGTTTTTCCAAGACAAAGTCCTCCCGCAAAAAGAAGTATAATACCCCAATCAAAACCAGAAGCTGCTTTCCAGTCTATTTTTGAGTCTGTTCCCAGAATTTTTAGCGAAAACAAAAGAAAAACCCCGAAAATTGCTGAAACATGAACTGTTAACCTTCGGGCAAGAGACTCAAGAAAACCAAGCTCCAGATTTTGCTGAATGCTTGGAAGAAGCCAAAGAAAAACAGTAACAAGAAATGAAAACAAAACACACTTTTCATCAAATGATATGGGCTTTAACTTGCTTTTCTCTTTCCTTAATTCGGGCTTAATCCCCTTTAAAGATACCCTTGGAAGTGGATAAAGTACCTCAAGAAGAGATAGGAATATTATTACAAAAACAAATGATATTGGCCCCCCAAATGACATCCAGGTCCCAAAGCTTATATTAATCCCCTCCTGCCTGAGGGCCTCTATCGAAACCAGATTTGGAAGGGATCCCACAGGAGTTACCATCCCGCCAAGACTCGGAATAAATCCACAAGTAAGTAGCAGGCGATAACGAACATTCTTCATGTACTCAGGAGAAGATAGCAAATTTTCAAGCTTTGGAATCAGGGCAAGAACAAGCGGCAAAAAAAGAGCTGCCGCGGCTGTATTTGAAATCCACCAGGCAACAAGCCAGCACACAAGAGAAAGACCAATACAAAGACTCCTTAAGCTTGAGCCCATTAAAGGACCAGAGAGTAGATGCACAGTTATTCGCTCTGCAAGACCAGAAGAAACGACAAGCCTTGTTAAAATAAGCACAGATACAAGAAGAAGAACTACTGGACTGCCAAAGGCACTAAACGCATCTTCAGGGCTTAGAATGCCTGTGAAAATTGCAAGAACAGGTACAAATAGTGCAGTAACTGCAACAGGAAGCGCTTCACTGATCCAGAGAGAAAGTGCGATAAGAAGCACTAATAATGCAAGAACCTCTCTTGGAAGAGAAATAAACAGGGTAGAAATTGCAAGAAGAAAACCAAGCAGGATGAAAAACCGTTGAGATAATTTAAGAGTTTTTGCAGAAATAAACATGGAAGACAAATCAAACTCCAAAATTATAAAATACTATTATTCTCTCATGGCATGTGAATTTTAAGTGCCAACCAGCAGAACTCACTAAAACCTAGATGTTGACAGCAAAAATTGTAAATTTTCACAAAATCTTGTTAGATTAATTATCATGAGCGATTTTATTCTCCAAAACATCGAACTACAAAAATTCTCTGCCTGGTCTCCATTTTGTACAGAACATAAACAGTGGATAGACTGGGCACTGGATGATACTGGCACTGCACTACATCCATGGGGTCATAATCATGATTCCCGGTTTATTGATTTTGAAAGTCCAAAAACTGAAGATACCAATCATTTAGCTTCAACACCATCAGTAAGCTTCCTCCCAATCGGCATGAGAAAAAAACTTAGTCCTTTAAACAAGGTTTCTTTATACCTTATGAATGAATGTTTACATGATGATGAAGATCCATCCAGAATAAGGATTATTATGTCTTCCCGCTTTGGAGAAGAAATGCACACGCTTGAGCTTCTTTATGCTATTGCATTTGAAGAGCCTAGTAGCCCTATGGCCTTTTCCCGTTCCGTTCATAATTCTTCAATTGGCATGTTCTCTATCTCTAGTGGAAATACCCAGCCCGCAACCGCCATAGCTGCCATGGACCAAAGTTTTGGGGCTGGACTCATTGAGGCACTAATTCAGCTTTATGGAAATAGTAATGCAACAAGGGTTTTATATCTTTATTCAGATGAGGCTATTCCACCCGAGTTTAAACCTTATATTTCTAAGCCCCCCTGCCCTTATGGAGCGGCTTTTATTCTTAAAAAGTGTTCCTCTCCGCCTGATCTTTCCAGTGCTTTTAAAAACCTTAAAGATATCTCCTGCCTCGATTTTTTAGGTACCTATATTAGATCTGCTAACAGCTATAGATAAATCAAGAGGGTGTTCGAAATCGGACATTCGGGCACGCTTCCCATGGTTATGTTGTTCTTTTAAATTAGATCGGGTGTTTGCTGGCAAGAATAATTCTCCTTAATTATGTTTCACGTGAAACACAATATAAGCAGAATGGAACCTCCCGCTGGGCGGCTAAGCTTTGCGGGCGGCTCTGCCACGCCTCCAAAATCGCATCGATATCTTAAAATTATTTCACGGGTGATGGCGATAAAACAAGTAATTGTTATTTTTGCGGTTCTTACCACAGAGACACAAAGACACAGAGGGAGGAAGACAAGAGAATCTAATAGGTTTGCGCTCTCTAAAGAATCTACAAATTCCCAGACTCTAAAAAAACCTCCGTGTCTCTGTGTCTCTGCGATAAGAACCCAAGAAAGACATAAGAAAAGACTGGGGGGCACAAAAACTCAACTAGCAGGTCATTGTTTCGAAGACATGTTTCACGTGAAACATAACATAAACAGAATGGAGCCTTCCACTGTGTGGCTAAACTTTGCGGGCGGCTCTGCCACAGCGCTAAAAACGCATTGATATCTTAAAATTATTTTACGGGTGACGGCGACAAAGCAAGTAATTGTTATTTTTGGGGTTTAACCACAAAGACACAGAGGAGGAAGACAAGAAAATCTAATAGGCTTGTACTCTCTAAGAATCTACAAATTCCCAGACTCTAAAAAATCTCTATGTCTCTGTGGTAAGAACCCAAGAAAGATATAAGAAAAGACTGTGAGGGGGGGGGCACAAAAACTCAACTAGCAGGTCACTGTATCGAAGACACGTTTCACGTGAAACGTCACAGGGCTCATAATTAAAAAACCTCACTTACTACATGGGCCTGTTGCAAAACAGGCCTGAACGCCTGGATGGCGTTCACATTTTCGGAACGTCGATCCGAAAATGCAATGTATTTCTAGGGCCAAGGATGGCCCTAGAAATACCAGATACAAGGAGTAAAACAAAAAAGTCTAACTAAGGTCTATTTCTTCAATCTTGAAGGCCCGATTTTTAAAAAGCCGTTTCGCAACACTCCCTACATAAAAAGCACTTGGGAATCAAAAATGGACCAAAGTGTGTTTATGGGAGTGTCATGTTTCACGTGAAACACTGGATTTCATCAGGACATACTATTCAAATAAACCAAGCTATGATATCCCTATAAGCATATGAAAAAGATAATAGCAGTGGTTAATCAAAAAGGTGGGGTTGGAAAAACAACCACTTCCGTAAATCTTGCATCCGCCCTGGCTATATCAGGAAATAAAGTGCTCCTGATAGATATTGACCCTCAAGGAAATGCGACAAGTGGACTCGGAATAAACAAAAACTCTTTAAATTCAACACTTTGCGACGTATTTACCGGGGAATTTAATCTGTATTCGGTTATTCTTGGAACCGAACAAGCCGGATTATGGATCGCCCCCGCAAATAATGATCTTGTTGGGGTAGAGCTTGAGCTCTACAATGTGGCTGGAAGAGAGCTAATACTGAAAAATGAAATTGATAAAATAAGATCCCAGTTTGATTTCATTATTCTTGATTGCCCGCCTTCTCTTGCCCTTTTAACTGTGAACGCTCTCGTGGCTGCTGACTCAATTCTTGTGCCCCTGCAATGTGAATATTATGCCCTGGAGGGGATTTCTTCTCTCATGGAAACAGTCTCCCTTGCCAAAGAAAGGCTTAACTCGAATCTGGAAATAGAGGGGGTGCTTCTTACGATGTATGATGGAAGAACCAATCTCGCAAGACAGGTGGCAATTGAGGCGCGTGATTTTTTTGGAGAAAAGGTATTTGAAACTGTAATTCCGAGAAATGTAAGGCTTAGTGAAAGTCCAAGTTTTGGGAAGCCAATCTTTTTATACGATCCAGAGTCGCTTGGAGCGCGTGCCTATAAAAACCTTGCCGATGAGCTGATTGAAAGAAACCAGGGATTTTATCAAAAAGATACACATTCTGAACTTCAAAATGAAGAAATCAAAATAGAGGCAAACAGATAGTTTTTATGAGTAGCAAACCGGGCTCAATACCTCCATACAAGCAAAAAAATGTTTCGCTCGTGGCCCGTGCAATAGAGGAGTTTAATAAAGTGAGCAGCAAACAGGACGAAACTTTAGTGGCGCAAGATACTCCGGTAAGAAAAGGAGCAAATCCCGGAGGGAAAAGAACGGCACTCGGACGAGGACTTTCCGCTCTGCTCTCGCCTACAATAGTTGAAAATAAAAAGACAGACGATCTTTTCGGGAAAAATGAAACGGCAGATACTTCGAGCTACCCAGATATACATAAAGCAGATATTCATAAAGAGGTCGCCGTAGCCAATTTGTCGGCAAGCAGTATAGAATTTGGATCGGGTGGACCAAAAGATAATAATCTGATCAGAGGAAGATTTCACCTTGCCCTGAACAACTCGGTTGCTAAGGGAGCACCTTCAGTTAAAAAAGAGCCGTTTCTCGTTCCGGCAAGCCATATACCTGAAACCAAAATATCAGCAAAAAAGCCCGGCGGTGAAAAGCAGGATGCTGGATTAAAAATGATTCCCATCGACAGGCTTACTCCAAATCCAAAACAGCCCAGGAAGGAATTTTCATCAAAGGAAATACGAGAGCTTGCAACTTCTATTCGAAAATCAGGGCTTATTCAGCCAATTCTGGTTAGAAAATCGGATATTGTTCCAATTTCACAATCTCTTCAGGAGTACGAAATTGTCGCAGGAGAAAGACGCTGGCGAGCAGCAAAAGAGGCTGGATTAATAGAAATACCTGCAATAATAAGGGCTCTCTCTGATCGTGAGACTCTTGAACTTGGTATTGTTGAAAATATTCAAAGGCAGGATTTAAACCCAATCGAAGAAGCTAATGCCTATAAAAGCCTGATCGATAACTTTGGCGCAAGCCAGGAAGACATTGCAAGTGTTGTTGGAAAGGATCGCTCCTCAATAGCGAACTCTATTCGTCTTCTTAACTTGCCTGCATCTGTTCGGGAGATGTTATCAACGCGAAAACTAAGTCCAGGACATGCAAGGGCAATTCTTTCCCTGGAAGATCCTCTTGCTCAGGAAGCGCTTGCAAAAGAGCTTCTTGAAAACAAACTTAGCGTAAGAGAAGCAGAAAAAAGGGCCTCGGAAAAGAAAAAGAAAAGAAATCCGGAAGGAAGCAAAAATCAAGATACAGATTCCCCATCAATGAACATGAATCTTGAAGAAAGGCTAAGAAGGGCCCTTGGAACAAAAGTTAAGGTATCAATGTCGGCAAGTGGCAAGGGAGAAGTCAGGATATCATTTTTCTCAAGGCCCGAATTTGAAGCTTTTCTGGAAAAGCTCGACGCCTAAGCCAAATTGACGCAATAAAATACTGATCTTTATCTAAATATAACTATTTGAAAAAGTCTAAAATACTTTTTTATCATCTAACTAACCTGTGTTAAAAAGCTTGGTTAAAACCAATTAAACTAATAGGGTTTGGAATTATAGTATTACATGGCTAACAAGTCCTACAGCTCTATTTATGCTCTTAGAAGAATTTTTGCCCTGGTTCGGGGTGACTGGAAAGATATTTCAGTTGTTCTTGTTTATGCCATTGGAGTTGGGCTTTTTTCTCTGGCATTTCCAATTGCTGTTCAGTCTCTTGTAAATACGGTTGCCTTTGGAACATTGCTGCAACCGGTCGTGATTCTTACAATAATTGTTGCAGGAGTTCTTGCCTTTTCTGGGGTCATGCAGGTTATTCAGCTATACACCGTTGAAATTCTTCAGCGCCGCCTTGTTACGCGGATGGCGCTTCTTCTTTCAGCAAGAATACCACACATTGACAGACAAAAGTTCGATCAAAAATTTGGTCCCGAGTATGTACTTCGTTTTCTGGAAATTTTTCAGGTGCAGAAAATCCTGGCAACACTGCTTCTTGATGGAATTGCCGTTTTTTTTCAGGTTGTACTCGGTCTCGGGCTTGTAGCATTTTATCATCCTATTTTTCTTGCTTTTGCCCTGATTCTTCTTTTTAGTGTTGTGGTTCTTTTTTCATTAATCGGTATCAATGCTGTAGCATCTGCCGTAAAAGAATCAGATGCAAAGTATGAACTTGCTGCATGGATTCAGGATCTGGCATCAATGCCAACACTTTTCAAATCTTCGCCTGGAGAAATCCTTGCGGCTCAGGTTGCCGACAAACTTGTAGATAATTATTTGTTTAGAAGAAGTCGTCACTTCCTTCATGTTATCTGGCAAAATATAGCCGCTCTTACTATACAAACCGTAGCAAGCAGCATGCTGCTTGGCCTGGGTGGCTGGCTGGTTATAAAAGGTCAGTTGACGCTTGGGCAGCTTGTTGCTGCTGAAATTATTTTTGGCATGGTACTGTTAAACATAGCCAAGATGGGAAAGCAGCTGGAACGTTTTTATGATTTGTCTGCTGGAGTTGCAAAACTTGACTCATTACTTGATCTGCCATTTGAAGATTTGAGTGGTTCACTTTTTGGAGTGAGAGAACAACCCGCGAAACTTACTTTAGAAAATATTTCCATAATGTCACCAGCGCTTAACAAGCCATCACTTGAAAACGCCTCTCTGGAAATACCTGCCGGTGAAAAAGTTGCAATCTGGGGTGAAAACGGTTCCGGAAAAAGCTTTCTTGCCAAAATCATGTTCCGTTTGGCCGAACCCTCTCAGGGGCTGGTACGACTGGATGAGTTTAATATAACAACAATTCACCCGAAAGAGCTTCGAGATGAAGTTTCTCTTATAACCGATATCGAAATCTTTCATGGTACAATTCTTGACAACCTTACTCTTGGACGAATTGATGCGGGTGATGCAAAAGTAAGAATGGCGCTTGATTTAGTGGATTTATCAAAAGATGTATTTGCCCTTCCAAATGGTTTAACTACAGTTTTGCGGGGAACTCCATTTCCCCTATCAAGAGGTCAGGCGCTTCGTCTGATGGTTGCAAGGGGAATTTTGAACAATCCTCGTCTTCTGATTCTGGATGGAACGCTGGATTTAATTGATGAAAAGGCAAGAAAACACATTCTTAATTCCCTGTTTAGCCCTGCATGTCCATGGACTACGCTTGTTTTCACTCATGAAGAGGATATTTTAAAGCAATTTCCTGTTGCTTATACTATCTCCAATAAGCAGTTTGAGGAGGTCCGAAGATGACCAACATAAACGGCAAAGATTACAGAACCCTGAGAGAGATAGAAAAGGAAGTTGGAGTTCCCCTTAAAACTCCCTCACTTGTCAGGTCAAAGCGCTCTATCTCACTTGCCGCTTCCATTGTTCTTTCTGCAATTATAGCCGGAATTATGAGCCTCGTAATAATACCCTGGGTTCAGACCGTTCAAGGATCAGGGCGGGTAATTGCATATTCTCCGAATGAACGACAGCAACAAATTGACGCTCCAGTAGACGGGCAAATAGTTCATTGGCACGTTATGGAAGGAGCGCATGTAAAAAAAGGTGAGCTAATAGTTGATATAGCCGATATAGATCCGAACTTTCTCGAGCGCGTTTCCCAGGAAAGAGATGCGGCTCTTGCCAAATTAACGGCAAATCAAAAAAGCTGGGAAGCGTCCAGAAAAAATCTGGACAGGCAGTTAAACCTCTTTGAGCAAGGACTTAGTTCCAGAAGGGCCTATGAAATGGCCGAAATTGAAACCGCAAAATTCGCAAGTGAAGTAGCAAGCGCATCTGCGGAGCTTGTCAGAATAGAAAGCAGGCTTTCCCGCCAGTCAGCACAAAAGGTGCTTGCGCCAAGAGATGGAATAGTACAAAGAATACTAGCCCCCCAGGGCGGTGTTTATGTAAGGCAGGGATCAAGACTTGCAACCATAGTTCCAGAATCAGAAGATCTGGCAGTAGAACTGTTGATTAAGGGTAATGACTTGCCAATAATAAGCATTGGACGACATGTAAGGCTTCAGTTCGAGGGTTGGCCAGCAATTCAATTCAGTGGTTGGCCTTCTGTTGCTATTGGTACATTTGGAGGTACGGTATCACTAATTGACCCATCAGATGATGGAAGTGGCAACTTTAGAATTCTTGTTACTCCGGATGATCCTAATGGTTGGCCTGAGGCGCCTTATTTAAGACAGGGAGTAAGGGCAGTTGGTTGGGTAATGCTTGACACGGTAAGACTTGGTTGGGAGCTTTGGCGAAGGTTTAATGCCTTCCCGGTCTCGACTGAAAACCAGCCAGTTATTGCTCCAAGTGAAATTCGGGGGCCCGGCGAATCAAGAACTCTGGGAGAGAGTCGTTTTGGTAGCTAAATCATTTTTCCTGTCAGTTGCTGCTTTCCTGATTGTTGTGCTGATTTTACCTGCATATGCGAACGAGAAGAGCAACAAAGTTACCCCTACGTCAAATCATAAAACTGTGCTCACTCCTGGCCTTGTCCTTGAAAATATACTTGAAAATCATCCCCTGATAAGTGCGGCAAAAGAAAATATAGAAGGCCAAAAAGGTTCTTTTCTTGCAAGCAAGGGTGCATTTGATCGAGTTATGAAGGGAGAATACAGGAGTTACGTATTTGGAAAATATTCTGGGGACTATGCAGATGCAAGCATTGAGCAGCCATTTGAGCTGTTCGGAAGCAGATTAATTGCTGGCGCAAGAAGAGGAACCGGAAGTTTCCCGATTTATGATAATTACTTCGAAACCAATAATACTGGAGAAATTAGAACAGGGCTTGAGGTTCCAATTCTTAGAAACAGAAGCATTGACCAAAGACGAGCAGAGATCCGAAAAGCTGACATTGGGCAGCGTGTTGCCGATCTCAATCTGAGGCTTACAAAAATAAACCTCCTAAGAAATGGCGGATCTACGTTCTGGGAATGGGTTGCCGCTCATCAAAAACTTGCCGTATTTGAAGAGCTTCTATCTGTTGCCCAGGATAGAAATAATCAATTTAAAAAGAGAACTGAGGCTGGGGATCTTGCCCAATTTGATCAGACAGATAATGAGCGTCAGGTTTTGCAGAGAGAAACGCAATTACTTGAAGCAAAAAGAAAACTGGTAAACGCAGAATACAACCTTTCTCTTTTTTATCGTGATGAATACGGTATTCCACGTGATATAGGCATGATGAAGCCTGCAAATAATCTGGTTGAGGTAAAAGAGATCATCACCGATTCACCGAATAAAGAGATCACCAAAGCTCATGAAATGCGCCCCGATTTACAAAATCTTTCTCTTCTCAGGGAGCAGGTTAAAGCTGACCTTGAGGTTGCCGAGAATAATCTTCTTCCGCAAATTGACTTGCAAAGTTATCTGGCACGGGATTTGGGAGCAGAAAGTACAAGAAGAAGTGATGCAGAAGTTAATGTCGGTTTTAAGGTAGAAGTTCCGATACAGACCAGATCCCAGGATGGTAGAATCGCGGCCCTTAGTGCGCGTATGAAAGAAATTGATGCAGTTATTAATAACCTTAAAGATAGAATCAGGGTCGAAGTAACAGACTCGATTAATGCCATTCAAATTGCAAAAGACAGGGTTGTTGTGGCGAAAAAGGAGCATGCACTTGCAGCGGAGCTTGAAAAGGGGGAGCGAATAAAATTCGTTCAGGGAGATAGTAATCTGATATTTGTTAACCTTAGAGAGCAGACAACGTCTGATGCGGCAGTTAGAGAAATTGACAGCATACTGGCATATCGCATAGCTCTTACTGATTACTATGCCGCCCTTGGTCATGAAATTACAGAGGATGAATTGAGGTAATTAAAACATGTGCGATTAATGATCCTCTTTCGCTATATTCCATCTGAGGGGTAGTGGTCTATTGCTCTGAGTATATAGTAAAGCATTCGTCACTTGGTGTTAATTTAATCTTTATTTCTTCCCCGCTGTCGCCACCCCGAAAAGAAAGTCTGTCAGTGCCTTCGGCCAAATGGCTCGCCGGGGAGATAGCGTAGAGTAAGACGCTACTACTCTCTGGCTCGTGCTGCGGCTTTGAGTTTTCCTCTTGGTACTGACAGACTCTCTTTTCTTTTGCCCCCTGATTTTATTTTACGGGTTCTTTTTTGAGGGGGGTGAATTTGTTAGAGTAAAAAGTCTGCTTGCGTTATGGTAAGTTGTATAAGTTATTACTTAGTGTGAACATTATTAATACTTGATATAATATGAACCACACTTTAGCTTAAAACTAGATTACAGTTCATATTATGAAAAAGGGGAAGATTAGTTATTAAGTCTTTATAATCAAGATTTTACGGTATTTTCCCTTAGCGAGATTATGATGTTCTGGGAGGAGTCTGATCTGGGTAGAGCTACTATAAGAAGTCATAGAGTTAGAAATGGTATGATGGAAAGCTGAACCATTTGGCAACAGGCCCCTGTAGCACTAAGCTGGATTTTATTTAAGTATCATTAACGGGAACCATGCCTTTTAAAAATTTTTTTATCGTTAACTAGGAATGCTCCCTCAGTAACCTGTTCAAGTTCGATAGTATTGATAAAAGATAATAATCTATTAATAATATTGATGGAATTAGGTTTTGAAATGGCAATAACAATAATCCTGGCACCCCTAACATCACATTTAATTGGAATAGTGTGGTAGAAATCTTTGTCGGTTGTTAAGAATACAGCATTATTCTTATTGGCGTACTCAAACAGTTCTTCATCAGAGCTACCTTGTTCAAATACATCAAGTGCTCTGATCGTACGATGCCCCAATAATTCAAGGGCCAATACGGCTCCTAGAGGAAAGTTCTCATCAAGAAAAAATAGCATTTATGCAGCTTCCGAGCTTATATCCTGAAAGTCTGAAAGCTCTGTGGCGAACGCAAGCGCGGCAGAAATATCCTCTTTTTTCAAAGATGGATAATCGGCCAATAATTCCTCAGCGGACTGCCCCGCCGACAATGCGCCAAGTATTAGACTAACAGGCAACCTTGTTCCAGTAATTACTGGCTTGCCACTACATATCTTCGGGTCAATTGATATTCCGGGATGATTATTAACTCTCATTATTCTACTCAGTGCCAATTTGGGGAATTCAGTTAATAAGTCCAATAATACAGGATCCATGCGCCTTTATCAAACAAATTAAGGCGTATTGATGGATTGGCCAGATAGTTTAGGAGCGACTTTAGGGGGTAGACGAGGAGTGATTTTTTTAACAGCAGATTGACTCCCTTAAAAATATCCTTTTCTGTGAATAATAAAGCATCTTAAAAATATCCCTCTTAAAAATATCCTCAAGGCCTATACCCATTCTGCTCTGATTTTTAACACTAAAAGAGCTCTAGTTAAAAAAATGACATTTGGAAACGATCCCATTAGAACTAGAATTGAACAGATACAATACTTACAGAAGAAAAGCCACAAATTTTATAAGCTTAATTTCCAAACAACATGGGCGCTTCTTAGCTTGCGGGGTAGTCCCAAATGACTTGCTATTTTACAAAAAACACATGCACCTGTATGATAAATTAGTTTTCTCTAGCATACAGATCCACAGTCTTTATCAAGATAATGGGGCGGACTATTATCAATATATGCCCAGAACAGAAATGATTTACAACAACTAGAATATTTTATGGATAACGATATTGTTTTAGAATCAGAGTTGTCAAAAAAATTATCCGAATTTAAGGGTGGAATTGCTGTAGTTGCTTTTTCCGGAGGATTAGATACTTCTTTTTGTGTTCCTTTTCTGAGAGAAAAATATGGATTAAGTAGGATCGTAACTTGCACTGTTGACACTGGAGGTTTTTCAGAAGAGGAATTAAAAACGATAGATGCAAGGTCCAAGGAAGTTGGTAGTGACAAACATTATTCGATAGATGGATCGGAAGACTACTATGATGAAATAATCAAGTACCTAATTTACGGAAACATTAGTAGAGATGGCTACCCTCTATGCGTTGGCTCTGAGCGATTAGTACAAGGAAAGCATGCTCTAGAAGTATGCAAGAAAGAAAATGCCAATATATTTGTTCATGGTTCTTCGGGAGCTGGGAATGATCAGTATCGATTTGATCTGATTGCTGCTGTGCTAGGCAAAGGAGATATCAAAGTCATTGCACCGGTCAGAGAGTTTCGTTTTAGCCGGGATTTTGAGATGAAATTCTTACGCGAACATGGCATTACCGCCAATGAGAAGAATACCAAATATTCTTATAATATTGGATTATGGGGTAATTACATTGGTGGTGGAGAGACTCACAAATCTGAATGCCTTCTACCTTCAGATCAATGGATATCTCATATAAGGCAAGGAGTAGAACCAAAAGTTATACAGTTATATTTTGAATCTGGAGAGATACAAAAGCTTGTTTTTGACGAAGTGGTTACTGAAGGCCAAATTGCCTGTATTCGCAAACTAACAAAGATTGGAAGCGATTATGGAATCGGTAGGCATTATCAAGTAGGCACTTCCATTCCAGGTAAGAAGGGTAGATTTTCGTACGAGTCTCCAGCAGCGGATTTAATTTATGAGGCACATCGTGCACTAGAAAAAATTACACTTTCTCAATCTCAAATCTATTGGAAAAAAATTCTCGCCGAAGAATGTGGTAGATTATTACATGAAGCACGGTTTTTTGACCCGCATTATGAGAATTTAAAAACATATCTACGTGATACACAAAAGTATGTGACCGGAAAGTGCAATATTTATTTGGAGCCGGGTTATATCAGCGCAGTAACTGTAACTAGCCCTTATAATTTACTTAATGCAATGGGTTCAGTCTATGGAGAGGAGAACTCTTATTACAATGGAGCGGATGCAGAGGGGGCTTCAAGACTTCATGGGTATGAACAGGTAATTTTCAATTCAGTCATAAACACAACCAAATAGAGAATCGTAGTATTGCCATTCAAAAAATGCTGTATGCGCTGAGATAGTTAGAAGAAGTGCATCGCCAGGATGATTTCAACTCTTGATTATTTAGTCGTCCCTGAAAAACTGCTAGGTTATTGTTAATGCGAAATAATCCCTAATAAAGAGCTATAAGAATCGACCGGAATTACTAAGAAAGGATAAAAAACCTGGTTGAAGAGCTAAATGGAGAAGTCTGATTTTAGTATCAATAGATAGCTTCCCCCACCAAAGAAGTTCTGTCTTGATGTCTTCCGAGGAGCTCATTCTCAAAATTGCTGATCGCAATTTCTCCGAGGGATTTTTGAAATTATACGGTGTTGATTTAGCTTAGGAAAAATTTCAAAAACAATCCGCTCCTCGCAAGACATCAAGCCAGAACTTTTTCCTCCCCACCAGTCTTTCATTTTTGTATTTTTGTTAATTGGAGACTCCACCAATCTTCTTATGGCTGCTTGTGCTTTTAATCTGAAAAAGTGGATCAATAACATTATTTTTGCCAAATCTTTTGACAGAATCTATGTCTTCTTTCTCTTCTTTCGGCGCTATTTTAGACCAATAGGGATCTTCTGGTAAATTATATAAATCGTTTTTGACTTTTTCAGGGACGACTAAATTAAACCACAGAGCAACCGGAGCAACCAGAGAGGTATATTTAAAGAAAAAGCGGGGGCGGTGTTTGGCAAATATGGAGTACACGGTTGGTCGCGGTTGCAATCCAAGTAGGTGAGCGGCCTTGTCTAAGGTCAGTCAAGACTATCCGGCTTATGATTCCAACCCAGTCCCGTTTCCTCTTACTCTGGTTGCTCCGGTTGCTATGTGGTTTTTTTCAAACCATCCCAGAATAGAACTTACAAAAGAGAGGTAACGGAAAGTTTTGCACGTGCGTTAGCACTGTGCAAAAACGAGTTGTTAGGCAAAGTACCATGGGTGATCATCCTAAGTAAACCATTTCCCGAGCGAGCGGAGTGTTATTTTACTCCGCTCGCTATAACCATTTAACCTTAGACAGTGTCACCACGAGGAGTTACACTGCCTTCGCGTTGCAAAACCCAAGTCTCGTCACAATAGCAAACATAAACTCGAGTTTGATTTGTTGAAGCAGCAAGCCATTCGGCAAGCTCATTCAAAATTTCTTTTACTTCATCGTCGGTGAGTGTCGCATTATAAAGCGTACTCACCAATCCTGAAAACTCGACTGCTGGCTCGTGACATTCTACCGCACCGCCGTTCTCCTTGGGATAAGCGTAAAGAACCTCACCGCCACGTAAAGTTCCGGTCAAAAAAGGCTCATTTCTCTTAGCTCGTTGGGACATCCATCCCAGAGCAGAAGTTCGAACCGTATCTGACGCATACTCTTTTGCAGTCTGATCGTACCCCTCTCGGAGTCCAACTGTAATGCAAAAACTACGTAATTTACCGACGCTATTTGGAACAATCTTGTGCATTCTCATCTCCCGAAATACAGAAACAACAGAAACTAGTACCCGCTATATCCTTTTAAGATTTAGAGGGTACTAGCAATTTGAGGAAAACTGCTTCCTAAGATGATCGCCCAGAGTACATAACTGGTTATGAAGAGTTAAATAGAATAGTTGCATAACGGAAAGTTTTGCGGGCCAATTTTGGCTCCGCAAAAACGCGTTGTTATGAGCCAACATTCATGATATCCTTCTGCTATGTCAAGAGTAATTACTATCAATCCTGAGATTATGGGTGGGACTCCAGTTTTTTCTGGTACAAGAGTACCAGTCGATACCTTACTCGATTACCTAAAAGCTGGTGATTCTATTAATGATTTTCTTGATGGTTTCCCTACCGTTAAACTTGAACAAGTTATTTCATTCTTGGAAGAAGCTGGAGAGCTAGCATCCAAAGAAGCTGCATGAAAATACTCCTCGATGAATGTATAGATAGGCGCCTGGTTAGATGTTTTAATGGGCTTTCAGTCAAAACTGTTCCCCAAATGGGATGGGCGTCCTTTAAAAACGGAAAAATCCTTGCGCTAGCAGAAAATGAATTTGATATTTTTGTGACCGTGGATAGAAATCTATCTTTCCAACAGAATACAATTAATCTAAATCTCGCAATTATAGTTCTCAAAACCAAATCAAATAGGGTTTCAGACTTAGAGCCCTTAATCCCAGAAGTTCTTTTGCTATTACCTTTATTAGAACCCGGTCAAGTAAGGTTCGTTGGCACATAACGTTAAAGTTTTTGCCGCCGAGTATCGGCTGGCAAAAAACAGTTTGTTATACTCG